>CAMBFI010000004.1 GCA_945865935.1 Bordetella parapertussis | reverse complement strand
TCCATCAGTCAAGAACAGGCTGACATATTAGAGAGCTTAGGGGTTAAAAAGCCAACCTACAAAGACCGTTACATCAACTTGTAGTGGAACGAATTCAAGCGTGATTCATATAAATCAATGACTTACGTTTTTAACTGTCGAACTCGGGCGCGCCGATTATCAACGGATCGCCGATAACCGAGCCTACTTTGGCGACTTTGATCCCTTTGGTGATTTTGATTTGTTATTTGGCGCAGCACGCTTAAACCTTAAGATTCTTGAGGTGCCGATCCGCTATCGAGCGAGGCGTTATGGCGAGACTAATATTTCGCGTTGGAAGCATGGTGTGCTTTTGCTTCGTATGGTGGTATTTGCGGCTCGAAGGATTAAGTTTATTTAGATGGTCGTGGTGACCTATCGTAATTAGTGTTGGTAATTTACGATCTATACTTATGGGCGGCGTCAAGTGCTTACGATGTACAAACTCGTCTATCGACGCAGCATCCTTTTCAATAAGTTTTTAATTTTTAGGCGATACAACTTGGATAACTGCGTGAAATTGTTCTCATAGGGCACGCAGTCACTTCGCCATGAAAATGGCAAACGGTCAACACACTGATAATCCTCAAGTGGAAACGGATCGCTGCCAACCCAGCTTTTTCTCATAGCGACCCAATGTTCGTCAAACTCATCTTTGGGCCCATGAGAGCTACCTTCACCCCAACCGATATCAAGCGATCGGCTGCAGTGTGGCATCAAGACAAAACCCTCAAGCGCCCACTCTTCAATCAAATAATCAAAATGTTGATCAACACCTGGCTTCCAATATTTTGCTAAAGTTTGCCAGGCAACGCGGCTAAGCGACCAGCCCTTACCGATCCCATAGCGAAATTTGCCATAAGACCACAGCATACTGCTTTGATTGGGCTCCCTTGAAAAGGCGTTGATTGCTCTGAACTTTTTGTCACTGGCATAGCGGGCATGCATGACGTTGCAGAAGTGAAAGAAATCGTAGCCCAGCAAGATGTCATCTTCAACGACTACCGCGTATTCGCACTCAGGATTAGCGAAAGTTAATTCGAGACCGGTTCTGACATTATTATTGATTCGATACTTCACACTGCTCTGAGAGGCATAGTTGATTACATGATGCGTCGCATCAATCCATGAAATTGCATCAATGATCTGTTTAACTTCGGCAGATCCTTCTTGACGAATCACAACCAAATTAAATTGGTCAATCAAAAAAACTTTTCTTAGCGCGTCGAGTGTTTCTTGGGTTTTAGCAGGTCGATTGAAGACAATCAAAGTGATCGTTTTTTTATATGTTGACATTACAGCGACCCACGTTGATTGATATCAAACCCTTTAGGCCATCGAAAGACCGATCTAGGCAAGGCGATTTAGCGTTGATTATCATATTGCCGTAGTAATCGAGCACCCCATTTCTTTAACAAAGAGCCAGGATAATAATATATCAACCGTTTTAAAATCAAACTGAGGCGATTTTTTTTAAATAACGCAGTCAAATCCTGTTTAACGTCGAATTGGTTCATGGTCATCAACACAACATTTTCTTCCACAGACGGGTCCGAGCGCGGAATGGTTGCTTGTGCCGCTAGACAAATATCAGCGATTCGTTCAAATAAATTATATTGACTCAACACAAGATTCTTTGAGGCAATCACTGCGCTTAAGCGTTGCTCATACAAATCGCTTTCAAGTATTTTTTCGATTATTTCTATTGAGCCTTTTATGTCCACAATATCAATCGTAGAAAATGAATTGGAATCAAAATATTCGCTAGCATTTGGCGCCCCGTAATAGATGGGATAAGCCAACCCTAAGAATGTGTCATACAACTTTTCGGTAATGACGTTATTACGAGACTGATTTTCTAGGGCAATATGGTATCTGTAGGGGGCAATACCATCCCACTTTTGCTCTAGCGGTTCGATACCATTGCCGAACCAATCAAGTTTGTCCCCAAAGTGTGCTTTCAGGGCTTTAACAAACTTAAGCCTTAGTTTGTGATCCTCGGTCCACGTTTGATTTGAACAAAATACCGATAAGGACTTGGTTTTAGGTAAAGAAGTAAGCTGTTCAAAAAAAAGGCGATCTCTGGCGTGACTCGAGAAAACCGCCTGACCGTGATTGGCGTTAATCATCCATGGCAAGTAAGGCAATCCAAAAAAAGCATGGGTCGCGTAAATATCATGACAGGTATATATTCTTCCAAACTGCATTAAAAAATTTTTCTTAAGCTCGCTGTCATAAAAAAATCTGGGCCACGCAGTTTCTGCATTCAGAAAGAAAACGTTGTCTTTTTTAACCCTGCACGTTTCAACCGTCTTGTAAGGCGCCTCTAGGCAAACCCAATAATCTGCAACTTTTATATCGTCTCGATTAACATAAAAAACACAATCTCTGACCGTATTATCTGTTCGACCAATAAATTGACTGATGTCTACGTCTTCAAAACCGGGGATTGATAGTTTTATAGTGATCATGGTTCAATTGATACCTTGGCGGTATATTTCAAGCAGTCGCTCATTTGATTTGGCGACTGATTGCTCATGCGCCAGTTGCAAGGATTTGACTGATTGCTCGTACACAAGATTGGGATGATCGATATACGCCTGTATTTTCTCAGTCAAGCTTGTTTTTGCAGCATCATATCTACCTTGACTCATCTCAAATTCGACATGAGCCATATAGTCTTCGATGCTATTAAAGCGAAAACCGTATTCGCCCAAACGATAAAATTGATTCGGAAAGTCTATCACCACCCCATTCTGATTTTTGGTCAGATAATCGCTTCTGTGATAAGAGCTAGTAATAATAGGGTGGCCATATTCGATACCTTCCCAAGCATTCGCACCGCCGTCGACATGTGTCAAGCAGATACTGATATCTGCATTAGATAACAATATTTTTTTAGTCTTTGGCGAAAGTGGGGCTTCTTTAATAATCTTGATTGATTTTACAGACTTTAGTTTATCTAGTTCATTTAAAGGAATATTGGGGCAAGCAATGGTTAAGGTAGCGCCATTTAGTTGACGAACATTTAGCCAAGATTCTATTAGCAAATCGATCGCTTTCAATTTATAGTCTGATGCTAGAAATATGAACTGCCTACCAATCTGGTCAGCGTGACACTCTATTTCTTCAGTTTTCTTTCTGGGGATACACCGCATTTGCGGGTATTTATAGAGCTTATGGATAAGTTCAGTGCCAAAGTAATGAATAAACTGAGCCTCTAGGCCATCTTCGCCGATCAACAGTCCTTTGAAGTTATCCGACTCAATTAAACTCTTTATATCATCTAGCCGCTTGATAATCTCAAAGGGTTTTTTCGCGCCGAAATAGACCCCAGGCGTCAGTATTTGATCGTTGGGCTCCACAAAATAGGGCTTGGTTGTGCCTTCAGGTTGCTGTAAAAAATGTGCGATACCTGCATCAGCGTAATTAGACCAAACAAGCGGCGCACATTCGCCATACATGCGTTCTGCAATGTAAGGGTGCGTATTCAAAGACTGGAGATGGTAATAAACTGTTAGGGCGCGTTGACTGCTAAGTGTCTGATGACTTTGCTGTCTTTGATATTTTTGATATTTTTTCGAAATAAAATCGTAGGCCTGATCTACTCTGAGTTTAGCTTGTATGCGGTGTATCAGTTTTTTCGAGCGAGTGATTTGAATAGACATGAAATTTTTGGTGATATGAACCTATTTATTAATGACTTTTAAAATCCCATACCCGCTCGTTATTCAAGGCACCGATTATGAAGGTGCCAAGTTCGCCGTGGCACTTTTTTGCGAAAGTCAAAGGTGCTCTACAATCTAGATTATGCGCATGCACAAATCTGTCGACCATTGGGCGACACTCCAACTCAAGAGTTTACTCCAGACTTTATTAATGATCGTTGTAAAGGGCCTAAGGATAATATGAAAGCTGTATTGCTGGCGGGTGGTCTCGGAACAAGGATTTCAGAGGAATCTGTAATACGACCCAAACCCATGATAGAAATAGGTGGAAAGCCTATTCTATGGCATATCATGAAAATCTATTCAGCTCACGGCGTGAATGATTTCATCGTTTGCTGTGGCTACAAAGGCTACCTGATCAAAGAGTACTTCGCCAACTATTTTCTGCACATGTCCGACGTTACGATCGATTTAGCAAACAACTCGGTGTCGGTACATCACCAAAAAGCTGAGCCTTGGAAGATTACCCTCGTTGATACTGGCGACCTCACCCAGACTGGCGGGCGCATTAAACGGATTGCGCAACATTTAGACGGAGATTTTTGTTTAACTTATGGCGATGGTGTGGCGTCAGTCAATATCGCAGAACTGATCAGTTTTCACAAAGCCCACGGCAAGATCGCCTCAATGACAGCGGTACAGCCCCCAGGAAGATTTGGCGCACTCAAGATACAAGGCACCTCAGTCGCCAGTTTTCAAGAAAAGCCCTCTGGAGACGGCAATTGGATCAATGGCGGCTTCTTTGTATTAAAGCCTGACTGCCTGACTCTTCTTGAAGATGACAACACCATCTGGGAGCGTGAACCCCTCGAGTCGTTGGCAAGACGTGGCGAGATGCAGGCTTTTTTTCATCGTGGCTTTTGGCAGCCAATGGATACTTTGCGGGATAAAAACTACCTTGAAGAACTCTGGTCAAAGGGTGATGCTCCATGGAAAGTTTGGTAATGACGGGCGCCAATGTCGACAAAGCATTCTGGAACGGTAAACGCGTTTTTTTAACAGGCCATACTGGGTTTAAAGGTAGTTGGCTTTCGGTCTGGTTGGTTTCGATGGGCGCGCGAGTCACAGGATTTTCTTTACCGCCCAATACCGAACCTTCTCTGTTTAAGATCTTGGGGGTCGAACACCAAGTCGATACCTCTGTCCAAGGTAACATCAATGATCTCGACTCGCTCAGCAAAGCGATAAGGGCCTCAGCAGCCGAGATTGTGATTCACATGGCGGCTCAACCTCTTGTGCGCTATGGGTACGCAAATCCACTTGAAACATATACGACCAATGTGCTGGGTACAGCACACGTACTTGAAGTTGTGCGTCAAATGCCGGATGTTCGGGCCGTTTTAGTCGTCACCACAGATAAGTGCTACGAAAATAAAGAGCAGGGCGAACAATTCCAAGAGTTAGATCCTTTGGGGGGGTATGATCCTTACAGTAGTAGTAAAGCTTGTGCAGAGTTAGTCACCTCGGCCTATCGCCAATCCTATTTCACGGCAAAGAAAGATGGCGGCTACACTGCAATTGCGACGGCAAGGGCTGGCAACGTGATCGGTGGAGGTGACTGGTCTTCAGATCGTTTAATACCCGACGCCATCCGCGCATTCAATCGAAACGAGTCGGTAACCATTCGTAACCCGCAGGCAATCCGCCCTTGGCAACACGTAATTGAGCCCCTCTCAGGTTATCTACTGCTCTTAGAAAACCTCTATCGTCACGGCAATCAATTTGCGAGCGCCTGGAATTTCGGCCCACAAGATTCTGATACGCGTAGCGTAAGTTCGGTCATTGAGTTGATGGCAACTCGTTGGCATAAGCCCGCATCGTGGACTTTAATTGGCACAGAGCAACCGCACGAGGCACAACTTTTGCGACTGGACTGCAGTAAGGCACATGATAAATTGCGCTGGCACCAACGCTGGTCGCTTGAAGTCACGATCGAAAAAATTGCAGCCTGGCATCAATCACATGACGAACAAAAAGACATGCTCGAGATTAGTCTCGCCCAAATCGAACAATACCAGGCTCACACAGGCTGAAGCAGTCGATTTTTTTCGTCATGATCCGGAAGCCTAGCGGCTGTCACCAAACAATTTTTGCACTAGGTTAACTGAGCCGCCTTCGGTTAAATGCTCGTAGTCCCAGGCAATCAGCACCTGCTTGTCTTGAAACTGGGTGGCAACTTGACATACCTGATCATTGCAAAGTACATCAAGTACTGAATGAAATTGTACATTGCGAAGCGCACTCATTGTAGACAACGCTTGATCCAACTCGATAACTGGCGACAAACCTGTGTTGATGGCTACGCTAATTTGGTCAATATATAGGTCTCTCTTCAGCAGATACACCGGCAATGATGGGTACCACTGAGGCACACCGCCGACCACTTCGATTGAAGTGTTCGGTAATTCTTTTTTGATGGCATCAAGGGTGGCAGCCAATTCAACAGGCAGATCAATATCCTTATAGAGAATCCAGTTCGCAAATAATATCAACCGCTCAGGTCTGAGCATTTTTACCTGCTCGAATACATGGTGGTTAATATCTTTGCAAAATGGTCGCCAAGATTGATTGATCGAAAGTACCGGCGGGCAGCCACTCGCCGAATACTGCGCAACATGTTCAAAGTGATGCTTCAACCCAGGATAGAGGGCCGCAGCGTTGGAGTCGCCCCAAACCATGGTGCGCGAAGGCTTACCCTCACCAATACAGCTTTTGCCAAACGAGTGATACGACTGCTCGGGCTGAAGAAAACACTGGCCCACCCGCCAAAGCGACCCGACATCATAATTAGTGTAGGCCCACAACTCTTTCTGTTGCGTAGAGAATCGATTTTCGAAACCTTTTGTTAAAACACCCGAGGCCCCAAAGGCTACTAGGCCAAGGCTTGAGCATAAGACAAATGTAATCAAAACTCTCGCGCTTATCAATCCCTGCCTTCTAAAGGGTTGTTCGATGAACTTGTAGCTGATCCAACCAAAAATCAGACTTGCCAGAGCAAGTACTGACGTAACCAACCGACTAGGCTCATCAATCGAAACATGCCGCGAAAAGGCCAACAGAGGCTGATGCCATAAGTACGCGCCATAGCTCACCAGCCCAATTGCCATTAAGGGTTTAAGTTCGAATAATCTCGACACAAACGTTCTCTGGTCAACACAGAGCAATATCAATGCGGTCCCCACGGTCGGCACGAGAGTCGCCCAACCAGGGAACACCGTATTCTTATCAAAAGACATAATCGAATACAGTATTAACAACAAGCCACCCATACTGAAAAATTCAGAGATCCAGAGGGATAACTTTTTCTGATTATTTAAGTCTAAGGCGTGGCATGCGACCGCTGCACCTATCAAAATCTCCCACCCTCTGGTGGGCAGCATAAAGAATTTAAATGAAAGTTTTTCGACGAAGATTGACTGAAGCATTAGTAGCCCAATCAGCGCAATAAATAGTATGAGCCAAAGTAACGTCGTTCTCTTGTAGTGCCGTGTCCACAGCAAGAAAAATGGAAAAAGCAAATAATATTGCTCTTCGACCGCAAGGCTCCAAGTGTGAACAAGTGGTGAAAAGTCAGATGAGGGTTCGAAGTAAGTGTTGTTACGCCAAAAATAAAAATTCTGCAAAAAAAACGGAATTGTGATTAAGCTGCCAGAAAACCGTTGCATGTCGTAGGGGAGCAAGAATATCCAGGCAACGGGCAAACAACAGAAAATGACAAAAAATAACGCGGGTAGGATACGTCGTGCTCTACGCTCCCAAAATGCGCTCAAAGAAAACGTCTGATCTCGCATTTGCTGCAGGATCAAAGAGGTGATTAAGTAACCACTAATTACAAAAAAAACGTCTACGCCAACATAACCACCTGAAAAACCAATGACATCCGCATGAAAAAAATGACTGAAATAACAGCCAGCGCCCTTAAACCATCGATCTGATTTTTATATTTCATTTAACTGGCCGCAGGGGAAGGCTGAATTTTCTGAATTTATCTCAACAAAAATATATGATCGTGATGGCTGATTTTTTCTTTATGAATGTAGCCGTATTGACTTAGATACGCTGTCAATACTTCTGGGCTTCGCGTCTCAATGCACATGAGCTTGAATTTGTATGTTGCGTGATCAACCCCTTTCAGCACCTCAATTTCTACACCCTCTACATCCAATGATAGAAAATCAATTAATTTAGGTGCGCGGGCTTCAATCAGCAGGTCATTTAAGGGTCGGGCGATTGCGCCATATCTGAATACCCTCTCTGTCTCTGAAGCTAAGTACTTCGAACCACTTAATGCGTGCTCCTCAGGATCTGCAATATCAGACTCTAGCCCAATGGCTGCAGACATGTAGTGGGCGTAAATCATTTCTACAAATTTGTCAGCATAATCGAAAGAGGTGCACGCATTGCAAAAAAACGTGTTTTGAGAAGATCGATTTGCTAGGCACTGTAAGAAATTATTCGCCGACGGCTCAATCAGTATCCCCGACCAGTTTTTATGCAATTCAAAAAACAAGGTGTTAGAAAATCCGATTCCATCTGCCGCGCCCAGTTCAACATAGTAGCCATTCCTGTAATCCAAGTATTTTTCTATATGAGCGTCAATCCCGTAGGCACCATGGTATTTTTTTAATCGCAGTTTCGCATCTCTGAGTGATCGCCAAATGAGTGGTGGCGTGAGATCTTTGATGATTGATCTTACTGTGTGTTTATCAGACATTGCAGACCCCATAATGACTTGATCGCTCTCATTACTCGAATTTAATAATGATTAAACTTTAGCTGTAACTTAGTTGTGCTCGCTGCGACCATTAATGAGATGGAGCTTAGCAACTGTTCGCAAATAATCTTGGCTACCTGACATGCCGAAAAATTTGTTTGGAATGCCTATGCGCCGCACTCGTGGCATTTGTTTAATGACACGCTCAGCGTACAGGTCACCCAGCGCTTCCATAATCGAACTACCAAAACCGCCATTTAACTGATGCTCTTCTACCGTGACGATCTCTTCAAACTTTTCTGTCAAATCAATTAAAGTGTGACGATCATAGTGCCCAATGAATGGAACACTAAATACTGCGTAATTTAGAGCGTGCTGCTCTACATCTTGCAACACCACACTCAGGATTGCACCGGTTGAGAGTACTGCCGTCGACTGTCCCGCCCGAATCGGTAAAAAATTTCCTGGTGTGATTGCCAAATGTGCTGAAGGGTCGTGAATACATGACTCGCCAGACTTGTTGATACGAACGTAACCTGGTCCTGCATAGGCCGCCATGAAATTGGCTGCGGCTGCGGCCTCTACGGGATCTGCTGGCGCACAGACAAGCATATTCGGAATAGCGCGCAGCATTGCGATATCTTCTGTTGTGTGGTGAGACACACCTTGCGGTCCATAAGCATAACCCGCGCCTACAGCCACGATTTTAACGTTTGCTTGATGGTAACAAACGTCGTAACGTATTTGCTCCATACAGCGCAAGGTGGGAAAGTTACCGATCGAGTAGGTAAATACGTTGTAGCCTTCCCTCGCAAGCCCGACAGCCACCTGGGTCATATTCTGTTCGGCGATACCTATGTTTAAAAATCGGTCGGGAAACTTAGCGGCAAAGGGCTCAAGAACCGAGTAGCCAAGATCACCACACAGCAAAAATATATCCTTGTTGTTTTCTGCAAGAGCAGTCAAGGTATTGATAAATGTGTGTCGCATGTTATGAGGCTTCTATTTCAAGGCACGCAGCTTGGTAATCATCTTCGTTCGGCGACTGGTAGTGCCAAGCTAGCTTGTTCTCCATAAAACTCACGCCTTTTCCCTTGACCGTGTGAGCGATCACACACTTCGGTTTACCCGAGCGGTTAGCTTTAGCTTGGCTCAGCGTCAACACTAACTGTTCGAGACAATGGCCATCGACTTCTGTGACATCCCAATTAAATGCTTTAAATTTATCGGCAAGCGGCTCGAGACCCATCACTTCTTTCACAGACCCAAAACTTTGTATCTTGTTGTAGTCAATGATAGCGATCAAATTATCTAGGTGATGGTGGGCTGCAAACATGATCGCTTCCCAATTAGAACCTTCATCTAATTCACCATCGCTTAAAACCGCAAAAACGGTTTGAGGTTGCTGCCTTCGCTTTGCCGCAAGTGATACACCGCATGCCACGCCTAAGGCATGCCCAAGGCTTCCTGTTGACAGCTCAACTCCCGGCAATTGATGATTGATATGCGAGGTGAAGTAACTGCCATCAACCGCGAAACCCTCAGATAGCGCATTAGGCTCAAAAAAACCCCGTAAATCTAACGCGGCATATAAGGCAGTACAGGCATGGCCCTTGCTGTAGAACAATCGATCCCGTGAAGGGTCCGCGATCCTCTGCGGCGAAATGTCCAAAACCTCGCCGTATAAAACTGCGAGGATGTCGGCGACGGACAGAGCCCCGCCCACGTGCGAAGTTCGTTTTTGGAAACACAGCATGACAATCTTTAAACGAATTTTCTTTGCAAGTGTTACAACATCAGTCATGTCTCTTACCTGTGATAATCACGAAACCAATCGAGCGTCCGAGATAGCGCTTCTCTCAAGTCGATCCTAATATCCAACGCTAACTCATTGCACGCTCTTGAAATATCAGGTACATAGCGCTCAGGTGGAATACCCAGCAAGGGTTTGCCCATAATTTGGATCGTTGGCGTCACTATACCTGCAACTTCTGCTGTTAGCTTAGCGAGTTCCTGAATAGAAATCGCGTCACGTGACCCAACGTTATATGAGCGTCCAGCCACACCTTGTACGAGGATACGCAGCAGCCACACTGCGAGATCGGTGCCGTACATGTAAGATCTAAGGGCTGTGCCATCCCCTTTAATCAGAAAAGGCTCTTTTTTGAGCGCATGAAGAAGGAAATTTCCGGCGGCAAACTGCTTGTTTAGTGCGAGATAGGGCCCGACTTGAGCAAATACCCTCGCCGATTTGCAAGCCATCAGACCGTCAGCCGAATAGGCCGTGCCTAACCATTCGGCGGCCAGTTTACCGATGCCATATGCCGCGCCAAGATCACTTACTCGAGGAACGCCGGAATAGTCCTCGCCAACAAGATCAATCGTTGATGGGATAGAGCCATAAATCGCCCCAGAACTTAAAAGCAATACTTGCTGAACCTGTTTCTCGCGACAAAACTCAAGTAATCTCCTAGTGCCTGAAACAATCACATCGAAAGTCTCTAACGCAGGATTGGTTGCGATCACATCGGTTGCCGCATGTATGGTGTGGGTGAAATCGCCTAACGGAAACTGAAACGTTCTAATATCGCCTTCGATAAAGTTAACAACCGACCTGTCACTAAGATGAGGGTATTGGCGTTGAAACAGATCAGGTACCCGACTCAAAACCGTTAACTTTAAATCTAAACTTAACGCCATATTGGCGTAGCAAAGCGCTTCAAGCAACCAGCGGCCGATATACCCGGTACCCCCAGTAAGAAATATATGCGAGCGTCTGAGCGCAAGCAAATCTGGTGTGGCCTGCTCGGTAATTTGCTTCAAGTCTGATTCAAAAATACGCATCACTTGAATCAGCTTTGTGTACGCAAGGGTATTCGCACGGGAATCATTTCAGCGCAAGGATTTCGGTGATTCGCTGCTCGAAACTTAATTGTCTATTCATCTCCGGATCCATTCTGAGAGACAACTCGCTTTTTAAAACGACAATAAGCAGCAATATAGACATTTCGATTTCTTTGCCTAATGAGGTTCTACCCAAAATATCTTGTGTGTAATATTTTCTGTTACGCAAAAAAGTTAGCCAGTAAAGGTAGTCATAGCCCTCTACGCCCCAAAAGGCATCTTCCCAATCAATCACGACAGCCGTTGCATCACTTTGGCACATAATATTTTGAGGGCCAAGGTCGCCGTGGCAAAGCGCGGTAGGCATGCTATTCATATGTTCTGAAAGAATCGCAAATTTTTTTTTAACTTCTGCGTGTGTAACGGAACTGATTGCGTGGTTCGCGAAGAGTCTAGCGAGCGCCCCCACACCCTCGACAAAGACCGTTGACATTGTGTCTTCAGGCGCAATAATGTCTAGCGTGGCAGTGGTTTCGAATTGTGCCGTATATTGCGCCGTTAAGTCCATGATTTGAATCGGCTCAAACTCGCGCTGAGGATATTTAAGTTCATCCATCAATAACGCGACCCTACTCTGCTGATCATCCGTCAATTCAAGCCTGCTTATTTCTCTTTCACCTGCATATAGAAAGCGCAGCAGCCTTATTTCTTTTTCAATATTTTTGCCCCCCGCCGTAATAAGGTGCGTTTTTAATACCTTGGGTCGCCCGTCTATATCGAGGGAATAGGCCAACCCTAAGGTGCCCCCCGTTAATCGCCTAATGTTCGAAGCAAATACGTTTTGCTCTTTTAATAGCAGACCGAGTTGGCTCTCGTCCAAGTGGCTATCTAACGGTTGCTGTCGACGATCGCAAGCAAAGTGTCTAAGCTTACTCAGCACAATAGTATTGTTTTAGATAGCCAACTTGATCGTATTTAAAATGTCTGGCCAAGGCGGTTGTACCTGCAACGATTTGGGATTTTTCATCGTCGCTTAGTTCATCGATAACGCTTTCGTTATAGTCCTTCGTGCTTTTAAGAACGGTGCCCCAAGGAGCAATACTATCTTTTATTTCAACGCCATTCCAACTTGGATACAGCATGGTGGGCGCGTACTGCACACCGATAAAGCTCGCAACATTTTTCATGAATTGTTCTTTGTCGTCTACCAGATCCTCGTATCTAAAAATACGTACGTTAGCCGGAAACTGTTTGGAGTACATCTCGACTGTTGAATGATAAATATTCCAAGTGATGAGATATTTACTCAAGGACTGCGGAAACGGACGTCGCTTTGTATCGCGATACGCAGAGAATGGGTTACGCACGATATGCATGATTCTCGCGTTTGGGAAGTCACGAATGATGCGATCTGCGTCAATGCCGATCGCCGGCGAATAGCCCACATAAGACATCCCTTCGTGAGGAGTCGTATAGTAATTTCGCCAGGCAACAAAAGTCGCACGAAAAAACGCTTCGATCACCACTTTACGAGCATAAGGCCCAGCGCCCAACAACTGCTTGAATTCGCGCAACCTATCGGCTTCGTCAAATTGCAGATCTGCATCCTTAAACTTAGAGCCGGTTTTTTTTCTCAGAAAAGTCTTCATCTCTTCATCGATCATTTGCTCGTATAGCTCTTCGGCAGCCAAACCTTCCGGGAACTCGGGGTACCGATATTGAACTCGCTCGACAGACGCCAAAAAATCGTTGAAATTACGATTTCCTAATTGAGATTCAAACGGGTATACCAATAACTGCGGGTGGCCATCAAGATGCCGGTGTGTAACGTTGCCACCGTGTTCAAAGCCGGCAGAAACCATCACAAAATTGAAGTTTGACATATACGCAAATTCCGAAGGACAATTTAGGGTCAGTTAGGGGTGTATTGTAGGGGGTTTAGGCCTTTTCAAGTACTTTGGAATGCTTCCTCAGAACCCATTTGATCGCGCCAAATCACGAACCTAGTATGAATTTTCGTCGAACACCCATTTTCTTTATTAGAAAAATCAAGTTCAAGCGGCTGCAACTGACGTAAACCAGCGCTGTTGTCCGCACTCCAAAAACTCGAAACATCGCTTAATCTTGGCTGGAAAATGACACAGAACTCATACTGTCATGGATAAAATGAAAAAAATTGCCATTTCTCAGTCTAATTATATTCCCTGGAAAGGTTACTTCGACCTGATTGCGGCCGTGGATGAGTTCATTCTGTACGATGACATGCAGTACACACGCCGTGACTGGCGCAATCGAAACCAAATCAAAACACCTCAAGGCGTGCAGTGGCTTACGGTTCCTGTGCAAGTCAAAGGTAAATATGACCAGAAGATAAAAGATACATTGATCGATGGGACTGACTGGGCCATAGCGCATTGGAAAGCCTTGGTGCAGAATTATCGCCGTGCGCCTCATTTTAATGAAGTGGCGATATGGTTGGAGCCGCTCTACGTTGCGGATTCTTACAGTCATATCTCACAATTGAATCGCCGCTTCATTGAGATGGTCTGTCATTACCTGTGTATCAAGACAGTCATTTCTAATTCATGGGACTACACTCTGCTTACCGGTAAGACCGAGCGTTTAGCAGATCTTTGTAAGCAGGCTGGCGGTGCGGAATACATCTCAGGCCCTGCAGCCAAGGACTACATTGAAGAGCGTATATTCACAGATTGCGATATCAAGCTGACCTGGTTTGATTACGCGGGCTACCCTGAATACCCCCAGCCCTGGGGCAATTTCACCCACGGAGTGACCATTCTCGATTTGTTGTTCAACTGCGGTAAAGACGCGCACCGCTACATGAGGAATGTCAGGCCATGAAGCTATCCATCGTTGCAACGCTTTACCAGTCGGCGGCTTATGTGGCCCAATTTCACGAACGCGCTAGCATTGCAGCCCAGCAGTTGGTCGGAGATGATTACGAGATTATCTTGGTCAACGACGGCTCGCCCGACAATAGCCTTGATATTGCGGTGCAGTTGACCGAGCACGACCCCCATGTCGCAGTGGTTGACTTGTCGCGGAACTTTGGCCACCACAAAGCCATGATGACCGGCTTGGCTCACGCCACGGGAGAGCGAGTATTTCTAATCGACAGCGATTTGGAAGAAGAGCCCGAGTGGTTGAATGTTTTTTCAGCAAAAATGGCCAGCGAGAAGTGCGACGTGGTGTTTGGCGTTCAGATGCAGCGCAAGGGCGGTTTTTTTGAGCAATGGACGGGCCGATTTTTTTACCGCATGTTTCGTATGATGACGGGTATTGCACAGCCCAACAATATTGTTACTGCTAGGTTGATGTCCAAGAGCTATGTCGATTCCCTACTCCAGCACCAAGAGCGCGAGTTGAATATTGGCGGCTTGTGGATCATTACCGGCTATAAGCAATGCCAACAAATAGTGCTAAAGCATGCCACTAGCCCGACCTCTTACTCGTTGTCACGCAAATTCAGTCACCTTGTGAATGCGGTCACGTCGTTCAGTAGTTCGCCGTTGGTATTTACGTTTTACTCTGGGTTGGTTATCTCGCTCTCCGCTTTAGGTTACATCATGCATCTGACCTTTAGATATTTGTTTATAGCATCACCTCCAGATGGGTATACATCCATCATTGCATCAATCTGGCTCTTTTCTGGGTTGATCATTTTCTTCGTCGGTATACAAGGCATTTATATTGCCAAGATTTTCTCTGAGGTCAAGCAGCGCCCGTACACCATCGTTCGCCACGTATATAAACGTGTGCCAAAACCGACTTAAATAAAGTGACCATCGTGACCACCATTCCAACAGCGTCCTACGGTATTCTCCAGCAGCACCGGTGCGGCTTCGCGCTTGATGAAGCCGCTGAGCAGGTCAAAAACCTGGGCTATGCCGTTCTCGACGCAGGCTACACGGAAGATGAACTTCGAGGCATTTCAGACGAGTTCAACCGCACTTGGGCCAGTTATGTTGAAACACATGGCGAATCCAGACTCAAGAGTCTGAATGAGTTTCACACCATTCGCTCACCGCTGACACATGGCGGCGCAGCATTTTTAAATCTTGCGCTGAATGAAAATTTGCTGTCGATACTGAAAAAGTTGATTGCTGGAAGATTTATTTTGAATCAACAAAACGGCATTATTAACCCGCCGCAGGAAGACTATAACCAAGGTGTCTGGCACCGCGACCTGCCATACCAGCATTTTGTATCTTCGCAACCGCTAGCCATCAATGCCTTGTTTTGCGTAGACGATTTCACGTTTGAAAACGGGGCCACCTTTGTGCTGCCCGCATCCCATAAGGCGGAGGCTTTTCCATCGGGCAACTATGTCCAAAGAAGTGCGGTTCAAGTTGCCGCAAAAGCGGGCTCGTTTATCCTGCTTGACTGCATGGTCTTTCATGCAGGCGGGTTTAACGCTACGACTAAAGCACGCCGTGCAATCAATCATCTTTACAACATTCCATTTTTTAAGCAACAGATTAATATTCCAATGAATATAAACATCACAAACCTCTCGGCTGAGGCAAAGAATATTCTTGGCTTCAGCTACATGGAGCATAATTCCGTTGCACAATACTTATCAACACGCTTGAGCAAGTAAGATTCAGATGAAATAGTAAGTTCGTATCATTTTTACACCATACTTGAAGAGTAACTGCAAATGTTGAAAACTCCATATTGTTGCCCTTTAACAAAAGAAAAATTATTTATTGAAGGCGCTGATTTAATAAATTCACAAGGCGCAAATTATTCCTTTCTTAATGCGAAAACTGCGAACCCAATTCCGGTTTTTATTGATGAGGAATTATTATCTGGTGGCGATCAAATTTCTCAAATAATGTATAAAAAAGATGACGCTGAGTCTTTTTATGAAAATTTTTTAATTTGGCTTTTTGCTACATTTCAAGAAGATGAAACCACCTTCAGAAATTCATTGATAAAAAAATTAAATTTAAAGCAAGGTGATCGTGTACTCGTAACAGGGTGTGGTTTAGGTGATGATCTAAAGTGTATTATTCCAATAATTGGGCGAACGGGCGAGATATTTGCGCAGGACATCTCTGACTTAATGATTGCAGCAACGGCTCGAAGACTAGCTAGCAAGGAGGTCGATTCGTTCAACGCTGAAAATCTATATCTTTGCGTTTCAAATGCCTCTATGCTCCCCTACTCGGATGCGTATTTTGATGCCGTATATCATTTTGGTGGAATAAATTTATTTTCTGATATGAGATCTGCAATACATGAAATGGCTCGGGTTGTTAAGGTTGGTGGAAAAGTATTGTTTGGCGATGAAGGCGTCGCTCCGTGGCTTAAAGAAAGCGAATATGGAAAGGCAGCTATTTGTAATAATAAGCTTTGGGCGTCGGAAGCTCCGCTTGCATTACTGCCTGAAAGTGCATCGAACGTGAATTTGACTTGGGTGCTTGGAAATTGTTTTTATGTTGTGGATTTTGAAGTTTCTTCGTCAGGTCCACGTATGGATATGGACATACCGCACAAAGGAGCTCGTGGTGGCACGATGCGTAAGCGCTATTTTGGTCAGTTAGAAGGCATAGACCCTAGGTTGAAAGATGAAGTAGCGCTCGCAGCATCAAAATCAGGAGAGAGTGTCAGTGCATGGATGGAGAGGGTTTTTTCGAAAGCACTATTAAATAGTAGGATTTATAAAGAATAATTTTTATTCGAAAGAATATGAATCGCTGGCAGCAAAAATTTATGCAAAATAATAATATAGAACTATTAACTGAGGTTGCCGAATATTACACCGCAAAGTTGGCTGAGCATGGCGAAACAGCGCTTGGCGTGGATTGGAATGGCGAAGAGAGCCAAACAACGCGTTTTGCGCAACTTTGCAAAATCATTGACGCACCCGATCATTTTTCTATCAACGACTTAGGTTGCGGTTATGGCGCGCTCTATGACTATTTAGACAAAGACCATGCGCATTTTTCGTATACTGGTGTGGATGTGTCGAACGGCATGGTGCAAGCCGCTACTCAGCGCTACCAAGACAACCCGCGGGCGCGGTTTATTCTGGCTAGCGAGCCGGACCATGTGGCCGACTATGGTGTAGCCAGTGGCATTTTGAATGTGCGCATGGATCGTTCAGACGCGGAGTGGTGGGGCTATTTGAAAGACACTCTGGACATCCTGGATCGCTCCAGTCGCCTTGGGTTTGCGTTTAACTGCCTGACCTCTTATTCCGATGCGGACAAGATGCGCGACTACTTGTATTACGCAGACCCCTGTCTTCTTTTTGACTTCTGTAAACGCCGCTACTCAAGCAATGTGGCGCTGTTGCATGACTATAAGCTTTATGAATTTACGCTTCTGGTGAGGAAGTCCACATGAAAAAGCGCTTGGTTATCTTCGGTTCGGGTCCCATCGCCCAACTTGCGCACTACTATTTCAGTACCGACTCAGCGTACGAGGTTGTCGCATTCACGGTGGATGCTGCCTATTTGAAAGAAACCAGTTTTTGTGGGCTACCTGTGGTTGCTTTTGAAGAAGTTACAGCGCATTACCCGATTGATCAAGTCAATTTTTTTGTTGCAATTAGCTACGCCAAGCTCAACGCGGTGCGCAAAGACAAGTATTTGGCAGGCAAAGCTTTGGGTTACCGAGTCGCCAGTTACATCAGTTCTCGCGCCACGATTCTGAATGAGGGTCGCATCGGTGAGAACTGTTTCATTCTTGAAGACAACACCGTCCAGCCCTTTGTCACGATAGGCAACAACGTGACCTTGTGGAGCGGCAACCATATCGGCCATCATTCGACGATCGGAGATCACGTGTTTATGGCCTCGCACGTGGTTGTTTCAGGCAACGTGGACATTGGCGAACAGTGTTTTATTGGCGTCAATGCGACGCTGCGCGACCACATCAACATTGGCGCGAAATGTGTGATCGGCGCGGGTGCTTTGCTATTGGCAGATGCCCTGCCCGAAGGGGCTTACATCGGCAATGCGACTGAACGCTCCAGAGCGCCCAGCACCCGGTTGCGAGGAATATGAGCCCGACATGGCAAAAGCAGGGCCTGCTCTATTGTCCCGCTGACACTGGCAAGCACCCCAAGCTTTTGTCACATGCGGCTAACCCCTTGCCAATTTTGCTAGCAGACGACGTTTACCGCATCTTCTACAGTGGCAGGGATGCCAATAATCGCTCGTCGGTAGGCGCGGTTGATATTGATATCGTGACCCGCCAGATAGTTCGAGAGCACAATCAACCTTTTTTCGAACACGGGCCAGAAGGCAGTTTTTATGCGGATGGGGTAAGCATTGGCAACTGCTACGAGTCCAATGGCGTACGCTACATGCTCTTCATGGGCTGGCAAAGCCCCAAAGGCAAACAGTGGCGGGGTGACATTGGTCGGCTGATTGTGAAGCCTGACATGACGCTGGAGCTCGCCAGTGAGGCGCCATTCATGGGGTCTGATAGCACCGACCTCTTGAGCTTGTCTTATCCGTGGGTGTTGAAAAATGAAACTGGTCGCTATAGCATGTGGTACACCTCTGTAACGCATTGGGATGCGGGTAATGGCGAAATGTTAGCACCAATCAAATTCGCGTCATCAGTTGATGGAGAGAACTGGATACGTAAAGGTTTGGCTGTTTCTTTTGAGCTTGGCAGGGCGCAAGCTTTTTCAAGACCTACTGTTGTTGGTAATGCGCACAACGGTTACGAGATGTGGTTTTCATACCGCGGTGGTAGTGGTGAAAAGTACAGAATTGGGTACGCGGTGAGTAAAGATGGGCTGGCATGGACCTTGGCGCTAGAAGATACGGGTATTGCGGTGTCGGTGGACGGTTGGGATGCCGACATGATTGAGTACCCCTTCGTTTTTGACCATAAAGGCCAGCGCTACATGTTGTACAACGGCAACGGTTATGGCAAGACGGGTTTCGGTCTGGCGGTCCTTGGCACATGAACAATTTAACTTTGTCAGAGAAATCCAAAGGCTCAATTGAACAGTTACTCCGTTATGCATTAGTAGGTGTTGTGAGCAACTCTGCTGGGTATCTGATTTATTTGCTGGCCACCCATGCTGGGGCGACTCCTAAAATAACCATAACCCTTCTGTATGGGATGGGCGCCACAATTGGGTATGTTGGGAACCGTAACTTTACTTTTTCGCATACAGGAAGCTTGCTTAGTTCAAGCACTCGTTATGTTGTAGCTCACTTGTTTGGATATTTTATTAACATCGTTATTCTAGTCGTTTTCGTTGATTACTTTATGTACCCGCACCAATGGGTTCAGGCTGTTGCAATCTTTGTTGTGGCTGGCTTTCTCTTCATAGCATTTAAGTTTTTCGTTTTTACGAATCTGAATGCATTAAACGTAGAAAGATTATGAAACGTTGTCTTTCTTGCGATGCGCGCTATTCATGTTCAATCCAAAACTGTGCGAGCTGTGGTTTTGCCCCCGCCCTTATTGATGGTTTTGATTCCTATGCTCCTAACTTGGCTCTAGAAGGTGGTGGATTCAAGTCAACTTATTTTTCGGAGCTTGCTCGGTTGGAGGAGGCTAATTTTTGGTTCCGGTCCAGAAATAAGTTGCTCATGTGGGCACTTGAAAAATATTGCCCCAATTTCCAATCCTTGCTTGAAATAGGCTGCGGTACCGGTTATGTCTTGTCCGGCATATCGAAAAAATTTCCCCATTCAACGTTATTTGGCAGCGAAATTTTCATCGCCGGACTAGGTTTTGCTGCCGCACGCTTGCCCTCCGTCAAGTTGATGCAAATGGATGCCAGATGCATTCCTTTTGAAAACGAATTTGACGTGATTGGCGCATTCGACGTTTTAGAGCACATTAAGGAAGATGAAGAAGTCCTCGCCCAGATGCGTGGGGCTCTAAAACTAGAAGGGTTGATGTTGCTTACTGTTCCGCAACATGCATGGCTGTGGAGCCGCGTAGATGAGTATGCGTGCCATGAGCAACGCTATGCCGCGCAGGATCTCCACCAAAAAATAGACGCCGCAGGATTTCGCGTGATCAGGAGCACGTCTTTTGTAACAACACTTCTTCCTGCCATGATGATTTCTAGATTTCTTCAGAAGAAAGTATCTAATGAAAAATTTGATGCCACAGCAGAACTCAAAATATCATCGTGGCTAAACTCATTATTTTCCCAAATGCTTGGTGCCGAACTGGCACTTATTAAGCGAGGGTTTAATCTTCCATTAGGAGGATCGAGACTTGTTATTGCTAGGAAGGTTTGAAAAGGTAAGAAGAATATGAAAGAACAACGTATTCCATTTAACTGGCCACATATGACGGGCAAGGAGCTGTACTACATCGCCGAAGCCCACTCTAATGGTCACTTGTCTGGCGATGGTCCGTTTACGAAACGCTGCCACGACTGGCTCGAAGCGCACTTCGGGTGTGCCAAAGCACTTCTTACGCATTCATGTACTGCTGCTCTTGAGATGACAGCACTTCTTCTGGATGTTAAACAGGGTGATGAGGTGATCATGCCCTCGTATACTTTTGTGTCAACAGCAAACGCCTTCGTTCTGCGTGGCGCAGTGCCGGTATTTGTTGATATACGAGAAGACACGCTGAACCTAGATGAAGAAAAGGTCGAGGCTGCCATAACCCCGAGAACCAAGGCAATTGTCGCCGTTCATTACGCTGGTGTTGCGTGCAACATGGATCGATTGATGAGCATTGCCCATAAACACGGCCTTTACGTCGTCGAAGACGCTGCTCAAGGAATGATGGCAAGTTATCAAGGCCGACCCTTGGGTACCATTGGCGAGCTAGGCGCACTTAGCTTTCATGAGACAAAGAACGTTATCTCTGGCGAAGGGGGGGCGCTCCTTGTTAATGATAGCAAGCTGGCATTGAGGGCTGAGATCATTCGAGAAAAGGGTACTGATCGTAATCGGTTTTTCCGTGGCGAGGTTGATAAGTACACATGGCAGGACATCGGATCCTCATTTCTGCCAGGGGAACTAGTTGCGGCTTTTTTATGGGCTCAGCTTGAAGATGCTCGAAGAATAACCGATGAAAGAATTGCCAGTTGGCAACGCTACCACCAACTGCTAGAGCCGCTCGAAGCTGCAGGTCTTTTGCGACGACCCGACATACCAAATGACTGCGTACACAACGGGCACCTTTACTATGTGCTCTTGCCTTCGGTGCATGATAGAGAAACCGTACTGAAAAACTTTAAAATGCAATCAATAAATGCTGTTTTTCATTATATTCCTTTGCATTCTTCCCCAGCTGGAATTCGCTATGGGAGAACACATGGAAGGCTCGACATAACAGACTCACAGTCAACTCGACTTCTTAGGCTACCTCTTTTTGTTGGCTTAACTGAAGAGCAGCAAAACCACGTTGTTAGCTGCTTAGCAACGAGCGTTGAACAGCTTCGCATGGCCTCACGAACTACTTTTGTACAACCGAGATAATTACGCCCCGTGGTGGAGAAAGCCGTGAACGATAGACGCTATCGAAGTTATAGCTTTGGGGTGACGTTAGTTATTTTATTTGCTAGCATTTTTTCACTTTGGCAGGGAATTTACTCTGTTGACCCTCACCACTGGGGGATCGTACTTAGCAACGCTAAAGACCTGCTTGATGGTCTTGCTCCGTATCGTGATGTTGCAATTGGCTACGGGATTCTCACACCACTCATTCAAGGCTTGCTATTTGAATTCACGTCGCAAAGCCTGATTTCAATACAAGTTCCTACGGTCGCTTGTTATGGGGTAGGCTTATGGATTTTATTTCGACTGGCGGTGTGCTTAACTAACGACTCAAGACTTTCATTCTATATCTTGTGTGGTTGTGTCCTAATACACCCCGTTGTTATTTATCCATGGCCCAACTACATTGCGTTTCCATTTTTAATGGGTGGCGTTTTTTATGTAGTTAAAGATAATCCAACGAGAATTGAAAGTTTTATAAGTGGCTTGCTTTTTTCGTTAGCGACCCTGGCGCGAGCAGAATATTTGATTGTCGCAATGTTTATTTTTTTTGTAGCGCCAGGAATTAATCTCGTTGCAAACCATGCGACTTGGCGCCACAGCCTCGCACAATTTTTCTATTCAATGGGTGGCTTGCTTCTCCCGCTGGGTATCTTTGGCATTTATTTGACCGCTAATGACTTGGTCGGGTACTGGTTCGGATTATCCTGGACATTACCGTTTGTTGCAACGCCAAAATTGTTTGAACATATGGGTGGTTTGGGAATATTCGACAGTTTAATTAGAGTAGCTGTCTGGGGATTTTCTCAGTTCAATGTACGGCTAATCGTTATTTATTTGATGATAGTTATCAACATTATCTACTGTTTGATCTATCTCTGTCGGCGCTCTGCCCTATTCAAGCAGGCCGGTTTAGTTAAAACCTCCATCGTGTCTCTGTTGTGTGTAGGTCAGTTATTACATCTGCCTGAAATATTTAGAGTTGCCACGGGCGCTATCATCGGCCTGATCATTGTTTATGTCTTACTTAAAAAAATAAAATTAGACAGAGTCTTTTTCATACTAACGAGTGTTATTTTTATATTTGTCTTACCTCCAACAACAGTTGAGTCCGGCAATTACTTTATGCCCTCTAAAGAAACAATATCCACTGCGAAAATGGTGCGTGAGCCTGCTATTTTTAAATATCAACTCTGGCCAGAACCCGTAGCCGAGTATTACACACAATTATCGAACGATATGACGTCGATTAAAAACCTAAACTGCGGTGTGAAATATCACTTTAACTACGCAATTGACGTTTTTCTACATGTCATCAGCCCATTTAAAAAATATCAAGTTTTGCCTTTCGACAATCCGTTAATGCACCCCGCATTTGAAATGATTCGCCCTGATATCCTGCCCATTGAAGAAAAGCAAAAAGACCTCGATGTCATGATTATGCGCTTGATCCCGAATGAAGAGGCCGATGCATTTACCGCCCCGTCGGGTTACTTTATTTACAAGAAATATTTGACACCGAGCATGGTCTTCGTTCCGGTTAATCACACTCTGATACTGATGGTGCCCGAAGCCTGTCGAATCAAATAAATCGATCGACTTCTAGATCGAAAACAAAGGAAATATATGTTGAAGCGGCTAGCTAACTTAGTGAAGTCTCGCACTTTTTACAAAAAAATGCGACAGCGACTCAATAACCAATTTGAACGAGATGACTTCATTACGACGCAGTTGGCTCAGTTGCAGAAAAATAGCAGACTCCTAGACGCTGGCTGTGGTAGCCAGCGATACAGAGAATATTGCAATCATCTGATCTATAAGAGCCAAGATTTCGGTCAGTACACAACTGACGAGAAACAAGTCATTAGTAATCTGGGGCCAGATAGTCGCGCAGAATACCAGTACGGACAGATTGACTACGTTGGCGATATTTGGAAGATTGAAGCTGAAGATCAATCTTTTGATGTGATTTTGTGTACGGAAGTTTTTGAGCATATTCCATACCCCAATGAGGCCGTTAAAGAATTCTCCCGGTTACTCTCGAAAAATGGCAAGTTGATCCTTACGGCACCAAGCAATTGCCTCAGGCACATGGATCCGTATTTTTTTTATACGGGCTTTAGCGATCGCTGGTATGAAAAAGTTTTGGCAGAGCACGGTCTGAAGATCGAAAGTATCTCTCCAGTAGGTGACTACAACAGTTGGTTGGCTGTTGAATTGGCGCGCACGCTTTCAACTCATTCATTCTTCGCAAAAATCTTGCTATTACCCGCTTTTTTGTTTTATTCCACTAGAAAAAAATCGACCGTGTCAGTAAATACTTTATGCATGGGATATCACGTCGTTGCCTCAAAAATCTAGCCCTTAGTTTCCAAAGGGCTCCCGCTCACCGATGATGTCAGTGTAGGATCCAAAGCGCTCGACGCGCCCATTAGCGACTTCAATAATATGGGTGCAATTTTTCAGAGTGCTTAAACGATGGGCAACCAGAATGAGCGTTAGCTCGGCTGATAGACTGTTGATCGAATGCATCACTGCGGTTTCTGTCTCATTGTCTAAGGCACTTGTCGCTTCGTCAAAAATGATGACGTCTGCTTGCTTGTAAAGGGCGCGCGCGATGCCAATTCTTTGACGCTGGCCGCCCGACAACTTCACACCGCGCTCTCCTACTCGAGTGTCATAACCCTCATCCCAAGACTCAATCGTATCGGCGATTTGAGCTTGCCGTGCGCACAGTTTCACTCTATTAATATCAATTTTGGTGGTAGGTAGGCCAAAAGCAATATTCTCAGCGATCGAGATGTCAGCAAGAAATATCACTTGTGGCACATGTGCAATATGTGCTTGCCAGGATCGATAGTTTTCTTCTGTCACAGTTATGCCATCTATTTGTAAGCAACCTGAAGTTGGTATTAGCAACCCCATCATGATGTCTAGCAGCGTACTTTTACCGCTCCCCGTTGAGCCAATAATCCCAACTCGGGCTCCCCTAGGTATGGTGAAACTGATATTCTCAAGTACGTTTACAGGTTTAGTGGTGTAGCGAAAGGATAGCGCCACAGCGCTGATGGCGTTCCGAAACGGCATCGCGCTTGGCACAGGCTTATCTGCGTAGGCCGGAAGGGGTTGCTCAAGCAGATCGAGCGCTTCTGCTAACAACGCTTGCCCTCCAACCATACCTGCCCAACTTGAATACGTCTGCTGTAGGATTGGTAGTAGCCGTTGCGCACCAAGCGCGAGGGCGCCTAGTAAAGGTACGGCACCGGCGACCCCTTCATCCCTGCTTGCCAAGCCATAGGCAAGTAGGGCGATTAATACAATGCCAAGGGCTTCAATTACAAACCGTGGGCTATTACTAGTAGTACTGATGCTTGCCTGAGCCAACCTAAGCGAAACGTCCGCCTTTCGATACACATCGCAATAGACATTTTGCGTGCCATCAATCAAAACATCCCTTATGCCTCCCAGGCCTTCCTGCAAGGCTTTAATGACTTGTGTCGATTCTCGATTGACTCTTTCGCCACTCGCCTTCAGCTGTTTTTTTACAACCAAGCTTACTGCCCCATAGATCAACCCGAACCCAGTAAAAGCCATTAGCGCAACTTTGGGCTCGAGTGCAACCAACGTCGAAATAATCGCAAATAGCATCAAGCAGGAGCTCGCAATCACTAGGATTGGAACGATTGCGCAATTCACAACGTTACTAGCTTTGCCTGAAATGCCCGCAATCAAGTCACTGCTATTTCTCGAGATCTGAACCTCATAAGGCTGAAAGAGGCTTCTTCGATAAATGCTAATACTTAGATCGGCGCCCAGCGCCTGGCTCAGCCGAGTTTGAGCCCACAATAGAGATAGTCGTAGGGCGCCAGATAATAATGCCGCAGAAGCGAATAAAACCGTTAAGGGAAACAGTAGGTCCCTCGGCTCTGTCACGCCAAAGTATGTCGCTGCTATTTTTACAAACTGGATATCGAACAATCTATCTGGTGAAATCAGCACCGCCAGAAATGGTAGGATCGTGCCTATACTTACGATTTCACCGATTGAACAAACAACCATCAATAGAAACAACAAGGCAAACTGTCTACGCCGACGTAAACTGATATGTGGCCAAAGGCGATACAGTAAAGGCAATAGCGATTGGGTTGGTTGCTCTTTCATCCCGAACATGCTTTAGTAGCTGAGTTCACGTTTTCCTTGAAGGCAAAGTACTGTGGCGCGCAATGTGCCGGTCATCAAATCCTACCAAACTACCTGTTGTAGTATTTTAATCACTGATTTTAAGATCGAGAGGCTCTCTCGCGAGAAAACCCCGATGTGTCACCAAAAGCAATTTACATCCGATACCTTGCAAACTAGTGTCATTATAAAAACAGATATGCGTCATAATTTTTTTACTGTTTCCCTCGCGAACAACATCCCCGTACTAAAAAGATCAATACCTCAGATTAATCGATTTTATGATCACCCCGAGTTTTCAATAATATGCCCTAGTTCGGCCGTTGAATTATTTTCTAAAGAATTACAAATTTTTCCAAATATAAAAATAATTCCAGAAAACACTCTAATCAGTTTCGATAAATTTTCCAGCAGAGCAAGTGCGTATTACACGGAAAAAACCGGTAAAACTTATACTGGTACACGTTTAGGCTGGTATTACCAACAAGTTTTAAAAATTTCATTTCTCATTGAGCAACAGTCCGTTACCCTTCCCATTGTGATGTGGGATGCCGATACAATTATGTTGTCGGAGATCGAGTTCTTTAACAAAAGTCACTCGGTTCTTTATGGGTCACTTTTAGAGTTTCACCAGCCATATTTTCAGTCGTTAACTCCTATTTTAGGAATTTTGCCAGCAGGATTTAAAGCCTTCACTGTTCAATTTTTTTCGTGCACAAAGGCTGAGCAGGCGTTCTTGATTAGCAGATTAAATCAATACATGCCACGCTCGCAAAACATCTCTTCTGCACAGTGGATCACAGATATTGTTATTAAAGCTGTCATTGACACCCATGGAGATTTTGACGTATCCCTTTTCAGCGAGCAAGAACTGGTCGGCTTATCAAATATACTTTGCTCGGGTCAACCGCAAAGATCGCTCGCGTACCTTCGCTGGGGCTTTGAAGGTATCCTCGGCCCCGCACAGATTTTTTGGGTGACACTACTGGGCTTTAACCACCTTACGTACGAAAATGTTGATTCGATTCTCCACCAGAAACAAGGCTGGTTCAAACTTTTAGCCTTTACGCTAAAAGAGTTTTATAGGCAAAAATTGAAAATTCGAACGGCGCCCTTTTTACCCAAGTCTTTATATTGAATATGCATCGTTCACCTATGAAATCCATAAAGTCGCTACTAAAAAAAGTTCCGTTTATCGTTCAAATTAAGCGGCGATTAACTGCGTTCAGTTATATCGGGCTTAAACTTATATTCAAATCTCTGAGAGTTGTTCTATGGGAGCCTCTCTTCCGAACAGAGTTAGTTAAAAAACTTGTGTTCGACACCACACAAACGCACGGCGTGCTAACGGCCAACACTGGACAAGAAACTTTTGTTGTCTCTTCGCACGACCGAACGATTGGTCGAATGGTGTACGCCCAGGGTTTAAAAGACGCTGATAATGTTGCGCAGGTTATCGAACTACTCGGACCGAACCATACAAGATCTTTACTGATCGATATTGGTGCGAATATTGGCACAGTGTGCATCCCTGCGATTAAGCGCGGGATGTTTAAAGCGGCAATTGCAATTGAGCCTGAGCCTTTCAATTACTCAATCCTGAAAGCCAACATCCACCTCAACGGTATTGACCAACGAATCTCAACTTTCAATATTGCCTTGGGCGCCAAGGCCAACGAAGAGCTCGTATTTGAATTATCTGAATCGAACTACGGAGATCATCGGGTCCGTCTTTCGGCCGAGCCCGGTTTACATGGCGAGGTTAGCCGATCGACCATCGTGGTGCCGTCAGAGCCGTTCGACACAATATGTACCGAACTAGACAAAAATGATGCGGTAATTTGGATGGACACTCAAGGTTATGAGGGTTATATCCTGTCTGGGGCAAAAAATGCCTTGGCCATCGGCGTCCCACTAATTGTTGAATTTTGGCCTTACGGCATGAATCGCCTCGGTTCATTTCAATTATTTAAAGAGGCAGTGCTGAGTGGTCAATACACGCAGTTCATTGACCTTGGTGGTTCGGGCTTGCCAGAGCGACTGAGTTCAGCCAACCTAGATGATCTCTATAAGAAGATCGGTTTAAATGGAGGCTTCACGGATCTGCTAATCACCTCCTCGTAATTAGCTATCAACTTGGGCGTCATGATTTTCGATACATTTTCAAACCTGTCGACACCTCCTCTCGTTTTCGTGTGGTTGGGAGAAAGATTCCCTGAATGGATGAAATCGGCTTTGCTGATGAATCAAAACCTATGTGGAATCGACACCATACTGATCTCAAACTCCACGGCTGGTCGTGTCGTAGGTTTCGAGCATCAAATTTTTCTCGAAGACTTCTATACGCCGCCGGTAGCATTGAACGTTCGTTTAGCGGGGCTGAATCCCCGGTTTCGTGGGGGGTTTTGGAGCAAAACGACAGAGCGCTTTTTTGTCTTAAAGCAATTTATGGACAAGTTTTCTGTCTCTGCTTGTTTTCACGCTGAAATAGACAATCTGATCTTTGATTTATCCAACTTGGCGGCATCGGTTAACAAGGTCGGCAAAGGTTTCTTCTGCCCCAGAGACTCGATACATCGCGGTATTGCTTCGCTCGTCTACATAAACGATAAAGAAGGGCTCAACGAGTTACTGTCACTCGCCGCCGACACAAACCATTCGTTAGACAATGATATGTACTTGCTGGGTCATTTGTTGCAGACCTCAGCTACATTTTTTTCATTGCCAACCGAGAATCTATTTGCTGAGCAAGGCCGCACCGCCTGGACCTGTGTCAACTCAGCGTCCGTGGCAGGCATTTTCGACGCAGCCGCAATCGGACAGTTTTTATTTGGGATAGACCCTCGAAATACGGGGCCTCTCTTATTCAATCGGTTTGAAAATGAAAACTGCGGCTATGACCTAAAAACGTTAACTTACGAAATTAATGTAGCAAATAAATCGTTTGTGGTGATTCGTAAGGATGATGGGTTACGCGTCAATCTTTATAATTTGCATATTCATAGCAAGCTTTTCAAGCAATTAAGTGACCCGAACCGACTCGCCAAAATTTTGAATCGTGCCAACAATGGTCATAAAACCTTGATGACTTTAAACCTACACAACAATTTTCTGTTCAAGAAAATAGTAGCAGGATGGCACAAGCTATTACGTATGGTTACGAACCAGTAGCTGGCTTTTTTGCTTCGCTCAACAGACTTTTAGGACTGATCATCAGAATGAACTCCATCGCCATCAAACTACTGCGTCGCCTAGGCGCACTTGACCTCGGCGAAAAGATCGTCAGGGGAAGGCTCAGTGCATCAGGATTAAAAAACCGAGAGAAAGAAGCGAACTTGCAGACCCTGCTTGATCGCCATTTTTTTGCCATCTCCCAGCCCCAACACCCTTGTCGCGAAACTCTATCAATGGCCTTGAGCCTTTTGGGTGAGCTGCCTGCCCTGATTATCGAGACGGGCTCATCCGCCTGGGGAACTAACAGTACGATCCTTTTTGACTCATACTGCAATAGCTTTGGCGGCCAGTGTCGAAGCGTCGACATTCGGCTTGAGCCATTACTCATGCTCAAGCCCTTAGCCACCTCGCACACCACCCTTTACTGCAATGACTCAGTTTCATTTCTGAACGAACTTTCTGTCGAGGGTAATAAAATCGACTTGCTTTATTTAGACTCATGGGATGTCGATTGGGATGACCCAATACCCAGCGCGATTCATGGACTAAACGAATACCTCGCGGCAACAAAAAACTTGAAAACTGGTTCATTGGTACTTATTGATGACACCCCCAAAACCGTTGAGAACATTCGAGCCGTGCAACCTCTGTTAGCAAAGCCATACGAACAATTTTGTGAGCGTTTCGGTTTTTCACCAGGCAAAGGCGCACTTGTGAAACAACTGATAGAGACATCGGGACGTGGCACAATCATTGCGCACGAATATCAGTTGCTCATACGCATATGAAGGTCATACCGCGCATTCGTGGCGGGCTCGGCAATCAGCTCTTTGCCTTTGCTGCTGCGCGGCGTATTGCCTTAACGAACAATGCCGAACTGGTTCTCGACAATCTAAGTGGTTTTAAGTACGACCACACTTATCAACAAAGATATCAACTCGATCACTTCAATATCAAGGCCAAACTTGCGTCTCCAGAAGATCGTTTTGAGCCGTTTGCAAGAGTACGGCGCTACTTAAAGCGCTGGGTCAATCAAAGACTCCCGTTCGAACAGCGTTGTTACATTCAACAGCAAGGCAATGCGTTTGATCCGCGCCTCTTGACTATAAAACCTCGAGGCGATTTACACCTAGAAGGCTACTGGCAGAGTGAGCGATATTTTCAAGATATTGAGGATGTTATTCGAAATGACCTCAACATACAGTCGCCCACCGATACCGAAAATCGCAGAGTGGCTGAGCAGATTTGCAGCTGTAATGCGATTGCCCTACATGTCCGGTTTTTCGATAGCCCCAACGCAGTCGGTAATAACAATACCGCGAGTGAGTACTACACAAAAGCCCTCGCTTTGATGCAAGAGCGTATGCCGACGGCGCATTATTTCTTATTTTCTGACAATATCGTTGCCGCAAGGGCTTTAATCGGCTTGGCTGATCATCAGATTACTGCGGTGTCACATAATCAGGGCGATGCAACCGCCTACGCTGATCTTTGGCTAATGACACAATGCAAACACTTCATCATCGCCAACAGTACCTTCAGTTGGTGGGGCGCTTGGCTGTCAGCGCACAAAGATAAAATCGTGATTGCGCCAGGTTTCGTCATTCAAGGCAGCATAACGGCCTGGGGCTTTGATGGCCTGTTGCCAGATAGTTGGATAAAAATTTAGCCTAGCAATACCCAGCCAAGCGTTGCATCACCATGTGCCCAAACATAAAGTGAAAATCTTCTGCTAGCTGCATATCATCTATTTCAGCCCAAACAACGTGTTGCGCTATTTGCTTTAATTTTCCACCACTGTAGCCACACAAGCCCAAGGTAACCGCAGCGTTTTGATTCGCATATTCAACAGCGCGGATAACGTTCTCTGAGTTGCCGCTACCCGAGATCGCCAACACAAGATCACCTGGCTGTAAGATATTTTTTAATTGGCCTACAAAAATATCCTCAAATGAAAGATCGTTTGCATAACTCATCATCAGGCCAATATTATCGACCAACGAACGCCCTCGAAAGCTGCGTTGCGTGTGCATTGGTATCGTTTTGTTCCAATCGTTAATAAAATGCAAGGCGGTCATAGAACTGCCACCATTCCCTAAGGTGATAATTTGTTTGCCGGCAAGCCATGCATCGGCGACAACTTGAACGCCATGATCAATCTGTTCGCGGTCAACGACGGACAGTAGCTGTATCAACTTGTCTAAATATAAGCTTGCAATACCTTTACCCAACGCCATAGTATTCGTCCTGATCGAGTTCGATCTTTATGTATAGAAAATTATCCTGCTGCCAAGAGGATCAAGCCCTATCGGAATGGCTCTTAAGTTTGATAGTGCTTCCTTGATCGCATCGTGCTTCTCGGGAGGCGCAACCAACAACAAAAATCCTCCAGCACCCGCCCCAAGAATCTTGCCGCCTTTGGCTCCGGCCATTAAAGCGATGTCGTACCACTGATCAATCTCTTGGCTACTAATATTGGTCACCAAACTTTTTTTGAGTATCCAATTTTCATGCAAAATCTCGCCGAATGCCTCAAGATTATTCGCCTGCAGTTCATCTCTTAGATTGTAGGCAAGTCGCACCATTCTTTTAAGCGAGTCTAGTTTGCCTCGATTGTTAGCAAGTGATTCTGATTGTTCTTTTAAGATGCTAGACGCGTTACGAGTTGTACCAGTGTAAAACATCAATAAGCTTGACTGCAGCGACTGTAAGGTAGACGCCTTGCAAATTAAAGGCGACACAATCACAGATTCGTCGGGCCTAAACTCTATTAAGTTGAAACCGCCATAGGCAGCTGCGTACTGGTCTTGTTTGCCGATCGGTTCTTTACAAAGATCGATTTCTATATGGCATGCATCTTTGCCCAGGACTTCCGCAGAGCTGTATGTACCCATATAGGCACTTAAGGCGTGCAGTAGCCCCACGGTAAAAGAACTTGATGACCCAAGCCCAGTGCCTTTAGAGGGAATATCTGCGATCGTTGTGATCTCAACGCCACCGTTCAAGCCTAAATATTGCATGCTCGCTTTAACAAGCGGGTGCTTAATATCAGCAACCGCGCTGACTTCTTCGTTAGTCGAATAGCCAACTCTAATCCCGTCATCGAATTTTTTGTTGACCGTGACATAGATATATTTATCGATGGCAGAACTCACGACCGCACCGATTTCCTCCCGCTGATAAAACGCGGGTAAGTCACTGCCGCCGCCCACTAGGCTCATTCTTAGAGGTGTTCGACTAATAATCATGTGTGCGTAATCTTCTTCTCAGCCTTTAAGGGTAGTTTAACCTTGATGGCATCGTGCTTAAGCCCGTCTATTGTGGGCACTTCATCTAGCATCCGCTCGCGGTAGATCACATCTGCGGCCTCAGCTGTATAGCCGCGTCGTCTATATTCAGTCAGAATCCGGTTTTGGCGCTCAGCTTCGTCGAGTTCGACGTAAAACCGCCAGGCGGCATGCTTGGCCACATCAGTGGCTAAAGCAGCCACGCCCTCGATGATCACAATGTCGTCGTGCTCAATCACAAGGCTCTCTGCGTCTTTTTGCTGTTGTCGTCCGTGCTTCAAATAAATGGGCAATGATAGCTTGGCCGGTCGCCCGCTTCGCAATGCAAGTTTCGCCAAACACTGGTTAAGCGCAGCCATGTCATGTCGCCCAAGCACGCCAGGGGCACGCTCGGCTTCGGACAATATCCAACGATCTGTTGAGAGTACATGGCACTGACGCCCCATCCCTAGCAAGGCGTACTTTACGATGCCCGCAAATGTGCTTTTACCGCTACGCGCCTGTCCACCAATAAAAACTACTTCCCCGGATTCGATTTTAGCTAAGTCGGCAGAGTACTCTTCTATAACCTGCGGATAAACGTCGAGGATCAAGGCTGCTGCCGTCTGCAGATCGGCAGCGACAAAATCAGCAACTGCTGGGTATTTATAATCTTTTCCTGCGTACCCGGTTTCGACAAGGATTGATTTCAACCCCGCGCGTTTTGCGGTCGCTATGTCAGTCGTGGTATCACCGATAAGCCATGACACTGCGCAATCAATATTCAAATCAATCACGGCCTGATCGATCATTCCAGTATTTGGTTTTCTACACTGACACGCCATCTTCAGCTCGACCCGCTCTCCTACGAAACCCTTATTAGGGTGGTGGGGGCAGTAATAAATTCGATCTAAATAGGCCGCCTCACGACCAAGCAGCGTTTCTAACTTACGATGAATTTGTGTGAGATCGTCGACGGTGCAATCACCCCTGGCGATGACGGGTTGATTTGTGACAACACACGCCTTGTAGCCCTCGCGATTGAAACGGCGTATTGCTTGTGCAGCACCTTCAAACAGTTGGACTTGGTCAGCCGAATTAAGATGATTAACTTCTTGAAGCAGCGTGCCATCTCGGTCAAGAAAAACAGCCACTTGTTTATTGGCGAGGGAAGCTTTTGCTATTTTGCCGTTATTAAAGTCGATTCTTACCTTGTCGATTCGCTCAGGAGTACCGCAATCTTTAATGTATTCGGGGCTGTTATAGCCCCTTAACAGGACGCCGTCACGAATCATCTGCGGAAACAGCTGTTTACCAAAGTCTAGCTCGGTCTGACTGTCGCGTCGGTAGGCCATCAACGCCGTCTTACTTAAACAATACAGCGCAGCGTTAACAAGGTTAGGGTAATACTTGTCGGCGGGATGTGGGTAAGGGTGGAACTGTGTAATTACGCCTGACTCAGCCATTTCAACCAAGTCAGAGTCATGAGGATGATCGTTCGGATGCAAAAAAAGCGTGGCGCCAGTCGTTGGCACGCGCTCGTGCTCGTTACAAAACCGTTTTAAATCCACTTCGAGCATAGTGTCGCCATACATGACAAGGAACTGCTCTTCGAGTAAATCAAGTACGCTCAACACCGCACCTGCAGTGCCAAGCGGTACTTGGTCATCAATGCAGTGGACCGCAATACCCCAACTACCTCGGCTGTTGCAAAAATCAACGATTTGCTGAGCTTTATGATTTACCAACACAAGCACTCGGTCAAAGCCATAGCGCTTGGCCAGCAAAATCTGATGCTCAAGCAATGGAGTGCCACATACATCGATGAGGGGTTTAGGTAAGTTCCCTAGTCTTTCTTTTAGACGCGTACCTTTACCGCCGGCTAGGATAACAACCTGCCTCATTTACGAGTGATCTCTTGTTCGACAATTTCTGCTATCGCTCTTTTTATGGCTTGGGTCGAGTCAAGCTTAGGGGTCCACCCCAACATCTTTAATTTATCGAGACGATACTGAAATTTAGGGACATCGCCAACCCAGCCACGATCCTCAGTGCCATACACAATATTTGCAGCGGGCGACACGCTAGCAACCACCGCTTCGGCAATATTACGAACCGAAACGCCTAGATCATCAGCCCCTAGATTATAAACAGCTACTTTTTCAGTGGCTTGACGCCGAACTTGCAACATACCTTCGAGCAAGTCGTCTACATGAAGATAGGCTTTTTGCTGAGTACCATCGCCCAGAACATTCAACTTGTGTGGGCTAGCCTTGAGTTTGTTCACGAAATCAAGTAACACCCCATGAGTCGCCGGCACACCAATCACATTCGGAAATCTACAAATAAATGCCTGAGTTAAGAAGCTCTCAGCCGCCGCGCTGATTGCAGCCTCTGAAGCCAATTTCATAGCACCGTAATTTGATAGCGGTAACAGCGGGCCAGAGACTTCTGAAATACTTTGATCGCCATGATCTCCGTACACAGCAGAGCTTGACGCAAAGGTCAGTACCTTGATACCTAGCGTTTTCATAACCTCTAGTACGTTAAAGGTCGTCATAAATGTGTTTTTCAGATCAACAGTTGCATCACTAACCCCCGCTGGGATATCAGAATTAGCCGCTAGATGCCAGACCTCTGTGATGGGGAATTCTTCATGAAAAGCAATAATCTCAGCGAGAAAACTTTGCCTGTCGGCACAGTCAGCCTCTATGAAATGAAATTTCGCTGTGTTTTCGATCAGGGCGAGGTTCTGCAAGTTGCCGCGACTTAAGTTATCCACACCTAAGACAATATGCCCTTCGTTCGTGACCCGTTTAGCCAAGTTACAGCCAATAAATCCTGCTACGCCTGTAATTAGAATCGACATTCAGAATATCCAAAGGTTTTGTAGCGTCTTTAGGCGCATTCAGCACTGCATTCCACATTATATTAGGCATCGCGTCCGGCGCAGACTCTGGGTAAACCATTCATTCTGAAATACAATCTTCGGATGAACGACCAGAATGCCGCCATCCCAGTGATTTCAGTCCTCATGCCATGCTTCAACGGAGCTCGCTGGATTGCAGAGTCCATCGAAAGTGTTCTAAGTCAAACTTTTAGTGCCTTCGAGTTAATCGTCGTCGACGGCGGTAGCGCTGACGGCTCAATCGATATTATCAAAGAATATATCGAACACGACTCTCGAATCATTTTGATCGAAAAACCGGGCTTGGGTTTGTCTGCCTCGTTAAACCTCGGAATCGATACAGCCCGCGGTCAATGGATCGCCAGACTAGATGCTGATGATGTATGCGAGCCAGAAAGGCTCGCATTGCAACTACAGGCCTCAACCCAAAATCCTAATCTCGTTTTTTTAGGCACCGGCTTAACTGAAATTGACGAGTACGGTGCGTTGGGCAAATCCTTTCTTTACCCCGAGCAAAGCGCCGAGCTGCTCAACAATCTTGTCAGCTTTAAAAGATTTCCGCCTCATTCGTCAGCGTTTTACCGCACGAGTATTGTCAAAAAAGCGGGTGGGTATCGAACCGAAATCAAAAGGGCCGAAGACTTGGACCTTTGGCTACGCTTATCTGAGCTGGGCGAGTTAGGATCCATCCCTAAATGTTTGGTGCGGTATCGCAAGCACTCCAGCCAAACATCGAATTTTGAAGGTGGCACTCCCCAGGTCATCGATGCACGGGTGGCAGTAGTGGGCTATTGGTTGAGGCATCACGGCGTACCAGATGCTAGTCGGTTTGAACATCCTCAGTATCAGGCATTCAGAGGATTTGTGACAAAAAAATATAGCAAGTACATTCAACGTCACCTTGAGCGAGACAGATTAACCTCGCGTTTTACTAGCAAAAGTACCAAATGGTCTCTTCTTTGTTCGCTAGTAAAACTATCAGTGACCAAGCCCGTTTTCGTTTTTTGGTTAATCGATTTTCAGTTGTTTGGGGAGCGGGCTGCACCTAAATTTGCGCGGGAATGGGCTTTAATGCAAGGCACCATAGGCGATTTCCCATGAAGGTTTTACTATTTAGCCAATATTTTTGGCCTGAGTCGTTTCGTATCAACGAGGTAGTCGAATCACTGCTTGAGGTCGGGTGCGAAGTGACCGTTCTAACGGGCCAGCCAAACTACCCGCATGGCAAGACCTTTGACGGTTATCGCGCCTTGCACATTAGCCACGAAGTGCACGCCAAAGGCTACACCATTCACAGGGTTCCTCTTATCCCCCGCGGCAAAGCCAATGCAATTGGGCTGATACTTAACTATCTTTCGTTTGTTTTAAGTAGTGCACTGATCGGGCCGTTGGTGTTGCGGGACCAGAAGTTTGACGTGATTTTTGTTTGCGGGATGTCACCTTTTACTCAGTCAGTCAGTGCTATTTGGCTTGGCAAACTAAAGAAAGCAAAAGTTGTTGTTTGGGTACAAGATCTTTGGCCTGAGAGCCTCGAAGCGACCGGCTTTGTTAAAAACACAATCGTGCTAAGCGGCATAGCGCAAGTCGTAAGCTGGATTTATCGCCACTGCGATCTGCTGTTAGTGCAGTCAAAGGGCTTTATTTCTTCGGTGCAAAACATGGCGGGCAGGACACCCATCAAATATCACCCAAACCCTGGTGAACTGGCGTTTAACCACGCAGCCGCCGGTGCACAAGCCCCTGCCGTCTTGCTAAATAAAGGCTTCAATATCGTGTTTGCAGGCAATCTGGGGACTGTTCAAGCTCTTGACTCAGTGCTTGCTGCGGCAGAGCAACTAAAAGAGTGTGCTGACATTAATATCGTACTGGTCGGCAGTGGCAGTCTAACTTCATGGCTCGAATCCGAAATCAAACTCCGAAATCTCGAAAACGTGAGCATGCTTGGTCGCTTTCCTGTCGAAGCAATGCCGGGCATTCTTAGCCAAGCTTCGGCGCTACTCGTCAGTCTATGTCGCGACCCGATTATCAGCAAAACGATCCCCAGTAAAGTTCAGGTGTACTTGGCCGCTGGAAAGCCCATTATCGCTTCGCTTGATGGGGAAGGCGCTCGTATCGTTGAAGAATCAGGTGCGGGGCTAGCTTGCTCAGCCGAAGATGCGGATGCGTTATCGCAGGCAATACTTAAGCTACACAGCTTACCAGCGCAAGAGCTAGAATTAATGGGCCGAAAAGGTGTTGAGTACTATCAACAACATTTTGAACCGACTATGCTGGCTAGGCGGCTACGCGAGCATTTCGCTTCGTCCCTAGTTGGTGGGCCGAGTTTTGCAACGAAGGACGTCGAGTTTTGAAGATCGAACCGCAAGTAAGGATTTTAATTCTTGGCGCTTCTGGCATGCTGGGCAATGCCTTGTACCGTTTCTTTAGTGCCAGCGAAAACTATGTGACGTACGGTACCATTCGGTCACCCGACTTAGCTCGGGCACTAGATCCGGCACTCCGTCAGAATCTTATACAAGATATCAACGTAGATGACGAGTCAAGCTTGACTAAACTGTTGTCACGTATCCAGCCCAACGTAGTTGTCAATTGCGTGGGTTTAGTAAAACAGCTTGCCGAGGCCAACGATGCAATTGCAGCGATCAAAATCAATGCCTTGCTGCCTCACCAACTAGCCAGATACTGTCAACAAGTTGGCGCTCGTCTGATTCATGTCAGCACAGACTGTGTGTTTAGTGGTGCAAAAGGGATGTACATCGAGCAAGACTTTCCAGATGCGCAAGACTTGTACGGGCGCAGCAAACTACTGGGCGAGGTCGATTACGACAACGCCATCACGCTAAGAACCTCGATTATCGGGCACGAAGTTAACAGCCGCCATGGTCTTGTTGATTGGTTTTTGTCTCAGAAAGAACAAGTAAAGGGTTACCGAAAAGCTATTTTCTCGGGGTTACCGACGGTTGAACTTGCGAGAGTAGTTAGAGATTTTGTGATTCCGCACCCGAAATTGCATGGCACGTATCATGTGTCTGCCTTACCAATAAACAAATACGAACTTCTTAAACTTGTAGCCGATACCTACCAACGCCCTATTAGTATCATTCCCGATGATAATCTGATAATAGACAGATCTTTAGCATCGACTCGTTTTAAACTTGCTACTGGATACAAACCTACTGAGTGGCCTGAGCTCGTTCGACTGATGCGTGCGTTCAGAAATACTTCTTGTGAGCAATAAATGCTTAAAAACAAAGTCCTATTAATCACCGGCGGAACTGGTTCGTTCGGCAACGCTGTCCTGACTAGGCTGCTTGGTTCTGAGTTGGCAGAAATCCGCGTTTTTAGCCGGGATGAGAAAAAACAAGAAGACATGCGGCTGAAGCACAATAGCGACAAACTTAAGTTTTATATCGGCGACGTGCGCGAATACGACAGCGTGCACGACGCCCTACACGGCGTTGACTTTGTATTTCATGCGGCGGCGTTAAAACAAGTTCCATCTTGCGAGTTCTACCCGATGGAGGCGGTTCGTACCAACGTGCTAGGTGCCGAAAACGTCATGCGTGCAGCCATCGCGCAATCGGTCAGCCGTTGTGTACTGCTCAGCACGGACAAGGCGGTTTACCCTATCAACGCCATGGGCATCTCTAAAGCATTGATGGAAAAACTCATGGTCGCCAAATCGCGGCTCTGTGACCCTAATGAGACGGTGCTTTCTGCCACGCGGTACGGGAATGTCATGGCCTCACGCGGTTCTGTAATCCCCCTTTTTCTTGAACAACTACAACAAGGTAGGCCGCTCACTGTCACTGACCCTCACATGACACGATTCTTGATGTCGCTTGAGGAGTCGGTTGACTTGGTTCTTTATGCGTTTGGGCACGCCAAGCCTGGAGATATTTTTGTTCAAAAGGCCCCCGCCTCAACAGTTGGAGATTTAGCCCGAGCGATGGCTTCACTTTTTGCAGATAAAAGTGAAGTCAAAGTGATTGGTACCCGCCACGGCGAGAAGCTCTACGAATCTCTGGTCTCGCGCGAAGAAATGGCGCGCGCCGAAGATCTAGGTAACTATTACCGGATCTCGGCTGATGCACGCGACTTGAATTACGACAAGTACTTTGTGACGGGGGAAACGCAAATTGCCAATTTTGACGACTACACCTCGCACAACACCCAAAGACTTACGATTGATCAAGTCAAAGATGTTCTATTAGGCCTTGATCTGATCCGCGAGGCGCTTGATGCGTAAGCTCAAAGTCATGACCATCGTCGGGACTCGGCCGGAAATCATCCGGCTATCGCGCACAATTCATAAGTTGGATCAGTTCTGCGATCATGTCTTGATACACACTGGGCAAAACTACGATTACGAGCTAAACGAGATCTTTTTTAGCGATCTTGGTATACGTAAGCCCGATGCCTTCATGGAGGCTGCTGGTGACACAGCGGCGCAAACCATCGGCAGAATCATTTTCTCTGCAGATGAGATGATCGAAAAATATCAGCCCGAAGCGCTTTTGCTATTGGGTGATACAAATAGCGCGTTATCCGCTATTTCTGCCAAGCGCCGTAAAGTACCAATTTTTCATATGGAAGCCGGTAATCGTTGTTTTGATTTCAGGGTGCCTGAAGAGATCAATCGCCGCATCGTTGATCATATCTCCGATATTAATTTGACCTACAGTGAAATCGCGCGCGAATACCTTTTACGAGAAGGGTTGCCGGCCGATCAGGTGATTAAAACTGGCAGCCCCATGCGCGAAGTGATCGAGTTCTATCGCAAAGCCATCGATGCATCTCAGATTCTGACCGCTCTGGCTTTGAAGGCGCATCAATATTTTGTCGTGAGCGCCCACCGTGAAGAGAACGTCGATTCACCCATACAGCTTAAAAAACTCTTCGATTTATTAAATCATCTGGCTCAACGTTACGGATGCCCAGTGATTGTCTCGACCCACCCTCGTACGAAAAAACGTATTGCTGACGCGGGCCTGGTTGCAGATCCTTTAGTCAGATTTGAAAAACCGTTTGGTTTCACCGATTACGTCAAGCTACAAGTGGAGGCTCGTGCAGTATTGTCTGATAGTGGAACGATTACCGAAGAGTCTTCAATCCTGAATTTTCCGGCGTTGAATCTGCGCGAAGTGCACGAACGGCCCGAAGGATTTGAGCAAGCAGCCGTGATGATGGTTGGGATGAGTATAGAGCGGGTTGAGCAGGGGCTCGCCATTCTTGCCGATCAGTTACGTGGCAACACTCGGAGCCTACAACTGGTCAATGATTACGCGCCAGATAACGTTTCGGACAAGGTAGTACGTATCATTCAAAGCTATACAGACTTTGTGAACCGTAAAGTCTGGCGAAAATATTGAGTGTTGTTTGTGTTAAGTCAAACTGGCGTACTCGGATCAAAATGGCAACATGAAACGAACACTTGACCTGCTTTGCACTTTGCTAGCTCTGATGGTGTTGGCACTACCCATTTTGCTGGTCAGTATCGCGGTCAAATTCACATCAAAGGGCCCGGTGCTTTACTGGAGCGATCGCGTCGGCAAACACAACAAAATTTTTCGGATGCCCAAGTTTAGAAGCATGCTTGTGGGAACCCCACCCGTTGCTACGCACCTTCTGACTAACCCCTCAGCTTTCTTAACGCCCATTGGTTCTTTTCTGCGTAAAACCAGTTTGGATGAATTGCCGCAATTATGGAATGTCATCAAAGGGGATATGTCTTTAGTTGGACCGCGCCCAGCACTATTTAATCAGTATGATCTAATTGCATTACGAACCGAAAAAGGCATACATTTACTAACGCCTGGCCTGACGGGCTGGGCTCAAATCAACGGCCGCGATGAAATACCCATAGAGCAGAAAGTTGCGTTTGATGCGGAATACCTCGCCCGGCAGTCGCTGTTTTTCGATATTAGAATTTTGTGGTTAACCGTTTTGAAAGTCATCCATCGTGATGGCGTGTCGCATTAGCATACTGTTTTCTATGACAACTGGCAGAACCACCGCAACGATACTGAATTTGCCAAGAGTGGCAAAGAGATTAGTTGTTCTTGCCACGGATGCCAGCCTGTGTGTCTTGACCGTTTGGTTAGCTTTCTATTTGCGACTCGGCGATTTTGTATCTCTTTCAGGTCCGCCGTCAAAGGCAGTGCTGTATTCAATCGCCCTAGCCTTGCCAATTTTTATGATCGGCGGCTTATATAGAGCAATTTTTAGATATTCGGGTGGCCCCGCGCTAATGGCAATTACCCGCGCAACAGCGATTTATGGCTTGTTGTATGCGGCACTGTTCACAGCCTTCAGTTTTGATGGCGTACCCCGTACAGTCGGCTTAATCCAACCAATATTGCTTTTACTAGCGATTGGAATCTCGCGTGCCGCGGCGGGTTATTGGCTGGGCGGTGCGTATAAGAACCTGCTTAAACGCTCGACCTTGCCTAAAGTCTTGGTCTATGGGGCTGGCAATTCAGGGCAGCAGCTTGCAGCCGCCATGGCACATAGTCATGATATGCGTGTAGTAGGTTTTCTTGACGATGACGTTAGGCTGCAAGGCCATGTCATTAATGGGTTACCGGTGCACAGTCCAGTTGATTTGTCTAATTTAGTTGGCTCCTTAGAAATTAGTGACGTCTTGCTTGCACTGCCATCTATCTCACGCAAACGTCGCAACGAAATTATCAATACCATGTTGGCGGCTCGCGTCTTAGTGCGCACATTACCAAGCGTGACTGAGCTTGCCCAAGGAAAAATCAGCACGTCTGATTTAAGAGAGCTCGATATCGACGATCTGCTGGGTCGCGAAACGGTTCATTCGGATGACTCGCTTCTTCTTGCGCATACGCAAGGTAAGGTCATTCTTGTCACGGGAGCAGGTGGCTCGATTGGCAGCGAACTATGCCGACAGCTACTGCGCCTTGAACCGACGACCCTTTTGCTGATAGAGCAAAGCGAGTTTGCGCTATATGAAATTCATCAAGAGCTGATGCCTATTGCCGCTGAGACCGGCACCACGCTCGTGCCTCTGCTTTGCTCCGTTCAAGACTACACCCGGATGTGTGAAATCATTTCTGCCTGGGAGCCTTATTCGGTTTATCACGCCGCCGCATATAAGCACGTACCTTTGGTCGAGCACAATCCCATTGAAGGCATAAAAAACAATCTCTTCGGGACACTTCAAGTTGCGAAAGCGGCAGCGGGTAAAGTCACAAAATTTGTATTGATCAGTACGGACAAGGCCGTTCGACCAACAAATATTATGGGTGCGAGTAAACGTCTGGCGGAGATGGTATTGCAGGGGCTAGCAGAACATATTCACCATCAAAAAGGCGCCAGCCAACAAAACTACCAGACCATTTTTTCTATGGTCCGCTTCGGGAACGTCCTTGGATCTTCAGGCTCAGTAGTCCCAAAGTTTCGCGAGCAAATAAAAAATGGCGGCCCAATTACTTTGACACATCCAGAAATTACTCGTTATTTCATGACGATACCGGAAGCAGCACAACTAGTGTTACAGGCAGCTGCAATGTCTCGGGGTGGCGATTTATTTGTTTTAGATATGGGCGAGCCGGTCAAAATTATTGATCTCGCCAAGCGGATGATCGAACTCTCTGGGTTGACGCTAAAGGATACAGAAGATGATGACGGTGACATTGAAATACAAATCACTGGTTTACGGCCTGGCGAAAAACTTTTTGAAGAATTATTGATTGGCGATAATCCCCAATCTACGATTCATCCTCGTATCTTGACGGCCAATGAAAGCTGTCTTCCATGGAATGTCTTCGAAAATAAACTGAATGCATTAAAAATTGCATTGGATACTAACGACGTGTCCAAAGTAAGGTCAATGTTGCTAGAGCTAGTGTCTGGCTATCAGCCCGAAGGTCCTATCGTGGACTGGTTAACGTTGGCGCAAACTCAAAAGAACTAGTTTATCTAAGATGCCAGCGGCTGTTATACCTTCTGCTAATATTTTGCGGTCTTATGGAGTCCCTGCTCGACGCTCAAAGGGGGCCGCCAAGCAAGCATCAACTTCGTTTTTTCTATATCCACCTGTAACGATCCTAATAGTTGCTGTGCTTGCTTGCTCTTGCCCAAAAATTGGGCAGCAATCTTAAGAACGGAAACCGGTATCGGTAATAAGATCATCCTCTGGTCAAAAGCAGCACCCATTTTTTTGAGCAATTCAGTTGTTGATAAGTCCTCGTCGTCAGAGGCTAGAAATATTTGATTTGCCGCATTTGGGTGATCGATACAGCGATGTATTAAATCCACTAAGTTATCTAAAAAAATAAAGCTTCGACTGTTGTTTATCCAGCCTAAGGGTAGTGGCAGCCCTTTTTGTACTAACCGACATAATGCGCCAAAATTACCTGGTGCGTTAGGGCCGTAAACAAGCGGTGGGCGCACAATAACGACCTGCATATTGGTCTTTGCCGCAAGATTCATTAATGCAACTTCCGCCTCAAATTTTGACTGCGCGTAAGGGGAATGAGGGTTAGGAATATCGTCTGCCGTGAATGGCCGAGTTTTTGTTTCCGCACCATTGACGCCTAGGCTACTCAAAAAAATAAATCGCTTTACTCCAGCCTGCGCCGCCTGATGAGCAAGGCTCAAGGTTGCTTCTGTATTCACTCGCCTAAAGTCGGCAAGCGGTTCTACAGAGGTGTCTTTTAATAGATGCGCACGCGCCGCACAGTGAATAACGACGTCGACCGAGGAAAGTGCACTTATCCAATTGGTGTTTGATGCAAGCTCTAAGTTTTCATAAACATGGATGTGGTCTTGGTAGAGGACGACTGACTTTCGAACTGCGGCCCGAATGGAGTACTGTTGGCTCAGCTGGAGCTTGGTCAGAATCGCAGACCCAATAAATCCGTTAGCTCCGGTTACCAAAACGGTTGTCATATCCGCAAATCCAGAAATTAATATCGTTCAATATTATTGATGTGGATGCCCAAGCGAATGTGATCTTCGCTCACACTTAAGTTGCTCGGCGTATAGCAGCGGTCAACGACCAATAAGACACGCGATGGTTTTGCTAAGTTCTTATAAAAGTTCGGTAAAGCTATTTCGATTTCAACACGCCCTTCCAATACAGAAAAATTTCGGCTCAATAATACTGCGCCCATATCATCTTCTAGCACTGCATTAACATTTCGGGCGGAGTACTGCGCGGGAATACCGCTGACATCTGCCGATATCCTGACACCATTTTGCGACGAAGCTAAGGGAATCGTCACGAGCCCCGTTGTCCACCCATCACCTCGTATCGGCGAGGGGTGTATACACCTGCTCGCCTTCTGAAATGGAATCCGGTCAAATGAAACAATAATCTCTCGAACAGCCAGTGGGATCACGACAACAATAGCCAAGCCGACTAGATAAGCGAATTTCACCGGCACCTTACAGCGCGAAAATGTATGCTCGCCTTCACTCGCCGTGTTTTGAACCGCAGGCAGTGCGTAGGAATACGCTAGCGCCATAAAAACGCACAACAGTAGTAAGTTTTCGCGGATAAGGAAGGAGTGGGAATACAAATTCCCTAAAAAGAGGCTCATGGTCGCTATGCTTACGGGCACCAGAACGCTTAGCGAGCGAGTGCGGCAAACAGGCCACATCAAAACTGCAAAATAACAAGCGAAGCCAATTACTCCGGTATCTGCAAGCGCTTGCAAAAAGTAATTATGCGCGTTCTCTCCGCCAGACTGAGCCATCCATGCCGAATGACTAAATGGGACAACTGCTGAACTAAGTAGAAAATTACCCTGGCCAAGACCCAAAAGCGGATATTCTAGAAACATCCTAATCGCACTGATAAAGAGCTCTAACCGCCGACTAGACAGTAGATTGATTTGATCAAACGTCAAAGATCTCATATCTGTAATCTGGAAAACTAAATCGCTTAGCCACGGGCTTAGCCATAGCACGAGTACGACGCCACCAAGTCCGAGCCCCACCAATACAAAGAGAGCACTTTCGGTTTGCCTTTGAAAAATGCGGCGGATAGAAAAAAACCCGATAATAAGCAATATAACCATGCTAAATAGCAACGAGGCTCTCGACTTACTCAGGAACAGAGCAATCCAGCACAGAATAATGACTGCGTAAGTAAAATGCCGCCATCGATCAGATTTCAGCCGAGTCAACACACCAAATAGGCCAACTGCCCCAAGGATCATATGGGCTGCATATGCGTGTATGTCGGGCTGGAAGCCAAACGCGCTGTATCCGAAGCTGTCTGGGCGGTACTCAGCCGCAGCTGTCGGCAAGCCTACTGCAGTGAGTGCTTGAAAAATTCCATACGACGCTGAAATACTCAATGAGAGAACTGTGGGCTTAAAAATCAGCTCCTCTTTATCTGCCTTTCCTTTAAGCCAGTTCGCCAGAATCAGTAAAAGAAGCAGTCCGATCGAAATAGCCAGCCAGTCCGCAATCGGCGAAAAATCATTCCCCCGCATAAACAGCTTGAATCGTAGCGCTTGATTAATAAACGGGACAATTAAGAATTCACTTGTGGATTGCCACAAGTTTCGAGCAATTGCTAATACGGTTGAGAGACAAATCAATACCGCAAGAATCGCAACAGGTAGAGGGGTAACGAATCGATTGAAGCAAACTTCTTTGCGGCGCACTATATGGCCAACAAGAAAGGCCGTTATCAAGCCTGTAACCAAATCAATACCCGCGCTAGTCACAAAGTAGGGTACTGCCGGACGAAAAAAGAACTGAAGCTGCCAATGTAGTTGGGGGACGAGCGGCAGTGCGAACACCAACAACATGACGCCCTTGCGCTCTGAATAAAGTGTCACGAAAAAAGCCAACCAAAAATAAAACAGCGTTGGCCATCGGACGGGCTGGAGATATCCATAAAGATAGCTGAGCACAACAACCAGCACCGCACCAAAGCCAAGCATGATGGCCGCGAGTGTCACCAGCCATTGCAACTTTCCAGCAAACGGCATCTTGCTAAGTATCATGTTTAATCTGTACGTGTTCGTAACTCGGCTTTGGAGAGGCGCCAGGCGGCGTACGCGTTAGCATATTCCGACACAGTGTCATCACTGTTGACAATTCAATGTTGGATACACACGGAACTGGGTCACCAACCTTGATTGGGAACTTACACTGCCAACCACAGCCAAAGCAATCCATATAATGTAACGCGACGCTGGGGAGCACGCAGTCTTGATTATTATCGACGACATAGGGCAAGAATCGTGTGGCGTGCCCACCTCCGACGATACATACCGACGGTATCCGAAGCGCAGCTGCTAGATGAATATTGCCCGAATCATTAGAAATCACCAAGCTTGCGCCAGCGATCACTTCCAGCAACTGTATGAGCGACGTCTGTCCCGCCAGATTATCGATGGGTGTTTTTGTCGCGCGCACAATACGCTCGCACAGCGCATGGTCCGCTGGAGCGCCGCACAACACGATTCTCAGGTTTTGTTGTAAGTACAGATCCTGAGCCAAGTGTGCAAATTTATCAGCCGGCCATGCTTTAGGCATCCACGAGGCGCTAGGACAGATCACAACATACGCTTTATCAGATTCAAAAAAAACGGTTTTCGGAAATGGGAAAATTAAGTGTCCAACACTACTTCGAAAGCTATTGGCACCGAGAGCTCTGACAAACTCAGCATTTTTCTGAAGCTCCATCGATTGCGATATGCCAGCAAAGATTAACCGCGTGTACCATCCATCGGTTATTTTCTTATCTAACGCATTAAGATTACTTGCGTCGCCCTGCTGTCCGATTCTCTCAATCGCACCCGTCGCTCTCACTAGTCTATCGACAACAATTTCGCGCGAAAAGGTTGGTTGAATAGCAACATTAAAGCCTCGCCAATGCAAGCGAACCATTAACTTCAAACTATATATTTGATCGGTGCGGAGCCGATCAATGTCCACTTCAATCACCTCATCCCAGTAAGGCTGCTGTCGGGCAAGTTCTGCCCACAATCGGTTCGCACACAAAACCAATTTCCGATCGGGATAAATTTCGCGGTATACGGCAGCACTATCTAGCCAAAGGGTAAAGTCACCAATTAGATCTAGTCTAATAAGTAATACGGACCTAATATCTAATCGACTACGGTAGAGACGATCAATTAGCCATCCACCGTCAAACATCAGATCAAAGATTCGAGTAATCACTTGGCAGAGGACGTGCTTAATCCTATGAAAAGGCCATAAAACCATGCGCACCACTTTATTTCGCATACGCCGAAGAAGACTTGTCATCTTTCTCATTTCGAAATGGGCTTATTAGACGGAGCTTGGCTATCTCTTTCTGGAATAAATCGATAAATCTGATTTACTGTTGGGTCAGGATTTGTTTTGGTTGTGAAGTACTTCCTCTCTATCGTCAGATCTGTTCCGATAACCGTCCACGGAGCGTCCTTGAAACGCAAGTTAGGATGAAATATAGGGGCACAGGGCAATGGATGGTCCCAACAAAAGCCGCCACCGTCAGGGACAAAAATATAGAAACCAGAATCCGTTCGCCTGAGCTCTGCGTTTACTTGAGGTATCGACTGCCAGCCCTCCAATGAAACTGCTCGGACACCTAACAGCTTTGTAGATAAGGCGAGCAGAACACAAGCTAATGCCACCTCACCTCCCTTGGGTATGGCGTAAGGCCCTAGTTTTTGCCCGATCGGCGTGAGTTGAACTTGTCTAATCGCTAACCAAAGTCCCGTTGCGAGAAAGAGTGGCAGCACTGCGCCTAAAAATCTTAGATCGGGTGCGGTTAGAAACCAAAAAAATACACTACCAACTAGCGGCAAGTACAGCATGTTAAGCCGCTTTGACTCATAATTTTGCTGAATAAAAATCGCACCTACGATGCTAACCAGCATGGTAGAAAAGGCTACGACAAACATACTAATAATATCGACCGTCATACGATCAAACCACTCCGGCAACCACTCCCAATTACCAAGAACAATTGCAGGATTTAAGATATCTGGCCTTCTCGCAAAACTTAGAATCAAATCTTTCTCAAACAGTATCTGAGAAAGCTGTAGTGACCACTCCTTGTCAAGCAGGGCAAATGCCGTACTTGGAAACATAATCGTGCCTGACAAAATATAACTTCGAATGCTGTGGACAATCGTCGCAACCAAAATCAAACCGGCTAACCGTGCTGATGATGATGCTCCCGCATTTAATTTACCCTTTATAAAGATCAGTCCACACAAGATGCTAATAGCGCCAAATGCTATGCCGCTAAGTTTTATCGTCACGGCTGTAAAGCAGAGTGCTACCACCACTACAAAGTCACGGTCTGTTTGTGCTGTACTCGTTGCGGAGAATGCAATTCGCATCAAAAGTAATGCAATCGCTATTTCGACTAACCCAATCGCTATGTCTGGGGCAGGGCTCGATATTGTTCCGGCCACATAGCCAAAATACACAAACAATACCCCGCCAACCGTCCATCGCCACAACTTGGTTTGTCGAACACCAACTTCAATCAAAGTACATAGTGATAGCGCCAGAAGAAAGATCCCCCCAGCGGCGTACCCTTTGCCCCAAAATGGATAAAAGTTTAGTAGTGCGAGAAATCCAAAATAACTTTGATTAAAAGCAAAGCGCCAATGTACGTTTGCCAATCCAGTGATTAAGGGGTGCTCGTTTAGCCAGCGGATCGTTTGAAAATGATACAAGCCTGAATCTACGTTATTTGGTGAGCCCATTGCGCGTAGGCACCACAATATCAAGATAATCGTGACAAGCAAAAATAACAAACGGTATTTTATGAAAATAGTGGTGCTATCACGAACACAGGTTGCAGTCGAAAAATGTTTGTCAGTGGCATAGGCACCTATCCCGATCATGACAATAATTACACTGACAAGCGCATCGAGTCGTACAAATAGTTGCAGTAGCTCCGCTAATGCACACAGGGCTGCGAATCCCAGCCAAACTGAACTGGTATCTAGTGTCTTAGGCGATACAAGCCCGATCAATCTAAAAGTTAACCTACCCCAACCGCCAGCGGTTAGTGCAACAAGAAAAAGCACTACTGATAGGATTATAAAATCCATAATGGCATTGCTGAGGACCATACTTGAGGAAATCAAGTGGATCTCTTAGACAAAAAACGGATGTGCGCCATACGCCGTCTTAGCTCCCTCTCCGCACGTAAATAGATCGTAGCCAACCCGTCGGACCAGTTTCGCCTTCGACCTACATATTGTTGAAACAAGCCATCCAGCTCTTCTAGATACAAATCGTTTAGTCGGCCAGTTCCAGAAATTGATTGATCATGCAAACGAAACACTGCCAACTCGTCATCAATAAGCTTATGCGATGCACCACTAATCAAAAACTTTAGATACAGTTCATAATCCCAGCAGGTTTTATTTTTAACATTAAACCCTTCAACTGCATTGAATAGCGTAGCTGGAAAAAATGTTGCTTGCTGAAAAATCACAGCTGATCGCCAGAGCATCGAACGCCGACTAAGCAAACTAGGGTTAACAAGCTGTCGACGCCCATCCGGGTACTGTGTGAACCCCTTTCCGCTGACAAACGTGTCTAGTCGCGAATTGCCAAAAAATCGCCTAATCGCAGCTAAGGCATTTGGTAAAAGATAGTCGTCTGAATTAATAAATCCGTAAATATCACCAGTCGCGACACTAAAGCCTTGATTCAAGCCATCTGCGGGACCATGATCTGGCTGAAACACTTTGATGATTCGGTCGCCATAAGAGTTGATGAGCTCCCGACTACCATCGGTACTGCCGGGGTCTACGACGATATATTCGATCGAACAGCCTTCTTGTGACAAGACTGATTCAATACTTTCCTTCAAGTACTCCCGTTGATTAAACGAAATCGTCACAATTGAAATTTTCATCAGAATGCTATGTTTGATTTTTTTACTTGATCGGCGGTGTCATAATCTTTATATATTTGACTTACGTATCGCCAAGTCTCATCTGCGCATCGCTCCCAGGAGTACTGTCTAGAAATATTAGTCGCACGCTTTGCTATCTCGGCCCGTAGATTGGGCTGATCAATTAGTTCTTGTATAGACTGGGCAATCGATAAGTGATCGCTAGGATCAAAATAAACACCCCCATCTTTTAATGTTTCGGGTAGGCTGCTGCGATTAGAGCTGGCTATTGGTGCGCCTACCGCCATCGCTTCGAGCAAAGAAATTCCAAACGTTTCACAACCTGAGGCGAAAATAAAAATATTTGTATTGGCAATATATTCTGGGATTTCAACGTGCGGGAGAAACTCTAAGACTTGAACAAACTCCCGCTTAGGGTCGGAAATATTAAGTTGTCTATCCAGCATTTTCTTCGCGCGTCTACCACCTCCCCCTACAAGAGTAAGGGCAAGATTATGTCCACGATCACGAAGAACCTCAATCGCTCGCACCACAACCCATTGATACTTATACTCGAGTATTGGTGATACATATAAGCACCTGATAGGCGCTGAGATCCCCTGCGGCCAGACATCTCTATGGCGTGTGTCTTTAAAAATTTGGCCTACACCATGCGGGATAATCCGCGTTCGCTTTAACTTACCTGTATGCCGTTGAACTTGATCTGCTGCGTGTTGCGTCAGAAAGACAGAGGCTGTCGCTGAGAGAAATGCTCGCTTTTGAACATAATAGATTATCTTTTGTTGTATTCGATCCCTACTCCATCCAAACAAACGCAAGACCCCATCATCATAAGGAAGCATGTTCTGATTAAGAACAATCATGGGTTCAAATCTACATACAGTACCTGCGTCCGCTGAAAACAGGATGTCACACCCATGCGCTCGAATCTCTTGGGGTAACTTGTCCGCTTGCCATCTTAACTGCGTAATGATGGACCGCTCAGAATCCGCCACATAATGCTTATACAACCAAGGTCTATTAGGAATAGCATCGAGTAGTTTTTGATAGCTCCAAACGTGAATCTCTTTAAAGCCAAAAATATCAATTTGATCAACACTCAAAATTCCAATTAAGTGTGCAACGCCACCGCCCGATCGGATACGAGACGCGTCAACCGCCACGACAATCTCACTCATCTACAGATCCCTTAAGAACAGAGATTAAGCTTGCAGCGGCAATTTTCGGGCATAGGCTCAAGCCGAGGTGGGCGCTTCGCTTTCCCATTGCAAGCAATGTCTCTTCGGGCTGCAGGGAGAGGCTATACATCGCCAAAGCAAGACTTTCGGCTGAATGACTAGGGTACTCGTATCCGTTGTAGCTACTGACTAAAAATTGTAGTTTTGAGCCCACGGCATCTGACAAAATCAGTGGCAGTCCGGCTGATGCAAATTCATGAGCAACCACACCCCAAGGCTCGTAGCGACTTGGCAAAACGAATGCGCCAGACTCGATAGCGTAGTCAACGAGAGCTGGCTGTTCAGCAAACGATTCGACTGTGATTCCACAATCATCTTGCTGCGCTTTCAAAAGTTGCTTCTCCATTGGGCCATTACCGATGCACTTTAATTTCCAGTCTCCCCCGTGTACATTTTTGTAGCGTGAGTATGCCTCTATCAAAATATCGATCCCTTTAGTCTCGACAAATCGGCCAACATATAAAAACTGCTTCGGATATACATTGCTTTTATCGCCGTCTAAAGCAGAGGCGCCACGAGAGAACAATTCAGTATTTCCTGACAGAAGATTGCAAATGATTTCCGATTTCGAAAAACCAATTCGCGCGGCATACTCATATTGCAATGGACCAGGTACCCATGCAAAGGAAAAATAGCGCTTTTTATAGACGTGTCTTATTAGCTTAGCGCCAATGCGCTGTCGGGCGCTTCCAACCCATTGGCTATCGAGTCCCATCACAACAGGAACCCCCTTCGCTTTGAGCTCACGGGCTACAGGCAGATAGCCCTTATCTTGCCAACCAGAGATGTAGACAACCGATGGATTTAACGAGCTGGCTAATTCGCAAAGTTCTTTCTTTGAATAGAGTGATCGATCGTAATATTTAACTCGACTGGTAGCATTGGGATGAAAAGGGGTATTTTTTTTATTCGTCCACCTCACGACATGGATCATTGCCCCGTAGTCATTTGCCAGATGATCAAAAATAGGTAGGTTGTAGCCCATGATCTCGGTATACAAATATAGTATGTTCATTAGGTTTTATCCGGATCTTGAGCTAACTGCCTGATACGAGAGCAACGTTTCGGCAGCACATCTGCCCCAACTAAATGTCTTAGCTCGAACTCGTCCCTTACCAATCAAATCTTCTGCTCGGCTCGGCGAATACACGACTTGCTCTATCGCATACATCATCTCATCGACATTATATGGATCAAAATATTCTGCAGCATCGCCGATCACTTCGGGCATAGAACTTGTATTGCTACTTATGACGGGACAATCTTGCCCCATCGCCTCAAGTGGTGGCAACCCAAAGCCTTCATATTTTGACGGGTATACAAATCCGGTGGCATGACGGTAGAGATCAATCAAGACATCATCCGCTCCATAAACATGCCGCACTTGGGACTGCGATAAACCTAAACGGGCAATTTCCGCCCTTTCATCGCCACTAAAGGCGTCTGCACCAAATGAAATAAGATCAAAATCTTTAGATAGTCGCGCGGACTTGGCGTAAGCGCCAAGCAGGGTAGCGAAATTTTTGTATGCCCCCCGCAAACCCACATACAAAAGATATGGCTTACTATTTTTTTTATGCTTGGTTGAGTCCGCGCTAGGCGACTCGATACTGTTTAAGCAACCGGTCGCATTACTGTGCAACGCATCACTTCCCAAATAGATTACCGAAGTCTTCGATATTGGGACATCAAATAGTTCAACTAAGTCGCGCTGTGTTGATTTAGAGATACAAATTATGTGATCCGCCCGCTGGACAGCACGGTACTTCGGCGAATTTTTTATATCGACAACTTGATGGGTGTCACCCATCAAGTTTAATTCCCCGATCATGTCAAACACTGACAACACAACGGGAATTCTGTTAGCACCCCTTGGTGTCGCAGCATAATAAGTCTCGTGTAGCACGTCAGGGCGCCATTGCTTAATCTTTGAGCTAGCCCATCTGCCAGCTAAGTTACTACATAGGCCTGCCATGTACGGTGGATAGTCCTTGACCCAAAATCCCTCTACGTTTGACCGCTGTACGCTACGTAAATATGTATTGCGATACACAGGGGCAAAAATACGTAGTTCCTCATGTTTCAAGAGGATCGCATTCGCCAATTCACAAAAATATCGCGATATGCCGCCCGTACGCTGTAAGCAAAATGCTTGATGATCGAATGCAATGCGCACCTATTTCGCCCAAAACAAGTATTTTTTTAATCGACGCCACTGCCTTTTAGCAAAGGACGGTGCAATTTGATCGTTAGAGATAAAGTCATCGCCTTCCCGACTTGGCACAACCACTTCCGGATGAACCAACGGAAACCTCATAGGTTCAGTTGGCATGTTCGCGTGTATACCAATTATCTGTGTATGGGTTGCGCCGGGACCAAAGCCGATATTCGAGATCAAGTTCACATTTGGGGAAATCTGTAACATGCCACGTAACATGCATGCGAACGTCCATGAGCAGTCCCATGTATCGAGCTCTCCGCTGTGAACTGCATCGAAAGAGTTGCTCCAGTAGGCATGTTCGCCTTTGTTTTTAAACATGGATTCAATCCAGCCCTCTTCCCGCAGTTTCGGCCAACGGCTGATGTCTCGATCATAATGTTGCCACGCCCTACGCCAGGTCGCCCAACCCCATATATGGGTGTAGCGCGAGAAATAGTAACTTCCCAAGCCTCGACGTTGACCAAACTGTAAGTTACCTCCTGAAACCATACTTATTCGTTCGTCATCACGGTACCGAATCAGCATCTCTTCGCAAAATCTGAAAAAGGTGGGCTCTGGGAGGCAATCATCTTCCAAGATGATTGCCTCTTCAACCATTTCAAAAATCCAGTCTATTCCACTTGCAACCCGTATTTTGCAGCCCATATTGGCGTCGGCGTAGTTGGTCAGTACCTGGCAAGGCCAGTCCACTTGCGCGACAATCGCGCGCGCGCGCTCGCACCTCTGTGCCTCCTCGGGGCGATTCTCACGAGGCCCGTCGGCTACAACTAAGAGAATGGGGGGTTTAGCTTTTGCAATTTCGGCAAAGACTCTCTCTGTCGTATCAGGCCGATTGAATATGATGAGCGCAACAGGTGTGTTTAGTTGAAATTCAGCCATCATGCACTTCTCGAGGGATTGTCGGTAAGGCCGGCGCGAATAAAACTTGATAGTCGTTGAGAGGCATTCTGAATATTAAAATCTTGCCGATAGGCCTCAAAGTTTTGTCTGGAAATTGGGATTGCTTCTATCCGATTTAGTCCCGCGACGATACTCGCAACCTCGTCCTCTTTAACTCCGATACCGATTTTATAACGCCGGACTCGTTCGCCCATCAAGTGAGCGTCAGATACGAGAATAGGTTTCTCAAAATATGCCGCTTTAGACAGCATATTGCTACTACGCCTGAAGTCTCGGTACACCGCAAAAATAATATCTGAAACTGAAATTAGTTGGTTAAATTCACGCTCATCAGCCAAATAGTCGGGATAGATTGTCAGGTTCTCGATAGGCTCCGCTAAAGCATTAGCCAACACCGCCTGATCAAGGGGTGTCAGATTGTTCTCGTTAATCCGTCCAATTTGAACGAAATACCATTTGCTGCAATCAGCCTGCCGTATCAGCTCGTACCAGCTAACAAGATTTTTTTGTTTACCAATCGATCCGCCCATAAAAATAATTCTTCGTCCAGCGGCACGCTTTAGGACTTCATTAGCCAAAGGCGTCTGAGAGGCTGGCAAATCTGTGTCTGTAATATCAGGCATGTATTCGAACTTTTTGTTTGGCAAGAGCGACTGATAATGTGCGCAAACAGCTTCATCCAAAAAAAATGTGCCTTTGAAATCATCCAGCCTGTGATACGAAGCAAGCGAATTAACAGACGGGGTTATACAAACACCGAACCAAGGAACCGCTTCAATGAATTTAAAGTCTTTCCACGCGTCTGCATCAATACGATACATATCCATATACATATTCAAAACAGTACAAATTTGATCTGGATAGCGAACAAGGACTTGATTCGCCGTCTGAGCAAACTCACTCGGATGGGCCACTGATTCACTTACTTGCTCGTCTTCGCTCCGGCGCAGTTTTCGCTTCTTTAACCCTCGATAAAGTCGAGTTGCGGCTTTCATAACGGCACAAGCACTCAAGACAAGAGGCCGCATCAAGGATGTATAGATACTTTTTGAGCCAACTTGATAGCGCAAAAAATCGCCCTTTAGCCTCAAGGCATCACACACACGGCGTATTTGAAGCCGTATCGTTATAGGGGATTGCGCGGTCGGGTAGACAATTAAACTTTCAGACAACTCAAGCCCTTTGGCTAGAAGTTTCTTTCTGAGAGCACCCGAATCCATCGATAACGCGATAACTTTCCAGCCCTCTGCCCGGAGCATCTGTATAAACAAAACATGCCATGAGTCTAGGTGCCCTTCATTTGAGATTGGGTTATATACAAGAATATAGCCAAACTCTTTCATTACGAATCCTGTAACCTTGTGAAGTGTCCTGCGATAGCTTTCTGATAAATCGCCTGATACTTTTCAGTGACAATCTTAGGTGCAAATCGCTGCTCAGCGATTTTACGAGCATGGGTTGACAACTGCGTCCATCGTGCACTGTCTTGAAGGATCCAAGAAATTCCATCCGCAAAGTTATCTGTATCAAAAGTAGGCGCTAACCAACCACTTTGAAGATGATCTACAATATCCGGAAGGCCACCAACATCGAAAGCTACCACTGGCGTTCCACACGCATGGGCTTCAAGTGCAGTATTAGGTAAATTGTCGATTCGCGACGGTACAGCCATTACATCAGCAGCTGAATAAATCAGACGCATCACGTGATCGTCATTCACTCGGCCTAACCAGCGTGTCTTGTAGGGGGAATCAAGTTTCGTTGAAGGCTCATATTGTCCGAAAATCAATAACTCAGGCATGTCGATGTTATGCCCGCATAACTTCGTAAGTGCTTCGCTCAGTAAATCTTCGCCCTTTAGGTGTGCCATGCCGCCGGCTGAGCCAGACAATACATATTTTTTTGTCTGCTCTAATCCCAAGACAGCACGTGCAAACCGCTTATCAATCGGGCGCCAAAGGTTATCCAACTCGACTGGGTTTGGAATGATGTGAATTGGTTCACGCTTAAACAAAGCGCTGGCAGCGACGCAATCTGCCATCCACTTGCCAGGCGCAATAAATTCAAATCGTTGATTTGACCACTCGTCTCGCTTTGACTCCCAACTCAGGCGGTTAAGGTCAGGTCCAGACTCAGCAAGTGGGCGGTTATCGGCTCTATATCCTGTCTTAAAGCGCGCAGCGATATCGGAATCAAAGACAATGTGCTCCCCCCCACAAAAGGCCCACATGTCATGTAGTGTCCATACGATTGGCTTGGTAATCAGACCGATGTCTTTAATTGACAGCAAGTTTGCGATCCAATGCAGGTGTACGACATCCGCATCGCTAGCGTTAATTTCATTGACAATTCCTGCGCTTACATCACCAAAAGAGTGCATGATCGGACTGCTACCCCGGAAGTTGCGGCGATATACGGCACGTACTTTTTGAGCTAGTTTGTCTTTGATTTTTTTTATGTAGGTACGCGGCGCCTTCCCCGCGATAACCTTGTCATTTGCGGTCTGGTGGACCAACACGCGCATAGAACTATCGACGCCACACTGAAGAAGCGCCGTATGTATACGATATGCGGCACGAGAAGCTCCGCCACTGAAATCATCGGTTGATAAATGTAATACTTTCATATGCGAGGCGTTAGGTTATCGTCACATTTTGCTCAGTACATACTGCCAAAAATTGGCACAATCGCTTCTGTAATGCCATCACCCCGAAGTCTAGGCGATAAGCATCAAAATTATCATGTCGAAGCGGATAACTACTAACCAGATCACCCAAGGCTATTTCCATTCCGAGTACGTCAGTCTCCGCTACCGTCGCACCGATTCCATATTGAAGAACTCGCTCGCCCATTAGCTGCCCATGTGCGACAAGAATCGGTTTACTAAACGCAGCTGCTTTGCCCAACATATTGCTACTGATCGAAAAATTGCGGTAGACCGCAAAAATTACGTCACTCCCATTAATTATTTCATTGAACTGTGCTTCGTCTGGCAAGTACATTTGCTTGATGAATAAGTTCTCAGGACAGCAGGCCCTGACTTTATTAAGTTCGTATAAATCTTTGTCTGTTAAGGTGTCTTCAAATAACTCGCCGATCTGTACAAAGTACCAGCACGCTGGGTCCATCTGCGCGATCAATTGATACCAACATTCTAAATTTTTGCTTCCGCCAAGAGTCCCGCCAAGAAAGACGATCTTTCTCATCCCTGCCTTGCGTGTTATTTCAGATAATAATTCGGTTTGCTTAGCCGGCAAGGTGTCATCTGTTATGTCGGGCAGGTACTCAAATTTTTTATGAGGCAACCGTTTTTTATAGTCATTGCAAATTCGCTCGTCCAGAAAACACATTCCAGCGAGTGAAGATAATTGGTAATAACCTTCTTCGGCCGCAGCAGTCGGGACAAATCGTATCCCCGACCATAGCAGTTCCTTTGACTTGAAAAATACTTTCCAATCTTCTACACGCGTAGGATACATATCCATATACATATTGAACATCATGGCCACCTTCCATTTACATTGCTTACGCAAGTAACGCAGTCGATCATAAAGTTCATCTACGCGAAGAAAACGCGGATCGTGGCAGCTCTCTTCGACTTGTTGACCGTAAAAACTCTTTAAAGGACGTAGCAGTCGACTTCCAATTCTCTCTGCAAGCGTTCGACGTGGCAATTCCCATTTAAGCACTTGCAGATTGGGGGAATCAGCCAGTCCCTTTTTACTTAGCCGAGCAATCAGATCCGGTGCGTTAGGGGTCGCTGCACAAACCGGCCATCCCGCCTCGAGAAGAATCGATACAAACAGGGCATTCCATGAGTCTAAGTGGCCATGCCCAGAAATTGGGTTGTAGATCAGAATCGCAGGCAGGCTTCTCTTCATGCGTGAACTACTCTTTGATACCACGTCTCAAGCAACACTAGTTTGTAAGCGAAAAATAAAGTATGCCAATCTTGTGCAGACTTTTCATTGAGTAATATATGAATTTTGCTTGCATTGATTATGCCCGCCTGAACAAGCTGTCCATGACGCAAAATATCGCCATATTTTTCAACGACACCCCAGAGCCACTCTTTAATGGGCGGTTGAAATCCGGCCTTTGGGCGGGCTAATACTTCATCCGGCAAAACGCCCTTAAGGGCAGCGCGCAACCACGCCTTTTGGCCCAATGCGTTATCCGGCTGATACGCTCGAAGCGCCATAACTTTTTCAATGAGATTTACATCAAGAAACGGCATTCGTGTTTCCACACCAACCGCCATACCAACACGATCACCCAAGGATAAGCAGTTGGACGCGAGCCAGGTGTCAAACAGTAGCTTGATCACTGAGCTAGGTATATGCTGCCGATCACATTTTCTACTTACTGTCGGTCGAAAGAGTGTCTCTCGACTAACAGCTTGCATTGCATCCCCATAATATTGGGACGCAAATGTATGCACACCTAAAAAATCGGGATGTAGTAAGTAGTAAAGCAACTGTTCTGACGGCTGACGCACATCGCCAAGCTTTTGCAAGATGCTTGCGTACCGCCTTAGCGCTGGGTGAGCATTCGGGTAATGCGCCACCTTTGACAAAAACTGCTGAGCCCCACAGGATCCCAACCAGCGCGCAAATTTATTGAGTACTGGGCGATCAAGAATCAGCTGATTAAGCGCTACAGACTCCGTTACATAAGAGTAGCCCCAGAACAATTCGTCACCACCTATCCCCGACAACAAGACTTTAATACCTTGATCAGCCGCAGCCTTGGGTACGGAATAGTGACCAAAGGCGGCAGGGTCTGCAATCGGCTCATCCATGATGTCGACTAGTTTCGGAAAAAAATCCACAAAACTATCGACAGGTAGCTCGACTTCATGAACGATCATACCGAGAGAAGTCGCCAATTCTCGAGCTTGTGCGCGCTCATCGTATTTGGGACGCCCAGGGTACCCGACGCAAAATGCATGTAGGGGTTGTTGAGTATTTTTTTGCGCAAATGCAGCGATTGCACCTGAATCAATTCCGCCAGATAACGCGACACCAATAGGCACATCAGCCCGTAAAGTCATTTTTACTGCTGACTCTAAACCGTCTTTAATTTGAGTCAGAATATCGACATTAGACTGTTGCTGCTCAATAGGAGATGCACTGGTCTCAACGCTCCAGTACTCCTGCGGTTCTGCTTTCCAATCAGCGCGCGTTATCAACATCGAGTGACCAGCAGCAAGCTTTTGAATCCCTTTTAGTAGAGTGCTCGGCTCGGGAACATACTGATAGTGGAGATACTGATCAACGATGATGGGATCGAGCACTGGACGCTCGGCCAACAGTGGGAGCAAGCCTTTGAGCTCTGAGGCGAATACAAACTGTTCGCTATTAAAGTAGTAGAAAAAAGGTTTTTCACCACAACGATCGCGCGCAATAAATATTTCCTTCGCTTGTGTATCCCAGATGACAAAAGCAAACATGCCGACAAATTTCTTGAGACAGTCACGGCCCCATACATGGTAGGCCTCTAACAGCACTTCTGTGTCACATCTAGTAGAAAATATAGCCCCGAGAGACGCGAGCTCAGCGCGCAGCTCAATATAGTTATAAATTTCTCCGTTGTAGGTAACTACGTATCGCCCTTTGTGACTAACCATAGGCTGATGACCCGCATCGGTTAGATCGATAATAGACAATCGCGTGTGCCCAAACTGGACGTGGTCGTCGCTATATGCGCCGTGATCATCAGGGCCACGGTGTGAAAGATTGGCCACAAGTTGATCGGAGAGGATCGGACGGCGTGAGGAAGTACGATGAAATAGCCCAAGTATGCCGCACATGTCAGAACCTTAGTGGAACGTACTGTTTAAGCTTCTTTACTAGCCACTTGGGAGACCGTAAAAGCTGAGACCACCGCTTCACAAATCGATTGTGTAAGCGGTCCGGGTGATCTCTTCCGCCAAAATTATGATTCAAGACGTATCGATCTGCGGCACGATCCTGTTCAATAACTCGCGGATGCGTCAAGGGTCCGAGTGATAACGCAGGCAGCCCCGCTTGTTCTTCCGATGCAACCGTATGGGTCGCATCTGGACCGATTCCAATATTCGTAACTAAATTCACTTGTGGTGTCGCTGTCAGCCCTCCAAAGTACCAACTCGTCGCGGTCCACTGATAATCCCAAGTATCAATATCACCACGCTGCACTCCATCAAGCAACTCGGACCAAATTTTGCGTTCAACGGGATCCGGCAGCTTTTTTTTCCAGTCTTCCGTGTCTTTCCAGGCCGGCCAAAATGGAATGTCTACGCGATAGTGCTGCCAAGCACGCCGCCAGCTTGCCCAACCCCAACAATGATTGAATTTTGAAAAATAGTAAGCGGCATCGCCACGTCGCACGCTGTTTTGAAAGTTATTCCCAGTAATCACCCAAACTCGCGGGTCGGTTTCATAGCGAACTAAAAGCTCATCACAGAAAGAAAAAAAATCTTTATTCGGTAGGCAGTCATCTTCAAGAACAATTACCTTGTCTACCTGGGCAAATACCCAGTCAAGTCCAGAGCTAACACGGTTTTTACAACCCAAATTAGTGTCTGCGTAGTTTCTCAAAACTTCGCAGGGCCAATCAATATTCGCAACGATCTCACGGGTCTCACGGCAACGCTCACTATCTGTGGGATGTCCGAGGCGCGGCCCATCTGCAATGATTAACAACTTGCTCGGTTTTTGCTCGCGAATAAGCGCAAAACTTTGGCGTGTGTATCGCGGGCGATTAAAAATAATGAAGGCGATTGGTGTACCTAACATTGTTTATTGGACTTCCCTCAGCCCATTACCTGCGAGACGCCGAAACGGCTCTGATGTGCTCATGAGCTCCTCATAGGTTCCATCAGCAACAATCATGCCGCTGTCTAACATTACGATACGGTCGCAGGCTTGTACTGTTCGTAATCGATGGGCAATTAAAATCATTGTGCGTTCCTGACTCAAATCCTGCACTGCCTGCATCACTGCGTCTTCTGTCATTCCGTCAAGCGCACTGGTCGCCTCATCGAAAACTAGAACGTCGGGGTTGTGATAAAGCGCCCTTGCGATGCCTAGCCTTTGTCGCTGCCCTCCTGATAGTTTGACACCCCGCTCACCCACGATTGTTCCGTACCCATCTGGCAGTTGGTTGATGAATTCTTCAGCCTGCGCCATTTTCGCAGCTCGCTTCACTGCATCAATATCAATCTGTTTATCTGCGATACCTAAAGCGATATTTTTTTCAATAGATGCATTTGTCAAAAATACCGTTTGAGGCACATATCCAACACGTTTTCGCCAGGCCCGCTCATTTTGACTATTGAGTACAACGCCATCAATCTTAATCTCGCCGCTTTCAGGAGGATACAAACCAAGCAAGACATCAGCAAGCGTTGTTTTTCCTGATCCGGTCTTTCCCACCAACCCAATACTTTGATTCTGTGGAATTGTCAGCGTGATTTTTTTTAAAGCTGAACGATCAGCGCTAGGATATTTAAAACTCAAGTCAGTGAGTTGAATTTTTGTTTTAAATACTAAAGCGTCAGTCTGACTGTCGTCTGTATCAGCCTTTCTGTTACGAACGACTGCCAGATCGGCCTCGAGGGACTCAACTGCTCTTGTGTGGTACTTGATGGTAATCGCTGCTGCGAATAACTGTTGAAAGATCGGCACCAAGCGATTCCCAGCAAGCGCATAGAGGGCCAGAGACGGAATCGCTGCAGTGCCTTCGCCTTTAAGGACAAACGCTAGTGTGACCGCTACGATACCTGCATAGGCAAACACTTCTATTACATACCGCGGCATTGCTGAGGCCAACGAATTAGATGCTTGTGTCGCCATCAGTTCCGTCATAGATTTGTTGTATTCGACTGTCGAGGCATACTCTCGACCTAACACTCGCAATTCCTTGATTCCCGAGAGTCCCTCAAGGGCTGTACGTCCGACCGTTGTGCTCGCCTGAACCATTTTTGCGCCAAGTGTCACCTGCTTGATACGGATCAATCGGTAGACCAACATGTAACCGCAACCTAAAACCAACACTGTGCCTAACGCAACGAGAGGATCTACAACGACGATCAACGTAATTAAGACGATTCCACTCAATCCCTTTGAGATAACGCTCAGAAGTGAGGCTAAAAATCCTCCAATTGCTGACTCAACATCCCCTCCTAAAACGCGACCAAGAGAGCTAGTGTCGCGCTGTATGTGAAATGAATATGGCAAGTAAAGGTAGCCCGTAAACAACTCTGTCGCCAGATCACGTCTAGCCGACGCGAGATAACGCGTTTGTAGCCAAAGGTTGGCAGCGGTTACCACATTGCCAATACCCAATACCAATACTGTCAAAACACCTGACGCGATAATCGCAGCTTGTTGCGTATGAAGGCCTAAGGAAGCCAGCAACTCTTCTGCCCAGCGATATTCCGTCAGGATGCTGGGATCCATCACGATCGCCATGAAGGGCAGGATAGAGGCAACGCTCGCTGTTTCAAAAAGAGAGGCCACGAGGCTAACGAGCACTACAAGTGTCAGTCCGCGCTTGCTTGTTACAGGCAATATTTCATAGAGCCTTTTAAAAGGCTCAAGTACGCCCGAAACAATACTCACGGTTGTCCCTTAGCGATAGTGATTTAAAAAATCTGCATAAGCGAGCTTCAAACCATCCTGAATGCCTACTTGAGCCTGCCAACCTAAATTCTTCAGCAACGTACTGTCCATCAGTTTTCGAGGTGCGCCGTCCGGCTTTGTTGAATCAAACACGATTTCTCCCGAATAACCAACAACTGTGCTGACCGTTTGAGCTAATTGACCAATCGTAATATCTGATCCATAGCCCACATTAATGTGACTTTGCATGGGTGTCGTATGTTGCTCATAGATCTTTTTTTCTAAATTCATCACGTGAACACTCGCGGCAGCCATATCATCAACAAATAGAAACTCGCGATAAGGTTTGCCTGATCCCCAAATCGAAACCGATGCTGCATTTGAGACTTTGGCTTCATGAAAACGCCTGATCAGTGCAGGTATGACATGGGAATTTTCTGGGTGATAGTTATCCCCTGTGCCATACAGATTGGTTGGCATCACAGAGCGGTAGTCCACTCCATGCTCCTTACCATACTGTCGGTTATAGCTTTCACAAATTTTGATACCCGCAATTTTTGCTACGGCATACGGCTCATTCGTTGGCTCTAAAAACCCCGTTAACAAGGCATTCTCGGACATCGGTTGAGGCGCAAGCTTTGGATATATGCAACTACTGCCTAAAAACAGTAATTTCTTAACGCCCTGGCGAAAAGCAGCATCAATTACATTAGCCTGGACCATCAAATTGTCATAAATAAATTCTGCAGGGTATGTGTTGTTGGCATGAATACCACCAACTCTCGCGGCCGCCAGATAGACTTGATCAGGCTTCTCTGAGGCAAAAAATGCTCTCACTGCTGCCTGATCGGTTAAGTCGAGTTCGGCATGGGTACGGCCGACGATTTGAGTGGGTTGATGTCCTTGCGCAATGAGTTGGCGCACGATGGCCGAGCCAACCATCCCTCGGTGACCTGCGACGTAAATTTTAGGCATATACGTATTTTTCACCATTTCTACTCCTACCAGTAACATCCATTCTCAACTAAAGCTTTGTTGTCTGGTACGTCTGTGGGTAGTGGCTTTATCCAAAAAGAAGAGTTGTTATAAAAATTTGCCTGCCGCCATAACTCCGAATACTCAGTTTCCCATCTCAGACCACGTATCCCAAATAGTAATTGGGTTTGCCCCCCCAAATGTACACATGGGAGGCCCATTTGTTTAATAAAGCGCAATAGTGGCAGTGAAAAGGCACCAGCACCCACAACCGCAAAATCAAAATGCTGCTTGGCAATTTGTTTTTTTATAGCCGCTAGGCAATCAAAATAGGTTTTGTAAGGGTGCGCTGCCATTACCCATGGCGGATAATAGGACTGAATACAAATCAATTTCTTTATTGCCGCCCCCGGCCAGATGGACGAAAAGCGATCCGCCTGAGCTTGAATTGAGTCAACCATTGGGTGAACAACTAACACCGTTTTGTCGCCTAACTGATAATGCCAAGCATCCGACCCAAGATGAAATGGCAATAAATCATCTATTTCTCTCGATATTAATCGTGTCGGATTATATTTATCGAGCAGATCGGTATCTTTACCGTGCCACCATTCAACACACCCATCTAGCGTGCGAACAGCGTCGATATACTCTTTTATCCATTTGCCAACGATTTTTTGCGTAAGCGGGAAGACACCGGCGTTGATACCTAAATTGTCTCCCCAAATCACTTGATTATTTGCGAAGCTGTTTGCTATACAGTCTGTTTCGACCGCGCCCAACTTGCCAAAGGACATCGGGCGCTTCTGCCGAATACACTGTTTAATAAGCTCATTAAAAAAAACAGTCGACATATTTTTATCCGCTAGCGATCACTACGCGGCTTGGTCTCACGACTTGTGAGACGAAGCTTGGGCATGGCCCAACGGAAATGTATTAGCCGCGCATAGATGAATGCATAAAGTAAAGCACAAGCGATAAAAGCAAGCATTAACCCAACCGTATTTTTTCGAAACCAGATCGACAGCACAACCGGGATGCAGGCATACGCGAGCATCATCGGCATAACGCTCGAGTTCTGTCGTAAGCCTGAGGCACCCGTTAACCACTTACGAGCAACCCGCGACCAAACAAGACTATGTAAATGCAGGCGATCCGGTTGTCCTAGTTTTAATGTGCGGGCGGTGCGACGCGCCATTGAAAATAACACTTCTAAAATCGGATAACCGCATGCCAATAGCGGCGCCCAAGGAGACATGGCTGGGTTGCGCACCGCAACCATCACTGCCATCCAGCCCAATAGAAAACCGAGTAAATAAGCGCCCCCGTCCCCAAGGAAAATTTTTCCAGAGGGGTAGTTAACAAGGAGAAAACCCAGCGTCGCGCCACCTAAAATAAAGCTGATTTTGGCCATCTCAGCATCACCGTTCAGGAACGCTAACACTCCTAGACCAGACAAACACACCAACACAGTGCTGGCAGCTAAGCCATTCAGTCCATCGATAATGTTGATTGCATTCGCTACTCCGCCAACTGCAAAGGCCGTGAATAACACTGACACTGGCGTAATCGTTAAAAGCCAATCGACGCCGCCAATACCAACACGGGTCAAACTGTCGCCAGTTAACCACCACGCCAAAACACCACTGGCGAATGTCGCAAATAATCTTTCGGTGACACGACCTCGCTTAAGAATGTCCTCAACAGTGCCCGCCACAAATGCTGGCGTCGAAGCAAGCATAATTGGCCCCAACATTGTGGCTATCTCTGGTGGGGCAAAATACCAGCCAATCCAGCAACCAATCAAAATCGCTACGCCACCTATTCGTGGGGTAGGGCTATGGTGAACCTTTTGAACGCCAGAATTGGAGTCGAGAGTATGAGCACCATGCCATCGCGCCGTCCAAACAATGGCTAAACAAATAACCAACGACGCAATCCCCGCTGCGGCGAGAGCTATATGAGGGATGACAAAAAACACTATATATTTTGACTCGTTATAACGGCTAAACCTTGGAGAAATCTCAATCGCTTCTTTGCCGCCAAGATGTTCGGCTAAACGTCTTACATCATAACATGCCGAATCTTAAAAATTTTGAGTGATTTATTTGTTAAGTTATTGATCTAATTGGATTTTATAGAATAAACAGCGATCTGATGTTCAGACAAAACGCGCTCCCAGAAGCTTGGAGCGTAACGTTCCCATGCGTGGCAACCAAAAGGAAGTTGTCTATGGTTCCGCGCATACAAATATTCTGGCTCTGTCTCAAAAGAAAACTTAGTTGCCTCGTCAAGCTCAGGCACTAAGAAGTAATCGCATCGTGCTGAGACAAATAATCCCCAAAAAAGGTCCTCGTTTACGGCGATATTGACCTGACAGTTCTTATACGAATAGCACCAATAGTCTTTAAGGTAACGATAAGCGGCGGACCACCAGCGACCAGGCCAGTCCTCCATTAGTTTGTTTCTAAAGAAATAAGGCCGCCGAAGTACTTTTAGGAAATCAGCTACCTTCCGTAATGAGAAGCCACCATTGCCAACACAGAGCAAACTAAGGGGCTGTTGCGGTGTAGTGAATCCCCTAAACATCGGGGCGCCGATATAGGAATAGCCTTTCTCACACCAAGCTGAAAGCTCATCCTTTAAAACCAAGGCATCTGTTTGGACTATTAACAAATACTGATAGTCCTCAAATACAGCATAAAAATGTTCAGACATTAACAGTTTGTTATAGCCTGCAACATCCGCAAAAAAATGATCAGGGAATAGTTGAATCTTTAAGCGCCCAGGGTATTGCTGTTGCAATGAAGAAAAAAAGTGCTTAAGTCGCTTTGGCCCCACGATGAAAACATCGTGCTGAGACAATAAGGCAATCGTCCTTTCCAGCGAAAACCGCTCAGTTACGGTTAACGACGGCTTATATAGGGGCACTACAACGACTTGTTTAGGATTCAAGCCTGCCCCTTCAACAGCCTTGTTAGCTTGTTTACCACTCGCCGTGGAAATGCCAAGTACTTACGAGGAAACTTCTGGTCTAGACCTCCGAGGTCATGATCAAAAAAATACTGATCAGCAACTATATTCTGCTTGATGTCAAATGGATGAGACAGCGCCCCCAATGGTTTGACGGGAATTCCAGGCTCATCCTCTAGCGCCACAGTGTGAGTCCCATCCGGTCCCACACCAATATTGGTGACCAAATTAACTTGAGGAATAGCCGTTAGAGCGCCGTGAAACCAAAGCGTCGCCAACCATGGATATCCCCAAGAGTCAATTCTGCCCGCATAGACACGATCCAAAATTTCAATCCAATACTTACGCTCTAATGGATCGGGCATTTTTTTATTCCAATCTGAAGAGCCTTTCCAGTCCGGCCAAAATGAAATTTCACCGTCGAACTGCTGCCAAGCACGCCGCCAGGTGGCCCACCCCCAGCAGTGCCCAAACTTAGAAAAATAATAGGATGCCTCGCCGCGTTGTCTTCCATGTTGAAAATTATTACCCGTCACCACCCACACTCGAAGATCATTTTTATAGCGCTCAAGTAAATCTTCGCAGTACCAGAAAAAATCCGGATGTGGGACACAGTCATCTTCCAGAATAATCGCTTCCTCAACTTGCTCAAAAACCCAATTTAAACCGCTGGATATGCGCTTTTTAAGACCCATATTCTCTGACGCGTAATTACGGTGAACTTCACAAGGCCAATCAATTTCAGCTACGATTTCTCGAACCGCCAAGCACTTTTGCAAATCATCAAGGCTATCCTTTCTAGGACCATCTGCGATGACAAACAGTTTTCTAGGTTTTTGCGCACGAATAGAAGCGAACGACTCCTTCGTATGGCGAGGCCGATTAAAAACAATGAAAACGACAGCGAAATCAGACATAGCGTTCAGATAAATAAAATTTGATTCGATAGTACATCCGACCAAACCATTCCCGAAGACAAAAATCTGTTGTGCTTAGAGCGCTTGCGCTAGGCAAAAAGGCAGTCCAACCGTCCAGCTGGTTCGCCGCTCGAAAATCAACCGGATAAGCAAAAACATCAAAACCTACCTGCTCGAACAAAGACATGGCACGCTGCATATGAAATGCCGACGTAACTAGAATTATCCTTCTTGGTGCTGAATCAAACAATCTCGAAACCGCCTTCGCCTCATCAGCGGTGTTCTCAACACGATCCGTCACCAAGATTCGATGTCCGGGAACATGTAACATTTGTGCGTACCTCTTGAGCACCTCACCTTCGGTTTCCTGTCCTAGTTGCCAAGGCAACTTGCTTCCAGTAAAAATTAACAGAGGCGCTCGATTCGCCTTCACAAGAGCCACCCCATCCCAAAATCGGTCTGGATCACCCCACTCTGTTGCAACACCAGACCTCGTTTGAACCCAATCAATCATCCCACCAAGCACAACGACTGCATCCGATTCTGGTGCGTCCTCGGGCATTAACTTGATTGCCCCCCCCTCGATTGATCTAAGCAAATAGTAGGATGTAAAAGGAGCGCTGGCTAAGTACAAAATGATGACTGCGCAGATAACAAAAGACTGTCGTCTTCGATAAATGGCTAGTATCAGCAATATGAGAACTAGGCCAAGAGGCGAAACAAAAATCGGGAGGACTTTGTTTAAATAAATCATTTTATATAAAGAAGATTTAGCAAAATTACTTTGTGTCCTTCCAAAAGCCTATAATTTAAGCAGCTAACACATCACAATGACTATGACTTTAACTCGCACGGACTTGATTTTAGCCGGCGGCTCAGGAACGAGGCTTTATCCACCCGAGCTAGCCGTATCAAAGCAATTGATGCCGGTGTACGACACGCCAATGATTTTCTACTCATTGTCTTCATTAATGCTCGCCGGCATACAAAAATGGATGACTGCTGAATAACTACAGCGCTTGGCACAACTGCCTGCCAAGACCGCCTACGGCCAATATTTGTTAAACCTATTGACCCGTTGATTTAGTTGCCACTTGGAGCAAGCTCTTGCCATTTAAAGCCATTCCTACCAATCTATCAGACATGTTGATTTTAGAGCCAACCATCTGGAGCGATGAGCGCGGCTTTTTTTTTGACAGCGACAACGAACGATGCTCGTTGTGGAATGACTCTGCGATTGAAATCGACTGGCAGCTATCGCAGCTGAACGGAGCAAGTCCAAGCCTAGCCAATAAAAACTTGAATGGCTCCCTGCTACCTCACGCGGAAGTTTTCGATTGATGGGACTCCAAACAATAACTTGCTATGACGAGACATTTTGTAATGCAACACGTTGGATTTCTAGGCTTGGTGTCTGCTTGTGCTTAAGTGCTATGGCGGCCATCGTTCTTAATCAGTACAGTGCTTTATCAGCCCTTAACCCCTACTACAGAGTTAACACCCCAGCGCTGTGCCTTCTGTTTGGTTTTATTACCGCCGCGATCAGTGCGCGAGTCGCAATCATGGGCTCCATATTTGCACTGCCTTTACTACCCACATTTGCATGGCAATTTCAGCTTTATACGGGTTACGGTCGTATTCAAGATGTGCACGGCGCAGGACTAGACTTAGTTGCTGGTGTTGTACTCGGCTTCCTTTTCAATAACGCCTTCCGCAAACAGAAAAACACTACGACGCATCCGCTAGCAGAATTCAATTTACCGTGGCCGGCTGGACTCGCTTTTATATTCATTAGCCTCTCCGTTGCGGTCGCCATCATGCGTAACCTGTACCAATCAAGCGCGTCATTTAGCTTGCAGGCCTTGGTCTTCAATCTAATGCACCTGCGCACTCTTACTTGGCACGACGACTATCGGCCGCTCATGGACTGGATTGCATACGGAGGCGCTTTTTCACTCTTGGCGGTATTTGCCCCAGCATTACGACGGATGCCCGATCGTAATGACATCATTTTTAAACCGCTGATCATTGGAATACTTATCGCAGCACTGGTCGGCTGGCGACAATCCGCTTTTGGTGCAGGATTGAGCCATAGCCTTCTAAACTTTAGGGTAGACCGATTCGGTTTTGCTGCACTAGGGTTTCAGCCTGACTTACACGCATTCGCGGGGCACATGCTTCTAGGTGCTATTGGATTAGTAGGCTACGCGTACTACAAAAGATCAAACTGGGTTTGGTTAGCCTTTATTGGTTTGGTTATGCCACTAAGCTGGTGGTTACTTTTCTTAAGTAAATCAAAAGCAAGCCTAGCTTTAGGGGTGCTATGCTCAATTTCAATCGCCATGTTGTGGCTATTGCGCAAGCGGGTGGAGCCAACACGTGTATTACTAGGGCTCATTACGTTATGCGTGGCGGTGTTGATCAGCGCAGCCGTAGCTCCAGCGCTTTGGTACGAAAGTCTCTCCCAATTGGCTGCCCAGCACGGATTGCCAGACTTACTCTCGCTTAATCTGAAACTCTCCTATCGACCAGAAGTGTATCGAGCAGCACTTTATATGCTTCTGTTATTTCCTTTTGCTGGTTTAGGGCAAGCCGAGTTCTATCGTCAAGCGGCAAACCCGGAGCTGTCACGATCGTTTTTCTTGAGTGTTGAGCAAAATGGTGAAAATGCTCACAACTATTTTCTACAAATACTCGTTGAGAACGGTCTGTTAGGCTTTAGCGTTTTAGTATTTTTCGTCGCATATCCAATCTTAAAGTCTAATAATAAAAAAAATCTGATTCCAGCCTTGTTTGCTTTGCTAGCCATTGCGTGTGGCAACTTGTTTTCACACTCCCTATTAGTTCGCGAAAATTTGCTTATCGCAGCGTCCTTTATAGCGCTACTCTATGCATGGGCCCCTCAAATATTAAGTCCTAACGGAGTCGTACATCAACTCAACAGCCGCACACTTATTTTTTTAAAAAATAAGTATATTGTCGTTGTACTTGTTTGCATATCTATTGGCCTTGTGCTCTATGAAACAATACAATCGCGACGCATGTTTCCGTTTAATACGGATGTTCAGTGCTTTAAATCTCGCCCTCTTGATCGAGACAATTGGACCTCGGGGCACTACCGCACAGACGTACCAGTTGGCGCTACGGGGTTCACGATTCAGCTCGCCACAACGCAGCCAGACGCAGAACAACGCCCCATATCCGGGTCGCTAAGAATCTTACTGGACGACCGGGAGCTGGCTCAAAAGGACTTTGTCTTAAACAAAACGGGCCCACAGCAACTGAGCTTTGACTTGCCTGCAGGCTCAGTCGCTACACCGGACGATTACCATGTAGAGCTGAGGTTATCCCGCTGTTTTGTACCGCGTAACTTTGGAATGAACGAGGATAGCCGCAGACTTGGCGTTAGGATCGAAGCTATTCACTGGCACTGATAATCTACCCGCTTCACGCTGTTGCGAAACGGATCAGTCAAATCATCCGAGTATTCACCCATGAGCAAGCGCTGCTTGGGCAAAAAATGATTGCGGAAAAAGCGGCTTGTTGTAGCGATCGTTTGGCCCCAGTCTGTCAGTACCACACAACCATTGCGAATGACTATCGTACCTGACTGCTGTTGCTCTGTTAACCGCACATCAATTAAGCGATGCTCTTTAACGTATTCCTGTGTGAAAACCTGATCAAACGCGTCAAGCTTGATACCGCCGCCGCGTTGTTGCAGTTTTTCTAAGATATAGAACGATAGTGAACGATCAATGACGGTTGGCACAGAAATCGCGAAAGAGTAGCCAAGCAATAACCAGATACACACCATTTGAGCAATCTCAAACCGAGAAAAACTGCGCAACCAACGAAGTGCCGCAAGCAAAAGGAGTGTAAGGGCGGTAGCCAACACAGCATCAAACATTGCGCTGTAAAAAACGACGTTTACAGGCACATAACGTACGTGCAAGACATAAATAAAAAGTAACAACAAACAAAACAGTGCGGTGGCACTTAGCAGCTTGAGATACTTCATGCTTTAAACACCATGAACTTGTTACCCAGATAGCTACACGTCACTTGAAATACAGTCGCCAGCATAAAACCTAAAATGTAGTTCATGCGATAGACATCAGACCAAACATACAAAATCAAACCATGCCCCATCGCGATCGCAACGTAGATGAAGGAAAATCGATAGATCTGCTTAAGCAGTGGCTCGGTCGAGCCATAGAAAACGTAATAACGATTGCCCAAAAAAGATACGACCGTGCCACACACCGCTGCCACTATATTCGATAGGCCTGCTGATTCCCAATGTAATACTTTGAGGTTTAAAGTGAGCACTAAAAAATGCACGACTGTGGCCACGCCGCCGTTCACGAGATAACGAAAGGGCTGTTGTTGCAGAAGTTGTGTAAGCCAATGCGCTTTGATCGCGGGGGCGTTCGTCCGCGCCGCGCTAATAGCTGGAATCTTACTAATCGGCATAATCGATGCCATCAATATAAGCGCGGTAGTCAATTTGATTTGGAGCGCCTGCGCGTACCACGCCAGTCAGCATCAAAGTCATCAACGTCAGCGCGCCAGTCTGCAAGAGCACCAACAACAAAATACCCAACGCTACAGAGAACCAACCAGGCGTCGCGAAGTTTGCAAGCTTTAAGCCGATCGCGAGGAAGCTTGCAGACACCGTCAAGCCAGCCACGAGCGCACACATCATCCCCACGCGCACGAGCACGTCTTCAGCGAACACCATCAGTGCACGAAAGCCATGTAAGGCCAGGCCCACAAAATTCATCTTACTTTTACCGGCATAGCGCGGCCCGCGATCAATCGGCAGTGTTTGAATACGTAACTTTGAACTGAGTACGCAGCCCGCCACATGCATCCAAAGCTCTTGCATTGCAGCCAGGCGCTTTAGCCCGATCGGCCCGACCGCCATGAAATTACCGAAACTAATTTTGCGTCCAGTCAGCAATTGAAACAGCGCTTTGTACACAAGATAGAAAGCCTTAAATCGGAATGTTTCAACGCGGCTTTTACGCTGCGCAACGACTACGTCGACCGTAGATGCGCTCGGTGGTGAACTAAGTGGCGCCACAAGCTCACGAATCGACTGAGGCGTATCTTCGCCATCGGAGTCCATGACGACAGTGCATGGCATATCAGGGTGATGGTCTGCAACGTAGTTCAGCCCGATTGCAATCGCACGCTGATGTCCAACGTTACGCTTGAGCGTAATAACAACTCCAGACAGACCCATGTCCTTAAGCACTTGCAACTGCACGGGCTGATGCAATGAGCCATCATCGACGATCACCACATAGGGGCGGTTACCGTATTCTGCAAACAACTCTTTAAGTAAGCGCGTTGACGCTTCCCTGTCTTCATAGACGGGCATCACGATCGCGAACCGCTGGTCCGTTGCGTTACCGCTTGCGGCTGTAGTTGTCATTGCGGTGTGCGTGCTCGTCATGCCGCGAGCGCCTCTTTAAAGTACGCAATGGTACGAACGAGTCCCTGCTCGAGCGGCACGGTCGGCTCCCAATCTAGATATTGCTTGGCTTTGGTGATGTCAGGACGGCGCTGCTTGGGGTCGTCTTGCGGCAAGGGCATGTGAATGAGCTTGCTCTTAGAGCCTGTCAGGCGAAGTACTTTTTCAGCCAACTCGATCATGGTGAACTCACCGGGGTTCCCTAAATTGATTGGGCCCACCACATTGTCATCCGCATTCATCAAGCGCATAAAGCCTTCGACTAGATCGTCGGCATAACAAAAGCTACGCGTCTGGGTGCCGTCGCCATACACAGTGAGGTCCTCGCCGCGCAGGGCTTGCACGATAAAGTTGCTAACGACCCGACCGTCATCCGCAGCCATGCGGGGGCCATAAGTGTTAAAAATGCGAACTATTTTGATGCGTAGCTTGTGCGTGCGTTGATAATCAAAGAACAGCGTCTCTGCCGCGCGCTTACCTTCGTCGTAACAGCTGCGAATACCAATGGTATTCACGTTACCCCAGTAATCTTCTGGCTGTGGATGCACCGATGGATCGCCATAGACTTCCGAGGTCGACGCCTGAAACACCTTGGCGCCCGTGCTGCGCGCAAGCTCAAGCATATTGATCGCTCCAAGCACCGAGGTCTTCATCGTGTGAATGGGGTCGTACTGGTAATGCACGGGAGAAGCTGGGCAAGCGAGATTGTAGATCTCGTCAAGGGTGTCGACGCCCAAGGCTTTAACTGTCAAGGTATCAACTACGTCATGTTTAACGAACTTAAACAGGGGGTTGGCAATCAGCCCTTGAAAATTCTTTTGACTGCCGGTAAACAAGCTGTCTAACGCAATCGCTTCATGCCCCTGCGCGACTAGACGATCACACAGATGCGATCCCAAGAAGCCTGCCCCGCCTGTTACAAGAATTTTTTTCATATAGATGACGCTAGGTTCAACAGGGAGTTACCAAAGCTTAAGCGCGACCGACGCCCGCATAGCTAAAGCCAAGGGCTTTCAAAGCGGCCGGGTCAAGGTGGTTACGTCCATCGAACAGCACCGGGGCTTTAACCGTTTCCTTGAGCTTTTTAAAATCAACTTGCTTGTACTGCGCCCACTCGGTCACCAGCACGACCGCATCGGCATCTTTTGCGGCGACAAGCGGATCATCTACGATCTTTAGTTTGCCGTTACGCAGCAAGTCGGCAAATACGTGTTCGGCAACTTCTTTCGCTACAGGATCATGCGCAGTCACTGCTGCACCGGCATGGCACAACGCGCGAATCAGATCGATAGATGAGGCTTCGCGCATGTCGTCGGTATCAGGTTTGAAGGCAAGCCCCCAGACGCAGATCTTGCGGCCATCGAGGTCTTTGCCCATCTTTGCTACGATTTGTTCAAACAGATACTGCTTTTGTTTTTTGTTGCGGGCTTCTACCCCATTCAAGACTATGGGGTCCACGCCAACGCTCTGGGCAATGCGTACCAAGGCTTGAACGTCTTTGGGAAAACACGAGCCACCGTAGCCGCAGCCAGGGCGTAAAAACGCAGGGCCGATGCGGGAATCTGAACCCATGCCGGCGCGCACGTCTTCTACATTGATGCCGAAGCGATCGCACACATTCGCGATTTCGTTCATAAACGAAATGCGTGTGGCCAACATTGCGTTCGAGGCATACTTAATGAGCTCAGCCTCTTTAACGCCGACCGTCAGCAACTGACTATCGTTTTTGACATAAGGCTGATACAGCTTCATCAGCTGTGCCTTGGTAGCGTCGCTTTCGGTGCCAATCACAATACGATCCGGATTGAAGAAGTCATCAATCGCTGCGCCTTCTTTTAGAAACTCGGGGTTGCTGGCCACATCAAAATCAATAAAGCACTTGCGCTGGAATAGCTGCCAGGCAATTTCACCTTTGACCAAATCAGCCGTACCAACGGGTACAGTCGACTTGTTGATGATGATGGCTGGGCCGTTGAGACTTTGACCGATCTCTTTGGCGGCGGCCAACACGTAACGCAGGTCTGCCGAGCCATCTTCACCTTGTGGGGTACCGACAGCGATAAAAATCAGGTTGGCTGCGGTGCTATCGCTACCGAGTTTGGTTAAGCCGTTTTTGATGTTGTCGGAGAACTTTAGGTTGCCGCTGGCGATCGAGGCATCCACCACTTCTTTGAGGCCCGGCTCATAAATCGGGATGATGCCTTTCTCAAGACGGGCGATTTTGCTGGAATCCGTATCCACACAAACCACCTGATTGTCCTTGCTGGACAAGCACGCAGCGGTGACCAAACCTACATATCCGGCACCAACAACTAATATTTTCATCGCTCAGGTCTCAAGATAAATCGCATAACTCGGTATTTTCGCCCAAATTTAGAGGTGTTTTGATGAAATCTGGGTCTAACCCACACAAATCTGTACGAAAACCACCATTTTAAAGAGTGCTCATGCCCTTGTATTCGCCCTAGGTCAGCCGGGACAGCAGTTGCCGAGTGCTCTCTGCCCAGCTTGTGCGACGGATCAGGCTGGAATCGGGCACTTGGCCTGCGGCTGCTAGCGCCGTCCAAGCTTGCACGGCATCCGCCAAAGCTTCTGGGCTGCCGCCTTGATAAAAATAGGCATGCTCTTGGGCTACTTCTCTGAATACGGGGATATCGCGCGCAATCACGGGCAAGCCGTGGCGGGCCGCTTCGACAATCGGCAGGCCAAAGCCTTCGGCTTCACTGGCCGCAATCAGGCAGGTCGCGGTGGCGTAGAGCTTTTCTAAAAACTCATCGCTGGCGTTTTCAAACCAGAATAAATGGCGTCCCTGCTGGGGATGTTGGCGCAGGCGCTCGACCAAGGTCTCGGTGAGCCAGCCTGGCTTACCGACAATCACAAGGTGCGCCGGGGAACCCTGGGCCCACAGCAGCTCAAAGGCCGCCAAAATCTGCGCTTGGCGTTTACGCGGCTCGAGCGTGCCCACGGCTAAAAAGGTAGGGGCAGAGGCGAGCTGCGCCAGCACGGCCTGACCGTTGTCGGGTAAGCCTTGGGTAGGAACAGAGCTTTCGATATCTGCACCGAGGGCGAACCAATCGACCCTGAGCCTGGGGTGAGACTGCGACCACGATTGCGGCTGGTTGTTTTCCAACCATGTCCGGAGCTCCGCAGCCACAGCCTGCGAAATACACACCGCGCCATCCTGCTGCGCCACAACCGTTAGCCAATACGCATAACGACGCACTAACTCGGGCACGAAGGTCTCTTTAAACAACACCGGTAACAAGTCATAGACGACAAAATAGACTTTCACGCCACGCTGTCTAAGCTCGGTGAAATAGGTCTCGTGCGCCTGCTCGATATTAAAGTTGAGGTCCAGTCCTAAAAATACGTCGCCACATCGTGGAGTAATCCAGTCATCTTCTGGGCTCTGTGTCGTCGACTGTTGCCAACGGGCCGCAAACGCGTTGGCAACCCGGTAACAATAACCATCTGTTGCATAAACAAGTTGCAAACGAAAGCCGGCTTGAGCATCACTGCTGACTTTAAACAACTGATGCAAGACGCTACGCACCACACGCTGAATGCCCGAATGCGAATCATGTTTGTGCAACTCGGTGATGTCGACAAACAGCGTGGGGCGAGGATCTTTGGCGGGAATTGTTCGTGCGATAAGGGCGGCGACTTCGCGCAGCTCGATCGCTGGGCGCGTAAGCGTTTGCCCTGAGCTTTGCTCCAGTGCCGCAATACGCTTTGGCAACTCTTCACGCAGGTCGAGCGCACGACAGGCCTTGCGCCGCGCTGCAAACACGCCTTGGGCATCGAGTGCTTCTAAAACATCCAGTGCGCGCTGTGCGGTTTGCGCCCAAGAAAAACGGCCTAGCTGTTCTTGGCTATACGCAAGCAAGCGCGCACGAAACGCTTCCTCGCATAAAGCTTGCTCAATTTTTTGAGTAATCGCTGCGACCGAAAATGGATCGAATAAGGCCTCGGGATTACCAATGACCTCTGGAACGCTTGAATAGTTTGAACCAATCACCACCGCAGCGCAGGCCATGGCCTCAAGCGCGGTCAAACCAAAACCCTCGCAATAGGTTGGCAGGATGTGGGCGCGGCACAAGCCATACAAGCCACTGAAGTCGGAATCTGTGATGCGTCCGGTGACGATGACTTGATCACCCGTCAGGCCTACATCACGGATCTGTTGATCAAGTGCGACGCGCTGCGGGCGATTCATGCCGCCGGCTAACACGAGCTGATGCGCGCTTCGCACACCGGCCGGTAACGCGGCAAACGCAGCTAACAAGCGCTGAATGTTCTTACGCGGATCGAACGCGCCGGTATACAACAAGAACGGTCGTATGATCGAAAACTTTGCTCGCAAGGCTGCGGCCTGCTCGCTGGTGAGTTGTACCGGTATGGTCTCTTCACCGATCGCGGCCGAGATGTTGGTGACGCATGCGGGGGGTAAGCCCAATTGCTCAATGCCGTCACGGCGTGAGGACTCAGAAATCGCCAGCCAATAATCCGCACGACGCAATTGATGCAAGCGTTCGTGATACCAATCAAGCGTAACGGGATCAGTCAGGTACTCGCTTTTGTACATCAGCGGAATTAAGTCGTACAGAATCGCTGCGGTATAGATGGGAGTGAGCTTGCCGATACTGATAATCGTATTGTCGCCCGGGCTATCCACCACACTCGCAGCAATCAACACATCCGCATCAAGCCGCGCAACGAAGGCCTCGCGCAACAGCTCGGATACTTGCTTGCGCCAGCGGTTTTGCGGTTTGCGTTCATCCGTGGGGCCGATACCGCACCACACTCGCAACGAACAATCTGCAAGCTGCTCACCCAAGGCTTGTTTGACTGGCTCGATCGTTTCAGGAAACAGATCACTGAGCAACACGATGACCTCGTGTTGCCTCCGCAAAGTGATCAGCGCTTTGACAAAGGCAAGGGAGTAACGCCCAATGCCGCGATACCGACTTTCGTTTTGTACGCCCTGCAGATCAACGATGATCTTCACGGCTGCGACCCTTTTTGCCCGGCAGGGTTTTGCTGTACGGCCTTGCCCCTTGCCTGAAGCTGTTTGGCAAGATCAGTCGCTTCTGCATCCAGGGTATCTAGGCGCGACTGCACGCGATACGCCTCGGCGACGACTTCTGGATCAATTTCAACTGGCACAATCTTGGGCTCAACGACCTTGGCTTTTGCAACGAAGTACCCGGTCAGCCCAAGCTTGTTCGTCACCTTGGTGCACAAGCGCTGCAAGCTTGGTCGAACGGCAAAGAGACGCAACACGCGCTGTGCAAGAAGGCGAGTCAGCTTTTCTTTGAACGCACTAATGCGTTCACCCACGCCTTCATCGGACAAGCGTTTGACTTGGTTATCTGCCCAACGGATCGGACGACTTAACTTCCAGAGGACAGAGGCTTCAACTTCTTCAAGCGCTGTTTGCAACTTTAGTTCGGTGCGCGCACCATCGCGCTTGATTTGTTCGATCTGCAAATCAAAGCGGTCCGTCAGGGCTTCAAGCTGTAGCCCGTAGTCGTGCGCAAAGGCTTGGATCACGGGAGGATGTGCCATCCCCTCTGAGGACTTCTGTGCAATCACAGCATATGCAGGACTAACGCCATTAAGCACGTCAAGCAAGCGCAAAGTTTGCTCATCGCCAAAGCGCTGCTGATCAAGTTTTAAGTCATCGAGCTTTAATTGATCTAAGCGCCGCACAATTTTTGTGCGTGCGTAGCCGTAGTATTCAGGCACAAAGGCGAGTAGCTCGGGAGCGACAGGTGGTTGGCGGCTAGGGATGGCGTAATACCCGCCCGCACCCAGCACAAGGTTTTCTGGATTAGGGGCCTCAAGAATCAATAACCCACCGGGCTTGAGAATCCGCAAACAGCTTTGCACCAACACACGCACTTGCTCAAACGGCAAATGCTCAACCAGGCGGAACGCAGATACGACGGCTTGGCTCTGTTCGGGTAACGCTGTCAGGTTTGCCAGTAGTGCGGGATCACGCGCGTCTAGCGTTTGAGCGTTGAAGCCTGCTTCGCGAAGAAGCTGCGACCACGCAGAACTTGCGGATGAAACCAACTCTAATGCAGGTGCGGCAGGGTAGGCATGCAGCAAGGGATACACAAACGGAAGGTAGCCATGCAAACGCATACGCTGGGCGTCTTCTGCGCCTTCAAACTTAGCCTGCACGGCGCGATAGAAATCGTCACGCACGGGTGTAGTCCGCCTCGGTCGATAACCAGTTCATCCCGACAAAATGTTGCTTGTCTACGTTGACGACGGTAAAGACAATTGCACGGTCGCGCCATTCGTAGTTTTTGCCGAGGTGCGAATCGGAGTCGTGCAAAGATAACGAGAGCGAATACGAACCGTGCCCAACGTTTGCGGGAAAACGAAAACGGTAGTGAATGTTTTCACCGGCACGCACGTGTTCGACAATCTGATGGCTATGAAAGGTATTAGTGCCGTAAATGACTTGCCCGAGTCGGTCTTTTAATTGAAAGCCCAACACCAGCTCAGGCAAATCTTGTAGCGCTTGCACGGTGACCTGAAGCTCTACGGGCTGGCCGACCTTCACGACTTCAACGGCGCGGCCCGCTTCATCACACAGCTGCGCGCTCGCGATACGGGCTTCGCCGGTGCCGGACACCGTCTGCGTTTTACCGTCTTCGCTCACGGTTTGTTGCACAGTTGCGCCCCCGCGCTCGGCGAGCATGGCGTTGTAATAATCCATCACAGCTTCGGGGTCGCCCTGCAGCGCGATTTGTCCGCCATTGAGCAAAATCGCACGATCACAAATCCCTTGTACAGCACCCTTGTCGTGCGACACGATTAACAAGGTCGTGCCAAGCTTGCTATAGGCACGAATGCGTTCAAAACTTTTATGCTGAAAATAGTTATCACCGACAGATAAAGCCTCATCGATGATCAAAATGTCGGGGCGCTGCGCGGTGGCCACACTAAAGGCCAAGCGCATTTGCATACCGCTTGAGTAGACCCGCACGGGTTGATCGATGTAATCACCGATCTCGGCAAAGTCCTGGATCTGCGGCATCAGGGCTTTTACCTCATCCGCCGTCATCCCCAACAACTGTCCAGCCATGATGGCGTTTTGTCGGCCCGTGAAGTCTGGATCAAAACCCATACCCAGTTCAAGTAAGGCAGCGATGCGGCCTTGCACTTGCACGGACCCGGTGGTCGGCTGTGTCGTGCCAGTAATCATTTTGAGCAAAGTGCTTTTGCCGGCACCGTTCATCCCGATGATACCAACCGCCTCGCCAGCGCGGATACTGAAATTCAAATCATTCAGCACCCAGTGCAAACCGTGGCGCACACCCCCAAAGGGCGACAACCATTCAACCAAGCGCGACCAGCGATTGGGATATTGCTTATAGGCTTTGCCTAAATGCTCAACGTGTATGGAACCCATCAGAGCTCATCCACCATTTCAGTGGCATGCTTTTGATACAAGCGCAAGCCAAGCACACACAACACAACTGCTAACAAAGACACGGGCCCCAGCGATTGCCAGTCAGGCATGCGGGCATTCACCAAAACAGTTTGGTAAGCGATCGCGATACTTGTCATGGGGTTATACGCAACCAACTGTTGCGCCCAAGCCGGCAGAATCGAAAGCGGATACACCACGGGGGTCAACCAAAACCAAAACTGCAAGACCACGCCAAAGAGTTGGCCCACATCGCGAAAGAAGACATACAAAATGCCGAGCGTGAGGCCCAAACCGAAGGCGAGTAACACTTGAATCAACAGCACGGGCACGATGGCAAAAAACACGAGCCCAGGAAAACTACCCGAAGCGACTAAGAAAACAATGAACAAACCAAAGATAATCGCGAAGTTGACCGTTGCGTTAGCCAAGGCAATCAGGGACAACGACAACACGGGGAAGTTAACTTTTTTAAGCAGGTTGGCGTTTTCTAGAAAAACGTTCTGCCCGCGATTAACGGCCTCAGAAAAGTAGTTCCAAGTTAACAAGCCTGCGCATAAGTAGATGCTGTAGGCGAATTCGCTACCAATGCCAGGCAACTTGGATTGCATGACCTGCGCAAACACGACCGTATAGACGATGATCATGGCCAATGGCTTGATCACGGTCCAGGCCGCCCCTAACATTGAATTTTTGTAGTTCGACTGAAACTCGCGCTGCACGCTGCCGACGATAAAACCGCGGTAGCCCCAAAGCGCTCGGATTATTCCCATCAGGCGGCTCGCGAGGGCATGCGCATTAAGCCCGACCGTAGTGGTCTTCGAAGCGCACGATATCGTCCTCACCCAGATAACCACCGCTCTGCACTTCGATCAAGACCAGATCGATCTTGCCCGGGTTCTCTAGGCGATGCTTGTGTCCGGCCGGGATAAAGGTGGATTCGTTTGTGGCGATCAACAAATCTTGCTCGCCATTCACCACCTTGGCCATGCCATCGACCACGATCCAGTGCTCACTGCGATGGTGATGCATCTGCAAGGATAAGGACGCGCCGGGCTTGACCACAATGCGCTTCATCTTGAAACCGGGCCCTTCTTCGAGCACGGTATACGTGCCCCAAGGACGATGCACAGTGCGGTGAAGCTTATAGGCTTCGTGATCAATCTTTTTAAGTTGACCCACGATTTGTTTCACGTCTTGCGAACGATCTTTACTGGCAACCAATAAGGCATCGGCTGTATCAATAATGATGAGGTTGTCGACACCAACGGCGGCCACCAATCGATCCGTCGATTGAATGTAAGTGTTTTTGACATCATGTAAATAAGCTTCGCCTTCGATGCTGTTGCCATTACCATCAGGGGCAATCAAGTCACCGAGCGCGTTCCACGAACCAATATCGCTCCAACCGATTGAACACGCGACCACCGCTGCGTGCGTGGTTTTTTCCATCAAGGCGTAGTCAATTGAAATGCTTTCTGCTTTTGTAAAGGTGTCGGCATCGAGCTCGATCTGATACTGACCGCTGCCTTCTACGCGGCGCGACACCGCTAGGCTTTTCTCCACGGCCTCAAGCACTTGGGGTGCGTAGCTTTTAAGCTCGGTCATCGCGGTTTTGGCGGTCATGCAGAACATACCGGAGTTCCACAAATACTTGCCGCTATCCACATACGACTGCGCCGTTTTTAGATCGGGCTTTTCAACAAAGCGCTTAACGGTGTTGCCTTCGGCTTCAATATAGCCATAGCCAGTTTCAGGCGCTTCGGGCTTAATACCAAAGGTCGTCACCTTGCCGGTCTCAGCAAGCTTGACCGCCGTTTGTACGGCTTGGGTGAAGGCTTTGACGTCACCGATCAAGTGATCGGCCGTCAAGAAAAGCATCACGGCGTCAGGGCCATACTGTTGATTGATCGTGATCGCGGCCGCAGCAATCGCGGGGGCTGTGTTGCGCCCTTGAGGCTCAAGAATAAAACCCAGCGGCATCGGGATCGGACCGGTTTCGCGGTATTCGTCGGCGGTCTTAAAAAACAAATCGCGGTTCGTGACGGTTAAGACTTCAACCACCTCGGGCAGCCCTTTCGCGCGCAAAAACGACTTTTGCAGCAAACTGAGGCCATCAGCTAGGCGAATAAAAGGCTTTGGGTGCTGTTCGCGGGAAACCGGCCACAAACGGGTGCCGGCACCACCAGACAGAATCACAGGGATAAGTTTCATGCTTGACCGTCAAGGTTGAAGTGCAAGCATTATCGCATTTCAGAGGGCAAAATGTCTCTGAAGCGGGCTTACTGCAAGGCTAATACGCCACGAATCTGTTGCACGCTTTTCTCCCAGGACTGGTAGGCGAGGCCCTCGCTTTTGGGATGCGTCCCAGATTGATACAACGCTAGCCAATCCTTTAGGCATTGCGCAGTATCTTCTGCCGAGTGCGCGGGGAAATAGAAACCTGCCTCCCCCGCGACTTCGCGGAACACGGGGATATCACGCAATACAACAGGCAGACCATGTTGGGCTGCTTCGATGATGGGCAACCCAAAGCCTTCGCCTTCGCTGGCTGCGATCAGAGCTGTGCATCCACCATAGATGCGTTCAAGATATTCGTCGCTCACGCCTTGCAACCAAATTAGGCGTTTGCCCAGCTCTTGGTGGGACTGGAGCGCACGCACCAACCCCTCAATGTTCCAACCTACTTTACCGACGATCACTAGATTGACATCCTCGCCGCCGAGCCACAGCCGGCTGAAGGCATCGACGATATGTCGATAGCCTTTGCGGGGCTCAAGCGTACCGACCATTAAAAAACTGGGGCGTGCAGTAAGTTTCGCAAGGATCTGAGGCGCATCGGCAGGCATGCCTTTGGTCGGGGCCGAACTATTCAAGTCAGCCCCTAGATGAAAATATGCGATATCGAAGCCAGGCGCCGCCGAAATACCGTTATCACGCAGCCAATTTCTGTAATCGTCGGCGATTGTCTTTGAAATACACAATACACCGTCGTATTTGGCTAATACGCGCAACCACCGCTCATGGAAGCCTTTGTGGGAGGGCGGAAAGTATTGGGGAAACTGCAGGGGCAACAAATCATAAATAACAAAATAAACCTTAACCCCCGCGTCTTTCAGCTTAGAGAGGTAGGCGTGTTCTTTTAGCGTGGTGACACAAGCGAAATCCAATCCAAAAAACACATCCCCCGGTGCGATCTGCAAGGGCTGGGCCTCTGGATCCCGCGTCACGGACAAATCAGTCGCCGAGGTTTGCACCACGCGTGCGGGCTTAAACCCAACGTGCCGATCGACATAAACGGCCTGAACCGTGAAACCCTTGGGTGGGTTTTTAAGCAGCTCCATCAAAATGCTGCGCGTGACCCGTTGGATGCCAGTTTTATGGTCTTCTAGGACAAAAAACGAGACGTCCACGAACAATATCTTAGTGTCGGAGTTTGGACGAAACTGGACGATGCGCGGCTTAACCAAATACCAATCAAACAACTTGGTTTGGATGTTGCGCACAAACGGGTCGACCTGGGGGTAGCGGGTGACAATCGACTTCAGCACCTTTTTGCTGACGCCACCGGTACACACGTCATATAAATACTTAACCGTCGACTTAATCATGTCTTTGTTTAGTGAGCTTGGGAGCAAAGTCCACAACAGCGATGCAGAAGTATAATCCTCGCTTTGAATGCAAACTGGGACAAAACGTGTCGAAATCAGGAACAACGCACACGGCAGTGATCACAGGGATCACTGGACAAGATGGCGCATATTTAGCTGAATTACTGTTAGGTAAAGGCTATAAGGTTTACGGCACCTACCGTCGCACGAGCTCCGTCAACTTTTGGCGTATTGAAGAGCTTGGCATTCAAAACCATCCCAATTTGCATTTAGTCGAGTACGACCTGACCGACTTGTCGTCCAGCATCCGCTTGTTACAGACTTCGGGTGCCACCGAGGTTTACAACCTCGCTGCCCAGAGCTTTGTCGGCGTGTCCTTTGAACAACCAATCACCACCGCTGAAATCACGGGCATCGGCCCGGTGAACTTGCTTGAAGCGATTCGTATCGTTGACCCAAAGATCCGCTTCTATCAGGCGAGCACCTCAGAGATGTTTGGCAAGGTCCAGGCGATTCCGCAAGTTGAAGACACCCCGTTTTATCCACGTAGCCCCTACGGTGTCGCCAAGCTATACGCACACTGGATGACCATCAATTACCGTGAAAGCTACGGGATCTTCGGAACCAGCGGCATTTTGTTTAACCACGAATCGCCCCTGCGTGGCCGCGAGTTTGTGACCCGCAAGATCACAGACTCCGTCGCGAAAATCAAACTGGGCAAGCTCGACGTACTTGAGCTTGGCAACCTGGATGCCAAGCGCGACTGGGGTTACGCAAAAGATTATGTCGAAGGTATGTGGCGTATGCTGCAAGCCGATGCGCCCGACACCTTTGTGTTGGCCACCAACCGCGCAGAAACGGTCCGTGACTTTGTCACCATGGCGTTTAAAGCGGCAGACATCACACTGGACTGGAAAGGCAGTGCGGAGCAAGAGCAAGGTATTGACACTAAAACGGGCAAGGCACTCGTTAAGATCAATCCCAAGTTTTATCGTCCTGCCGAAGTAGAGTTATTGATTGGTAATCCAGAAAAAGCGAGGGCAAAACTTGGTTGGGCGTCCAAGACAACGCTCGAAGAGCTCTGTCGCATGATGGTGGTGGCAGACTTGGCGCGCAATGAGCGCGGTTTCTCGTTCTAAATGACCACAGCGCAGCGCGTGATGCCGCCTGATCACGATCGTCGCGTACTAGTGACCGGTCTGCAGGGCTTTACTGGCCATCACTTGGCTAGAGAGCTCGAGGCCAATGGCTACGAAGTCTGGGGTCTCGGTGACGTCACCCCCACTTTTGCGCGTTGCGTAAAAGCCGATCTGCTGGACCCCGCATCGCTGAAACAAGCCGTGCTCGCGGCCAAGCCACACTATGTGATTCATTTGGCGGGCGTTGCCTTTGTGGGACACGGTCAACCTAAAGCGTTTTACGACGTGAACTTAGTGGGCACACGCAATCTGCTTGAAGCCTTAGAGCCCGTCGCGGCAGACCTGCGTTGTGTGTTGCTCGCGAGCAGTGCGAACGTGTACGGCAATCTGCAAGGTGGCTTGTTAAGCGAAAGTAATCCTGTGAACCCCGCCAACGACTACGCGGTAAGCAAACTAGCGATGGAATACATGGCTCGCCTGTGGCTACCGAAAATACCGGTTGTGCTGGCGCGCCCGTTTAACTACACCGGCATTGGTCAATCAGAAAGCTTTTTAATCCCAAAGATCGTCTCACATTTTGTGCGTAAACAAAGTGCGATTGAGTTGGGGAACATGGATGTATGGCGCGAATTCAACGACGTACGCGATATCGCCCATGCGTATCGCAAGCTAATTGAAGCCGCACCGATCGGGCAAACGGTAAACGTGTGTTCCAGCAATTTGGTTTCGTTGAAAGAAGCCTTGGCCTTGGCAACCGAATTGACAGGCCACCAGATCGAAGCGCGTATCAATCCGCAGTTTGTACGTGCGAATGAAGTGCTCAAGCTCGGTGGTGACGCCACACAGCTGAAACAGTTTGTGCCAGACTGGCAACCACGCCGTCTGCGCGAAACGCTGGCCTGGATGTTGGACGCCGCGTCATGATGCGCGTGGGCTTCGGTGTAACGGCCTTATGCAAAGGCCTGGCCGGCGGCTCACAGGACGGCATCAGTCACTACACACAAGAATTAATGAAGCAGTTTGCCAAGTGTAAAGAGCTGGGTTTGGCGCCGTTTTCGTTTGATGTGGGTACGCAAGACGTACACGCGCTTGACCGCAAAGTGCTTGGTTCGGCTGCACTTGCACTTGCGTCACGCCCAGTGCTTCATCTTGGAAAATATCCTATTGGTGCGTTGTATTCGGCAGTCACTGGCGGTGATTTTCCAGGTATCGGCGGGCTAGGTCAGGTGGATCTGATTCACGCCACCGATCACTATGTTCCCCGGACTAAATTCGCACCCATGGTGGCGACACTGATGGATGCCATTCCTTTTTCGCATCCGGAATGGTCAAGCGGACGGTTTCGCGGCGCGAAGAATGCATTGTGGAAAAAAGCAATTAGCTGGGCCGATCTCATCATTACCATTTCAGAATATTCAAAAAGTGAACTGTGCAAATGGACTGGTGTGGCAGCGGATCGCGTTAGTGTGATTCCACTTGGAGTCGATACGCGCTGGTTTCGTGACGTGACGCGAGAAGAGTTTGCGATGGTGCGTGAAAAGTTTGCGTTGCCCGCGCAATACTTTATTTCAGTCGGCACCTTGCAACCACGCAAGAACGTCAGCACCGTAATTGCGGCGCATCGTTCTTTGCCAGACGCAGAACGGAAGCAAGTACCGCTCGTGATTGTTGGCCGTGCGGGGTGGAAGTGCGAGCAAGAAATTGCACAAATTGAGCAGGACGCACGTGCGGGTAAAGTCATTTGGCTACAACATGTGTCAGATGCAGAGTTGCTTCCGATTATGAAAGCGGCGAAGTCGCTGTTGTTTCCCTCGTTAGCCGAGGGCTTTGGCTTGCCGGTGCTCGAAGCCTTTGCTGCACAGGTGCCGGTGATTACGTCGACGACGACTTCGTTGCCCGAGGTAGCAGGTGACGCCGCGCTGGCGGTCGAGCCGACTGATGTTAGTGCGTTACTCGAGGCAATGCTGCGGATATTGGACGATCAAGCGCTGTCTATCGCGCTGCGCGAACAGGGCTTGGCACGTGCACGGTTGTTTACTTGGGAAAGCTGTGCAGAGGCGACGGCTGCGACGTATAAAAAGTTGGCTGGCTGAAGTAGCGTCAACAACCTAATCTAAATCAATTGCAACGCCTGCTCTAAAAATGATGCAGTCTGTGTGAGACCGTTACGCTCCATCGCATGCACAAAGTGCGTTGGGGTATAGCTAGGATTTTTTAGTCGGGCACGCATTGTTTTAAATGCCGGCAAGACGACGAGCGGCTCAAGCTCTAACTGTTGCAACAGAAACTCATCAGGATGTAATACGGTAATGTGTAATGGGCTTAACGTTGCTGCGGGGAAGTCTTTGACATTCTTGGTCACAATTGAGTCTACATGGCCCGCGATTGCGGCCGCCAACACATGTCGATCGGACTCTGGAACATCAGCACATGGCTCAATCGCTCTCCACTGCTCTTCCAAAATCTCCCAGTCAGGACATGTCTCATGCATGCAGTCCCGCCGAACATGGAAGTCGGACTCGGGTCGATTTGTATTTTTAGCTAAATTACGAATCCATTCGTCATCGACCGCCTTTGACCATTTCGCGGCATAGATGCCGGTCGCGGCAACTTCCATCAGGGCATCACAAATAGCGACTGAATATAAAACGTTTGCATCCAGAAAAGCGGTGTAGCGACTATGTCCTGCCATTTTTGTGTTGCTTAATATTCCAAACCGAGTTCACGTGCATTTTCTGCCATTTTGTCGAGCGCTTGCTGTTGCTTCGCGCGCATCGCTTTTGCATACGTCATGAGATCTGAAAATAAAATTCGACGATGCGTACCAACCATTCGATGATTCAATCGCCCCTCCTCAATTTCTTTGATGACAAAAGGACGGGACACATTGAGAAAATTTGCGGCCTCGACCGTGCTCAATTCTTGTTTTTCAGGAATCAGCATAATGGGCTGGTGACGAGCCATGAGTCCGAGCGCCTGACCTAACACTCGTAACACCTGAGGCGGTACCCGAACACTTGGAGTAGACCCGTCATCACTTTCTATAGTGATGGTGGCAGCGCGCGAGTGATCCAAGCACGCCATGATCAGACGCTCAGCCGCCTTGACCATCTCCGTTTCACTCTCATTCAAAGGGGGTGGGACAAATCTGTCTCTGTCGAGGGTAGTGCCCATGGCTCTCTGTTGTTGTCTTTAGGTGTCAGGTGTGGGTGTGATGTTTGGGTGTGCCGTTTGAGTACGCCTTCAGTCAAACAGACACAAGCATATTTTAACCCAACAAGTGCAATAAATGCAATAGATGCAACTTTTGTCACGAAAGAGTGCGATACACCCCAACATACTTCTGCGCCATCGTCTCGGCCATGAAGTTATCTTTGTAGCGCTGCAACGCCCCCACACGCCACTGTGCGATTTGCTGCGACTGATTCCAGAACGCATCCATCGCCTGACCAAAAGCAATCGCATCTGCAGGCGGGACAACCAAACCTGTCTCACCATCTTGATTAACGTAGCTCGTGCCCGTGCCAATCTCGCACGTAATCATTGGCGTGCCTTGCTGTGCCGCTTCCGCCAGCACGATACCAAATGCCTCAGACGCGATATGCGAGGGGAAGACAAAACCGTACGCCGCACGCATGATGCTACGCTTTTGTTCGTTGGTGACTTCTGACACAAAGTGCAGATTCTTTAAGCCCAAAGCCTGGGCTTGTTTTTGTAAGGCCTCGTGCTGATCGCCACGACCGACGATGACTGTCGGGTAGTCGCGCCCTTTGAGCGCGTCCAACAAAATATGCAGGCCTTTGTAATAACGCAAGGCGCCTAGAAACAAAAAGAAACGCTCGCCGAACTGCTGTCGCCAAGACTGCACCTCAACATCTTTTTCAGGCAATTGGTCAAAGTGCTCAATCCCGTAGGTGATCAGCTGCGTCTTATTTTTAAATTTTTGTAAAACCGGGCTTGACTGCATAATCCCGGGCGATGCGGCCACGATCGTTTGCATCTTGGCCAAGTAGCGGTCGCGTAAAGGCGCATACAACTTATTAAGTTGTACCTGATTGACGACATCAGAGTGATAGCTGATCAGGCTTGGCTTCTTCACCCCAGCATATAAATAGCTGAGGTCAGCAAAAGGCCAGGGGAAATGCATGTGCATGACATCGGCCCAGGCAGCCTCTTGTTTGAAGTGGGTGAGGAAACTAACTGAAAATCCGGTCGAAGCAATATACAGATCGCGCTTGTAGCGTTTGATCTCATACCCAGCTGGGGCGATATCGCTGCGGGGTTCGCCTGGTGTTAAGACTAGGACGCGGTTTTCTATACCGAGGGGGGTCGTATGGCTGGCGATGGTGTGCACCACTTGCTCAATACCACCGTAGGTGTCCGGGAAATATGTCTTGAGGACGTGCAGCACACGCATGTTAGCGGCGCCGTTTCTTTTCTAACACCATCCAGCGTGGCATCTTGAACAACACCAGTCGACGATACAAGACGACATAGCTGACAGAAAACAGGAACACAAACGCCATCAAGACATAGTCGTATTGCCAAAACAGTACAGCAGGGATCGTCCCCATCGAAGACAGGATCCAGAGATAGGGTGAGGTCATGGCATTACGCTGATTGATCAAGCGTGCTTCGTCCGTACCAACGGCCCAGCGCACCATACGTTTGTAGACCAGCATGTGCAGGTGCACGCCATCCGGGGCACCGGGGGATTTACCTCTAACGAGCTTTTTACGGTAGATCGAAAACAGGGTTTCAAAGACGGGGTAGATGCACAGTAACAATGGGAACCAGGGCGATACATGTGGGTGCCGCGCCAACATGAGTACGCAAAGGGTGCCGATCATAAAGCCGATAAAGTACGCACCGCAGTCGCCCAAGAAAATCAAGCCGCGGGGGTAGTTCCAGATTAGAAACCCACTAATAGCGCCCAACATACCAACGGAGGTAACCACTAAAAGTCGGTCGCCTAGATAAAAGGATACATACGCTATCCCCGACAGAATCATGGCGGACACCACGGACGCTAAGCCGTTGTAGCCGTCAATAATGTTGATCGCGTTGGCAGACCCCGCAATCGCAAAGATCGTGAACAGGAATGACACGACACCAAACTGCAGTAGCCAATCTACGCCGATGATATTAAGGTGATTAACGTCTGCACCAAGCCAGAAATACGCCAGTCCCCCGCTGATTAGAGCCAGACTTAAACGCACACGGGCGCGTACTTTTTTGGTGATATCGTCCGCCAAACCGCCTAAAAATACCGGCAAACTGGCTAAAACGAGCAGGCCAACGGCTTTGACGACCTCTGGGTCTCTAAAGCTCGCAATAAGTGTCGTCATGCCCATGCCAATGAGCAGGGCAATCCCGCCCACGCGGGGGACGGCCTTAGTGTGGAATTTTTGTACGCCCTCGAAATCCGTATCGCCAGAAAATTCGACGTGCAGTCGACGGTACCTGACCAGCAGTAGGGTCACGATAAGCGATACGACAAAAGCGCCTAATACATAGGCCATGCGAGGGGGTTACCTATTAAGAATTGCCCGTATTTTATACATCAATCGCGTTGACCGCTCCCGAGCGCTTACGCAGCTCAAACTTCTGGATTTTGCCGGTGGACGTCTTGGGTAACTCGCCAAACTCTATCGCCCCCGGCACCTTAAAACCAGCCAAATGTTGCTTGCAGTGCTTGATGAGGTCCTCGACACTAACTTGTGCCCCGGGCTTGAGCTCAATAAAGGCGCAGGGCGTTTCACCCCACTTGGGGTGTGGCTTGGCCACGACGGCAACCGCCAAGATCGTTGGATGTTTGTATAAGACGTCTTCGATCTCAATACTGGAGATGTTTTCACCACCAGAAATAATGACGTCTTTGCTGCGATCTTTGATCTTGATGTACCCGTCGGGGTAACGCACACCCAGGTCACCGGTATGAAACCAGCCACCGGCAAAGGCGGCTTCGGTCGCTTTTGCGTTACGCAGATAGCCTTTCATCCCCATGTTGCCGCGCAGAACGATCTCACCGATGGTCGTGCCGTCACGCGGTACAGGTTGCAAGGTTTCTAGATCGAGTACATCGGCCCCAGCTTGCAGGTGATAGCGCACGCCTTGTCTGGCATTGAACACAGCCCTGTCTGCGACGGGCAACGCATCCCAGTCTTCTTGTGGTGCACACACGGTGCAGGGGCCATAAACCTCGGTCAAGCCGTACACGTGGGTCAGCGTAATGCCCAAGGACTCCATGCTTTCAATCAAGGTCGCCGAAGGTGCGGCACCGGCCACCATGGCTTGCACACGTCGGCCGTTCAGTTTGCTCATGCCGTCTTTCTTTATAGCCTCGGGGGCATTGACGAGCATGCTGTGCACAATCGGTGCCCCGCAGAAGTGGCTGACGTTGTAATCGCGGATGGCGCTAAATACGCCTTCGGGTGTGACCTTTCGCAAACAAACGTTGATGCCACCACGAGCTGCGATCGCCCAAGGATAGGTCCAGCCGTTGCAATGAAACATCGGCAAGGTCCACAAATAAACGACATGCGACGGTAAGTCCCATTCCAGAATATTGCTGATCGCAGCAAGCTGGGCACCACGATGGGAATACACGACGCCTTTAGGCTCACCGGTTGTACCGGAGGTGTAATTCAGTGAAATGGCATCCCACTCATCGCCTGTGAAATGAATCGGCTCTTGCGCGGCACGTTCGGCTTGGGCCGCTAATAGCGCCTCATACTCATACGTACCAATACGATCACCCGGGCCTTGATATTGGGTGTCATCAATATCAATCACGATGGGTTTGACTTGAGCGTGTGCGATGGCCTCTTGCATCACCTTGGCAAACTCACGGTCGACCAGAACGACCTTGGCTTGCGCATGGTTCAACATATAGGTCAGGCTCGCAGCGTCAAGCCGTGTATTCAACGCATTGAGTATCGCACCGAGGGCGGGCACACCAAAATGGCTTTCAATCATTTCTGGCGTGTTAGCCAACATGGCCGTGACAGTATCGCCTTTTTTTATGCCTAAGGCGCGCAGCGCATGGGCAAGCTGCATGCTGCGCTGGTAGGTCTGCGACCAGGTGCGGCGAAGCGGGCCATGAATCACGGCCAACCTGTCGGGGAATACTTCCGCGGCACGCTCGATAAAGTCAACGGGAGTCAACGCTGTGTAGTTGGCTGCGTTTTTAGCCAGGTCTTGTTCGTAGATATTCATTGCTGTTGGTGCTCTCTATGGTGCTGATCTTTATCTTGATACACACGGCAGGCGATGTTGTGTTCTTTGCACAAGCGCTCTTCAAAGGCGCGGATCTCGGGCGTAATACCCACACCACGAAAGCCGCCGCGCAACGCGCGCGTTGAAACATCCTTGTACGCAATCGACCACAGGTCGGGCAACGCCTGGCCTTGTGGCAACGACAACCACAAACGCAAGAGGTGGCGCTTGCGCTCGGGCTCGGGGAAGTCTTCGTATTCGGTCCGGGCATGCAACACGACGTGATTATTCAGAAACTGAAAATCCCCTTGCTGCAGATCCATGTGGTAGCAGATCTCTTCACTCGCAAGGAGCGCATCAAACATGTCGAGCGCTTCGGTTTGCAAGGGGGTCAAGCGCGGGACGTTCTCAAACGTGAGCTGCGCACCGGTGATGTGATTGCGAATATGGCGACACGCAAAGCGGCCGTCTTTGAAACCGACAATTGATGCCTGATAGTACGGAGTCTCTTCGGCTGCGTGCTCACCTTGACGGCTGAAATAAAACGGCTCAGTCAAGATTTTTGCTAAGTCAGGGCGACGACGCTCAAGCTCTTGATACGCGCTGAGCGAACTCGAGATCAAACTCTTGCCGCCGCTTTGCGCAGTGTGTAAACACATGAGGCCCACGACATCACTGCCGTCTGCATGAAAATCAAGTTTTGAATTGGTGTTGTAACCACGGCCTGTGCCGCCGCGGTAGGTGCCCCCGGTGTTGAGCACATCCGACACGTACTGGCTTTGTTTACCCTGTGGACGTGGCACCCCAACGCGCAAGCCCATGCACCAGAACAAGGTACGCATATCGGCCTTGCTCCAGCGCGCCACGGGAAAGCCCCGCAAGACACTGATGGCAAGGCCTGTCTGCGTCGCATCCATGGTGCGCTTGAGCAGCTGTTCGGTGACAGCTGTCACCGGAAAATCTGCCGCGGACAGTTCAAACTCTTTTTTATTCAGCGCCAGTGCGTGGCGCAACCCGACCTCAAGATCGTGGATCTCTTGCTCGCTCAGTCGATGCACCCAGGACTGATCTTGCTCGAGGTCCGCGCGCTTCCAGCCGCGCGGTGAGGTTTGCAACTGTGACATCTCTTTGACTCCTTGCTACAAAAGCTTAATCGCCCTGCAAATTGATACGCTTAGCGAGGTCTTGCAAGAAGGCGGCTTCGCGCTTGATGCGATCATGAAACTCGGCAACGGGTTGCGCGACAGGCCAGGCAGCTTGGTCAGCGAGCGCGGCTTTCATGTCAGGTGAATGCGCCACGGTGTTCACCGCTTTTTGCATGGCTTCCAACAATGCCATCGGTGTCTTGCCTTGTGCGTACATGGCATAGCTTTGGGTGATATCAAAATCTTTGACGCCCGCTTCTTGCATGGTCGGTACATCTGGTACAGCAGCCGAGCGCTGCGCACTCGTGACGGCGAGCGGTGTCAGGCGCCCTGCATTCATCAAGTTACGTGCGGTCAGAATACTCGTGATACCTACGGTGGTGACGCCGGCCACCACATCCGTCATGAGCGGTGCGCCGCCTTTGTAGGACACGCTCACCATGTCCAGCTTCTCTGCATTAGCATACATCGCGCCAACGAGCTTGGTCATGTTCTCGGAGCTGCCGTAGGAGTAGGTCTTGGGCTTCTGGCGCATGGCTTTGGTGAACTCGACCATGGTCTTGGCCGGGAAAGTGGACGAGGTCACAAAAATCAGTGGGGAGTCGGCCACCACGGTCACGCCCGCCAAATCCTTGAACGTGTCGTAAGGCATGCTCTTGGTAACGAGCGGATTGATCAGGTGTGTCGACACCACCATCACAAAGGTGTGACCATCAGGATCGGACTTGGCGACGATATCGGTGCCGATGATGCCGTTGGCACCAGGCTTGTTTTCAATAATGATGGTTTGCTTGAGCAAAGGGCCGAGACCTTGGGCCAACTTACGCGAAATAATGTCGGTGCCACCGCCGGCCGAATACGGGACGATGATACGGATCGGTTTGGTCGGCCAGTTGGCGGTTTGGGCCTGGGCAACGGACGGACCTGCGGCGAGCAAGCCTGCGGCAGCGACAACCCCTAAAGAGGCGAGTAACTGTCGACGAAGGGGTTGAGTGACGGATGGAATGCGAGCTTTCAAGTCTTGTCTCCTGGACCGGTTGTTATTTGTGCTGAAATGGTTTTTCTTTATTTTGCGCTGAATTTCACTGTGGTGGTGTGCTCGGTGGTGCTATTCTGTCATTTATAGGTATTTACCCGAATGACTGTGTCTGCCCCCACGCCCTTCTCCGCACCTGCCTCCGCCCCGCCTCCCAACGAGACGCCCGCCTCGCGACGCGAATTGCTGCTCGCCATGTCTGGCATTGCGGCCTCAGCTGTCGTGGTGGCCTTTGATGCGACGATTGTCAGCACCTCGCTACCCCAGGTCGCACAGACGCTTGGCGATATGGAACTCTACGCTTGGGTGGGTACCGGCTATTTTCTGGCCTCTGCTGTCACGATTTTAATCTTTGGGCGGCTGGGCGATTTGTACGGTCGCAAACCCTTGATGATACTGTCGATGGCGATGGTGATGATTGGCTCTGTGTTGTGCGGCCTGTCGCAATCGATGCAGCAACTGATTTTGTTTAGGGTCCTGCAAGGCTTGGGCGGCGGCATGATGATTGCCAGCATGTTTGCAGCGCCGGCTGATTTGTTTCCGGACCCCAAGCGGCGAGTGCGCTGGATGTTGGTGACCTCAATTACCTTTGCGGTGGCAAGCGGCTTAGGGCCTGTCATTGGTGGCGCGGTGACGCAGGCCCTTGGTTGGCGGGCTGCTTTTTTTCTAACGCCGATCGCAGCGCTGCTTGGTCTCGTCACGACCTGGCGCTATTTTCCGTCGATCAAGCCTGTGCGTGATGCCTCGCTTAGGCTGGACTGGCTCGGGGCGTTTTTACTGACTCTCGCGGTCGGTGCACCGCTGGCAGGTGTGGAGTTGCTCACCGGCAAAAGCCATGATGGCTTGCGGCTGTGGGGCCTAGCCCTGTTGTGTGTGGGTGTGCTCGCGGCTGTTTTACTGCTGCCCGCAGAGCGGCGCGCGCAAACGCCTATTTTTCCGTTACGGGTACTACAGACCCCAGAGGCGCGCCTGCTGAATCTGGCCGGAATCTTGTCGGGCGCAGTGATGTTTATCCTTATTTTTTACATTCCCTTATTACTGCAGGACGTGTTTGGCTTTAGCCCGTCGCATGCCGGCTTGCTGATGGCGCCACTGGTTGCGGGCATCTCGATTGGCAGCATCCTGAATGGCCGCCTCTATGCCCGCCAAAGCGAACCCGCGCGGCTGATGGTATTCGGGGCGGTGTTGCTCGGACTCGGCTGCGCGTTCACCTTGACGTTTTCAGTCGAGAGCCCCGCCTGGTGGATTTTGTTGACAACCTCGGTATGCGGGATCGGACTGGGCTTCTTATTACCCAACTACACACTCTTCATGCAAATGCTGGCCGCACAAAATGATGTGGGTGTCGCCACTGCACTGATCCAGACCACGAGGGCGCTGGGCAGCGCGTTTGGTACAGCGCTTGTGGGGATGGTGGTAGCCAGACTATCCGTCAATCTTGGGGTCACGATCGGCCTAGTGCTGTGCGTCGCGATGTCTATCTTGATTGCCGTGATCTGCACAAAAATTCGGATGAAAAACGTCAGCCGCGCATAAACCGTTATCATTACGACTATGTTGAAACAACGTACCGACTCGGCGTTGGTAGCGCTCTTAATCGCAGCCCTACCAGCATTGATGCTCACAGAAATCGGACGAACCAGTGCGGTCTTTTATGCGCTGGTGGTTGTCTGTCTATCCATCTGTTTCACGCGTGCGGGCGGCATTCGTGCAACGCTTGCTGAGCTGTACCGCTACCGCGGACTTGGGCTAGCCTTAGGATGCTGGGTGCTGATGGTCTTGGTTGCCATGTTGACCACCCGCGGTACTCACACCGCAGAGCTTGAACGCGGGCTACGCTTAAGTTTAGGCACCGCTGTTATTTTAGGTGCTTGCTTGAGCCTGATCCCCCAATGGCTGCGCCAAGCGGCTTGGGGGCTGACGATTGGAACCGTTGCCGCAACCTATATTGGCTTTAGCTTGACCTGGTCTGAGCTAGAGCGGGTCGACCAGTTTCCGCAGTACAACGCCGTGTCATACGGGAATTTATTGATCTTACTCGCCACGCTGTCGACGCTCTCCATCGGCTGGCGACTCACACCTTACCGCCGCACTGAAATCGCACTCAAAGCGCTCATCGGTTTTGCAGGGGTCTTAGGTTTTATGACCACCCAAACCCGTAGCGGTTGGGTAGCGATGCCTTTTTTTATCTTGATTGGCTTGGTGCTTTGGCTGGGGACGTTTAATCCGCGCAAGCTGTTTGTGCCGGTTGTCATCGCACTCGTACTGGCTGCCGCCGTCTTTGCCTCGAGCTCCACTATGCGTACGCGTATGCAGCAAGGCGTCGATCAATTAGTTCAATGCGCCAGTGAGCCCAACACAATTTCATCCATGTGTGTGCGCGTACAACTGTGGCGAGCCTCGTGGCTCATGTTTACAGAAAACCCCTTGCTCGGCAACGGTGCCACCAATCTATTCGGTCCTGCCTTAGAAAAATACGCAGAAGCGAAAGTTATTTCCGACTTCACCACGAAAGAAAAGTTCGACGAACCACACAACGACATCTTTTACATGATGGCCGGACACGGCTTATTGGGTCTATGCGCCTTGCTCTTGTTGTACTTTGCGCCCGCGTGGATCTTTGTACGACGGCTGGCAGGTGGCGTGCCTCAATCGGCGCGGGTGGCTGCGGCCATGGGCTTGTGTGTCTGCCTTGGATTCTTTGCGTTTGGACTCACCGAGCTGATGTTCCGTGGCATGCGCACCATGAGTTTTTATGCACTAATGATTGGGTGGTTCATGGCGCTGTCGGATACGAACTATCTGAAAAAAACGTCACCACTCTAGGTTTATTAACGCTAGTGCCTCTGTGAGGTTCGCTCGATCAGCTTCTTCACAAACAGAGGCTTAATCACAACAACCTTCCATAAGCGTTTGAGGGTATACCCAAGGCGACGACGCATCCGATGGCGTGGTCTGCGCCCTTGCGAAATAAACGAGTGTCGACTGAACGCATGATCCCACACGGCGTTGGGCGTCAGTGCATACAGCGTTAAAAACCTTTGTTGCTCAAAGTAAAGCCAATAATCTGCTGCTGCACAAACTGGATAGGCACCGAGCAACATGCGCTGGGCTGCGGCCAATGTGATGAAATAACCCGAGGTTCGCCAGACTCCACCATCGGGTCGAACGATTTCGTAGTTGCCGACTGCGCGCGCACCAAAGCGATAACCACGCTTAACATGCGTCAGTTGCACCATCACCGACTCGTCGTTACCAAACATGCTTTGCAGTCCTGTCTGGTCATCAAGCAATGTTGCAAAGTCGGGTGCTAACTCAATATCGTCTTCACAAATAACCGCGCTGGGGATACCTTGCTCCACCATTAAACGATAGATCCACAAATGCGATAGGGCGCAGCCAATTTCTGGTGGATTCATCGCGCCGTACACGTGTGCGGCAATGTCGGCGGCGAAATGCTTAGCCATTTCCTCAGCAGACATTGCTCGGCCATCTACGGCCTCAAACCACCGCGGCGTAATGCCATGTTGCGCGAACAATTTCTCCATCGCCTCGCGTCGTTGCGTGGCGGTGGCAAGATTCACGACGAAACAGGGGATCTGTGCCATGGGGTTTCTTAAGAGACGGCGCTTTGCTGAAACTGCCAGCTGCTTTCACACATTTGTTTTAACTCACGCGTGGCTTTCCAGCCGAGTGCTTGTGAGGCGAAATCAACGCTCGCGTAGCTGCTCGCGATATCGCCCGCACGACGCGGCGCAATCTTGTAGGGGACAGATCGGCCGCTTGCGGCCTCGAACGCGGCCACCATCTCAAGCACGCTATACCCACGACCCGTACCGAGATTAAAGGTATGAATCCCAGCGTGCTGGTTGAGGTAGCTCAAGGCTGCGACATGGCCCTCGGCCAAATCCATGACATGAATGTAGTCACGCACCCCTGTGCCATCTGGGGTGTTGTAGTCTTGGCCGTACACGCTCAGTTCACGCAACTTACCGACCGCGACCTGCGCGACGAAGGGCATTAAGTTATTGGGGATGCCGTTAGGATTCTCACCGATCAAGCCAGACGAATGCGCGCCCACTGGGTTGAAATAACGCAGCACGGCCAAGCGCCAGACAGGATCAGACATGGCCACGTCGCCCAAGATCTGCTCGATGTGCAGTTTGGTGCGGCCGTAGGCATTGGTGGCGGCAGTGGGATGTTGCTCATCAATCGGTAAATATTGTGGGTCGCCATAGACCGTCGCACTTGAGCTAAACACCAAGGTCCGGCAAGGCGTGCGCTGCATCGCTTGCAGCAAACTGATCGTCCCTTGTACGTTGTTGGCGTAGTAGTCGATAGGAATCCGCACCGACTCACCCACCGCCTTAAGCCCTGCAAAGTGGATCGCCGCATCGATGGCGTGATGCTGTAGCGTGTGATGAACAAGAGGTGTGTCACGGATATCACCGCGTACGGTGGTGACGAGTTGACCGGCGATTTGCTGAATCCGCTGAACCGACTCGGGCTGGCTATTACAGAAGTTGTCGAGGATCACCACACGATGCCCAGCCGACGACAACGCCACAGCTGTGTGGCTGCCGATATAGCCTGCTCCGCCGGTTAGCAAAATATTCATGGTGATCGACCAGGACCTTACAATGCGCGTATTGTAAGGGTACTTGTAGATCATCCGATGCGCCGTGCCGATGTAATTGACTTGATTCTGATTGCCGCACTTTGGGGCAGCTCATTCTTGTTTATCCGCATGGCGGTACCAGATTTTGGGCCGATTGCCCTGTCCGGTCTGCGTACGCTTGCCGGTGGCCTCTTGCTGCTACCACTTTTGTTTTTACAAGGAAAACTTGGGCTGTTGCGTGCGCACTGGGGCGGTATTGTGGTGATCGGGATGTTTAATTCGGCCATCCCTTTTGTCCTGTTTAACTATGCCACGATCAGCATTCCCTCGGGCACGATGTCGATTATCAATGCCTTAACGCCTCTGTGGGGCGCTGCGGTGGCCTGGCTCTGGCTCAAGGATGTGCTCCCCCCTGCGCGATTGCTCGGTTTAATCGTGGGCTTTACCGGCATCATCGTACTCGTGTGGGATAAGTTGTCCCTCGGCGCGACGGGCTCCTTGCTTGCGGTGTTGGCAGGGGTGGCGGCCCCTTCGTTCTACGGCGTCGCGGCAAGCCATACAAAAAAGTATTTGATGGGAGCCGACCCGATCGCCGCCGCAACGGGATCTCTGATCGCAGGCGGCATCGTCCTCTTGCCACTCACCTGGTACGCCTGGCCTCAGGAGCCTATCAGCACGCGAGCGTGGGGAGCCTTGCTGGGTCTGGTCGTGCTGTGTACCTCGCTCGCCTATGCCATGTATTACCGGTTGTTGATGCGCATCGGCCCGTCCAAGGCGCTGACGTGTTCGTTTCTCATCCCGGTATTCGGTGTACTGTGGGGCTGGCTGTGGCTGGATGAAGAAGTCACGCTAAACGTGGTGCTCGGTGGCGGGGTCGTTTTGCTGGGGACCGCGCTCGCAACGGGGTTGCTGGGTGGCAAAAAATCGGCGGATAAACCGTCCGTCGATCGCGCGTAAGCGTTACTGCAGACGCACCCTCGCGTCAAGGGTCTAGCAATGTTCAGTTGCAATTTCATGCCTGTGGTATTTGCGTAGCTCGACCGCTAAAACTATTGAAACGCCTTCTTTGTTGGCGCAGACTGTGCTTGTTCCACCAACGTTCACAAGCAGTCGCCCCACCTTGAATTGCAATACTGACATGATCAATACACTGAAGTACGCCAAACGCCTAGAGGCCGCAGGATTTTCTCGAATTCAGGCCGAAGCGCAGGCGCTTGCCATCCAAGATGCCTTTGATGACTCGTTGCATCCGTTTGCGACGAAGAGCGATTTAAACATTGCTGTTACTCGGCTTGACGCGAAAATAGACGGCGTTGAAACGCGTCTACTCTCCGAAATACGTACTCTGGATACAACCTTACGCTCCGAAATAAGTGCTCTGGATACGACCTTACGCTCCGAAGTCGGGCGTGTCGAAACGACTCTCGGCTCGTCCATCCGGGAATTGCAATCAGATATGCGCACGGTTAAGTGGATACTCGGATTAATGGTTCCCGTCCTCATCACTCTGCTCATTCCAGCGATTCAATCGATTTATCTGCAATTGAACGCGAACTAAACACGATGTCGCTTAATCATCCTCACTTACGCTGGCATGATGGCAACGCGGTTGTTCTGCTCGAAAACGGTCAAGAGCTTTTTCCTGCGCTTTGCGAGGCGTTCGATGCGGCGCAGAAGAGCATTCATCTAGAGACGTATATTTTTCGCCTCGATGCGGCAGGGTTAAAGATACTCGATCACTTAAAGCAAGCGGCTGCGCGCGGGGTCAAGGTGCGCGTCGTGCTCGATGGCTATGGCAGCGCACAAGATGATCGCACCATTCAATCGCTCTTGCGTGCTGTCGGTGCGCAGTGCCGCATCTATCGCCCGGAACCTAAATACCTCAGTTTTCGATCCTTTGATTTTTTACGTTTGCGGCGTATGCATCGTAAGACGACTCTGGTGGATGGTCATCTCGCGTTTATCGGTGGCATCAATATCGAGGATGATTACTCTGGTTTGTCTGAGGAGGAGCTGCTCGCAAGTCGAGAACCGAAAGAACCGCGTTTTGACTATGCCGTAAGTCTAACGGGCCCGCTTGCAATCGAACTGATGCGCGCCCAGGATTTGCTATGGCTGCAAATTGGCTGGCCCTTGTCTAACGAAGCGTTGTACGACGACGCGTCAGTCAAGGCGCCCGTGACGATCAAGCAATGGAAACGGAGACATGTGCGCCATTTGCGATTGCGGCTACTACGCTTTAAACACGCGGCGTATGCACGCAACCATCTACCCCATGCGCACGCTGGCACGATGCGCGCTGCTCTCGCACTGCGCGACAATCTACGTTACCGCCGCACGATTGAAGCGGCCTACTTTGCACATATTGCCTCGGCAAAAAATGACATCATCATCGCGAACGCCTATTTCTTGCCGGGACATAAATTACGTCGGGCACTGATCGATGCCGCAGCACGAGGCGTGCGTGTGCGTCTGCTGCTACAAGGCAAGATTGAATACCGCATGCAATATCACGCAACGCGCTGGATCTACCAGCAGTTTTTAAAATATGACATTGCGATTTATGAATATTTGCCAAGCTATCTGCATGCCAAGGTCGCCGTCATTGATGGCGTGTCAGTCGTAGGTTCGTCTAATCTGGATCCCTTCAGCTTACTGCTCGCACGCGAAACGAATATCGTTGTGGATGATCCAGCCTTTACTGCAACCCTAACCTACTCACTGGAAAAAGCATTCGCGCAAGGCAGCCAGATTGTTGAGCCGTCGCTCTACCACGAGCGCTCTTGGTTCGCACGTGCAACAGATGCCTGCGCCTATGTCTTGCTGCGCATTGGCGTGACGCTATCGGGCAAGGGCGCGCAGTATTAAACGTGTGTCGCCGTTTACGGTAACTCTAGCTCTGCCAGGATCGGCGCATGGTCCGACAGTTGCGACCACGGCCGCCCCCGCAACACTTTTGCGCTACGCACAGCAAAGCCACGCTGATAAATACGATCGAGCCTAAGCCAGGGAAACGCCGACGGAAACGTACGTGGCGGGGGCAACGGGCTTTGCGCCCCCTGGGTAGAAAGCTGATTCATCCGCAGATGCTGTCGACGAAACATCCCTGCGCGTATCTCGTCTGCAGATTCCCCACGCCAAACACCACGGAGTTGATGCATAGACTCCCGGAACCGGGGCAGGATGCCCTGGGTGCGGGGTGAATGGGCGAACACCTCATAGACACCGAGCTGTTCAACAAAGAATGGCGCCAGACGATCTTTCCAATCGTTGAAGTCACCCGCGATCAACATCGGTGCGCCTTCAGGAACCATGCGCTTGATGCGTTCGGCCATCACTTCAATCTGCCGGATACGCCCGCCTGCAAACAAGCCTAAGTGCACGACAAAGCAGTGCACCTCGCGCCCACCGACATCAATCACACCATGCAGCAGTCCGCGTTGTTCAAGCTTGTGGTCAGAGATATCCTGATTTTCGTAGTTGAGAATCGGGTGGTTTGAAAGCAAGGCATTGCCATGATCGGTTTTGCTACGAATCGCATTACAACCGTAGGCACAATCCATATGCAAGGCGGCCGCAAGGGATTCGTGCTGCGCAGTGAGGCGCGCGTAGCGATCGTTACGCCCCTGCACTTCTTGTAGAAACAACAGGTCTGGTCGCAAACCATGCAGGCCGAGACGCAACGCACCCATCGAATCGCGTCCGGCGAGCGAACGTCCTTTATGAATGTTGTAGCTAACGACGCGAAGGAGTGACATGGTGGTCAGGGCGGGTCAACAGACCCACCCTGCCTGTGGGCTTACGGCTGTTTGATTTCTGCTTGACGCAAACGGATGTGCAGTTCGCGCAACTGCTTCTCATCGACAGGCGAAGGCGCTTGAGTCAACAAGCACTGTGCACGCTGTGTCTTAGGGAAGGCAATCACGTCGCGAATCGATTCAGCGCCGGTCATCATGGTGACGATGCGGTCCAGACCGAAGGCGATTCCACCATGCGGAGGCGCGCCATACTGCAAGGCATCGAGCAGGAAGCCGAACTTGAGCTGTGCTTCTTCGGCATCAATCTTCAAGGCACGGAATACTTTGCTCTGCACTTCTTCACGATGGATACGGACCGAACCGCCGCCGATCTCCCAACCGTTCAAAACCATGTCGTAGGCTTTTGCGATGGCCTTTGACGGGTCGGTGTCCAAGAGGTCTTCGTGACCATCTTTCGGGCTGGTAAACGGATGGTGTGCGGCGACGTAACGATCGGCTTCTTCGTCGTGTTCGAACATGGGGAAATCAACGACCCACAACGGTTTCCAAACGTTTTCGAATAAGCCATTGGCGCGACCAAATTCGCTATGGCCGATTTTGACGCGTAAGGCGCCAATCGCATCGTTCACAACCTTGGCGCGATCCGCACCAAAGAAAATCAGATCGCCGTCTTGTGCGCCAGTGCGCTTAATCATTTCTGCAAGCGCAGCGTCGTGCAAGTTCTTCACGATCGGCGACTGCAAGCCATCACGGCCCTTGGCGACTTCGTTGACTTTAATCCAGGCCAAACCTTTCGCGCCATAGATTGCGACGAACTTGGTGTAGTTGTCGATTTCGCTGCGCGAGATCGAACCACCTAGTGGCACACGCAAGGCAACAACGCGACTGCCTTCGGTCGTGGCGGCCTGGGCAAAGACTTTGAAGTCGACATCTTTCATGACGTCGGTCAGGTCCGTGAACTCGAGCTTGACGCGCAGATCAGGTTTGTCTGACCCGTACAGGCGCATCGCTTCGCTGTAGGGCATGATCGGGAAGGTCTCTGCCAGATCCACGTTCTGTACGGCTTTGAACACGTGGCGAATCATCGATTCGAAGATCGCACGAATTTCGGTTTCGTTCAAGAAGGAAGTTTCGCAATCGATCTGGGTGAATTCAGGCTGGCGATCGGCACGCAAGTCTTCGTCGCGGAAACACTTTGTGATCTGGTAGTAGCGATCAAAGCCCGACACCATCAACATCTGTTTAAAGAGCTGTGGTGACTGTGGCAAGGCAAAAAACTCACCGGCGTTCACGCGTGACGGCACGAGATAATCTCGCGCGCCTTCAGGTGTACTCTTGGTGAGCATAGGCGTTTCGATATCGATAAAGCCGAGGTCATCCAGAAACTTACGCACTTCGATCGAGACGCGATAGCGCAACATCATGTTGCGTTGCATCTGACCACGGCGCAAATCCAACACGCGGTGCGTCAGGCGAGTCGTCTCGGACAAGTTTTCGTCATCAAGCTGGAAAGGTGGGGTCACCGAGGGGTTGAGGATCTCAACTTCGCGGCAGAGGATTTCGATCTCACCAGACGCCAAATCAACATTCGTCGTGCCCGCAGGACGCTCACGCACGAGGCCGGTCACACGAATACAAAATTCGTTCCGTAGGCGTTCCGCCGTTGCAAAGCCCTCGGCATTATCTGGATCGAACACAATCTGCGCCAGACCCGCGCGATCGCGCATGTCGATAAAGATGACGCCGCCATGATCACGACGACGATGTACCCAGCCAAAGAGGGTAACGGTTTGACCGAGATGGTCACGACAAACCTGGCCGGTGTAGCAGGTACGCATGCAAACTCCAAAAGATCGAACGAGACGGATCTAACAAAAATTAATCGGATACTTAAGACTGCAACAAACTTATTGCTTGGGGAGGGCTGGCGCCACCACACCCATAGAAACAATGTACTTCAGTGCTGCATCAACCGACATATTGAGCGGTTTGATGTCACTGCGCGGCACGATCAATAAAAATCCAGCCGTCGGGTTGGGTGTGGTGGGTACAAACACACTGACATGCTCACCAGGCAAGTACTCGGCGACTTCACCGCCGGAGGTGCCCGTGAGAAAGCCGATCGACCAGCACCCTGCGCGTGGATACTCCACTAGCACGGCCTGACGAAAGGCCTGCCCATTCGGTGCCAGTAAGGTATCACTCACTTGCTTGACGGAGTTATAGATCGAGCGCACCAGTGGGATGCGCCCCAGAATGGCTTCCCAGAAGCGCAAGATACTCCGGCCTAAAAAATTAGCCGCAAAAATCCCGGTGACAAACAGCACGACCAACACGACGACCACCCGAAAGCCAGGGATGTCTCGACCAAACAAGGCCTGCGGAGACAAGAAACTTGGCACCACGCTCTCTAGTGTGTTGACCAGCACGCTGAGCACCCAAACGGTAATCACCACGGGCGCCCAAACGAGCAGCCCGGTGATGAAGTATGTTTTGAAGGCGCGCATGATGGGGCGGGTGCGGCGGCTTAAGACGCGCTGCTGCCCGAGCCTGAGCCCGAGGAACTGGCGGAACTGGTGGCGGCCGGTGCAGCAGGTTTGCTGCTCGGGGCCGCTGTGTTTGAGCTGCTGGCTGAGGTGCTATTTGCGCTGTTATTTGACGCGCTGTTTGAGCCCCCCGCTGCCGCACCGGACGAGTCGCATGAGCCCGCATCGGAGGACGAACCCGCGCTGCTCCCCTCAGTGGCGGCGGGCTTTGCATCCGCAGCCGTGGTGCCGGGGGCGACTTCGGCCGTCTTGGCGGCACCGCTGCTGCTGTTGTTACGAAAGTCGGTGACATACCAACCCGAGCCTTTAAGCTGGAAGCCCGCAGCAGTGACCTGCTTGGCGTAGGTCTCTTGATTGCACTGGGGACAGACGGTTAAAGGCTTGTCGGAAATCTTTCGAAGCACGTCCTCGGCATGGCCGCAGGCGGTGCACTTGTAAGCGTAGATTGGCACGATCTTCTTTGAGGCAGAGAATTCAAGGGAAAGCTTTGTATTTTAACGGCTTTTCGCTAATCCCTTGCATGGGCACGGCCCATAAAGCAAGATGACACACTCAGCCTAAATATTATTGAGCCAAAGGCCTGCCAAACTACCCGGCAGGCCCTGTTATGGTGCGAGTGCGGTGCTGCGGTGGTGATGTTGCGCGGCTTATGACGCTTTATTGGCGCCTTTTTTATGCGGGATCGCCTCGACCCCAGCCCACTGCTCAAACAAGCGGATCATGTTGGTGAAGTCGGCATCGGGCCCGAACTGGGCTTTGCTCATGTTAAGGACTTGGCCCACCGCGTTCCCAATCACCAGTGGCACGCCCAGATGCTCGGCCTCGTCCAGACACAGGCGCGCGTCCTTATAAGACAGGGCGTTGGAAAACCCAAAATCAAACGTGCGCGGCAGGATGTGCTTGGGCACCTTATCTTGCATGGCTCCACTGCGACCGCTGCTGACGCTAATGATTTCCATCATGGTCTGTGGATCCACACCGGCTTTTGCACCCAGCACCAGCATTTCACAACTAATCGCCATACACGCCACAGAGGCAAGATTGTTAGCAACCTTGATCATTTGCGCTTGCCCAGGCGTGTCGCCACATAACAAGATGCGGCCGAGCTCTTTCATGACTGGCTCAAGTTCTGCGCGAGCCGCAGCGGGCCCTGCGATCATGAGCGACAGCGTGCCTTTTTCTGCACCAGCAACCCCACCACTCACCGGGCAATCCACCATCACCACTGGACGCGCCGCCGCAGCCAGTGCCTGATTCACTTCGGCAGAGGTCTTAGGGCCCGTGGTGGACAAGTCGACAAAAATTTTGATGCGCTTGCCATGCACGACGCCATCGCCACCGACTGCAACCTGCTTGACGATATTGGGTGTGGGTACGCTTGCAAAGACGATGTCGGCTTGGTCGGCCACATCGCGTGGTGTTTTAGCTGCGACCGCGCCTTGTTTAACAAGTGCGTCAACCGCTGCCGGCACGGGATCACAAATAGTCACGGCATAGCCTGCAGCCAGCAAGCGCTGCACCATCGGCGCACCCATGCGGCCCACGCCAACAAAGCCAAGTGAGGGTTTAGTCATTGCTTAGAGCCCCAACGCAGACAGGTTCGGGCGCTTTAAGTGCCAATCGGTTGCGTTCTGGAAGGCAATCCCAATGCGCACCATCGTTGCATCGTCAAACGGCTTGCCCAACAACTGCATCCCGAGAGGCATACCGTTGTCTGCAAACCCTGCCGGCAAAGAAATACCTGCGGTGCCCATGTAATTGCCTGCTCGTGTGAACGCGGCGAGTGGGGTCTTAGATTCATTCACTTCAGTGAGGGGCACTGCGCCCATCGGTGCACAAGGCGACAACAGCGCGTCGATGTTGCTCATCCAGTCAGTCCAGATGGCGATCGTGCGGCGATGATCTGCCATGGCATCGATGTAGTCTGCACCAGAAATACTGCGGCCTGACTGTATACGCTTACGCACGAAGGGACCGAATGGTTTGGCTTCATCATCTATGTAGGCACGATGGAGTGCGAAGGCTTCGGCCGCAATGATCTGGCCGTTGCGCAACATCATGTCGTGAAAATCAAAAGGGAAAGGCTTTTCAATAATCGTTGCGCCAAGATCGACGAGCACACGTCGCGTATCTTCGAGCACTCGCAACACGTCTTTACCGAGCTCAATTGGATACTGGCCGGGTGGGAACATCGCAATACGCGTACCCGCCAACGGCTTGGGTCCCTCTGCTGGGGCGTGCCACTGAAACAGTGGACGATTGCAGGATGTTGGATCCAGAGGATCTGCACCGGCCATCAGCTCTGTCAGGATCGCAGCGTCGCGCATATCGCGTGTCATGGGGCCGATGGAGTCGAGCGTGCCCGACAAGGCCAGCGCGCCGTGCAAGCTGATTAATCCGCGGGTGGTTTTTAAACCGGTGATCCCGTTCAGCGCAGCAGGAATACGCACTGAGCCGCCCGTATCAGAACCCAATGCCGCTGGGCATAGGGCGGCCGCGACCGCGACACCAGAGCCACTGGAAGAGCCGCCAGGTGTGCGATGGGTGTTGAGATCCCAGGGATTCCAGGGTGTGCCCATCACAGGGTTCGTCCCCCAACCACCAAACGCAAACTCCACCATGTGGGTCTTGCCTAAGTTCACCATGCCGGCACGCAGCAAGCGTTCGACCGCTGTACAGGTCGTCGGGCTGCGGCGATTCACCCAGTCTTGTGAACCACCGGTGGTGATCTGGCCTTCAATGTCGCAGAGATCCTTCACTGCGATCGGCACGCCATCCACCGCACTGAGGCTATAGCCAGCCGCACGGCGCTGATCCGCTGCGCGCGCTTGAGCGATCGTGCTGTCTTCATCGACCAACACATAGGCATGCAATTTTTTATTGCCTTTGCTGATGCGTGTCAGATACTCTCGCGCAAGTTCTTCCGAACTATATTTTTTTGCACGTAAGCCTTGGGCTAATTGGGTAAGTGTTGAAAAAGCAAGATCTGACATGTCGGGCTCCGTAAGATTCAAGTCACGCACAAGTCACGCGCAAGGTGCGCGTGATCGTTCTATAAAAATCAAAGCAAAAAGAAAGTCGCTGCGATCAGCGTTGGGATCGAGGCCGCTAAAAACAAAGGCCCGGGTGAAATAGTTTCGTCTGGAAAGCTCGGCTTCAAAATCGAAAAGCCTGCGGGATTAGGTGCGTTAGCAATCACCGTCAAGCCGCCACCTGTCACAGCGCCCGCCACGAGCATGTAACGCCACGCTTCGGAAGTCCCTTCAACCAACGACCCAAGATAGGTCAAGGCAGCATTGTCTGTAATGGCCGTAAGCGCCGTCGCCCCCCAGAACAAAACAATCGGCGAAAGGCTGCCGAGCAAATCTTGTAACCACCACTTCTGCAAACCACCCAACACCACAAGTCCTGCTAAAAAGAAGCCCACCATCAGGCCTTCCTTGATCATCAAGCGCGATTGGTAGCGCTTATAGGCTTCACAAAAGCCAATGAACAAAATAAGCAGGCCCATGAATATACCGGGGTGATGCGCAAACACGACTATGCCCGCGAGGAACGCGACGTGAATCAAGGACGTGATCACGGGGACGCGCGACGGCACATCTTCTGTCACGCCGTGATGCGTTTCGACTTCACCACTCAAGAGCACTTTGCGATTAATGATTGTCAAAATCAACGCATTGAGTGCAACGGCTGCGGCCGCACGCCATCCAAAATTCGTCAGCATATACATGGAGTCCCAACCAAACGTTTGGGCAACCATCAACACCGGTGGTGCTGCGTAGGCGCTCAGGACCCCTCCAATCGACACGTTAACAAACAACACTCCGAGCGCCATGTATTTGAAGCCTGTGTGGCCGGGTCGCTTGAAATAGCCATCACGCAACAAGAGGGCGGCGAGCGTCATGGCGGCAGGCTCTGTAATGAGCGAGCCCGCAAGCGGCACAAAAGTCAACACAACAAAAAATGTTGCCAACTGACGCTGCACCGGAATCATGCGGGCCAACCCGCGTACCATGCCGTTCACCAGCTCAATAATGGGCCGGCTCGCTGCAACCACCATAATGGCAAAGACAAAAAGTGGCTCAGTGAAGTTGCGGGTATCTACATACTCGATCATGGTCGTCGTACCCGCCATCATCGCCATCACCACGATGAGTACAAAGGCCCACACACCAAAAACCGCTTCGACCTCGGCTAAAAAATGCCATAGTCCGGCATGGGGTCCATTTTTGTGTGCAAGCTTGGCGAACACAGGAACCGTAAAGGTATGGATCACCGCGATTGCGAATAGAACGGTCGCAATAATTTGGACGGAGTGGGGAACGTTCATAAGGTGATCTCTAAAGAAATAAACAGGGCTAACCAGAGCATGCACTCAGTACACACGATTTTTCGACTATACCGTAGGCTTGAGGTAAATCACAGTCCAATCGCCATAGGTATCGAGATGTAAGGATTGACAGCCAATTGTTTCTGGATGATGCTGTGGTGTCTTTGTCTTTTTACAATTGTGCAATGTCATCCCCCCGATCACTTGTTGTCCAAGCACTGACCCAATACGCGTTTGCCCCCTTTGGCGATATCTTGGGCGGCGAGATCGCGAGCGGTTTGTTTATTAATGGTGGCACCAGTGAAAAAATCGCACTCGGCGATCCCGTCCTGACCGCGCATGGCGGTGAGCCTTCTTTAAATCTTTACCGCGCACGCGCCAACCCTCTGCCGTTTACCGCGATGGAGCTCGAGCGACATTGTGTGGGCAGCCAATCCTTTATTCCGCTTGCCGGGGTGCCGTTCGTTGTAGTCGTGGCGCTCGGCGATCCGAGCACGGGCGGCAAGACTCCACTAGAGAGCTCAATCGCTGCCTTCTGGATCGATGGCTCATGCGGGGTAACGTTTAAGCCCGCGACGTGGCATCACCCGCTGTTGTCACAGCGCGATGGCGACTTCGTGGTGCTCGAGCGACGAGCGCCGGTGGTGGACTGCGAAATCCAAGCGTTAAACCAGCCTGTTGAAATTCGACGCGCTTAGTTTGCTTGCGCCAAAATCATCTGCGCGGCTTTTTCAGCGATCACCATTGTCGGCGAATTGGTGTTGCCCGAGGTAATCGTTGGCATGATCGAGGCATCCGCCACGCGCAAGCCTTGAATGCCGTACACACGCAAGTTTGCGTCCACGACAGCCATCGAATCTTGACCCATCTTACAAGTGCCTACGGGATGAAAAATCGTTGTGCCGATTTCACCTGCGGCTTTAGCGAGCGCTTCTTCTGTGTCCTCGGTGATACCGGGCTTGACCTCTTCGGGCTTAAAACGTGCGAGCGCCGATTGACCAACGATGCGTCGCGTTAAGCGTATGCTATCGGCCGCAACATGGCGATCTTCAGGTGTCGACAAATAGTTCGCGAGGATCTCAGGGTGTTGGGCGGTATCGGGCGAGGTGATATTGACATGCCCACGACTGGTTGGTCGCACGTTACAGATTGACGCGGTAAAGGCAGGAAAACTATGCAGAGGCTCACCAAAGCGCTCGAGCGACAAGGGCTGCACGTGATATTCCACATTGGCACGTGTTTGTTCGGGTCCGGATTTTGCAAAGACACCTAGTTGTGACGGCGCCATACTCATCGGGCCGCGACGAGTCAGCATGTATTCGAGCCCGATCATGGCCTTGCCCCACCACGAATTCGCAAGCGTATTAAGAGTGCGTGTGCCTTGCACGCGATAGATCATGCGCAACTGCAAGTGGTCTTGCAGGTTTTGGCCAACCCCTTTTAACGTATGCACGGCGGGAATACCCAACGAGCCAAGCAACGCGGCAGGGCCAACGCCCGACGCTTGCAATAGTTGTGGCGTACCGATTGCACCTGCGGCCATCACGACCTCGCGATGTGCACGTGCGATGTGCTGCTCGCCGTCTTTCAGAAACTGCACACCCGTGCAGCGCTTGCCTTCAAATTCGAGTTTGGTGGTGCGTGCGCCCGTCAGTACGGTCAAGTTTGTACGGTGCTTAATGGGGCGCAAATACGCCTTCGATGCACTCCAACGAAAACCGGAACGTTGATTGACCTCAAAGTAGCTGGCACCTTCGTTATCCCCACAATTAAAGTCTGCGGTGGAGGGGATACCTGCCTGATTGGCTGCATCGCGAAACGCATCGAGGATCTCCCACGACAAGCGCGCGGGTTCGACACGCCACTCGCCACCGGCGCCATGGAATTCGCTTTCGCCGCCGTGGTGATTTTCCATGCCCTTGTAAAGGGGTAGCAAGTCTTTCCAGCCCCAGCCAGGGTTGCCTTGGGCTTCCCAACCGTCGTAATCCGCGCTCTGGCCACGCATATAAATCATGCCGTTGATCGACGAGCACCCTCCCAGGACACGGCCGCGCGGATAGCCGAGCTCACGACCATTCAGTCCTGGATCAGCCTTGGTGCGATAACACCAGTCGGTCCGCGGGTTGCCGATGCAATACAAGTAGCCCACGGGTATATGAATCCAGTGCCAATCATCTTGACCACCTGCCTCAAGCAACAGGACACGATTGTTGGGGTTCGCTGATAGGCGATTCGCCAACACACAACCAGCGGAACCCGCGCCAACAATGACGTAATCAAAATCGAGCGAATGGGGTGTTGTCATGATGTTGTCTGCTCTTATTTATTTTTTATAAACCGCGTGCATGTAAATATCGCACAAGACTTGCATCCCTGCCTGATCTTCTGCGTCAAACCTTGCAGGAACTGGGCTATCTAGATCCCACACCCCAACTAGCCGCTCTTGCCAGAAAAGAGGAATCACCAGCTCGGACCGTGAGGCCGCATCGCAGGCGATATGGCCAGGAAACGCATGGACATCCGCAACACACTGCGCCTGACGGGTCGTCGCGGCCGCGCCACAAACACCTTTGTTGAGCGGAATGCGCAAACAAGCGGGTTTACCTTGAAACGGGCCGAGTACGAGCTCAGTCCCATCATAAAAATAGAAACCGGCCCAGTTCAGATCACTGAGCGAGTGCATCACGAGCGCCGCCATATTGGCCGCGTTAGCGACACGATCTGTCTCACCGGCCATCAAGGCGCCCGCCTGCTGGGCAAGAAGGCGGTATTGCTCTGTCTTGGACAAATGCGCCAACGATGCAGTTGCGAACATGAAGGGGACCGAGGGTGATTGGTGATGGGGTCTATTTTAGCGAAGGGCGGTCGCGCACGCGGTTCAACCTAGAGGGCCGATGACTCGATTGCGCAGGCGGGGTTGGACAGCGGGCCTGTGGAAGGCCATAATATGGACTAATATCAGTCCATATAATGAACCATCAAATGACTACGCCGACAGCCGCCATCAAATCGGGCACGCAAGTTGTGCAACGGGTCGCCGCCTTGTTGCGCAGTGTATCGGCACGTAACCGCCTGGGCGCCCGCTTGATTGATCTTTGCACTGAAGTCAATATCGAGCGCCCAACCGCCCACCGCATTTTGCAGGGACTCGTCTCTGAGGGCTTGATTCGTCAGGACGAAACAACCAAGCGATATTTTCTAGGCAGCATGATCTATGAAATGGGGCTTGCGGCAAGCCCACGCACAAATATGCGCGACTTATGCCACGCGCATCTCCAGCAAATTGCACAAACGACCGGCGATACGGTTTTTCTGACGACGCGTGCGGGTTTTGATGGGGTCTGTATTGACCGCGCAGAGGGTGCGTTCCCCATCAAGGTTTTTGTATTGGAAGTTGGGCGCAGACGGCCACTGAATATCGGTGGCGGTGCGTTAGCGATTCTGAGCTTTTTGGACGACAACGAAATCGAACGCATTCTGAGCATCAACAAAGAGCGTTGCGCCGAGAAGTTTCCGAACTATTCCGAAGCGGAGGCCCGCAAGGTCATTGCGCGTGCGCGCGCGCGCGGCCATGTCATTAGCGATGTGATTGAGTTACCCGGCGTGCGCACCATCGCATTCCCGATCTTCGATAAAAGCAATCACCCCGTGGCCGCCATCAGCGTGGCCACGCTAAGCCAACGCATGGACAAAGGTCGCAGCGACCTCGCGATCTCTTGCATTACCAAAGCAATCGAGCAAATTCAGCCTACGCTTCTAACGATGGAAGACGGCGATTAGGCGAAAAACGAATAAGGCGCTCAAGATCCAATACTGACTTAAAATCAATCTTGAACTCAAACACGCACCCGTGATCATCTATGGCCATCGCGCTTGACCTTTCTTCGTTAGCAAACGCCGTCGGCAAATTAGACGAGGGGCTGACGCGCTATCGCGCGAACCTTTCCGACGCTCAATTGCGCGATGGGCTGATACAGCGGTTCGAATTTACCTACGAAATCAGCCACAAGATGCTCAAGCGGTATCTGGAGATGAGCTCGGCCACACCAAGCGCCTTCGACGCCATGCCTTTTGCGGATCTAATACGGACAGCGAATGAGCAAGGCCTTCTAGCAGGCGACTGGACAAACTGGCGAACCTATCGCGATATGCGCAGTAAGACCAGCCACACCTATGACGAGAATATTGCCATTGAAGTCGTCAAAGCAATACCAAATTTTTTAGCTGAGGCGCAAACACTTCTAGCAAACTTGACGGTACGTATCGCGTGAGCGAATTACCTGTGCTTGCGCTTTCAGATCGCGAAAAGGAAATTGTCCTGGCCGCCTTGCTGCGACACATCCCAAATCATGAGGTGTGGGCCTTCGGCTCACGCACCAATGGCAAACACAAGCCCTTCTCTGACTTAGACATTGCTGTCGTCGGCGATCTGCCTGTTCCGCTCAGTATCTTGGCGGCTCTTTCAGAAGAGCTGTCAGAATCAGCGCTCACCTGTAAGGTCGACATTGTGGATTGGGCAACAACGAGCGATTCGTTTCGCAAGCTGATCGCCCAACACTATATCGTGTTGCAATCACGCTCCTGAAGCCACGCTGCAGCACCCTGCGCGGCAGCGTGCCCAGCAGCCATGACGCCGTTGAGCAAGTACCCGCCCGTTGGCGCTTCCCAGTCGAGCATTTCGCCTGCGACGAACACGCCTGGCATGGTTGAAATCATTAAGTGCTCAGTCAAGCCTTCAAACATCACGCCACCGGCGGTGCTGATCGCCTCGTCCAGGGGGCGGCACGCCTGCAGGGTGATGGGCAGGGCTTTGATTCCAGCGGCGAGCGCCGAAGGATGATCGAACGCTCCGGCAGGTAAGCATTCGCGCAACAGGGTGGCCTTGACTCCCTGAATGCCAAGTCGGGAGCGCAAGTGCGACGACATCGAGCGCGTACCCCGACCACGCAAGACTTCCTCAAATACTTTTTCGGCGCTGTGATCAGGCAAGAGATCAATATAGAGAGTCGCTGCGCCGCATTGCAGGATCTGGGTGCGCAAGGCGGCCGACAGCGTGTAGACAGCCCCACCTTCTAGGCCATATTGCGTGATCATGCATTCGCCACGTAATGCTGCGTCCGAACCTCCAGCGCCCTCCACCCAAAACGAGGCCGTCTTAAGTGGCTGACCCGCACACTTGTCGATAAAGTGTTGCGACCAGTTGGTCTCAAAGCCGCCGTTGCTTGGCAAAAGCGGCGCAAGCGCCACGCCTTGTTCCTTTAACCACGGCCACCATGCCCCGTCTGAACCGAGCTTGGCCCAACTTCCACCCCCCAGCGCCAAAACCGTGGCATCGGGTGTGATGGAGATTTCACCTTTGGGTGTATCAAAGCGCAGTGCGTGATCTGCATCCCACCCAAGCCAGCGGTGCCGCATATAAAACTGCACGCCTTGGCCACGCAGGCGATACATCCACGCACGCAACAAGGGGGCAGCTTTCATCTCGGCCGGAAAAACACGGCCAGAGCTGCCGACAAAGGTATCGATATTTAGTGCGTGCACCCAGGCACGCAAGGCGTCGGCATCGAACGAGGCTAACAAAGCAGCCATCTGCGGTGCACGCTCGGCATAGCGCGACACAAATAATTCGGCAGATTCGGAGTGGGTGATGTTCAACCCACCTCGACCTGCCATTAAAAACTTGCGTCCTGCAGAAGGCTTGGCTTCATAGACCTGCACTTTGAAACCGTGCTCGGCCAAACCTTCTGCTGCCATCAGTCCTGCGGGCCCGGCTCCGATTACGGCAACTGTTAACAAAACTTCTCCGGGCTTGAATGCTCTTAGACTTTTTTTGCAGCGGAAACAATGACCTCAACCAACAAGTCCGGTGCAGCCAATTTAACTTCGCCCGTTGCGCGCGTCGGCAACGCATTCTTTGGTGCCCATTCGGCCCACACCGAGTTCATGCCTGCAAAGTCGTTGGTGATATCTTTGAGCCAGATTTGCACGGTGAGCAAATGATGTTTGTCAGTGCCAGCACTGGCCAAGTGACCATCGATCTTTGCAAACACATCGCGCGTCTGCGCGACGATGTCGCCTTTCACGCTCGCGGTAATCCCTGCAACATAGACCGTATCGCCGTGAATCACGACACGGCTCAAACGCTCGTTAGAATCGATGCGGGTAATTGCACCCATATTGTTACTCCTTGTGAATTAAAGATGTTTTTTAAACCAGGCCTGCGCTTGCTCCCAAGCCTCTTTGGCTTCGGCGGCGCGGAAACTGGGTCGGTAGTCGGCATAAAAAGCGTGCGGCGCTTCGGGATACACAATGAAGCTCGACGCCTTGGCGGCTGCTGAGCCGCTCGTCAGAGCGGTCTTCATTTGATCAACGGTTGCCACAGGAATACCAGTGTCTTTGCCACCGTACAAGCCAAGCACGGGCGCTTTCATCTGCCCAGCGATCTCAACCGGCTGCGAAGTACGCAGTGCGTCTTTATCGCCCACCAAACGACCGTACCAGGCTACGCCTGCTTTCAGATTTGGGTTGTGTGCGGAATACAGCCAGACGATGCGGCCGCCCCAGCAAAAGCCGGTGATCGCCAAGCGCTTAGGATCGCCACCGTTTGCAGCAGCCCACTTAGCCGTTGCATCCAGATCGCTCATGACTTGTGCATCAGGCACTTTGTTGACGATCTCGGAAAAGATCTTGGCGTTCTCTGTGAATTTTGATGGATCACCTTGACGCGCGTACATCTCGGGCGCAATTGCGAGGTAACCCAGTTTTGCGAAACGGCGGCAAACATCTTTGATGTGCTCATGCACACCGAAAATTTCTTGCACAACCAAAATGGTGCCGAGATTCGTCTTGCCAGCAGGGGCTGCACGGTAGGCAGGAATGGTGCCGTCTGCGACGGGGATTTTGACTTCGCCCGCGGTCAGGCCATTGGTGTCGGTCGTGATCACGGTCTGCGCCATCACGGGGCCAGCAGCGAGCGTGAAGCCGCTCATCAGTGAGGTCGCCAAGAATCCACGGCGATTGAGTGTGAGCGGTGGCAACAGGCTATCAAATTCTGGGCTGGGTTTGTTCATGGCAGGTCTCTTTAGATGGATCAGAGCGGGATGATTCAGTGTAGCTGTAATATTTGAAAAAACTACTACAAAAACTACGACAAAACCATAACAACAGACAAGCCAAACATGAGCATCGCTAAAAGCCAACCTACAGCCTCGGCCCAGACACCAAGCCGCGCGCGACCAAACGACCGGTCCCGTCTCGCCAAACTGCTTAACCCTAATTCGGTTGCGGTTATTGGGGCCTCGGACGATCCTTCCCGCATCGGAGGTAGGCCGATTTCCTACATGCGCAGTCAAGGCTACGCCGGTAAGATTTTCCCAGTGAACCCAAACCGCACGACGGTGCAGGGCCTCACCGCCTACCCCAGTGTCGCAGCACTTCCTGAAACACCCGACGTGGCGATCGTGATTGTGCCGGCGTCCGCAGCATTGGAATCTGTCACCGCGCTGGCTGAGCGTGGTTGCGCGGCCGCTATCTTGTTTACGTCTGGCTTTGCCGAGATCGGACCCGATGGGGCTGCAGCCCAAGCGAAACTTGTCGAAGCCGCTCATGCACATGGTATGCGGCTAATCGGTCCTAACTCGCTTGGCTTGATTAATCCTTGCAAACATTTTTACGGCACCTTTGCGACAGGCTGCGAGCTGGCGTTTCCTAAAGCCGGTGGTGTTGCGATTATCAGTCAGTCGGGTGCCTATGGCGCACATTTGATGGCTGTTGCCACGGCCAACGATATTGGCCTGTCTGCAGTGATTTTGACTGGTAACGAAGCAGACCTGACGGTTGGCGATATGTTGCAAATGGTGGTCGACGACCCCGACACCAAAGTCATCATGTTGTATTCAGAAGGCATCAAAGAAGCAGCGGGCTTAGTCGCGGGTCTTGAGGCTGCACGCCGTGCGCGCAAACCTGTGTTGATGATGAAAGTGGGTCGCAGCGCAGTTGGTAGCGCAGCCGCACAGTCGCACACCGCCTCCATCGCGGGGGATGATCGTGTCACCGACGCCGTCTTGAAAGAGCTTGGTGTCGTGCGTGTACAAACCACGGAACAAATGCTTGACATCGCACGCTTAGCGACGCGTGGCGTTTATCCGGCCAACAACACGCTCGGTGTGATTACGGTGAGCGGTGGCGCTGGCGTAATTATTTCGGATGCGGCCGATGCCGTGGGCCTGCCCATGCCAGAGATGCCGCAGGCCTCGCAAGAGCGTTTGCTCAAGCTGCTGCCCTTTGCCGCACCCCGCAATCCTGTGGACGTGACCGCGCAATTCCTTAACGAAATGTCCCTCATCAGCACCTTCACGAATGCGCTGATCGCAGAGGGCAAGTACACCTCGGTCCTCGGTTTCTTTACCTACACGGGTGGTGTGGCGAGCATTGCGCCGCGCTTGCGCGAGCAATTAAAAATCGCACGCAATACACATCCCGATTGTATTTTTGCACTGTCACTGATGGCATCGCGCGAGTTAATCAGACAGTACGAGGAAGATGGCTTCGCCGTGTTTGAAGATCCATCGCGCGCCGTGGTCGCCATTGAGGCAATGGGTCAGTTTGGGCGCGCCTTTGCCAAACCCGCCGGCTTGCCAGCACCTATTGTCGGGCCCGTGCAGCTGCCAGCAAGTAATCTAAGTGAAGCCGAGGCCAAGCAATTACTCGCGTCTGCGGGCATTGCCTCTGCACCGGAAGCGGTCTGCACGTCGATCGAAGCCGCTATCCGCGCTGCAGAAAAAATCGGCTGTCCCGTGGTGATGAAGATTGTCTCGCCCGATATTTTGCACAAGTCAGAAATCGGTGGCGTGTTACTGGACATCGCGGATGCGAATGCCGTGCGCGTCGGCTTTGATTTGTTGATGCAGCGAGGCAAAACCGCTGCCCCCCAAGCGCGCCTGGATGGCGTTCTGGTCGCCAAGCAACTCAAGGGTGGTGTCGAATGCATTCTAGGCATTCATCAGGATCCGGTGTTCGGCCCTGTCGCGATGTTTGGACTAGGTGGAATCTTTGTCGAGATTCTGCAAGACGTGGTGTTACATCGCTGCCCGTTCGGACCCGATGTGGCCGAGCAAATGATTCGTTCCATCAAAGGTGCGCCATTGCTAGAAGGCGCGCGAGGCCGACCGAAGGCGGATATCAAAGCGCTGGCTGAGATGCTGTCGCGCTTGTCTGCCTTTGCAGTTACTGCAGGCCCACGCCTGCAATCCATCGACCTCAACCCCGTGCTCGCCATGCCCGAAGGGCAAGGCGCTTATGCGGTGGATGCGGTGATTGAAGTGTCGGAGTAGGGCTGCCGACTACGCGCGCCGCTCTAGAGTTGCGCGCTTAGCTTTTTGAGTTACCCCTCCCGTACTTGGCGTTGCGGTTTTTTTCTTTGCACGTACCGGTATCGGCTCTTGTACCCAAGGATGAAAGCTTGGCAGCTCTATCTTGATGCCCTTCGCTGTTACAACTGAGAGCTCAAGTCTCATACCTAGAGTCTCTAAAAACTTCTGTAGGGTAGATACATAAGTATCTGAGCGCTGTTCAAGCTGCGATACGGCGTGCTGCTTAATACCCAACGACTCCGCTACTTGTGCTTGTGTTTTACCAACAGCCTTACGGAAATCTTTCAAGGTTTTGGCGTGGGCCAGCATTTCCTCGACTTTCTTTTGAGCGAGGCTTTCGACCTTAGCCCGCCGGCTTGCGGGCAGTGTTTTCATAACCTCTTTAAGTGTTCGACCCATCATGTGCTCCTGCTGTATTTTTATTTGTTTCCGGCGTGCTGTTTCAAGTGCGAATTAAATCGTCTGTTAGCGATTGCTAATAACGTTTTATAAAATTTTTGCTGATTCTTTCCCTGCTTGGCGGCAGCTACCAACACAATCGCCGTTCGTCTCGGATCAAACGCAAATGCTGCACGCCACACCTCAGTTCCGCTGTTTGCCGTAAACCGAAGTTCCTTCATATTGGGATGTTTCGCGTTATTCAATAGAGCGACGTGTGGACGATCCGCCGCTGGGCCAAGGCGTTCAACAGCCAGTGCGCAGGCAAGCAGTTCATTTTGAACATCCTGATCTAGCGCATCGAACTCGGCGTCAAACTCATCATGAAACTCAACCTTCCAATGCTTGGGCGGCGGCTTGCCACTACGATCCCGCACTTATCATCTCTTACAGATATCACTTAAAGATGATATTTTAACATGAATCAAGCATCAAGCCGCATGTACTTTCGATACGGACTTAAGCCTTCGGGATCTTGGTGGTCATAGGAGGCATCAAGAAATCGAAGTCCACACCTTTGTCGGCCTGCGTCACACTTTGCAAAAATAATTTGCGATAGCCGCGTGATGCGGTTGGTACGACGGCCGGCTTGGCAGCGCGTCGTTGTGCGAGCTCTTCATCACTGACCAACAACGAAAGCTCGCGCTTTTCGACGCTCAAGCGAATGCGGTCGCCGTTTTGCACGTATGCCAAGGGCCCACCAATCGCCGATTCAGGCGTCACGTGCAAGACGATGGTGCCGAACGCGGTGCCACTCATGCGCCCATCCGAGATCCGCACAATATCTTTGACACCCGCGACGGCCAGCTTCTTTGGAATCGGCATGTAGCCTGCTTCCGGCATCGCGGCACCTTTCGGGCCGATGTGCTTGAGCACCAGAATATCGTCAGCCGTCACATCCAGGTCAGGCGTGTCGATGCGGTTAGCCATGTCTTCGAGGTTTTCAAACACGACGGCACGGCCTTCGTGCTCCATCAGTTTTGGATGCGCGGCCGATTGCTTGATGATTGCGCCACCCGGGGCAAGATTGCCCTGCAATACAGCGATACCACCTTGCGGATAGATGGGGTTCTTAGCAGTCTTGACGACCTCTTGTTTAAAGCCAGGGCCTGCGGCCTCGATCTCTTCGCCAAGCGTGCGGCCAGTGACCGTTAGCGCATCGAGATGCAACAAAGGCTTGAGTTCACGCAACAACGTGGCCATGCCACCCGCGTGGTGGAAATCTTCCATGTAGTGCTGACCTGAGGGCTTCAAATCCAGCAGCACGGGGGTCTCGCGGCCCATGCGATCAAGTGCCTTGAGATCCATCTCAAAGCCCATGCGGCCTGCGATCGCTGTTAAGTGCACGATTGCGTTGGTTGAGCCACCGATCGCGAGCAACACGCGCATCGCGTTTTCAAAGGCCTTCTCAGTCAGGACTTTGTCGATGGTTAAACGCTTACGCGCGATCTCGACCGCGAGCGTGCCACTTTGCTCGGCCACGCGAATGCGATCTGCGGTGACTGCCGGAGGCGAGGCGCCACCAGGGACTGTCATACCAAGCGCCTCAGCAATACAGGCCATGGTACTGGCAGTACCCATCACCGAACAGGTGCCCACGCTTGCGACTAACTGGCTGTTGACCTCAGCGATTTCTTCAGCGCCGATCTCTTCGGCGCGGAACTTGCCCCAGTAACGACGACAGTCGGTACAAGCACCGACACGCTCGCTGCGATATGAGCCCGTCAACATCGAACCCGTAATCAATTGCACCGCCGGCAAACCGGCAGAGGCCGCCCCCATCAACTGGGCGGGCACGGTTTTGTCACAACCACCAATCAACACGACCGCATCCATGGGCTGGGCGCGCAACAATTCTTCGGTATCCATCGACATGAGGTTACGCAGGAACATACTGTTGGGCTGCGAGAAACTTTCGTGGATGGAAATTGTCGGGAAATCCATGGGCAAGCCGCCGGCCAGCATCACGCCGCGTTTGACGGCTTCGATCAGCTGGGGTGCATTGCCGTGGCACGGGTTATAGGAGCTTCCGGTGTTGGTGATGCCGATGACGGGGCGCTCGAGTGCCGAATCCGTGTAGCCGGCGCCTTTAATAAAAGCCTTGCGCAAAAACAGTGAAAAGCCGCGGTCACCGTAGTTGGCCAGGCCTTTAGAGATACCTTGCTCGCTTGCGGCAGGATTAATCGAATGGCCTGTCTTCTTATCGTCTTTTGACATCTGCGTACGCCTGAAAGAATGGATTGAGCTAAATCTTTGTCTGGCTGAATCGTAGCCGCTTTTAATCCCTCTGGTAAATTGATTTAACGCCCCCATTTAGAAAGATATGAACACTCTTCCCGAGACCACCCAGACACATCCCTTGCCGACTCTCTTTGTGTCGCATGGCGCACCGCTCTATGCGCTGGATGCAGGTACATCCGGGCCGGCGTTACGCGCATTTGGTCAAAGTCTGGGTTCACAAAACCTTAAAGGTATTGTGGTGATGTCGCCTCACTGGATGACACAGGACGTGAAGATTATGTCGGGTGAGGCGCCGGGCACGCTGCACGACTTTGACGGCTTTCCTAAAGAGCTCCACGCACTGAACTATCCGGCGCCCGGCGCCCCCACCCTTGCGCACGAGGTGGCTCGCCTGCTGCACGCAGCAGGAATCGATGCCACGGAAGATGCGTCGCGGCCATTTGATCACGGTGCTTGGGTACCGCTGATACATTTATTTCCTGACGCAGATATTCCTGTACTTCAGGTGTCACTGCCTTTTGGCGCGAGTTCGCAAGACGTATACGCATTGGGCCTAGCACTTCAGCCCTTACGTGCACAAGGAATTTTGATCATTGGCTCAGGAGGCATGACGCACAATCTGTCTGAGTTTTTTGATGGCGAGCCCGAGGCTGCACCCTATGTGGACGCATTCAGCCGCTGGGTTGAACAAGCTTTGACGCGCGGCAATATTGCAGGCCTGCAGGATTACGTGCATCAAGCGCCTGAAGCGCTGCGCGCGCATCCTTCAGCTGATCATTTTTTACCGCTGTTCTTTGCCTTGGGTGCGGCGGGCGCCACGTTCAAGCCCGAGTACCTCACGCGTGAAGTACGTTACGGCATGCTCGCGATGGATAGTTTCGCGCTGCATGCCGTTTAATAAACGGCTAGAGCGTGCCGGGGTAAGTGCCACCATCCAACACAAGGTTTTGTCCGGTCATAAAACCGGCGCCCGCACTACACAAAAACGCACAGGCTTGACCAAACTCGGCTGGGTCTCCAAAACGACGCGCAGGAACAGTGGACTTACGTGCGTTTTGAATTTGCTCGACAGTCTGGCCACTTGCCTTCGCGCGCACGATAGCGTTTTGTGTGAGGCGATCGGTTGCAAACGGACCAGGCAGTAAGTTGTTGATCGTGACGTTGTGCGACACGATTTGACGTGCGAGGCCCGAGACAAAACCAGTGAGGCCTGCACGTGCACCGTTTGACAAGCCAAGCGATTCAATCGGCTGTTTGACCGACGCGGAGGTGATGTTAACGATGCGACCAAACTTGCGCTCGATCATGCCGTCTACCGTGGCGCGAATGAGTTCAATCGGTGTGATCATATTGGCGTCGACGGCCGCGATCCAGTCGTCGCGGCTCCAGTCACGAAAATCGCCCGGCTTGGGGCCACCTGCATTAGTCACCAAAATATCGGGGTTCGGGCACAGGGCCAACACGTTTGCACGGCCCTCTGCAGTGGTGATGTCGGTGGCAATGGTCGTGACGTTCACACCAGTTTCGGTACGAATCGCTTGTGCTGCGGCTTCGAGTGCCTCCGCGCCCCGCGCGAGCATCACAACATTTACCCCCTCGCGCGCGAGCTGCTGGGCACAGGCTAAGCCAAGCCCCTTGCTCGATGCGCAAACGATTGCCTGTCTACCGCGAATGCCTAAGTCCATGATGTCCCTTTGTTTATTATTTGTTATGTGTTGTTCGCTGTGTACTCAGCTTAAAGCGCCTGGGTCAGTCGTGCAATAGCGCCGATCATGGCTACAAGCCCCGCGAGCTGGATGCCGATGAGCCACAAAAACTTGCGATCCATATCGCGCCGCAACCCCCCGATGGATTGGTTATGTTCAAGCCGAAGGTCTTTTATCGAATGATTTAAATCGCCGCGCAAATCAATGATCGAGCGATCAAGGCGGTCAATAGACTTCGCTGTTTGGTTCACTAAGACTTCGAGGGTGGTGACACGTTTTTCCATACAGCGATGGTACGGAAGTCTTACGCCAAGTGCAATGGAATGCGGATGGTTTTGCGCGCTGTATCGTTCACTATTTTGTAAGCAAACTTTACAACGCGCAGGTCTTCAATCAGCCTCGCTTAAAACGGGATGTCGTCATCCATATCCGCCAGATTGGCGCCACCCGCTGCAGGGGCCGCCGGACGCTGTGCCTGGGGTGCGCGTGCTGCCGGACGGGGTGCGCCCTCGGCGCCACCACCCATCGAGCCGCCGTCAGCGCCATCACGACCGCCCAACATTTGCATTTGGTCTGCGATGACTTCAGTCGTGTACTGATCGACGCCTTCTTTGTTTTGCCACTTGCGTGTCTTGAGTCGGCCTTCCACATACACGGGACGACCTTTACGCAGATATTCGCCAGCGATTTCTGCCAGACGGTTATAGAACACGACGCGATGCCATTCGGTTTCTTCGCGGCGCTCGCCGGAAGTCTTATCCTTCCAGTTGCTTGTGGTCGCGATCGACACATTACAAATGGCTGCACCATCCGGGCTGTAACGGACCTCGGGGTCGCGTCCAAGATTACCAACCAAAATCACTTTATTGACCGAGGCCATGCCGATCTCCGTATATTAAAAAACCACTCTATTCATCGATGCCCTACCGGGCTCGTACCAGACGCCATCATGACCGAACTGGCAAATCGCCGCCAGCCGCAAAACTACGCAATAGAGACAGTTTACGGCACGTTTTGAAAGGCGTGCCAATCAGCTGCCGAGAAGCTGAGCCTTCGGGCGACCTCTATAAACACCTCAATGCCGCGCAGTTTGTCCAGTCTTAGCCAGTCATTGTTTCTTAAATGAGAGCAGTAACTTCACCATTAAATTCTAGCGAAAACCTCTGCAACCCGCTAGACTGCATTATCTTTAGGCTAAGTTTGAAGGCGTCAATCATGCAAGTTACTCCAAGTGGTCAAGGGCTAGGCGCTCGAGTTGAGCAGTTTGACCTGTCAAAGCCTCTGTCACCCACTGATTACAAGTCGATCGAAGGCCTGCTGGGCAAGTTCGGCGTGCTTTGTTTCCCAAAGCAGAACCTGACTGCGTTAGAACTCAAAAACTTCAGCAGCACCTTCGGGACACTGGAAGTTAACGTCGCGAACATGTATCAAGAGCCGGGCATCCCGGAAGTCATGATCCTGTCCAACAAAAAAACGGAAGATGGCAAGCCGATTGGGCTTGGTGATGCCGGCCAAGATTGGCATACCGACATGTCGTATAGCAAGATGATTGCGTTCACGAATGTGCTCTACGGGCTTGAAATCCCTCACCGCGATGGTGTGCCCTTGGGCGGCACAGAGTTTTCAAATATGCGCGCTGCCTACTTGGCATTGCCGGAAGACATGAAGAGCAAACTTGAAGGCAAGACGATCTTGCATGACTTCAATAAGTTCTGGGAAAACATGCGTAAACAACCGGGCTGCACGCGGCCCCCTTTGACTGAGGCGCAACGTAAAGCCAAGCCGCCTGTTTCGCATCCAGTTTTTCTGACCCACCCCATTACCGGCGAAAAGATTCTTTACGCCAACCCAGGTTATTCGATGCAGATTAACGAGTTGCCCACCGAAGAGAGCGACCGTATTCTGAACTTCTTGTTTGAGCATCAATTGCAGCCGCAGTTTCGCTATCGGCACCGCTGGACGGCGGGGGATGTGCTGATGTGGGACAACATGGGAACGATCCACAACGCCATTGCGGACTACGGTCCGGATGAGCATCGCTTTATCAAGCGTTGCCAAGTCATGGCGGATCGGTACTTTCCCTTGGCGGCATAGCCAAGAAGCGTTGCGACTGTTACGCTACACCCACAATAATTCTTTCTGGAAGAGACTAATGAAAAAGCTCGTTCTGAGCGCATGCGTCGCGCTCTCTGCCTTATTGCCTGTGACAGCGTCGGCCCAAGCAGCCCCATATCCCACACAACCCATCAAAATGCTGATTGGTTTCGCGGCCGGTGGTCCAACCGATGTGATTGGCCGCATTCTGGCGCAACACATGACAGCGACCCTGAGTCAGTCTGTCGTCATAGAAAACCGTACGGGCGCGAACTCACTGATCGCCACGCGCGAGGTCGCCAAAGCAAAGCCTGATGGTTACACCGTTCTGTTTGCCTCGCTTTCACACAACGTGAACCGACTGTTACTCAATGAGAAAGCAGAATACGAGCCACTGGGTAGCTTTGCGCCCGTATCCCTTGTGGCGAATCTGCCGCTCGTCGTGGTCACGGCGTATGACTCCCCCTACAAAACCCTACAAGACCTCATCGCTGCGGCCAAAAGCAAACCAGAAGCCATCAGCTATGGCTCAGCGGGCAATGGTGGTTCCGCGCATCTGGCCGGTGCGTTAATGGCAACGATGACCGATTCAAAAATGGTCCATGTGCCCTTCCGTGGCAACGCGCCCGCGTTGACCGAGGTGATGGCCGGGCGCGTATCCTTTATGTTTTATCCGATGATCGGCATTGCGGGTCATGTCGCAGACAAGCGCTTGCGCGTGTTGGCCGTCGGTTCGTCAAAGCCGATGCCAGACTTCCCAGGTGTGCCCACCATGGACTCCTCAGGTTTTCCTAATTTTGAGCAAACTGCACCTTGGGTGGGGATGTTGGCACCTGCAGGTACCCCCAAGGCGATTGTGGATCAGTTAAACGCGGCGCTCAAAAAAGCCCTGGCGCAGCCAGAGATTATCAAGCGCATGAAAGATCTAGGTGCATCGCCTATTGGCGACACGCCTGACGAGTTCCGCGCGTTTCTTGTTAAGGACAGCGAGCGCTGGGCGCGCGTAATCAAAGCCTCGGGGATCAAGGCCGATTAATCGTTCGGCCGTGTTTATTTGAGCCTGGGGGCGAAAGGTTTCAATCCCCAGGTCATGATAAGCCAAACGGCGGCCAGTGCACTGGCCGCCCAAAACACTGCGGTGGGTCCACCCCACACCACCAGAGCACCTCCCAACGCACCGCCTAAAAACAAACCGGCCGCTTGCGTGGTGTTGTAGAAGCCAAGGGCGAGGCCCTTTAAATCCGACGGTGCGACGCGCGATACGAGCGAAGGCTGCAGCGCTTCAAGCACGTTAAACATCACAAAGAAGCTCGTGAGGCCGAACGCCAGCAGATAAAAGCTTTGGCTCGCCCACACTAAAAAGGCACAGGAAAAGACCAGGCCAGCAACAGCCAGGCGCAACATCGCGCGATGGGCGTGACGTTTTTCGGCCACAAAAATGGCAGGCACCATAAAGATGAACGAGCCAAGAATCACGGGCAAATAGACTTTCCAAAGCTCGGCCGCGGTCAGCCCTCCGAGCTTGAGGAACAACGGCGGCACGGCAATAAAGAGCGCAACCTGGATCAAGTGCAAACAAAACACACCAAAATTCAGTCGCAACAAATCTATGTGAGTGAGCACTTGCATAGGTCGGGCAGGCTGTGCAGGCTTAGGTTGTGGTGGTGCAAGGGGGATGATGAAACGCGCAACCGCTATACAGACGACCCCAAGCAAGGCGATCGTCCAGAACAAACCCGCCAAGCCAGCAGACCCGACAATTAAGGGTGCGAGGACAAGTGCCAACGCAAAGGATAGACCAATCGATCCGCCAACCATGGCCATGGCGCGGGTGCGCACCTCGGGTCGGGTGACATCAGCCAACCAGGCGGTGACCGCAGCCGAAATCGCGCCAGATCCTTGGATTGCCCGGCCAAGCGTGACCCAGTAAATATCTGTAGACAGTGCACAGACCACGCTACCCAATACAAACAGCATCAACCCAAACAGGACGACCGGTCTACGCCCCCACCGATCAGACGCCAAGCCGAACGGGATCTGCATAAAGGCCTGGGTCAAACCGTACATGCCAAGAGCCAAGCCCACCCGCGCAGGATCATCGCCCCCAGCTAGTCCTTGGGCCGCCACGGCAAACACCGGCAACAGCAGAAACAGCCCCAGCATCCGGGCGGCAAAGAGCCCAGCCAACGCGAGGCTGGCTCGACGTTCGGTCGGGGTCAGGGCTAAAGAAGGGGTGTCAGGCATCAATGTTTGTGTTCTTTCTGTAGGGGTGCCGCACGGGTTTCACGCCAGCACGGTATAGTACCAAGTTACCTTTTGAAAACGTGTCATGGACGAAATCCGCATCCGGGGTGCCCGCACCCACAATTTAAAGAACGTGTCGCTCGATCTGCCGCGTCATCGGCTGGTCGTCGTAACCGGGCTTTCGGGGTCAGGGAAATCGTCTCTCGCCTTTGATACGCTTTACGCCGAGGGTCAGCGCCGCTACGTCGAAAGCCTGTCGGCTTACGCGCGCCAGTTTTTGCAGCTGATGGACAAGCCTGATGTGGATCTGATCGAGGGCCTGTCGCCCGCGATCTCCATTGAACAGAAGGCCGCCGGCCATAACCCGCGGTCAACCGTCGGCACCATTACCGAAATTCACGACTATTTGCGGCTGTTGTATGCCCGGGTCGGCACGCCTTATTGTCCAGACCACGGCTTGCCCCTGGCCGCGCAGAACGTCAGCCAGATGGTCGACAGCGTGATGGCCTGGCCAGCCGAAAAACGCCTCGCGATTCTTGCCCCGGTCGTTCGCACCCGCAAGGGCAGCTTTGACGATGAGTGCGCAAGCCTGCAAGCACAGGGTTTTGTGCGCGTGCGGGTCAACGGCGAGATGGTTGATCTCGACAGCATGCCGGAGCTGAACAAAAACGAAAAGCACGACATTGATGTGGTGATCGATCGGTTGCGGATCAAACCAGAAAGCAAGCAGCGGCTGGCTGAAAGCTTTGAAACTGCGCTCAACCTCGCGCAAGGTCGAGTCGTTGCGCTCGACATGGATACAAACGAAGAGCATTTGTTCTCGAGCCGCTATGCGTGTCCGATCTGCAGCCATAGTCTGCCCGAGCTTGAACCTCGGCTGTTCAGCTTTAACAACCCAGTGGGCGCGTGCCCAAGCTGCGATGGCTTGGGCCACATGGGCTTTTTTGACCCCAAACGCGTGGTGGCCTTCCCGGAACTGAGCTTGGGTTCAGGGGCGATTCGCGGCTGGGACAAACGCAATGCGTTTACATTCGCGATGCTCTCTAGTCTAGCGACGCATTACGAATTCGATATTGAGGTCGCTTGGGACAGTCTGCCTGAGCATCTGCAAAAAATTATTTTGCATGGTTCAGGCGATATTGAAATCCCCTTTTTTTACTTGAATGAAAAAGGCCGCAGCACGGTCAAGCGTCATCCTTTCGAAGGGGTCATTCCAAACCTCGAACGCCGCTGGAAAGAGACAGACTCGTCAGCGGTCCGCGAGGAGCTAGGCAAATATCGGGCCGTACAAACATGTCCGGCTTGCCATGGGTCGCGCCTGCGTCCCGAGGCGCGCCACGTGCGCATTGGAGACGAACGCATTGCCCCGCCGGCCGCGTTGGCAGACAGCGCGACAGGGCGCGCCTGGCAAGAACATGGCTTAGCGATCTATGAGGTCGAAGCGCAACCGCTGTCCCAATGCTTGAAGTGGTTTCAAGACTTGCAGCTCACCGGGGCGCGTCAAGAAATCGCGCAACGTATCGTGCGCGAAATCGAAGCACGCTTGAGCTTTTTAAACAACGTTGGGTTGAACTATTTATCACTTGATCGCAGCGCCGACACGATCTCGGGGGGCGAAGCGCAACGTATTCGCTTAGCGAGTCAAATCGGCTCAGGGCTCACTGGTGTGATGTATGTCCTGGATGAACCTTCGATTGGTTTGCACCAGCGCGACAACGACCGCCTGATCGCCACGCTGCATCACTTGCGTGACCTGGGTAATAGCGTGATCGTTGTCGAACACGACGAAGACATGATTCGCCAAGCCGACTGGGTGATCGACATGGGACCAGGCGCAGGCGAACATGGCGGCCAAATTGTTGCCGAAGGTACGCCGCTACAAATCGAACAAAATCCTGCGTCTCTGACGGGCCAATACATGAGCGGTGCCCAGGCGATTGCGATTCCCACACGTCGCCCCATGGATCAAGAGCAAACGTGGTTATCGCTCACCGGTTGCCGTGGCAACAATCTAAAGGCCGTTGAACTACGTATTCCTTCAGGCAAGTTTGTGTGCGTCTCCGGCGTATCAGGTTCGGGCAAGTCCACGCTGATTAACGACACGCTGGCCGTTGTGATGTCACGTGCGTTGCATCATGCGCAAAGCGAACCTGCGCCCTTTGATACCCTGACGGGGCTTGAGCATTTCGACAAGGTGATTAGTGTCGACCAAAGTCCGATCGGTCGTACGCCACGCAGTAATCCAGCAACCTATACGGGACTCTTCACACCGATTCGCGAATTGTTTGCGGGCGTTCCTGAGTCGCGCTCACGTGGCTATGATCCTGGTCGCTTTAGCTTTAACGTCAAAGGTGGGCGCTGTGAGGCGTGCCAGGGTGATGGCGTCGTCAAAGTGGAAATGCACTTTTTGCCTGACATGTATGTCCCGTGTGACGTGTGCATGAGCAAACGCTACAACCGCGAGACCCTCGAAATCCGCTATCGCGGCCGCAACATCCACGAGGTACTCGACCTCACGGTCGAACAGGCACTTGCGTATTTCGAGGCGGTTCCTGCGATCGCGCGCAAACTGCAAACGCTAATGGATGTTGGTCTGTCTTATTTGCGGCTGGGTCAAAGCGCGACGACTTTATCCGGTGGTGAGGCCCAACGGGTTAAGTTGTCTCTCGAGCTGTCACGACGCAGCACGGGCCGCACGCTTTATATTCTGGATGAACCCACGACCGGCCTACATTTTCATGACATCGCCTTACTGCTCGGTGTATTGAATCAGCTTGTCGATGCCGGCAACACGATTGTCGTGATCGAACACAATTTAGATGTCATCAAGACAGCCGACTGGGTGATCGATATGGGCCCAGAAGGCGGTGATGGCGGCGGCATGATTGTGGCGCAAGGCACGCCAGAACATATCGCGGCCTCAGCAGCAAGCCATACGGGCCATTACCTTGGACGTGTTCTGGCCCGCCGGGCTCCCTCAGGGCAAACCAATCAACCTTAGTTGCACGGCGGACATACTGGCGCATTGACCCGATTCGCGTAGCGGCAATACGGAATCACACAAAAGGCCTTCGGCGAATGCGCCGGCATCAAAGGGGCGTCCAATATCGACCTCGCGACCTGGGGGGCGCGTGCCATCCCAGCGACCCCAGGAAATCTTGACCCGCGTGGACTGTCGGCATCCACCTTGTGTTTGTCCGTCGCACGCATTGAGCAAAGCGGTGAGTGCGGCACCGGCCGAGGGGTGGCCACACACAGCCGCTTGCGCCTGCATCACGCCACCACCTTGAACTGTGCCTTGCTCTGACACAACAGACGCCAACCAGCCCGGTGCGCAAGTGCTTTCGACCGTTACTTTAGGAGGCGGCCGGCTAGAGGTGCGTTGAAAGTAAGCAGTCACCTGACTGCTCGCCTCTTGTCCGGCACGCGTATCTGCAAAGGCCAGAATACATTGATCACCCGCCGCTGCGGGCTGACACACCTGAACAAGTGCTAGCTGATTTGAGTTGTCGCTCCCGCGCGAACCAGACACCAGGACAGCAGCACCTGTTCCGGGTGTCGCTGCCCCTGGGGGCTGCGGTGTGACCTGCGCAGCTATATTCGCTGCGTCGAGAGAGACGGGCGCAATTTCGGTTGAACGCTGCGGAGCAATCGGCGTCGCAACTGGTGCGGCGGCAGCATTAGCCGCGGCATTATTGATCGGGGCAGGTGGTTGAGACGAGCAGGCCGACAAGACGCCAAGCGTGGCGCACATGGCGGCCAAAAGAATGGGTTGCGTGAAGCGCATCATGGAAACTCCTTGGTTAATCAAACTGATCGCCCATGCGAAACAAGCGATGATGCTCGCGGATCGCGTAACGATCCGTCATTCCTGCAATGTAATCCGCAATCGCACGGGCCTGCCGACAATCGTCGTCATGGCGATAGTCGGGCGGCAACAATCTGGGCTCGTGCACAAAGGCACTATACAACTCGCGCACAATGCGACGCGCTTTGTTGGTCATGCGCATCACCTTGTAATGGCGATACAGATTCTCGAACAAAAACGTCTTGAGCGCGTCTGCGTCTTCGCGCACGGCGCTTGAAAACGCCACGAGTGCACCGCTACGACGCGCCGCGTCAGCGTCGGCGGGTGCGGCCACGGCGAGTCTGGCAGCTGTTGTATGCGTGACGTCGGTGATCAGCGTATTGATCATGCTACGAATAGTTTCAGCAATCACGCGTCTCGGCGCAAGCCCAGGCCACTTTTGTTCAATCTGTGCATAGTGCCGCGCGAAGATCGGTACGGCTTGTAATTGCTCAATCGTCAGCAGTCCCGAGCGCAGGCCATCATCAATATCGTGATTGTTGTAGGCGATCTCATCGGCCAAATTCGCAAGCTGTGCTTCGAGCGAAGGTTGCGTGCGATCGATGAAGCGCTGGCCGACGTCCCCAAGGCGCTTTGCGTGCGGTAAAGAACAATGCTTAAGCACGCCCTCTCGCGTTTCAAAGCATAGGTTCAACCCATTAAAGGCGGCGTAACGCTCTTCGAGTTCATCTACCACGCGCAAGCTTTGCAAATTGTGTTCAAACCCGCCTGCCTCTGGCGCGAATTCGCGCATGCAGGCATTGAGCTCATCTTGCCCGGCATGGCCAAACGGCGTGTGTCCCAAATCATGGGCAAGTGCGATCGCTTCGGTCAGGTCTTCGTTCAGATGCAGGCTGCGTGCCAAGACGCGCGCAATCTGGGCGACCTCGAGCGAATGGGTCAGGCGTGTACGAAATAAATCGCCTTCATGATTAATGAAGACCTGGGTTTTATATTCCAGTCTTCGGAACGCCCCTGCGTGAATAATACGATCACGATCCCGTTGAAACTCACTGCGGTTCGCAGGTGCTGGCTCTGGGTAACGTCGTCCGCGACTCGACTCTGGACGACAAGCGTACGCAGCAAGTTCTGGCGTCGAGTCCGACATCGTTACTCCGGGTGAGGGTCTAATCTGTATTACGCAAAATCACGCGCGCCACGGTTTCAGCGGGCGCGCCGCGCCGAATCGTTTCGCCAATCTGCGGCATCATGATGAAGCTAATTTCGCCTGCCTCGGCTTTTTTATCGCCGCGCATCAAACGCATCCACTCGTCGACTCCCCCTAACCGCGGCCCGCGGGTCGGGCAACCAATCGCTGCCACGAGAGCACGTACGCGCTCGACATCTGCGGCGGGGAAGCCAAACATTTCAGCAGACAGATCCGCGGCCATCACCAGCCCGCAGCCTACGGCTTCGCCGTGCAGCCACTGACCGTAGCCCATCCCAGCCTCGATCGCGTGTCCGAACGTGTGGCCTAAGTTCAAAATTGCACGCAGCCCGGTTTCGCGTTCGTCTTTGGACACGACCCAGGCTTTGTATTCGCAAGAACGGCGAATGGCCTCGGCCAGTAACATGGGGTCGCGCGCACGCAGACTGGCTACGTTTTTCTCACACCAGGCAAAAAACTCTGCATCCAGGATGAGGCCGTACTTAATCACCTCGGCCAAGCCAGCAGACATTTCGCGATCAGGCAAGGTGTTGAGCACATCGGTATCGATCTCAACGGCGATCGGCTGATAAAACGCACCGATCATATTTTTGCCAAGCGGGTGGTTGACCGCAGTCTTGCCACCCACCGAGGAATCTACTTGGGACAACAAGGTTGTCGGCACTTGCACGAAGCGTACGCCACGCATGTATACGGCTGCGGCAAAACCCGCCATATCGCCAATCACACCACCGCCAAGCGCGACGATGACCGTGCGGCGATCAAGCTGCGCGCCCAACATCGCGTCGAAAATCAGATTGAGTGTTTCCCAGCTTTTGTGGGCCTCGCCATCAGGCAAGATAATTGGCACGATGCGTTTGCCCGTGGCAGCCAGGACTTTAGTCACCCGCTCGCCCATGAGCCCCTGGATAACGGGATTAGTGACCAGGGCGATCGTGGTAGCATCGGATGGAATGGACTGCGCGAGCGCATCGAGCCGCCCGCTAGCAATATGAATCGGGTATTGTCCGCCCGGAGTGGCGACGGTTACGGTATGCATGGTTTGTTCTCACCGGTATGGCTTGCCGCAAAATCAGCCCGCATATTCTCTGAGGAATTGGCAGGCCGGCTTTGTGCGGAGCGGTCAATAGGTTTGTCGAGCTGTTTGAGTCGGTCAACAATCTGAAGCACAAGTTGCCCGACCGATATGGTGCCGGTATCGACCGTGAGGTCAGCGACCTCCTGATAGAGGGGTTCGCGCGCTTCAAGCAAAGACCGCAAGGTCCCTTTGGGATCAGGGGTAGCCAGTAAGGGGCGGTTGCGATCCCGGCTGGTACGTCGAAAGAGCTCGTCGATGCTGGCACGGAGGTATACGACCAGCCCGCGGGTGCGTAAGGCACTGCGGTTTTCAGCTGCGATCACTGCGCCGCCACCGGTTGCCAGAACGATGTCGGGTCGAACCGTACAGTCATCAAGCACCTGACACTCACGTTTACGGAACCCTTTTTCACCTTCGATCTCAAAGATCACTGGGATGCGAACACCACATCGGGCTTCTAACTCATGATCCAGATCGAGAAAATCACGAAGCAAGGCTCGGGCAAGCGCCTTTCCAATCGTTGTTTTGCCGGCCCCCATCATCCCAACCAAAAAAATCGGCGTGTCGTGACCCAGCGTACGCGCAGGCAGTTCGGGCACAACGGCGTCGATAGACGCGTTGGGCTCAGTCTGTTCTGGCGACTCAGGCAGGGGTTCGTGACTCATCCCAACATTATCCCATTGACCGTGCCGCGACACCAATAGGCTCGGGCAAAACGGCGCAAAACCTTTAAAATGGTAGGCAATGAGCAAATCAAATCCCCCCCGCGAAGACGACGACCTGCCAGACGAGAAGCCTAAAGGCTCTTTTCTGCTCCGGTTCATTCTGAAACTATCCATTTTGTCGGCTGGTCTGGCATTGTGTGGCGTCTTGTTATTTGGGATGGCGATGGCGCTGGCCTGGCCTAACCTGCCCGACTTGAACGCCATGACGGACTACCGCCCGCGGGTGCCGCTACGCATCTTCACCTCTGACAAAGTCATGATCGGAGAGTTCGGCGAAGAACGTCGCAACGTTTTGCGCTTTAACGAAATTCCGGACATCATGAAGTCGGCCGTGCTGTCAGCCGAAGACGACCGGTTTTATCAACACGGCGGCATTGACTGGATTGGTGTCGTACGTGCTGGGTTGACTAACGTGATCTCCATGCAAAAGACGCAGGGTGCGAGCACGATCACGATGCAAGTCGCGCGCAATTTCTATTTGTCTTCAGAAAAAACCTATTCGCGTAAGTTCTATGAGTTGCTATTGACCTTCAAGATTGAAGCCAGTTTGTCAAAAGACCAGATTCTTGAGCTCTATCTGAACCAGATTTATCTTGGGCATCGTGCGTACGGCTTTGCGGCAGCCTCACGAACGTATTTAGGCAAATCGCTGTCAGACATTACGCCAGCCGATGCCGCCTTGCTCGCCGGTATTCCTAAAGCACCTTCGCGTTTTAACCCGATTGCAAATAAACCCCGCGCCGTGCAGCGCCAGCGTTATGTGCTGGGGCGCATGCATTCGCTGGGCTACCTGACCGAAGCAGAATACAAAGCCGCACTGGCACAGCCGGTTGTCATTAAATCTGCCGAGGGCACTCCTGCGGGTGGGTACGCCGTGCATGGCGAGTATGCCGCTGAGCTCGCGCGTCAGTTAATGATTAGCGTGTATCCCGACAACGTCTACTCGCGCGGGCTGAACGTCTACACAACGATTCACTCGAAAGACCAAGAGTGGGCCTATCAGTCCTTGCGCGAAGGCGTACTAGACTACACACGCCGCGCGCCTTACCCGGGCCCCGAAGCGCAACTCACTCTGCCAATAGGCCTAGAAAAAGACCCTGCTAAATTCGATGAGTTTTTAGACGGCGTGTTTGACAAGCATCAAGATCGCACCGAGATGTTAATTGGGGTCGTGCTGTCCGTCGCGCGCAATGAGGTGAAGGTCGCTCGCAGCGCAAGTGAAATCATCACGATCAACGACAAGCGTGCGCTCGGCGTGATTGCGCGGGCGCTAAACCCCAAAGCGCCCGCTAATTTAAAAATGCAGCGGGGCTCGGTGGTGTATGTCCACAAAACACGGGAATACTGGGAAATCCTAAATCTGCCTACGGTGCAGGCCGCCTTTGTATCGATGGCCCCACAAGACGGCGCCATGCGCGCCATGGTGGGTGGCTTTGACTTCTATCATGGCAACTTCAATCGCGTGACTCAAGCATGGCGCCAGCCGGGCTCGGCGTTCAAGCCGTTTATCTATGCAGCGTCGCTTGAGCGCGGCTTAACGCCCGGCACCTTGATTTCGGATCAACCGTTTGAATTAACCGCTGAGCAAACCGGATCGGGCAAGGCCTGGACGCCGAAAAACTATGGCGATCAATACGATCAAATGCTGACCATGCGCGAAGCCATCGCGCGCTCAAAGAACATGGTGTCCATCCGCATCCTGCAGTCGATTGGGCCGCGATACGCGCAAGAATACGTCACGCGCTTTGGCTTTGATAAATCTCGTCATGCTGCAGTGCTGCCAATGGCTTTGGGCTCAGGTTCGGTGACCCCGATGCAGTTAGCCGCCGGGTTTTCTGTCTTTGCAAACGGTGGTTATCGTGTGACCCCCTTCTTGATTGATCATGTGACAGACGCAAACGGTCAAACACTGATGCGTGCCAAGCCTGTGGTTGCAGGGGATTCCGCTTCTCGGGCGATCGATGCGCGTACGGCGTATGTGATGGATGACATGCTGCGCGGCGTAGCCACCTCGGGCACAGCAGCGCGCTCGCGTCAGGTGCTCAAACGCGGCGACCTCGCGGGCAAAACAGGTACGACAAACGATTCCGTCGATGCCTGGTTTGCAGGCTATACGCCACAGCTGGTTGGCGTGGCCTGGTTAGGTTACGACCAGCCCAAGTCGCTGGGTTCGCGTGAAACAGGTGGCGGCGCTTCGCTGCCCATTTGGCTGGGTTATATGCAAAATGCTTTGAAAGCATTCCCTGAACAAAAGCGCGGCCCCTTGCCGGATGGTTTGATTTCTGAAGGCGGAAATCTGTATTTCACAGAATTTCCACCCGCGGAGTCGGTCAAACGCCTAGGGGACCCGAATCAGGACTCGCTGGGCGACTTTTTGAATAATCTGGGCGGCAATAACCAAGGTGGCTCAGGGCGACGCCCCGAACCGGGCGGCTAAACGCGTGCTTAAACACGTTGTTACCCGGGCGGCTTATGCCGATCGGTTTATAACTCGACGGTCAGCGGCTTGCCTGTCGCCTCGGAGCAAATACTGGACAAGGTTTGGTGCAGGTCGGTGCCGCCACGCGTGTCTTTCCAGTGGCTTCCATCAAAGCGGTAATGAAAGCCGCCACTGCGGGCTGCGAGCCACATTTCATGCAGGGGTGCTTGACTGTTAATAACGACTTGGTGGCCGTTTTCAAAAATTAGGTTCAAAACGTTGCCGTTTCGCTTGGTTTCCACGTCCAGATCAAGCTTTTCGAACCAGTGGTCCGCTTGGGCTTCTATTGCATCTAGAATGGCGGTTGCTCGTGTATGAAATTCTGTATCGTTCATAATCCTTGTCCTCACATTTGAGGGAGCCAGCAGTGATCCGTAAAACCAACCGGCCGCGACATGCCCGCATTGTAGCGATGCTTACCCTCTCAGCTTGGGTGGCCGGTTGCGGCTTTAAAGGTCCGCTGTATATGCCAGCCAAGCCTGAGCAGGTTCGCCCCTATGTCAGCCAGGAATCGATGTACGGTATGCCGCCAGACGAAGGCAATTCGGTCATCCCGTTCTTTGACGAGGATCTTATCCTGACGCCTGCCCCGGTGGTGATCGAATAGCGCTCTCTCACTCTTTCAATTTCTGATGCCCCTATTGTGCTTCATAACGTTCGTGAACCCTTCAATACCCATAGCCTCAACATGACTGCTCCTGGACCCAACCCCTCCGCCACAGCGCTTGCGACCCCTGCTGGCTCGCCTTTTTTTAATTATCGTAACGGCGTCCTGTTTGCCGAGGGTGTTTCGCTCGCAGAACTGGGTCGCGCACTGGGTACCCCTTTATACGTGTACTCGCGCGCCGCACTTGCGGCAGCGTGGGCCTCCTACCAAGAAGCAATTGGTACTCAACGCGTCTTGGTCTGCTATGGAATGAAGGCCAACTCTAACCTTGCTGTGCTCAAGGAATTCGCGCGACTGGGGAGCGGCTTTGACATTGTTTCGGGCGGCGAATTGGCGCGTGTATTGGCGGTCGGCGCAGATCCCGCGAAGGTGGTGTTTTCGGGAGTTGGTAAACAAGCTTGGGAAATGCGTGCCGCTCTTGAGGCGGGCGTAAAGTGCTTTAACGTCGAATCCGTCCCTGAGCTTAAGCGTCTGTCGCAAGTTTCTACCGACATGGGCAAGACTGCCTCGGTATCGCTGCGCGTGAACCCTGACGTTGACGCACAAACGCATCCGTATATTTCTACGGGGCTGAAAGAAAATAAATTTGGCATTGCCATCGAAGACTCTCCTGCTGCCTACCAACTGGCCTCGTCGCTTCCGGGAATCTCTGTGGTCGGTGTGGACTGTCACATTGGCTCGCAGATCACCGAGGTCGCACCCTATCTGGATGCGCTGGACAAGCTCCTCAAGTTGATTGATCAGTTGAGCAAGCTTGGCATCACGCTCAAACATCTGGACCTCGGTGGTGGACTAGGCATTCGTTACGACGATGAAACGCCCTTAGCGCCCAAAGTGCTGCTCGACAAAGTCTTTACACAGTTAAAGGCGCGCGGCTATGACGGGCTTGAGCTTGTTCTCGAACCAGGTCGCTCACTTGTGGGTAACGCGGGTGTCTTGCTCACGACGGTACAGTATCTGAAACACGCAGACGCACGCAATTTTGCAATTGTCGACGCCGCGATGAATGATTTGATGCGGCCCGCGCTGTACGAGGCTTGGCATGGGGTGTTGCCTGTCACGCCACGTAACGACTCAAGCGCGCTCTATGACATGGTCGGCCCTGTTTGTGAAAGCGCCGATTGGCTAGCACGGGCGCGGCAGCTGGCTTTGCACGAAGGCGATATCCTAGCAATTGAGTCTGCTGGAGCCTACGGCTTTGTGATGGCAGGCAACTACAACAGCCGTCCACGCGCGGCCGAAGTAATGGTCGATGGGGATAAGTATTACGTTGTAAGGCAACGAGAAACGTTTGCCGATCTGATTCGAGGCGAAAGCTTCTTACCCTGAGCGTTATTGCTGAGGTTGCTGCGGCTCAACGAGACCGCAGGTATGTGATCAACATTGGAAGCGTGAGCGACAAACCTGCCACAACAACGAGGACGATGCCCGCCAACGAAGAGAGTGTGGGCATCTGTCCAAACAGCAATTCACCGTAGATCACCGCAAGCACCAACTGGAGGTAGTTAAGTGGCGCGAGGCTCGAGGCTGGAACGTATTTATACGCATAGATCAACGCGTACTGACCCAGCCCTCCGACCACGCTCATCAACAAAATCCACGCCCAGTCTGTCGGAGTTGGCCACAGCGTCGGCCAAAAAATTAATGTTGTGACAGCACCAATACACCAACACGTGCTGGCGGCATACACAAAAATTTGTTCGCTATAAACGCGGTGAGAAAGTTTACGTGTATAGATTTGAACGAGCGCGAAACTCACCGCGGAGGTGAGCAGCAACGCGGTCCCGATTAAAGAGATTTCCCCGCTCCCAGGCTTCACAATGAACAGCATGCCAATCATGCCTGCAGCAAGTGCCAGGTATTGTTTGAGTCCTACTTTCTCGCCGAGCATCATCGGAGCAAAGATCAGGACGATGAGAGGTGACACAAAATAAATCGCGGTTGCCTCAGCAAGCGGCATGTATTGAAGGCTAGGCATAAAGGCCGTACCAGACACCCCAAGCAAGACTCCACGCAAGAGCAAGAGATTACGTTCGGGGGGCGCCACCCGCAGGCTGTAACCTCTGATCAACAGTGCGCTAAACGCTAGCACTATGATCACCGTATAGCGTGAAAAATTCACGAGCGGGGCCGAATAAACATGCACAAGGCCTTTTGCTAACGCATCGAGCGTGGCAAACATCGTGATCGAAAACAAAAAGAAACCGCAGCCTTTTAACCACTGCAAGGGCTGAGGGGTTAAAAGTACTGATTGTGCGGCTGGAGGTGAGGTCATGCGGCTGAAGTCTTTGAGGCTCGATACAGCGGCCATAAGGTCAGCGCACACAGCACCCCAACTAGGCCTAGTACGCCGTAACTCGAGCCATAGCTGCCTAACGCCCCAGCCAATAAACCAAACATGGGAGGACCTATCATCACCCCGAGAAATGTGATGCACAGCGTGCCGCCCGTCGCGAGGCTCGCCTGCCCAATCGGTGCTTGACGCGCAATTTCTGCTAAGAACACGCCGTTCCAGCCAACCGCAGACGAACCAAAAATCGCAAGGATTGGAAAGAGCAACCAGGGTGAGGACTCAGGGGTGAGCAGAGCAGTCCCGACACAGCCGATGGTAAGAAGACCTGCAATCACCATCAGCATCATGCTCGCACCGAGCCAGCGATCGGCTATGTAACCCCACAGCATCCGCCCCGCTACACCACCTGTTTGGGCAACGGTCAGTGCGCCCCCCGCGGCGATAAGGCTCCAACCGAGGTCTTCATATAAAAAGGTGACAAGATAACCCGTCAGCGACATCTGACTGATCGCAAACAAGAGTGACATGATCGACAGGCTGCGTAGGTTGCGGTGCTGGAAAATAAGCTTAAGTGGCAAGACCACACTTGCTGCAAATGAAGGCTTGACACTTGCGTCTCGATCGTCATCAAGACTGTTGCGCAGCGGTTGGACGGCCCAGGCACAGAGCGCGCACGCCACGCCTGCACAGAGGAACGCAGCTTGCCAACCAATTAAGCTATTGAGCGTGGGCACAAGCGCGCCAGCGATAATGCCGCCAAGTGGGACGCCCGTTTGCTTAATTGAAAAAACAAAAGAAAGCTTTTCCGGTGGCGTGGTCTTAATCAATAAGTGTGAACTTGCAGGGGTAATGGGGCCGTAACCTGCGCCAATAAACAAGGCGCCGATGGCGATCGTCAACGGATGGGGGTAGGCCGACAGCAGCAAACCACATGCCGCCACCAATAAGCCGATTTGACTTAGGCGAATAGCGCCCCAGCGCTTGACTGCTGCGCCACCCAAGAGCGTGGCAACCATTGCCGCAAAATAGACGAGCGCCACATAGGCGCCCAGATAGGTCGTTGCGATCCCTAAGTCTTTGGCAACCGCCGGTGCAACCACCGGCACGTTCATTACTGCCATTGCGACAAGAGCTTGTACAGTCAGTGTTGCAACGAGTACGCGTGAAGGCTTAGGGGGTGTCACAACACACCCTCGTTACAACGCACCATACGAATGCAATCCAGAAAGAAACATGTTGACGCCAAGGAAGGCAAAGCACGTTATCAACAAGCCCACCAAGGCCCAATAAGCGGCCATCGTTCCGCGCAAGCCTTTAAGCATACGCATATGCAACCAAGCCGCGTAGTTTAACCAAACGATCAGCGCCCACGTTTCTTTAGGATCCCATTGCCAGTAAGCACCCCAGGCATCCGCTGCCCATAAAGCACCAAGAATCGTCGCAACGGTGAAAAAAGCGAAACCGACAGCAATCGCCCGATACATGATGTCATCGAGCACCTCGAAGGAAGGCAGGCGCTCAGAAATGGGTTTACGAAACAGCAATATCGTGCCCACAATCACGGCTCCGATGCCAAAGTAAAGCATCCAGGTGGCTGACAACCCTTCCGTGCGAAACACCATAGGTTCTGCGGCAAGCAAGACACCGAGAATAAAGAGGGGCATCAGCTTTAGCCAAGAACGTGTCTGGCCGTGCTGCTTGACCAAATAGGCGAAGCCAACCATGGCTGCTAACGAGAAGGTGCCATAGCCGATAAAATTTGCGGGCACATGGATTTTCATCCACCAGCTTTTCAGCGCGGGAACGAGGGGCTGGATTTGATAGGCGTCTCGAGTAAAGGAATACCAAAGCAAAAATACAACGGCTGACGTGATAATCAACAATACAAAGCCACCCAAGGCGCGCGTTGCGTAGCGACCTTCGTAATACAAATAAAACAATGCGGTGACAAGCGAGAACAGGACGAACACTTCATATAAATTACTGACAGGAATATGGCCGATATCGGGCCCCAACATGTGGCCTTCGCGCCATCGCACCAACATCCCAGTGGATCCTGCGAATACCGCCCCCCAAGTTAGTGCCGTGCCAAGCCATGCGGCGGTCGGGCTTGCGAGCCCAACCCAGTAACAGAACGTGGCCACTACAAATAATGCGCACATCCACAAAATTGCAGACTGCGATGACAGTAGGTATTTCAGCAAAAAGGCCTGCTCCGAGCGCGCGATATCACCCTGATACAACCAAAGAGCAAGCCCAGCTGCTAGCGCCATGACGATCATTAACGTACGAAGCGGTCGCCACAACCAGCCTAGCCAAGTCAGAAAAGGTACGGTCAGCACGAGAATCACTTTTTCGTAGCTATCCATTGCCTGGCTGTAGTACGTCAAGGCGACGCCCGCTCCCACCGATAAAAGCAGAAAAAAGAGCACATCAAAAAACGTAGGGCGGCCGCGTTCGAGGCGCGATTGCGCCGGGTCAGACAAGTCATCCCAAGTGTTTGCAGCGCCGGCGACTGGTTGTGTCATAGCAATATCTCAGTGAGCAGCGGTTGGTGGTATTTGTGTGGGTGGATTCAAGCGGCCAAGAGCAAGTTGCAGCTGCTCGAATTCACGATTGAAATCAAGTGTACGCTTTTGCGATGTCATGGCTGCCAATACACTTGTGCCGCCTGCGTGCTCTGTCGGACGCAACCACACCCAGATACGACGATCCCGCACATAAAACATCGTGAAAACGCCCAGAACGAGCAGTAAACAGCCGAGATACACAATCAACTTGCCCGGCGTGCGGCTGACCTGAAAAACACTTGCCTGAACATGGTCAAAAGACTTCAACGTAAACAAAACAGGAGCTGGATAAAACGCGAGGTCTGATAACGCCGCAACGGCTAGGCGCGACCAGTTCTCCGCCTTTTCTAGTTGCTCAGGCGAACTGCCAATCTGTATCAGGCCCGCACGCTCACGCGTCAAGCGGTAGAGCTCCGCAACAGAGGAAGACAATAAGCGCGCGATAATATCGGCAGCACGCTGCTGTTCAGCCTTAGGTACGTTGCGTTCGAGAAACTCAGAAATCGCCCCCAGCCCGCCGATTGCAAAGGTGTCGAGCGCGCGCTCAGCTGACGTTTGTAAGGCTTTCTGTTCAACCGCTGTGCCGCGATAACTTTGTACGAGATTTGCGGCCGCCTGTCCGCGCATCGCAGGATCAGCAAGGGCCGCGCGCAACAGCATGAACTCTTTGACCGAACCATTGTCATCTGCAGGAATGCGCAAATATCTGAAGCCAGGACGGCCCGTTTCCTGTACCCCTGCGAGAAACACCGACATCCCGTCAAGCTCAACAGGCAACATATAGTTATGAAACAAAGTTGTCTGACCACTCGCGTCTGTTAACCGGTATTCAATACTGGGGCCAACGTTTCGCAAGTTGATATTTTTTTTGCCGGCGGCGCTCCCAGTCACTGCGGCAACGTGTTCGGATATCGCTTTGGGTGCTGCAGGATCGCCAGCCGTAAGGTCTTCGACGTTGATTGGCCGCAGCTTGGTGATGTCGGCCTTCACTTCCTTGCCGGGGCCCGCAAACTTTATGTCGCTTGATTGCCCAACGCGCGCTTTGAGCTCGAGCTCAACGATCTTTTCGCCGACCAGGCTATAGCCGACCAATTCTACTTCGCTGCCGCCATCGTCAAAACTGGATTGGTAGACGGTGACGCCTTTAAAGTGCAGGGGCTCGTTCACTTCGATCGTGGCATCAAAGCTTTTGCCTGTGTCAGGGTCCGTCACTTCCACCTCGCTGGCAAAGCGGCTGGGCATCCCGGTTGAGTAATAATCGACAATGAATTTTTTTAGCTTCAGGCTAAACGGCAAGGGCTGCACCAGCGCGCCATCATCAACGTTGACCACCGCGGCATCTCGCGCACTGCCTTCGGGCACAAGCACATTTGCACGATAACTTGGGTTACGCAAAGACAGTCGGCCTTGTGACGGGACATCGGCAATCAACATGTTTTCAACGATCGGGGTTTTGCCAAGCAGCAAGACCTGCAAGCGCACAGGTAATTCGCTATCGAGCAAACCACCCACGCAAATAATGACGATCGCTGCATGCGCAAAGATATAACCTAGTCGGTTTCCGCTTCCCTTTTTGGCAGCAATGAGCACGGCGTCACCTTCGGCGCGTAGCCGCAAACTGTAGCCTTGCTTTTTTAGCCAGCTCTGCACAGAGCCCGAAGAGTTAGGTACGTCGCGTGCAGTCTCAAGCTCAACGCGATGATGAAACGATCGCAGGCTAGAACTGCGGATTTGTTCCCGGAAGGAGTTCGCTTCTTTCAGCATCTTTGGTGCATTGCGCGTTAGACACAAGGTTGTCGAGACCACCAAAAATGCCATCGTCAGCAAAAACCACCAGTTGTTATAAATGTGCCATATCGAAAACTTATCGAGCACCTCGTACCAGAAAGGGCCGAACTGATCGATATAGGCGTTGGGGGTACGGCCCTGCGGAACAACCGTGCCGACCAGACTAGCCAGGCATATGTACACCAGCAAGCTAATTGCAAACCGCATCGAGCTTAATAGCTCAATGAATTGTGCAAAAGGCTTTGAGGCGGGCTTGGATGATGAGGTGGTCAAAGGTAAGTCGCGATATTGAATGTGATGGTATCGAAAAAAAGGGGCGTCTAACGACTCCCCTTTTGTTTTTATTATTGAGGTAAACGTCTAGCGCAAACCTGCGGCGTAATCAGAAACAGCCTTAATGTCTGAGTCAGACATACGGTCGGCGATTTGGTTCATCATGGGGCTGTTGCCACGATGTCCCGCGCGGAACAGTTTGAGCTGCTCTTCGATATACGTCGGGAACTGCCCGCCAAGGCGTGGATACTGGCCGGGAATGCCAGCGCCTGTTGGAGAGTGGCAACCTGCACACGCCGGAACGTTACGATCTGGAATACCCGCACGCCAGATTTTTTGGCCGCGCTCAACGAGCTTTTCATTCGTCGCCGTGGCGGGCTCTGCCATTTTCTGCAAGGACAGGTAGTACGACACGTTGTGCATATCGGCTTCAGTCAGGGGCGCAGCCATCGCTGTCATCACTGATGGTGCGCCGTCTGGGCCTTTGCGTAACGCCGCTTTAGCACCCGCCTTGATGCGGAACTCAACCAGCTGCTTATACAAGTATTCGTGTGCCTGCCCCGAAAGCATGGGGTTAGCCGGGATTGTGCTGTTGCCCGCCGCGCCATGACAGGAGGCGCAAGCAACAACACCACGTGCGGCGTCGCCTTGATCGTAGAGTTGGGCGCCCTTGGCCGCATCTGGCTTAGCTGGACCCGTTACAGGGCCTGCCGCCATGGTGGTTGACAGGGTAGACACCCCAAATAGCAAGCCACTCGCAAGCATTAACCTGGACAGCAAACGCTTCATTTAAAAACCTCGACGCTTTTATATTCAACTACTTTCAAACCCTAGATTATACAATAGCGTTTGAGCATATTCTTTGTGGCCTTTCCGTGTCCATCCTCCATCGCGCTTCGTTTTTCACTTCAGCCGCCCGGTTGGACCAACTGCCACATCCCGGCGCCCCTGAGGTCTGCTTTGTCGGACGGTCTAATGCGGGCAAATCTACCGCTATTAATGTTCTGGCGAACCAAAAGCGGCTCGCCTTCTCGAGCAAAACGCCCGGGCGAACCCGCCTGATTAATATGTTTGGGCTGCCTGACCCCCTTGATCCGCAAGCACAGCTCGGCTTTCTGGTCGATCTGCCAGGTTACGGCTACGCATCGGTTGCGCACCGCGCCCGAGAAGAGTGGGCAGATATCTTGGGTGGCTACCTCCAGAGTCGCGAATCGCTTGCCGGTATTGTGCTGCTCATCGACATCCGCCGCGGGGTCACAGAGCTCGATCGCCGCCTCGCAAATTGGATCGCGCCAACCAAACGTCCCGTGCTTGCCTTGCTGACCAAGGCAGACAAATTTCCCTACGGGCAGCGCATCAAAACCGTCTTTGCGGTAAAAAAGGAGCTCGCTGATATTGGCGCGCTCAACGCCGTTCCGTTCTCGGCCACGGCCCGAATCGGTCTTGAAGAAGCAACACTACAAATCGAAAACTGGATCTCTCCTAAGGTCGTCCCATGACAACTCCTCATCTTGTAATGGCGGATTTCCCCGCTAATCGTCCCCGCCGTCTTCGTCGCGATGACTTTTCACGCAGATTAGTACGTGAGCACTCACTGTCAGTAAATGACCTTATTTACCCTGTTTTTGTTGTGGAGGGCAAAGGTGTTCGGCAGCCGATTGGGTCCATGCCAGACATTATGCGGTACTCGCCTGACACCCTCATGCAGGTTGCCGAGGAGTGCGTCGCACTGGGCATTCCGGTGATGGCGTTGTTCCCCGTCATCGAACCCAGCCTCAAAGCCCTGGACGGCGCCGAAGCGACCAACCCAAAAGGTCTGATCCCCCGCGTGGTGGCGGAGCTCAAAAAACGTTTTCCTGAACTGGGCCTACTCACTGACGTGGCACTCGACCCCTACACGAGCCACGGACAAGACGGCGTCATCGATGAAAACGGCTACGTGATAAACGACATCACAGTCAAAATTCTGACGCAACAAGCGCTGGTTCAGGCCGAAGCCGGCGTAGATATCGTCGCGCCGAGCGACATGATGGACGGCCGTATTGGTGCCATCCGCAACGCGTTGGAAGCCAACCAGTTCATCCACACGCGCATCATGGCGTATTCAGCCAAGTTTGCCAGCGCCTTTTACGGCCCATTTCGGGATGCGGTCGGGTCTGCGGCCAATCTCGGCAAATCAAACAAACTGGTCTATCAGATGGATCCGGGCAATATTGATGAGGCGCTTCGAGAGGTTGCGGCGGATTTGCGTGAAGGCGCCGATATGGTCATGGTTAAGCCCGGCATGCCTTATCTGGATGTATTGCGTCGAGTAAAAGATGCGTTCCGCGTCCCAACCTTTGCCTACCAAGTCAGTGGTGAATACGCCATGCTTAAAGCGGCAGCCGCAAATGGCTGGCTCGATCACGACAAAGTCATGATGGAAACCTTGCTCGGCTTTAAACGAGCAGGTGCGGATGGGATTCTGACGTACTTCGCACCAGCCGCAGCCAAACTGCTAAAAACGCAGTAACCACTTACTGTTGTGCCTGGCGAGCTTTTAAGCGCCAGGCAAACAGCACCGCGAGCAAGGGCAAGCCGATTATCCCGACGGGGAATACCGTCCCCAGACCAAAGGTATCGCCCAACCAGGCGCACACTGCCACGCCAAACGACTGTCCTAAAAACAGACACGACGCAAAAAGTGACACGGAAGTGCCACGCGCGGCGGGCGCCATCTGCGTAGCATGCGTCTGCAGGACCGCGTGTAAAAAGTAATACCCTAACCCCGACATAACACTTGCCACAACCGTCCACTGCCAGCCGGGGGCGAGTAAAAATCCTGCCATCGCCAGCGCAAGCAGTGCGCCGCCCCACAACGCCAACCCGCGCTCGCCAAACTTGGCTACAAACTTATTGGCGCGTATGGCATAAATAAAAGCGCCCACTGCAAAACAGCCGCTGATTATTCCGGCCCACGATACGGCTAACCCGTGGCGTTCGTGTAGAAACGCTGGAACAAACGCAAGGGGACCAAAGACCAGCATGCCTTCGATAGACACGATCACCAAAACGAACCATGCCCATTTGGTCGACAGCACCTGTCTGATCGGCACCAAGGGGTTGACTCGGCCGGTGGGACGCGCAGTGGACTCAGTCACTGTGTGACGGCGAGACAATAACAACAAGCCTACGATCAAGTAGGTCGCCGCCATCCACACAAAGGCCCAGCGCCAGCCGAGCGTGTCAGCAAATACGCCGCCCAGTAACTGACCGATTGCAAGACCCGAAATCGATCCCAGCAGAAACCGGGCAATAGTCTCTTGTCTTTTTTCATATGGGACGTGATCCCCGATCCACGCCATGGCCAAGGGCACAATGGCCGCCGCCGTTGCGCCTGAAATAAAACGCCCTATCTCGATCACCTCGAGGGTTGGTGCCGCGGCAACAATCAGGCTACCCACCGCGCAACCAAGAGTGGCCCACGATACAACACGGAATTTTCCGTAATGGTCGCCTAGCGGACCATAAAAGAACTGAAAGATGCCGTAGGCGATGGCAAACAGAGTGACGGTGCTTGAGGCCTGCGCGGTGCGCACACCAAACTCTTGCGCAAACACCGGCAAAAGTGGGTCACAAATTCGGAACGAGGTCGAGCTCGCACACGCGGCAAAAGCGAAAAGGATGATGACTGAAGTCGTGGACTTACTTTGCGCTGACATACGTCTCTGTGTAACGACTACCGTTGTAACTACTTTAGCACCCGATCAAGCGTCGCACTAAAGCGATTGGCGTCTTGAAATCCAACAACACGAATGTCGCGGCGCTCGGCGCCACTTGCTGAAAAAAATATGATTCCAGGTGGCCCAAACAATTTAAAGCGCTTCATCAGCGCTCGATCATCCGCGTTGTTTGCGGTGACGTCAACTTGTAATAACAATAATTGCCCCATCCGCTTTGCGACCCGCGGGTCGACAAACGTGAAGGCTTCCATCTCCTTGCAAGACACGCACCAGTCTGCATAGAAATCCAACATGACGGGCCGAGTGGTTTTTGCAAGAATCGCCTCAAGTTCCGCTACCGTGCGTACTCGCTGGAAAGTTGGGTGGGCGGCGGCAGGTTGCGTGCCAAGCAACTGTTGTTTTAGTGAGGAGCCTTGCGCAGGCGCCACAAGTTGAACACCTGCTGCGGTTGCACTGCGCTCCGCTGAGCCTTGACTACTCGTGCCCTGCATAAAGGCCAAATGGCCTAATGGCTGCAACAGTGAGCGCCCACCACTTGCAACGCCCACCATCCACAATAAACTCAACAGGGCTAAAAGCAGGCCGAGCGTTTTGCGCAACAGGGCGCCGAAGCGTGCTTCGGGCGGCAAGGAATCAAAAGTGCGCAAAAGTACTGCTGCAAACAGCACCAGTACCGCCCAACCAAGAATCTGTGCCCACGTGGGTAGTAGCGGTGTAATCATCCACCACGCCGTACCAAGTAGCAGCACGCCGAAAAATTTCTTTACGCCCTCCATCCAATGCCCGGCGCGGGGCATCAGCTTGCCGGCCGATAGACCCATCAGCAACAAGGGCACGCCCATGCCCCATGCCATCGCAAACAGCGCTAAGCCGCCAAGCACCACATCGCCGGTTTGTGAAATGTATAAAAGCGCGCCAGCGAGTGGTGCGGCGACACACGGACCAACAATTAGCGCGGATAGCGCGCCCATCAAGGCGGCTGCGCTCAAACGACCACCCAAAATGCCCGAATTCTTAGCCATCAGTTTGGTCTGAAGACTTGCGGGCATCTGGAAGGTATAAACATCAAACATCGCAAGGGCGAGCGCGGCGAGCAACAAAGCAAACAAGCCTAGCACCCAGGGCGTTTGTAACCACGCTGCAAGACCCGCGCCACTCAATCCGGCGGCAACGCCCAAAGCGGTATAGATCACCGACATACCCGCCACGTAGGCGGCCGCAAGCGAAAAACCTCGGGCGCGCGAGACGTGCTTTTCTTCACCAACCAGCAGCACCGAAAGAATCGGCACCATGGGTAACACGCAAGGTGTGAGTGCGAGCAATAGGCCGAGCACAAAGAACAGCAGTGTGATTTCAAGCAGGCCGGTGGATGACAACAGCTGCGCCAGCCCGATGTCATCTGCCCCGAACAACAGGTCGCTGAGTTGGCCTTGCCTGATCCGCTCAAATAGCGAACCGGAGGCTTGCGCAGCAATCACGAAGCCAGCCGCACCCGACTGCGGTGTGAGCTGCAAGACAAAATCTTGAGGCGGATAGCACAGGCCTGCCTCAGCGCAACCTTGGCCATTAGCCGTTAACTTGAAACTCTCGGGTGCTATGTTTTTGGGCCACGCGGAAATAGGCAGTTCGATCACCGCATCAGTGAAATAGAGCTCCATCTCTTTATTAAAAGTTTGATCAAACTTAACACGCCCTGTCGGCATCTTGGGCTCACCAAGCGTGACGTGTGTTGTGTCTACCGAGAAGCTAAAACGCTCGCGGTACATGTAATACCCGGAGGCAATCTTAAAACGCAAACTGATCTTGTCGGACGAGATCATTTGCGCCTGTAAAACAAAAGCTTTCTCTGGATCTAAAAAATCTTGCGCGTTGCTGCGCGCAACAGTCAACACCATCAAGCCTAGCAACAAGAGGGCCAAGCCAATTTTTTGTATCGCGTGTCTGGTCAGAGCCATTTAGTTCTCGCGCACCCAGTTCAAGTACGGGGCATACCCGCCGATGATCGGCACCACAATTGCTTCCGGCACATCATACGGGTGCAATGCAATCAGGCGCTCTATTAGATTAGCCTGTTTAGATGCCGTTGTTTTTATTGTCAGCGGAATCTCTGTGGCTTTCTCAACGACCCCTTGCCAGCGGTAAATAGACTGTACGGGGGCGCCAATGTTCACGCAGGCGGCCAAACCCTCTGACACTAGGGCATCAGCAATACGCGTTGCGACAGCCTCGTCGGGAGCGTTGCTCAGCACAAGTACGGTATCTGTGTGATTCATGGGCGTCCTCTGACAAAAAAGCCCCGGATAAACCGAGGCCTTTTTTATTTTGAGCTATCGAAATTTATTCGGCGGCTTCTTCAACGGTCTCTTCAACCACTGGACGGTCAACCAATTCCATAAAGGCCATCGGTGCATTGTCACCCTGACGGAAACCCATTTTAAGAATGCGGGTGTAGCCGCCATGACGCGCTGCGTAGCGCGGGCCGATATCAGCAAACAGCTTAAGCACGATTTCGCGGTCGCGCAAGCGGGCAAATGCCAAGCGCTTGTTCGCCAACGTTGGGCTCTTGCCCATCGTGATGAGGGGCTCAACGATGCGACGCAGTTCTTTTGCCTTAGGCAAAGTTGTCTTGATCGCTTCGTGGGTCAACAGCGCGACAGCCATGTTACGGAACATCGCAAGACGGTGGCTGCTAGTGCGGTTGAGCTTACGTAATCCATTACCGTGACGCATGATACTTTCCTTATTGAATCTATTAAGAGCGTGTTCGCTCGAGGTTATTCAGCTCTTCTATCAGCAAACTTTCTTGCTGCGGGCCGATGGTGGCACTGCTTGTGTTGCTGGTCTTTCTGATATTGCCCTAACCGAATCCGATCGCCAGGTTCGGCTAGGTACTGATTGACTGATAAAACGTTTACGGACGCTCGAGGCCCATTGGTGGCCAGTTCTCAAGCTTCATACCCAAAGTCAGGCCGCGCGCGGACAGGACTTCTTTGATTTCGTTAAGCGACTTGCGACCAAGGTTTGGTGTCTTGAGCAATTCGTTTTCGGTGCGTTGAATCAAATCACCGATGTAGTAAATATTTTCCGCTTTCAGGCAGTTGGCCGAACGCACGGTCAGTTCGAGATCGTCAACAGGGCGCAACAGCACTGGATCGATCTGTGGTGCACCACGGCTTGGCATTTCGTAGGAATCGCCAGCGCCTTCGAGGGCTGCGAACACCGAAATTTGATCCATCAAAATACGTGCCGACTGACGCACGGCTTCTTCTGGGCTAATCACGCCATTTGTTTCAACATCCAACACAAGCTTGTCGAGGTCGGTACGCTGCTCAACGCGCGCGCTTTCAACAGCGTAGCTGACGCGACGCACTGGGCTAAACGATGCATCCAGCACGATGCGACCAATCGTGTGTGCACGATCGTCGATCAAGGCGCGCACGTTGCCAGGAACGTAGCCACGGCCTTTCTCAACCTTGATCTGCATTTCAAGCTTGCCGGAGTCGGTCAGCGTTGCAATGACTTGATGCGGATTAACAATTTCAACATCGTGGGGCAATTCAATATCTGAAGCCAAAACGATGCCGGCGCCTTGCTTGCGCAGGGTCAGTGTCACTTCGTCACGGCTGTGCAGCTTAAACACCACACCCTTGAGGTTCAAGAGAATATCTACAACGTCTTCACGCACGCCAGGAATCGTCGAGTATTCGTGCACGACGCCCGTGATCTGCACTTCGGTTGGCGCATAGCCCGTCATCGAGGACAGCAGGATGCGACGCAACGCGTTGCCCAACGTGTGTCCGAAGCCGCGTTCAAACGGCTCCATGATGATTTTGGCGTGATTAAGGCCTACGGGTTCGACTTCGATCGAACGTGGCTTGAGAAAACTTTGTGACATATCTGCAATTCCTTTTCAATACCCTCGGCTCGTTACGCCGATAAGGCTGATGGGTGAAAGCTTAACTTCTTCATCATAAAAAGTGTGCAGCGGGGCTGCACACTTTTTAAAACGATTATTAACGTGAATACAATTCGACGACCATCGATTCGTTGATGTCGCGAGCAACATCTGCACGATCAGGCACTTGCTTGAACGTACCGACGAGCTTGGCGGTATCAACGTCGACCCACTGTGGCAAACCATTGCCTGAAGCGAGGTCCATCGATTCGCGAATGCGCGCTTGGGCTTTTGCTTTTTCGCGGATCGCAACAACGTCGCCTGACTTGATCAACATCGAAGGGATGTCTGCAGTGTGACCGTTAAGTTCAATCGCACGATGCGAGACCAACTGACGCGCTTCTGCGCGTGTCGAACCAAAACCCATGCGGTATACAACGTTGTCCAGACGCGACTCGAGCAACTGGATCAACTGTTCGCCCGTGTTGCCTTTGCGACGCTCGGCTTCTGCAAAATATTTACGGAACTGTTTTTCCATAATGCCGTACATACGCTTTAGCTTTTGCTTTTCGCGCAACTGTAGACCATAGTCTGACGTACGGGCACCTGAAGTGCGACCGTGTTGGCCAGGCTTGGAGTCCAGTTTGCACTTGGAGTCCAGCGAGCGGCGTGCGCTCTTTAGAAAAAGATCAATACCCTCGCGACGCGAGAGTTTGCATTTGGGACCGGTATAACGTGCCATGTGGGCTCCCCTTAGATACGACGACGCTTGGGTGGACGGCAACCGTTGTGCGGCACGGGCGTGATGTCGGCAATGCTCGAAATCTTGATGCCCAGCGCATTCAACGCACGTACTGAAGATTCGCGACCTGGGCCTGGGCCCTTGATGCGAACTTCAAGTGTCTTAATGCCGTATTCGATGGCCAGCTTGCCGGCCGTCTCAGCAGCAACCTGCGCTGCAAACGGGGTCGACTTACGCGAGCCTTTGAAACCAGCACCACCGGAGGTCGCCCACGACAAGGCATTACCTTGACGATCGGTGATCGTGATGATGGTGTTGTTAAACGATGCGTGAACGTGCGCAATGCCGTCCGACACATTCTTTTTGACTTTTTTGCGAACGCGGGTAGCGCCGGCGGTAGAAGCTTTTGCCATCTTCTAATCCTCTTTATTTCTTCAGGCTTGCAGCAGCGCGACGCGGTCCCTTGCGGGTGCGGGCGTTGGTGCGAGTGCGTTGACCACGTACGGGCAGGCCGCGCTTGTGGCGCATGCCGCGATACGTTCCGAGGTCGATCAAACGCTTGATCGACAACTGAACTTCACGGCGCAAATCACCTTCCACCGCAAACACGCCAACGTGCTCGCGGATACGCTCGAGTTCTGCGTCGGTTAGGTCTTTGACCTTCTTCGACAGGGGAACACCAGCGGCTTCACAGATTTTGCGTGAACGCGTGCGACCGATGCCAAAAATGGCAGTCAGGCCGATTTCGGCGTGCTGATGTGGCGGTATGTTGATGCCAGCAATACGGGCCATAACGATTCCTTGTATTAACCTTGACGCTGCTTATGACGCGGGTCGGTGCAAATAACCCGCACGACGCCGTGACGTTTAATAATCTTGCAATTGCGGCAAATCCGCTTAACCGATGCCATTACTTTCATGGTTGACTCCTGTTATCTGTAACCCGGCCGCTCATTTCGAGCGGAATACGATTCTGGCGCGCGTTAGGTCATAGGGGGTGAGCTCCACTGTGACTTTATCGCCCGGCAAAATCCGGATGTAATGCATGCGCATCTTGCCGGAAATATGACCCAACACTACATGGCCATTTTCTAGCTTGACACGGAAAGTTGCGTTGGGAAGATTCTCAAGAATCTCACCCTGCATCTGAATGACGTCGTCCTTTGACATTGCTCTCGCTTATCTCATTGGCATATTCGCGCCCTTGAAGTTAGCCTTCTTGAGCAGTGAATCGTACTGGTGAGACATCATGTAGGCCTGAACCTGAGCCATGAAGTCCATCGTAACTACAACAATAATCAGCAAAGAGGTGCCGCCAAAATAAAACGGTACATTCCAACGCATGACCAAGAACTCCGGTAACAAGCACACCAACGTGATGTACAAGGCACCAGCCAAAGTCAATCGCATCAAAATCTTGTCAATGAATTTAGCGGTCTGTTCGCCTGGACGAATCCCTGGAACAAACGCGCCGCTCTTCTTAAGGTTATCTGCTGTCTCGCGGCTGTTAAATACCAGCGCGGTATAAAAAAAGCAGAAGAAAATAATAGCGGTTGCGTACAGCGTGATGTAGAGAGGCTGACGTGGCGCAAGCGCCGCAGCCAAATCGCCTAACCAACGCATGCCTTCGGTGTTCGAGAACCAGCTGGTAATCGTTGCTGGGAACAAAATGATCGAAGATGCAAAAATTGGAGGGATCACACCAGCCATGTTCAGCTTCAGCGGCAAGTGCGACGTTTGTCCGCCGTACACCTTGTTACCCACCTGACGCTTGGCGTAGTTAACTGTGATCTTGCGCTGACCACGCTCGACCAACACCACGAAGGCGGTCACGAGTACAGAGAGGGCAACAATAAACAACGCGGAGAATCCCGACATCGCATTCGTACGAACCAAATCCAACAGCCCTGCCAGCGCGCTCGGCAAGCCGGCGACAATTCCCGCAAAAATCAGGATGGAAATACCGTTGCCTAAGCCGCGCTCCGTGATTTGTTCACCAAGCCACATCACAAACATCGTACCGGTTACTAAGGTCACGACCGTCGTGACGCGGAACATGACGCCGGCATCAATCACTAAGCCTGGTTGGGACTCAAGTGCAACCGAAATACCAATCGCCTGAACCAACGCCAACGCAACGGTGCCGTAGCGGGTGTACTGCGTAATCTTACGACGGCCAGCTTCACCGTCTTTCTTAATGGCTTCAAGCGTCGGCACAACGACCGACATCAGCTGCATGATGATCGATGCAGAAATGTAAGGCATGATGCCCAACGCGAAGATCGAGAAGCGCGCCAAGGCACCGCCCGAGAACATGTTGAACAAACCGAGAATCCCACCCTGATTCTCGCGGAACAAGTCTGCGAGCGCATCTGGGTTGATGCCCGGAACAGGAATGTGCGTGCCCAGGCGATAAACCACCAAAGCGAGCACCAGGAACACGAGACGGCGCTTTAAGTCGCCGTAACGTGGGCCTGCTTTTCCTGCGAGTTGTGCTGTTGCCATTCTTTAATCCGTCTTAAGCAATCGTGCCGCCAGCGGCTTCGATCGAAGCACGCGCGCCAGCTGTTGCACCGATACCCTTGAGGGTAACTTTGCGTGACAGCTCGCCCGACTTAAACACTTTGACGTAGCGCACTTGCGTACCCACTACGCCAGCCTGTTTCAGCACTTGCACGTCGATTTCGTCGACAGGCAGGGCTTGGAGATCAGACAAACGCACTTGCGCATACAGGTGGTCATCCAAAATAGAGAAGCCGCGCTTAGGCAAACGACGCTGCAAAGGCATTTGACCGCCCTCAAAGCCTACTTTATGAAAGCCGCCAGCGCGCGAGCTCTGACCTTTGTGACCGCGACCAGCGGTTTTACCTAAACCCGAGCCAATACCACGACCTACACGACGCTTTGCGTGTGTCGAGCCGACGGCGGGCTTGAGCGTATTTAGTTGAGTAATCGACATCGTGATTCCTTTCAGACTTCCGAGACGGTCACGAGATAATCAACTTTGTTGATCATGCCGCGAACTTCGGGAGTGTCTTTGAGCACTTTGCTGCTGTTGAGACGGCGCAAACCCAGACCGCGCACAGTGTCGCGGTGGTCTTGTTTGGTACCAATGGTCGAACGGACCAAGGTGACTTTGACTTGTTTATCGGCCATGACTTACCCCAGAATCTCTTCGACGGTTTTGCCGCGTTTTGCAGCAACTTCCGACGGGGTGTGGGAAGCGCGCAAGCCGTTAAGCGTTGCACGAACCATGTTGTAAGGGTTGCTCGAGCCGAGGCTTTTCGCCACGACGTTGCGCACGCCCATCACATCAAAAATTGCGCGCATTGGGCCGCCGGCGATCACGCCAGTACCTTCTGCCGCAGGCGAAATCAGCACTGTTGAGGCACCATGCTTGCCGACTACAGTGTGGTGGAGCGTGCCGTTCTTCAACGAAACTTTGAACATCTCGCGACGCGCTTGTTCCATTGCTTTTTGCACTGACACTGGCACTTCACGTGCTTTGCCTTTGCCCATACCGACACGTCCATCGCCGTCGCCGACAACAGTCAGCGCAGCAAAGCTCATTGTGCGGCCGCCCTTAACGACTTTGCTGACGCGGTTAACCGCGATCATCTTTTCGCGAAGACCGTCATCACGCTCTTCAGGAGCGTTCTTGCGTTGTTCTTTAGCCATTTGACTGTTCCTCGCTTAAAACTTCAGGCCGGCTTCACGCGCGGCATCGGCCAGGGCTTTAATACGGCCGTGGTATCGGAAACCCGAACGATCAAAAGCGACAAGCTCAATACCAGCAGCTTTTGCTTTCTCTGCGACGCGCTTGCCCACCAGTGTTGCGGCGGCAGCATTGCCACCACCACCGGTTTGACCAGCGAGCTGCTGACGCACCTCTGCTTCAACCGTTGAGGCTGAAACAAGGATGCGATCGCCTTCAGGCGAAATAATGTTTGCGTAGATGTGCAGATTCGAGCGGAAAATTTGGAGGCGATTAACTCGCAACTCGGCGATTTTCTTACGCGTCGGTACGGCACGACGCAAACGGGAAATTTTTTTGTCCATGATGTTTCCTTGTTTGCGCGATTATTTCTTCTTGGTTTCTTTAATGATGACGTGCTCGTCAACATAACGAACGCCCTTGCCCTTGTAGGGCTCTGGCGGACGATATGCGCGAATCTCTGCAGCCACCTGTCCAACCACTTGCTTGTTGGAGCCCTTGAGAACGATTTCCGTCTGTGTTGGGCATTCGGCTTTTACACCGGCAGGCATTGGATGCACGACATCGTGCGAAAAGCCAAGTTGTAATTTGATCGCGTCGCCTTGAATAGCGGCGCGGTAACCCACACCAACAAGCGTCAACTTACGCTCAAAGCCTTTGCTGACACCGGTGACCATGTTGGCAACCAAAGCACGAAGCGTGCCCGACATTGCCTTGGCCTGGCGCGAATCATTGGCAACGATGAACGACAGCTTACCTGCGTCTTCGTTGACGATCACATCGCCGTTCAGTGTCTGCGTCAGTGAGCCCAACGGGCCTTTGACGGTGATCAGATCGGACTGTATTGAAGCCTCAACGCCCTTGGGCAGTTCGACTGGATATTTTGCGATACGTGACATTAGATTCTCTCCTTAAGCCACGTAGCAGAGCACTTCGCCGCCCACGCCATTGGCGCGTGCTTTGCGATCGGTCATCACACCACGCGACGTGGAAACAATGGCGACACCCAGGCCGTTCATAACCTGAGGAATGCTGCCGTGCCCTTTGTAAATACGTAGGCCAGGCCGCGAGACGCGTTCGATGCGCTCAATCACTGGACGACCAGCGTAATACTTAAGGGTAATTTCGAGTTCTGGCTTTTGGGCCGTTCCCTTGATCTGAAAACCATCGACATAGCCTTCGTCCTGAAGCACGGCAGCAATCGCTGCCTTAAGCTTGGAGGAGGGCATGGTCACCGATGTCTTGTCTACCTGCTGCGCATTGCGAATGCGAGTCAGCATATCGGCGATTGGGTCGCTCATGCTCATGTTTTATTCTCCTACCAGCTAGCTTTGGTCATGCCGGGGATTTCACCCTTCATAGCCAATTCGCGCAGTTTCATGCGGCCAAGTCCGAACTTGCTAAATACTCCGCGAGCCCGTCCCGTGATCAAGCAGCGGTTACGCTGGCGAACTGGGCTTGCGTTGCGTGGAAGCTGTTGCATTTTAAGGCGTGCTTCGTAACGCTCTTCGTCGGTCTTGGTTGAATCTTCGATGATTGCCCTGAGGGCAGCGCGCTTAGCAGCAAATTTCTCTACTGTCTTAGTGCGCTTTACATCGCGATTGATCATTGATAGTTTTGCCACGTCTGCGCCCCTTAGTTGCGGAACGGGAAGCTAAACGCTGTCAACAGCGCCTTCGCTTCTTCGTCGGTCTTCGCGGTGGTGGTGATGCTGATGTTCATCCCACGCAACACGTCAATTTTGTCGTATTCAATTTCGGGGAAAATAATCTGCTCTTTCACACCGATGTTGTAATTGCCACGACCGTCAAACGCACGACCCGAAATTCCGCGAAAGTCGCGTACGCGTGGCAGCGCCACAGACACGAGACGGTCGATGAACTCGTACATGCGCTGGCCACGCAATGTCACCATACAACCAATGGGATAGTCTTCGCGGATCTTGAAACCTGCGATAGCCTTCTTGGTTTTTGTGACAACTGGCTTTTGGCCGGCGATCTTGGTGAGGTCTGATACAGCGTGCTCGATGACTTTTTTGTCAGCGACGGCCTCGGACACACCCATGTTGAGTGTGACCTTAGTGATACGCGGTACCTGCATCACACATGCGTAGCCGAACTGCTCACGCAGCTGCGGTGCAATTTTTTGCTGGTAAAGCTCTTGGAAACGTGACATGTTGAGCTCCCTTATGCTTTCGCGCCAACGGTGGCGCCGCTGGAACGATAAACACGAACTTTACGACCGTCGACTTCTTGAATGCCGACGCGCTCACCCTTGCCAGTGGCTGGGTTGAACAGTGCGATGTTCGAAATATGGATAGGCATTGTTTTTTCAATAATGCCGCCGGTTGTGCCCTGCGTGGGGTTCGGACGCACATGCTTTTTAACCATGTTGATGCCTTCGACCAACACATGGTCTGCATCGACACGCTCAAGCACGGTACCGCGACGCTTTTTGTCACGCCCCGTCAAAACGATCACTTCGTCGCCTTTGCGAATTTTGTTCATGTCGGCTCCTTACAGTACTTCAGGCGCCAAGGACACGATCTTCATGAACTTCTCGCCACGCAATTCGCGGGTGACGGGTCCAAAGATGCGCGTGCCAATGGGCTCGAGCTTGGCGTTGAGCAATACGGCGGCATTACCACCGAAACGAATAAGCGAGCCGTCTTTACGACGGACGCCTTTTGCCGTACGAACGACAACTGCGTTGTAGATCTCGCCTTTTTTGACGCGGCCACGGGGGGCGGCATCTTTGACGGTCACTTTGATAACGTCGCCGATAGCGGCATAACGGCGCTTGGAACCGCCAAGCACCTTAATGCACATGACAGAACGTGCACCAGTGTTATCGGCCACGTCCAGCGTGGTCTGCATTTGGATCATGATTTTTCCTGTTCCAACTTAACCGACTCACCTGCTTGCCTTTCAGCTTGCAGCCAAATCAGTCAGTTTTGGTCCCGTTAGGTGCCACAGAGCACCCTGGGTTGAAATCTGCTAAACAATCTTTCTGCTTTTATCGGCTGTCTGGCTAATAACCTAGTGGTCTTAGGCCTGACCGCGCAAGAAATGCGGGAAAGCCGTGCAGTATATCCCGTTATTTTTTTTTGTGCAAGTCCGTCGAACTTGTGTCATATTACCAACATTGGAAGCAACCATTGGAATCTAATTGTATGTACGAAAAACTATCGCTTTATATAGACGGCCAATTCATCTCCGGCGAAGGCCGCAAGATGCAGGATGTCATCAATCCTGCCACACAGGAAGTGCTGGGTCAGCTGCCCCATGCCTCCAATGCCGATCTGGATATGGCCCTCCAGGCTGCCGAAAAGGCGTTTGCGACCTGGAAGAAGTCATCCCCAATGGACCGTTCGGCCATTTTGCGTAAGGTTGGCCAGCTGACTCGGGATCGCTCCAAGGAAATCGCCCGCAATATGACACTTGACCAGGGAAAGCCACTCGCTGAGGCTCTGGGTGAGGTCGTCGGCTGCGCAGACCACTGTGACTGGCATGCTGAAGAGTGCCGGCGTATTTACGGGCGTGTCGTGCTCCCCCGCAGCTCGGACGTGCGTCAACTCGTCCTCAAGGAGCCCATCGGGGTGTGTGTTGCGTTCACGCCTTGGAACTTTCCCTATAACCAAGCCATTCGTAAGATTTGCGCAGCCGTGGGTTCGGGCTGCACCATTATCCTGAAAGGGCCCGAAGACTCGCCCAGCGCAGTGATGGCGATCGCGCAGATGTTTCACGACGCAGGGCTCCCGCCAGGCGTGTTGAACTTGGTCTGGGGTGAACCCGCCAAGGTATCGGACTATTTGATCCGCTCCCCCATTTCGCGAAAAGTTTCTTTCACTGGTTCAGTTCCTGTTGGCAAGCAGCTTGCCGCTTTGGCCGGTGCGCACATGAAGCGCGTCACGATGGAGCTAGGTGGCCACTCGCCCGTACTGGTGTTTGACGATGCGGATATCGATCGCGCTGCCACCATGTTGGCCAAGTTCAAGATCCGTAACGCCGGCCAGGTATGCGTATCACCCACGCGCTTCTATGTTCAGAAGAAAGCCTACGACAAGTTCCTGGCTAAATTCTTGGACGTACTCAAGAATGTCAAGGTGGGCAATGGCTTGGATGATGGCGTCGAGATGGGCCCACTCGCCCACGAGCGTCGTGTGCCTGCCATAGCGCGCTTCGTCGAAGACGCCCGCAAGCGTGGGGCAAAGATCGAACTCGGTGGCGATGCGCCATCGGGCAAAGGTTTTTTCTTTCCGCCAACCGTGATCACTGGCTTGAAAGACGATGCGATGCTGATGAATGAAGAACCCTTTGGTCCCATCGCGCCTATCGTGCCGTTTAACGATATAGATGAAGTGATCGCACGAGCGAACAGCCTGCCCTTTGGCTTGTCGAGCTATGTGTTCACAAATTCGTTACAGACGGCCACCAAGGTGTCTAACTCGATTGAGGCCGGCATGGTGAACATCAACCACTTTGGCAGTGCTCTACCTGAAACACCTTTCGGTGGCATTAAGGATAGCGGCATTGGCAGTGAGGGTGGTGCCGAAACGTTTGACGGATATCTTGTCACGAAGTTTGTGACGCATATCTAACTAGTCTATTGCGCGCAGGGCATACGGCAACTCCGTAGCACTGCACGCAGGCTGTAAAAGCAAAAACGCGACGATTTTATTCGTCGCGTTTTTGTTTGGTCTAACAACAACCGTTGTTTGCGCAGCTTTGCGCAAATGCGTTTAGATCTCGCGTGCGGCTTCGATCAACTTCGTTGCGGTCCAGGACTTGGAACGCGAAATTGGACGGCCTTCAGCAATCTCAACGGTATCACCTTCGTTGAACTGATTGGTTTCGTCATGCGCCTTGTATTTGGCCGAGCGCATGATGATCTTGCCAAGCACTGGGTGCTTAACGCGACGCTCGACCAGCACAACAATGGTTTTTTCCATCTTGTTGCTGACGACTTTACCAACCAGCGTACGTTGACGCTTTGGTTTTGTAGTTTGAGCTGTGGTCATATTATTTTCCCGCCTTCTCAGTCATCAAGGTGCGTACGCGTGCAATGTCGCGACGTACTTTACCAATTTGAGTGTGGTTGGTGAGCTGTTGGGTTGCGCGCTGCATACGCAGACCGAATTGCGCCTTCAAGAGGCTCTCAAGTTCTTGTCCGAGTTCTGCAGCAGATTTTGCACGAAGTTCGCTTGCTTTCATATCGTTTCCTTAAGCTCCGATGTGACGCGTGACGAACGTGGTCGCGATCGGCAATTTCGCAGCGGCCAGGCGAAACGCCTCGCGCGCGATTTCTTCACTCACACCTTCCATTTCGTACAGCACTTTGCCGGGCTGAATTTCAGCAACCCAGTATTCGGGGTTACCTTTACCGTTACCCATCCGCACTTCCGCAGGCTTTTGTGAAATTGGCTTGTCAGGGAAGATACGAATCCAGATACGACCACCACGTTTAATGTGACGGTTAATGGCACGACGGGCTGATTCGATTTGACGAGCGGTTAGGCGGCCGCGACCGGTTGCCTTAAGACCATACTCACCAAACGAAACGTTAGCGCCGCGCGTAGCCAGGCCGGTATTACGGCCCTTCTGCTCTTTGCGATATTTCCTGCGCGCTGGTTGCAGCATACTTATTCTCCTTCGGGCGCAGGCGCAGCGGCATCAGCCTTGCGCGGTGCGCGACCACGTCCTGCGGGACGGGCTCCGGCCGGACGTGCACCTTCGGGCTTGTCAGCACGTGGTGCGCGACGCGGACGACGCTCTTCTTCGCGAGGGGCGGCGGTTTCAACAGGCAATTCGCCGTTAGCCAGCATATCGCCTTTGTATACCCAAACCTTGATGCCAATCACGCCATATGTGGTGTGAGCTTCAGAGGTACCGTAATCGATATTCGCACGCAGCGTATGCAATGGCACACGGCCTTCGCGATACCATTCTGTACGAGCAATCTCAATGCCATTTAAGCGGCCAGCACTCATGATCTTGATGCCTTGGGCACCGAGACGCATAGCGTTTTGCATGGCGCGCTTCATGGCGCGTCGGAACATGATCCGCTTTTCGAGCTGTTGCGAGATCGAATCAGCAATCAATTGGGCATCGATTTCAGGCTTACGAACTTCTTCGATGTTGACGTGCACTGGCACGCCCATCAAACGCTGCAAGTCTGCCTTCAGGCCTTCGATGTCCTCGCCACGCTTACCAATCACGATACCTGGACGAGCCGAGTAAATCGTAATCCGTGCGTTTTTAGCGGGGCGCTCGATGACCACGCGGCCAACTGACGCTTGCTTCAGTTTCTTTTTGAGGTATTCACGTACGCGAATATCAGAGGCAAGCATGCCGCTAAAATCTTTGTCGTCTGCATACCACTTTGAGCCCCAGTTACGTGTGACCGCAAGGCGGAACCCAATCGGGTGTATTTTCTGACCCATCGTGACTCCTTAGGCTCCGACCTTCACAGTAATGTGGCAGGTCTGCTTTTCAATCTGGTTGCCGCGCCCTTTGGCTCGTGCGGAGAAGCGCTTCATCGACTCAGCCTTGTCCACAAAAATCGTGGTGACTTTGAGTTCGTCGATATCTGCACCGTCGTTATGTTCGGCGTTCGCGATGGCCGATTCAACGGCCTTCTTGAGGATGCCTGCGGCCTTCTTGTTAGTGAAGGTCAGGATGTTTAATGCCTGCGCAACCGACTTGCCACGGATTAAGTCCGCAACGATTCGGGTCTTTTGCGCAGAGATGTGCACCCCACGGATAATGGCTGTGGTTTCCATTTCTTACCTCTTGGCCTTTTTATCTGCAGCATGGCCCTTAAACGTACGGGTCAGCGCAAACTCGCCGAGTTTATGGCCGACCATGTTCTCGTTGATATAAACGGGAACGTGCTGGCGACCGTTATGAACAGCAATCGTCAACCCGATAAAGTCGGGCAGGATTGTTGAACGACGCGACCAGGTTTTGATCGGTTTTTTGCCTTTTTCGGCGATAGCAACCTCGACCTTTTTGATCAAGTGTGCGTCGACGAATGGGCCTTTCTTGACTGAACGTGACATGATTCGCCCTCTTATTTACGCTTGCGGCGCTGGACGATCATATTGTCCGTCCGCTTGTTGCTACGGGTCTTGTAACCCTTAGCTGGGGTACCCCATGGACTGCGTGGCTCGCCGCCTTCGCCGGTACGACCTTCACCACCACCGTGTGGGTGATCAACCGGGTTCATTGCGACACCACGCACCGTGGGACGAATACCGCGCCAACGTACTGCACCGGCTTTACCGATTTGACGTAGGCTGTGCTCTTCGTTACCGACTTCACCGATCGTTGCGCGGCACTCAATGTGTACGCGACGAACCTCACCAGAGCGCAGGCGAACCTGCGCATAAGTGCCTTCACGAGCGAGCAAGACTGCCGAAGCGCCTGCTGAACGTGCCATCTGAGCGCCCTTACCAGGCAGCATCTCGATGCAGTGAATAGTCGTACCCACCGGGATATTGCGAATAGGCAACGTATTACCTGCACGGATGGGGGCTTCGATACCCGACACCAGCGTTGTGCCTACTTCAAGACCGCGAGGAGCGATGATGTAACGACGCTCACCATCTGCATAACAGAGCAATGCTAAGTGTGCAGTACGGTTTGGATCATATTCCAGACGCTCCACCTTTGCTGGAATGCCGTCTTTATTGCGACGGAAATCTACAAGGCGATAGTGCTGCTTATGACCACCACCACGGTGGCGGATTGTGATGTGACCGTTGTTATTACGGCCAGATCCACGGATTTTCTTTTCGAGCAACGAGGCAACGGGCGCGCCTTTATGCAGGGTGGGGGTCACCACCTTAAGCATGCCGCGACGACCGGGCGAGGTTGGCTTAACTTTTAAGAGAGCCATTTAGTTGACCTCCGCCAAATTGATTTCTTGACCGTCTTTGAGCGACACATAGGCCTTACGCTCGTTACGACGGTGGCCAGTGAAGCGGCCGAAACGCTTAACCTTGCCCTTGCGATTCAAAACCTGAACCGAATCGACCTGCACTTTGAAGAGCAGTTCAACAGCGGCTTTGATCTCAGGCTTTGTTGCATCTGCAACAACACGGAAAGCAACCTGGTTGCTTTTCTCTGCAACAAACGTAGCTTTTTCAGTCACGATTGGTGCCAAGATGATTTGCATTAGACGATGATCGTTCATGCCAGCATCTCCTCGAGTTGGGCGATGGCCGACTTTGTGATCACTACTTTTTTGTAATGAATCAGCGAGAGCGGATCGGCGTTGCGCGGTTCGACTACGGCCACATGTGGCAAGTTGCGGGTAGCGAGGTAGAGATTTTCATCGACGGAGTCGGTGATGATCAACACTGACTCTAGGCCCATGATCTTGAGCTTTTCAGCAGCAAGCTTGGTCTTGGGTGATTCGAGTGTGAAGGCATCGACGATCGAGATGCGGTCTTCGCGAGCCAACTGGGAAAGGATCGAGCGCAAACCGGCGCGATACATTTTCTTGTTGACCTTTTGGCTGAAGTTCTCTTCAGGCGAGTTTGGAAATGCGCGACCACCCCCACGCCACAGGGGCGAGGATGTCATACCAGCACGAGCGCGGCCCGTACCTTTCTGACGGAAAGGCTTCTTGGTCGAGTGGTGGACTTCAGCACGTGTCTTTTGAGCGCGATTGCCGGAACGTGCATTTGCCTGGAAGGCAATCACGATCTGGTGCACTAGCGCTTCATTAAAGTCACGACCGAAAACCGTATCAGGCGCAGCAAATGTTGCCGAGGACTGACCTTTATCGTTCAGGAGCTTGATATCCATGGATTAGGCTCCTTTTTTGGCTGGTGCCTTGATGGCCGGGCGCACCACGATGTCTGCACCTGCATAGCCAGGGACAGCGCCCTTGACCAGCAACAGACCACGTTCGGCGTCAACACGGACGACATCAAGATTTTGCACGGTACGGGTGTCGTCGCCAAGGTGGCCAGACATGCGCTTACCGGGGAAAATACGACCAGGATCTTGCGCCTGACCAATCGAACCAGGAACGCGGTGCGAACGGCTGTTACCGTGCGAGGCGCGTTGTGATTTGAAGTGGTGACGCTTGATCGTGCCGGCGAAACCCTTACCAATAGTGGTACCGGTTACGTCGACTTGCTGGCCGGCTTCGAAAATGCTTTCAACAGCGACCACGCTACCAGGCGTGAATTCGGCTGCGCGAGCAGGATCGAGACGGAATTCTTTGAGGATGCTACCAGCTTCTACACCAGCTTTGGCGTAATGACCGGTTTGCGGCTTGGCTACACGGGAAGCGCGACGAGCGCCGTAAGCAACTTGAATGGCGGCGTAGCCGTCAGACTCAAGCGACTTTACCTGGGTGACGCGGTTGTTCGACACGTCCAGTACTGTTACGGGGATGGACTCGCCATCTTCCGTAAAAATACGGGTCATGCCGACCTTGCGGCCCACCAGCCCAAGCCGATGTGCGGCAGGCGTGGGTGTCGATTTCGACATCATATTCTCCGGGGTAAAAACCCGATTCCCGACTACGATTGGTCGGGGCTGATAAAACCCGAAATTTTCGGGTGCTCATGTACTGCGAAGACCTTAAATGATCTTTTTATCCTGCCAAATTTCAGCAAGTCTTGCATTCTAGCACTATTTTTTGATTACTGCAGCGCGATTTCGACGTCTACGCCAGCTGGCAAGTCCAAACGCATCAAAGCGTCTACGGTCTTGTCGGTTGGATCGACGATGTCCATCAGGCGCTGGTGCGTACGGATCTCAAACTGGTCGCGCGATGTTTTGTTCACGTGTGGTGAACGCAACACGTCGTAACGACGAATGCGCGTTGGCAATGGAACCGGACCGCGTACAACGGCGCCGGTGCGCTTTGCCGTATCAACGATCTCAGCAGCCGACTGATCGATAAGTTTGTAATCAAACGCTTTCAGACGGATACGGATTTTTTGATTTTTCATGGCGATTCTCAAAGAGCGAAAAGAACGAAAGGCCGCGAACGTTTAAATTCGCTGCCTGGTTAATTACTTCAGGATTTTAGCAACGACGCCGGCGCCGACGGTACGGCCACCTTCGCGGATTGCAAAACGCAGACCTTCTTCCATGGCGATTGGAGCCAACAGCTTGACTGTCATCGCAACGTTGTCGCCTGGCAGAACCATTTCTTTGTCTGCTGGCAACTCGATCGTGCCGGTTACATCCGTCGTACGGAAGTAGAACTGTGGACGGTAGCCGTTAAAGAATGGCGTATGACGGCCACCTTCGTCTTTGGA
>CAMBFI010000003.1 GCA_945865935.1 Bordetella parapertussis | reverse complement strand
ACAACAACGCTGGCATTTGCCACGGGACCGGGCTTTACCGTGAGCGCTGCACCAATGGCTCGAGATGCAGCCATCTTTGAAGTGGGTATTGGCGCCAGTCTTGGTGCGTCGAGCCGCTTGAACCTCGTCTACTCTGCCACGGTGGCAGCCCAGTCTAGTAGCCAAATGCTACAGGCGCAATTGCAGTGGTCGTTTTAATGGCGATAGTTCAGATTCTAATATTAGGACGAAAAAAAAGCCCATAAGAGGGCTTTCTGGCGGAAGCGGTGTCCGTAGAACACCAAGCATCTGCAAGGTTTATCAGGGTTAATTAAATCTTTCCCCTCATCCAAACCATCAAAGAGAAAAGTGTACTTAAATGATTCTATCTCAGATTCTATGCTCTTTGCGCGACACCAGCAGCTAGCCATCAAGGGGGTGTGGGCGTGCAAGCTTAGAGCGGACAAATCATAAAACTTTACCCTCTAGTCCGAGAGGGGGGGGTACGGTCATTTGTAATTGGCAATGTGCGGGCGCAGAGGTCGAAGTAAATTTTATTTTTCTAATAACTGATCAATAATTTTTATTTGTTGCGCGAGCTTAGATTTGCTTAGTTGTGACAATTTCAAGATCGCTTCAGCTAAGAGGTCATCTTCGCAGAACAGGTAAGCCGTTGGCACTCCTAGCTTGGTTGCAAGCAATTGTGCCGTTTTGAGGGGCGGTTGATGCTTGCCAGACTCGTACCTGCTGATTCTTGCAGAGGCGCAACCCTCATCTAGACCAATCAAAACACCAAGCTTATCTTGGGGTAGCCCTATTGCCTCACGGGCTTGCCTAATCCTTCGAGCAAGAACATTAGCATCAGGGCTTTGAATGATCGACATATCTACGATATTCGTAGAACAGTAGTAGACTTGTCTCTACGAAATTCGTAGATTTAGCTGCTCAAAGGAAGCGTTATGTTTAAAGGCTTGGCGATCGGCTTACTTCTGATGGCGTTAAGCGGCTGTGGCACGCTCGATAACAAGACGATCTTGCTGAACGCAGGCGATAGCAAGGAGCGAGTGCTTGAGGTGATGGGCGCGCCTGCTGATCGTCAGATGGCTGGCGCGCAAGAGGCATGGCAATACTGCGTGTCGGGCGCGACCTTTGGATCAAACGACCACAAAATTATTTGGTTGCAGTCGGGTCGTGTAACGGGCATCAGTTCATATAAATCATATTCAACAGGTTGCACGGGATTTATGAGGCAGATCAACTGGCAAAGTGCACCAGATTCCGTCATTGAAATAAGGCAAAGATAAGAGCATATGACAACCAAGCTTATTTTTACGCTACCAATCTTCTTATTAACGGCTTGTTCAGCGGCTATTAGTATGTTTCCAGTGGAGGGACCGATTAGGAGTGAAACTCCTAATCAAGTGCTAAGCGCCTCTGCAGAAAATGTTTCATCGAATAGCGGAAAGTTTTCTGTTACCTATCCAAATGGAGATCAATGCGTTGGTAGATGGGCATCTATAGCTCCCCAACTTACAAGCACCAGCTGGGGTTCTCTTTTCACCCAATACGGTGCTCTGACTGGGGCTTCAATTATGACGACAAATATGCCAGGTATTAATCGCGGCGAAGCTATTGCAGTTTGTTCGAGCGGCAATCGCTTACAAATTGAGTTTTACACAGGAAGTGGGACGGCAAACGGGTCGGGTGTAGCGAAAGACGAACGCGGCAACGTGTTTAAGTTGATTTTTTAATCTTGGTCACAGAAATGCTAATTTTTCGATTAGATGATTATCGAAATTAAGGCTACGTAATTATTGATAGTGATCGCAGTTTTTCTGACTAGGTGCATCAATAATGATGGCGAACACAAATTAAGTAATCCATAAAATGACAAGCCGATTTAACACCTTCGCATTACTAGGCCTGATGCTGATTTGCTTGCCCTTGAGCGCACAGACGATTAGTTTGCGATGCGTGGGTCAGGCCGTAGCTTCGGGCGTCGCTATGCCCAGAAATACTTATATGGTCGAACGATTTTACGAGTTGTCGCCTAATTTGATTATTTGGCATGATGGGGTGGAGACGACAACTATCAAGCGGGAGGATCTTCCAAAGTATTCAGAAAAAACTAAAGATGACCTTTGGGGCAGCTACAGCTTTAATGCCGATAACTTCAGCTTTCGTCGCTATTTTGATTCGATTCTTATATTTCCTGTAGAGACATACGAGACATTTGATATCAATCGAAAAACGGGTGTTTGGCAAGCATTTAAAAGCTTTGATAATAAATACCCACAGCGCAAATCTCATTCATCTGAAATAAACGGTCAGTGCGAGCCTTGGGTAGCAAAGCGTAAGTTCTAGCCCTCTACGCGCTGAAGCCATCGACCCAAAAATTCCAGAAGTCGTTGCGCTGAGAGCGCAATTATTCCCTCAAATAAAAAAATAGCTGATTAGTCTGAGGAGTGTTTAACCACTAACCGCTTTGATTGGAGCCTTGCCTCTTCTAGCGCAATGTGGGCACCATGACTTTTTATGAATTACATTTAGGGGGATTGCATCCCACTCGTGCCCAATCGCGCACTGCCAGCGAAGTTTAGTCTTTGAGTTTTTATATTCGACAGAAAGGCACCTTCCACCCCGCTCAATGGCTGTTTCGCGCATAAATTCAATGGTTGCGGAAAAGCCTTTTTGCCCAGCGCAATATGGGCACCATGACCCCCTGCTTGTAATGCTAGTCGGAGCGGCATCCCATTCGTGACTTTTGTCACATTGCCATCTCAATGGCACGCGTGCACCCAAATATTCTGTCGATAAGCATCTTCCATTTCTTGTGGCTGCAAGTTCTTGCATGTCAGTGAGCGTTTTCTTTACAACGCCAGCACAATACGGGCACCAACTTTTTTGATACAAAACGCTCGATGGCGAGCTTGACCACTCATGGTTATTGGCGCAACGCCATATCAAGGGTGTCGACCAGCCTAAAAATGAAGGACTAATTAGTTCGCCTTGATTTTCAATGGCAATTTGAATTAGCTCGGCGTAAGGCAGAGTGGGTTTATATGCGTTAGTTAAATTGACCTCAACTTCGGCGCGAGGGATTGACCGATTTTGTTTGCTACATTCATTAATAATTAGCGACTTCAAGTGTTCGATCGACGTCAAAGTTGGCACCTCGGGGATTTCGATTAGTACCACCCCACGTGCTTTACATATCGTCTTTTTTAATTCGTCCGTAGCTTGTCGCTTTTTTAATGCGGCCGGCGTGGGCGAAAAGGGAGGGATGACTTCGTAGTGATAGGTTCCATGATGTTCAAAGGCGATACTCAATGCCTCAGAGTACCCATCAAGTTCTAGCAGAGTTTCCGTCTCAGATCTAAGCCACTCTGGTTTGGCTTTTGGAAATTCCGTTTGAAACAATTGCTCAAAGAATTCACGGCATATACGTTCGCCCAGTCGAGCAGAGCAGACTGGACACCAAGTGCCTTGCAAAATATTGGCTGGCTTTGCCTTCCACTCATGCCCATTCCCACATCGCCAGTTTAAGTGTGAGTTTTGCTTTAAATATTTATCAGATAAGCACTCGCCACCTCGCTCAACCGCTATTTTCTTGAGTGCGTCCAGTTTAGTGGGACGCATTTCATCGAGTCTTTTGTCGTTTTGATCTTTGCCACAACGTGGGCACCAGTTTTTTGCGCCAACCACGCTCTGTGGGGTTGCCTCCCACTCGTGACCGAGATTGCATCGCCAACGAACTTTGGTAGTAGGCGACGATAACGTATCGGACAGACATTGTCCGCCCATTTCAGTTGCGCGAGCCTTTAGATCGGCAATAGTTCTTTGTTGTCTTTGAGAGTTGGTAACGATCGCGCATTTGGGGCACCAAGTGCCGCTGGCAATATTGTTTGCATTAGCTTCCCATTGATGACCAATCGCACATTTCCAGTTCAATTTTTCTTTCGAACTTAAAAGGGTGGGCGATAGACACTCGCCGCCGTGCTTGTGCGCAATTGCTCGTATTCGTGAAAAGATAGCTAGCAAACGAGCTTCATTTTTTTCAATAGTGTTGGCGGAAAGTACGTGCCGTGCTTTTATCGTGTTTTTGCGGGAACAGATTGGGCACCAAGTACCATTTTGTACATTGTTCGCATTAGCCTGCCAGATGTGGCCAAGCGCACACTCCCATGTGAGTTTTGTGCGAGCGTTGATGTAGGACTCAGTCAGACATTTTCCTGAGTTTGTTATTGCAATTTTTTGCAGCTTTAGAAGCCTTTCAGCATTCTTTGAAGCTACCGTTGGCGCATCAGCTTTCGTGCTCATTTTGACCATTCACAGAGATTAGATCTCCTGTTCAAAACCAAGTTTGCCGCTCTAAATCCGATTTGCAATTCAGCATTTCTAGCTATTAACCCTGCCATGAGATGACTAATATGTTGCTTTTTTAGCTTCAGCTCGTTCCATTGCCGATTCGGTTCGACGCTAATCCTTTCACGAAGCCAAAAAGTCTAGGCTGCTTTGGGTAAATACTCCAGCGCTAGGTACCTTTTGGATAATACATCTACGCATGGAAGGAGCGATTGGTCTCGTTATTGCGAGGGTTGCTGGAAAGTCGACATAATCCGGTGCTTGGGTTTTGGCTTTTTTAATACACTCTACCGCCCAAATGTCCAAAGGAATTGGGTGCCCAGAGTTGAGCATTTTTTGAAATTCATAATCTGCAATATTTTGGAAGATTGGTTGAGAGGTGCCATCGGCGTATATGTCGAGCAGGTTGCCTACCGTGGTGGTTTGACGCGTACAACAATCAAATGTTTGTATTTGCGCCTTGTCCTGACCGTGGGAAGCGACGGCCACAACGAATTTCCCGCATATGTTCTTTCCCAATGTCTTAATTTTAAAAATACTAGTTAATGTAGGAAGGTCGGTAGTTTGGTCCGCACAATTATCACGTATCTCTAACATCTTATGAATCAATTTAGTCATCGCGGGGCCGTCCCCTGTTTGTGCAATCAGTATGTGTTCAGACCACTGATGCACCTTAAGGACTTCAGTCGTGGGGAGGATCCCGCGGCGTGAATCTGCCGCAATGAAAGAAATGTCGTCCTTAGCATAAGCAAAAATTGCAGTCATGGTTATTCCTCATATCAACTTTAATTGTTAGCGACAGAGAAAAACTATCGCGTCGCAGTTCGCTTTTTTTAACGCTAAGAGGAACGTCCGCTCGTTTGCAATCATAAGGTTTTAAATTATCTATTACAACGACGTGCCTTGGTTAAGGACTGCATCGGTTCACTACCCCGTGTCGATCATTATTAAGCAGCTCTTCGTATCCACTAGCGCTTGTTCGGTTCAGCTAAAAGCGATCCGCTTGCGTAAGTTCTAGCCCTCTATCGCGCGCGAGGGCACATCCACCACCCCTACATCGATTAAACGCGCCTCAGCCTGTTTTAAGGCTTCTGTGATGGATATATGGGTGTTAGTCACCGACACATCAAGTCGCTCGCCATACTTGCGTGGTTTGAGTTTGCCCATGATCCAAGTTCTAGCCCAGAGTTTGAGTTTCAATTGCTGAACCCAAGCTGATTGTGCCGTACCGTCTAGACCCTCTGGCATTTTGGAGTCAGCCAGATCAATAAATTCGGACGCCATAAACTCGACGCGAGAATCCACGGCTTCGGTGTAACGCTCTTTGAGTTGTGGATCATTCCGTAGCTGCAAGGTGCACCAAGCATAGCTGGGCATATCCGGCTCAGCCACAATTGAGACGAGCGTTCGCCCGTTGGCGATTTGATCAAGGATGTATTCCCAGACTTTTTGATAATCGTACATTGTTTGCTCCTAAATAAATTTAGCCATCGTGGTCTAGGGGGGGGGAAACTGACCCACCCTCTCTAACTTAATAAACTAAACAAACTGAATAATCTAAACAAACTGAATAAACCCCATCAGCCTTAGCTCCCCCCCCCGAACAATGGCTAAGAGTTAACATCTGTGCGGTTTTTTCAGTTTCTTCTGTTTTCCTATATTTTGTGTGACAGTCAGTTTTTCACATATCAAGTTAAGAACCATTTGAGACCTCTTCGTAAAGCTTTCTTATTGCTTCTTTATTAGTTGGCAACAGCGAAACTGGGCGATAAATGTGCGCATTACTCCCCCCGATGGTTAAGCTCCATCGATGCCCTGCCATATAGTCTTCCCCTGTATGTTGAGCCAGTACCCTTTTAATAGAGGTCTTACTTGCAATTGCTCTTTCGGCAGCGTCTTTAATAACCTCTGTTTTAAGAGAAATACCGCTTTGCATTGTCTCTAGAATTGCGTGAATCAATTCTTGGTTTTTTTGTAAAAGCGTTTCTATTGCTGAGGCTCTGCGAGCGTCATTTGTTTCGTCCTCAGTTGCATGTCTGACCGTAGCCAGCAATCCGCTGTATCCACTACCATTGGCGCGTTCATATATATATGAAGCTGTTTGATCTACATCGCCACGACTTTTGATGTTTTCAAACACAACAGTATTTTCACCAGTTGATGGTTTTTTGTTGCAGTCGAGAATGTAAACACAGTCAGCATCGTCCACTAAGTCGGTCGTACCTCCTGGAATTAGTTTGCCGTCTGCCCCACGGTGCTTGTTTGTGTGCCCCAGCATAATCACGCTACCACCATGCAAGGCGAATTCTCTAAGTCTTTTTCCAAACTCAGACTGTTTATCTTTGCTCATAACATCAATAAACTTTTTGCTTGTATCAAGAATTGCAACTTTTCCGCGTGCGGTGTCTTCATCCACCATCTTTTTTAAATAGTATGAAAACTCGTCGGGTTGGAATCCTTTATGACTTGGGGCAAGCATGTGAAAACCCAGATTCTCAGCAATACCGATCTTTTCGACTAGCCCCTTGTAATTGTCATCGGCGTTGATATAAAACACATCCTTAGCGTTGATATCTCCCGCCTCAATCGCTTGGCGCAGTAACCAGATTGTTAGCAGAGTCTTTCCAGCGTTTGGTGGTGCGTAGAATTGCGTTATCTGCCCAAGAATCGCAAGCCTGCCTAAAATGAATTTATCTTCCAGCATTTTTTCCCTCATTTTTTCGCTTGAGCCATTTAAAGTGAACTGGGCAAGTGAGAACGGCTCGCCGTTTACCGTTGGGATGATGTCTTTCTCTGCCATATACTTGTGCTGCGCAACCTTGTTCCATGGCTCACCATTGATCAACAACCAGTTATCGCAAGCATCCTTAGTCGCTGCCATCTGATCGCCCCCATGCCCTAGCGTGCAAAACACACTAAACGCATCGTGAGCACCGTTTGAGGAGTCGGCTGTATGTAGGGGATCGTTTGTGCTTAAGCTGTACACGCGCCCGTCTTTAACGCTTGCAGAGAAGCTGCCAGACTCGCTGTTGGGGTGGCGATAGTTGTGCTTGCCATCAAAGTCATAGCCGTATTTGAGAAGCATTTCATCAACGGTATAGGTCGCCTTAAACGCATCAATGGGTCTTGAGTATTGATCCCAAGCAATCGATTCGCGCTTAATGCGAGCTTGCTCTTGTCTTGCCTCTCGCTCAATGCGTGCTAATTTAATATCTGCAGCCTCGGCTTTAAAGTAAGCGTCTAACTCTTTAGCCATCGAGGTGTGTGGGTTGAAGAATGAATCACCGTAAATTGCATAGTCGTAAAGCTTCCCCTTGTTCGGAAGATAGACAACTTGACCCGCACGCTCTAACGCCCGATCTGGAATCAGACCCCGAGCTTCGAGCTTGTCATTTATGAGCGTTAGAACAGCCTTATAGACCTGATAAGACACCCCGATGGCTAAAGGTATCAATACTCGGCATTTAAGCTTTTCGAATGTTGCGCCGCTGCTGAAGTAGATCAAAAGGTTAGCGCTTAGATCGACAATATCCTCAAACTTCTCAACAATACCCTCAAGGTTTAGCTCAGTGTTTTGATCGAAATCAAAAGGCAACACCCAATACTCACCGTGTGCCTCTTGATCCTTAAACGTGCGAGATGCGAGCGTGGACGGTATAAACCACTGCGCATTTGCCTTGGCAACCTCCTGCGGATTCTTAGCCATTGCGACGATCTCTGGCCATGAAACGGTCACATAAGGCTTCAGCTTCTTGTTGGGCTTATCTGGGTCGTATTCGTTGGTGTGGTAATGACCAAACCCAGATACCATCTGAGCTTGGTCTACACTATCAACGGCTGAGTTGTTTGCAAAGGACTGCGCGGCTGGTGCTACGGCATCGGTAACGAGGTATTGGCGTACCTCGTTACCAACTTGAGTGTTGTTAAGCATGGTTTGCACCTCCAAGCAATTTGGAGCGAACCAGCTCTTGAAGCTCTTTGTCGTTAAGCTCATCAACAAGTAGCTCTTCAATCTCCATTGCATCCAATCTGTCGTTCTTAATTAGTGCACTTGCGAGCGTTTTGAGTGTGGGTTCGTACCTTTTTAAGATGCGATCGGTAAAACGCTCAGTGGCTCTCATGGCTGTCCCTGAAGGCATGCCATGCGTAAAATCCAAGGCGTTGCTGTTTTTCTCTACCCAGAATCGCTCATCGAGACTTGATGATGGGTGAGATAGACCGCTTAAAATTTCAGCACGCCACCCTGCAAGCACAGTAACGTTTCGAAGAAATAAGCCTTGAGCCGTTGCCTGAGAGTAATTTGTGTCCCATGTTGTGACCCCGTTCCAACGTCCAAATATTCGCCATATCCGGCTGCTTGTGGCTTGAATGCCAAGAGCCTGAACCGCAACTATGTGTCCTGCCTCGTGAATTGCCGTCTGTTTTTTTGTGGCGTGGTCGTAACCATGACGCAACTGGATGTTGCCCGTCCATTTGCACGCTTCGATGGCTAAATCGAAAGGGAGGTCTTTGAGTAAGGCTGGTAGCGTTGACATCAGGCGCATTGCTTCCGAGCTGCCCTCTCGAATCAAATCAAGATCTGCGATTGATTCTTTGTTGAACGACTTTGTAATCGCTCGCCGTTCAGCGCGGTTGGGATAAGCAGGCGCATCGCATTTGACTCTAAAATCTATTGCAGCGCTTCTAGTTTCTATTAAAATAGCGTTGTCTGGACGCTCATTCTGCTTGTTGGGGGAATGGGCGTTTTTCATACTGTTGCCGCCCGTTGCTTAGCAATAAAGGCTTCGACTTCGTCCAAGTCCCAGACGGTGGTTTTTTCCCCTAACTTGATTGGCTTAGGGAATTTTCCTTCGCTCGTCCATCTCCAGATAGTTGACTCGGCAACCGCTAAAGTTTTTGCAAGGGCTGCTGCTCGCTGAACACGTTGCTTCATGTTTGCATCTCCAGTAAAGCCCATCAAATTGAAAGGCTATGGAGTCAATTGAACCGCAACGAGACCTGTTAAAGCTGTTCAATTAAATGCGGATTTTTTGAACAATTTTGCTTTTTCCTCTGTTGTATCTATTACGCAACTGACCAAGATTTCGTTCAACATATAGCTGCTGCCGCACACCAGATTTTCTGTTCCAAGTGTTTCGCAAATAGGTTTTTATTGCCCCAAGAACCGACCCATTCTGCCGTATCGCTTCAATATCTCTATAGACCACCAAATCTGGATCACGGAGTGCCAGCAGCGCGTTTAGAGGCGGCTCTTTCTCAGGGCGTCCTTTGATGCTGTCAGCAGCGATTCGGTCGTATAGCATCGCCTTATGCGAAAACTGCTCAACCAAACCACCGTCTACACCTGCGCTGTTGAGTGCTTCAATGAATTCTCTACACTCACTGGCTAGTGCCAGCCACACAACCTTAGGCATTGGTCTCATTACGCCCCCACTCGCATTTGAATGACATTATTCTGTGGCTTGGCATCTATAAATCCTGCCCAGTCCTCCATGAGGGCGCGTCTACGCTCAAACAGATCGCCTCGCTGATACGCTGCTTGTGTCTTATCCCCTAAGGTGTGAGCAAGAGACATTTCCCGCAATTCGGGGGCGTAGTTGGTACATTCAGCCGCCCAGTCGATAAATGTGCTTCTAAAGCCATGAGGCACAGCATCGACTTTCATGCGTCGCATCTGCAAGGTCATAGACATATCAGACAATGGCTTATCCCCGCGTCCTTGGAATATGTTGTCATTGCCTTCAAACTTTGGAATGGTCTTCAGCAACTCAAGTGCCGTATTAGATAGCGGTATGCGATGCTCGCGTCCGCCCTTCATTCGACTTGCAGGGATCGTCCATGAGGAAGTTTTCTCGTCGATCTCAGACCATTGCGCCCCTCTGGCTTCGTTGGAGCGAGTGGCGGTCAGAATCAGCCACTCCAAACACTTGGCACTCATGCCCTCAGACAATCGCAGGGAGGTCATGAAATCGTGCATTTGAGCAAAGGGCAGGGCTTTGTGTGCGGTGCGCTTATTGACCTTGGACGGCTTAGGAAGGATGGCATCAAGATTGCCACGCCAAGCCGCTGGATTCTCTTTAGAGCGGTATTCGCGCCCAGCCGCCCATGCCAGGACTAACTCAATGCGGTTGCGCAAGCGAACCATCGTCTCGTTCTTAGTTGACCAATGCGGCTCGATTATCGCCAGAACATCGCCCACACCAATGTCTCGCACGTGCCTATTGCCCATGACAGGGTAGGCATAGGTGTCTAGGGTGTTTTCCCATTGCTGAGCGTGTTTGGCATTTTTCCAGCCACTGCGGTGTAGCTTTATGTACTCTTCAGAGCAGCGTTTAAACGTCCACTCAATGATCGAGCGGCTGGCGCGGCGTTCGGCAATCGGGTTAGCCCCAAGCTTGATACTTTCTTTAGTTGCTTGAGCTTTCTCATGGGCAGATGCAAGGGTGACAGCTGGGTAGCTACCCAATCCAATGTCTGAGCGTTTGCTTCCAATTTGGGTGCGCAATATCCAAGACCGTGTGCCTGTTGGGCTAATAGATAGATATAAACCCGCAACCACGCCGACAGCGTGCAGACCTGCACCTTTGAGGTTTTTAACAGCTAACGCCCCCAGAGGCTTGGCTAATTTTGGCATCTTTTCCTCTCATCTTATCTCTTACCATCATACGTACCATCATAAGATATTGCAAGGTAAAAGAAGGGTATCAGAGGGTATGAGAGAGTTTTTCCTATATAAATCAACGGTCTGTAGGAAATTTAAGACGAAAAAAAAGCCCAAAACAGGGCGTTTTGGCGGAAGCGGTGAGATTCGAACTCACGGAGGGCGTGAACCCTCGCCGGTTTTCAAGACCGGTGCCTTAAACCGCTCGGCCACGCTTCCAGCAAGAAGGTGTGCATCATAAACGATTTACCGGCGAGTTTCCTCCTAAGACCCTGACAGGATACAATGTTGGGTTATCAAGTCACGACACTCGAGTCCGACCTCATGAGTAACACCCGTACGCGCCTAGTCATGGGCAACTGGAAAATGCACGGCAATCTTGGCCAGAACGCCAAGCTGCTGGCAGACCTGCGTGCCGCCCCGCGTTCGGCGTCCGGCACGCTGATGGCGGTCTGTGTGCCGTTTCCTTACTTGGGACAAACGGCGGAGGCCTTGACGGGCAGTGCGATTTCATGGGGCGCGCAGGACGTGAGCGCCCAAGCCCAAGGTGCCTTTACAGGTGAAGTGTCGGGCGCGATGCTGGCGGATTTCAGCTGTCGTTGGGCCCTGGTGGGCCACTCTGAGCGTCGATCGCTGCATGGCGAGACCGACCAACTGGTCGCTGATAAGACAAAAGCCGCGCTTGCTAGCGGAATTGCCCCAGTCGTTTGTGTGGGAGAATCCTTAGCCGAGCGCGATGCTGGTCAGGCAGTCGCTGTGATCACACGTCAGTTGGTGCCTGTTCTAGCGCTGGGCGCGGAAGCGGTCAAGAAAATGGTCTTTGCCTACGAGCCTGTATGGGCCATTGGTACGGGACGGACGGCCTCGCCCGAGCAAGCGCAGGAAGTGCATGCTGCGATCCGGGCTGCTTTGGTTGCAGCCGGGGCAGGCAATATTCAGATTTTGTATGGTGGCAGCGTTAAAGCATCTAACGCTGCGAGTTTGTTTGCGATGCCTGATATCGACGGAGCACTTGTCGGTGGGGCATCTTTGGTGGCAGAAGACTTTATTGCTATTGCGGCGTAATACGCTCGGTAGTATTTTGTTAGTAAGCCCTTCAGTTTTCGGAGCACTTTAATGTCTTGGATGTTTACAGTTCTGCTGGTTGTGCAGATTTTGTCGTCGTTGGCCATCATCTCGCTAGTCTTGTTGCAGCAAGGCAAGGGCGCCGATATGGGTTCGGCCTTTGGTAGTGGCTCAGCAGGTAGTCTGTTTGGCGCGACGGGCGCAGCAAACTTCATGTCGCGCGTCACGAAATGGGCCGCAGTTGTGTTCTTTATTTCGACCATTGGCCTCGCGTATGTTGCGAACCGTGGCAGCAAAGGCCAGGACACCGGCATTATGCAAAACTTTACTCAAACTGCTCCTGCGGCGCCTGCTCCAGGATCGGCCGTGCCTGGTGTGGCGCCCATTGCGCCACCAGGTGGCGCTGCGCCTAGCTCTTCAGCGCCAGCAAATGCTGTGCCTGGTGTGATTACTGCTCCAGCCGTACCCGGTGCAGGGGCGCCTTCAGTCGTGCCAGGCGTGCCCGCACCCGCAGCGAAGTAAAGGCCCGAGCAGCAGAGCTGAACTTGCTCTGCGTGCTACAATCTTGGGCTTGATTATCGAGTGCGTAGCAAGAAGAACGTGGCATGCACGAATGTAGTTTGCGCACTCACACCGCCGACGTGGTGAAATTGGTAGACACGCTATCTTGAGGGGGTAGTGGCGAAAGCTGTGCGAGTTCGAGTCTCGCCGTCGGCACCATCAAAAAGACTTCGGTCTTGATCTAGATCAAATCCATTTGTAATCTTTCAGCCTGTCGTGAGTACAGCGCCCCTACACTGCCCTTAGTTTATTGATTTTTTAAAAAACCTAAGGGAGTCCTCATGAAAATTCTTGCCGCCACTGATGGTTCCAAGCACGCGCTACGCGCGGTGAAACAGGCAGCTGCCTTGCTTGCCAATAACAAAGATAAAACAAATTCAATCACCTTAATTAGTGTGCACGATGACGCGGGTCTGCGCCATGCGCAGTCTTTCGTTGGCAAAGGCGCGATCACCGACTACCTGCGCGAGCAAAGCGATAAAGATCTGAAGTCAGCCATGAAAGTGCTCAACGACGCGGGGATCAAGCATGACCAAATGATCTTGGTTGGTAAGCCTGCGACAGAAATCGTAGAAGCCGCTCAAAAAGGCAAATACGATTTGGTGGTCTTGGGCTCAAAGGGGCGCAATGCCGTGTCAGACTTGTTGCTGGGCTCAGTCGCTCAGCGCGTGATGTCTTTGTCTAAGCAGTCGGTGCTATTGGTCAAGTAATTTGCTGTTGTGGTGCTCTTTAGCGCAAACATGTCGCGTTACAGCCTTAAAATACCTCGCACGCGAGGTATTTTTTTTGCCTCGGGCCCATTGAATAAAGGTTCTCGTCCATGTCTTTTATCGCCGACCGTCTGAATCGTATCAAGCCCTCACCGAGCTCCATGGCAACACAGCGCTCACGCGCGTTGAAGGCGGCCGGCCACGACGTGGTCGGGTTGACGGCGGGCGAACCCGACTTCGACACACCGCCTAATGTGGTCGAGGCCGTGGTGCGGGCCATGGCGGCCTCCAAGACAAAATACACGGACATTGGTGGCACCCCTGAATTGAAAGCCGCGGTGTGCGCTAAGTTTTTGCGTGAGAACCAGCTTTCGTATTCAACGAGCGAAGTCATCGTTGGTACGGGTGGCAAGCAAGTGATCTTCAATGCTTTGATGGCAACGGTACAAAAAGGTGTTGAGGTCATCGTGCCCGCACCTTTTTATGTTTCTTACCCAGATATCGTGCTGTTAGCGGGTGGCACCCCTGTACCTGTGATGTGTCCTCCAGAAAAAGGCTTCAAGCTGCAGCCAGAGGACCTTGAGCGCGCCATCACGCCGCGCACACGTTGGCTGGTCTTGAATGCCCCGAACAATCCGAGTGGTGCGGTGTATTCGCGACAAGAGTTGCGAGCACTGGCTGACGTGCTGATTCGTCATCCCCACGTCTGGGTGCTGTCCGACGACATCTATGAACACGTGTTGTTTGATGGCCGTGAGTTTTGCACGATGGCGCAAGTGGCGCCCGAGCTTAAAGAAAGAACGCTGACGGTGAATGGCGTATCGAAAGCCTATGCGATGACGGGTTGGCGGATTGGGTATTGCGGAGCACCTGCTGAGTTGATCAAGGCGATTACCAAGTTGCAATCTCAAAGTACGTCAAATCCCTCGTCTATTGGTCAAGCTGCAGCGCTTGAGGCCTTAACGGGCCCCCAAGGCTTTATTGCCGAGCGTACAAAAATATTTCAGGACCGCCGTGATGCGGTCGTGGCGCAACTGAATGCGATATCTGGGATTACATGTCATTTGCCTGAGGGGGCGTTCTATGTGTTTCCCTCGTGCGCGGGCGTCTTGGGTAAAAAAGCGCCGGATGGTCGCGTGATCAAAACGGACGAAGACTTTGTTTTGTACTTATTAGACGCAGAAAAGCTGGCCGGCGTACACGGAGCGGCTTATGGGTGCGCCCCGTTCTTTCGTTTTTCGTTCGCAACTTCGATGGCAGTGCTCGACGAAGGCTGCGCGCGTTTAAAGCGTGCCTGTGAACAGTTGGTGTAAAAAACGAAATTTGTTCAAACAAAGGGTAAACCCTGTAAATTAGGTGTTTTAACCACAAAACGTTGTGCGAACCCAACAGAAAACCATCCGCTAGGCTCTTTTCTACCGGCTTTCATAGCCACAGGCCCGGATTTTTGATGCAATAGCGACAACTTCCCTTAGCGGAGTTAGGGGGGCGGCAGACAATACTGTTTGTTGCTCTTGTCACTCAAATCAACGGAGATTTCTTAAATGAAAAAGACTCTGCTCGCTGCCGCCCTGCTAGCCGGCTTTGCTGGTGCCGCTTCGGCACAATCGTCAGTAACTTTGTATGGTATTTTGGACGGTGGCTTGCGCTACTCGTCAGTTAGCCTTGCCAACGGCACAGGCGTCACCAACTTTGGTGGCGCTTACGGCTCACAATCCGGTAACCGTTTTGGATTAAAGGGCGTTGAGTCGCTTGGTAATGGCAACAAAGCCATGTTCCAGTTGGAAAATGGTTACGACCTGGGTAACGGTACTTTCCAGCAAGGTGGTCGCATGTTTGGCCGCGCAGCTTGGGTTGGTATGCAGAACAACGCTTGGGGCGAAGTACGCCTTGGTCGTATGATTAACTTGGCCTCTGAGTGGATTAACTATCCTGTCGATCCATTTTCGGGCGGGTTTGGTCAACTGAACATGGGTAATGCCTTCACAGTTGCGAACACCGTGCGCCTGGATAACACACTGATGTACAAAACACCAGTGATGAGCGGCTTCCAAGCCGGCTTAGGCTACTCTTTCGCGTCCGGTCAATCAACGAACGGTGGCACAACTGGATATAACTTCGCTACGTCAAACAACACCCGCCAAATTACTGCTGGCGCTAAGTACGGCAATGGCCCTTTCTACGCCGCTTTGTCGTATGACAAACTGTATGCTGCTGAAACCTCGGCAATGAATGGTCAGAGCATTAATGCTTGGAACGTCTCGGGTACGTACGATTTTAAAGTCGTCAAGTTGGCTTTGGGCTATGGCCAAACACGTGATGGTTTCTGGGCTGGTTCGGGTGCAGGCGGTACCGGTGCCTCGATCGCGACAACACCTAGCGGTACAACTGCGGCAGTTTTCGCACCAAGCGTTGGGTATAACTCCTATCTGGTCGGCGCCACGATTCCTGTGAACGCTGTTTCGCGTGTCTTGTTGTCATGGACCATGATTGCTCCTAATACCAACATGAAAGACGCGTACAACGCTCAGAACCAGAGTTCGTTCAACCTGGGTTACACCTATGACTTCACGAAGCGTACAAACCTGTACACATACGTTGGTCAGACTCAGAACTACGCAACAGTTGACACAGCTAAGAGCACCGTTGTCGGTGTTGGTATCCGTCACATGTTCTAAGCAACTGCTTAGCACGTTGGTTTAGTTTCGGCTAAACCAGTTGCGGTAAGTAATCAAAGCGGGTCACTCTTCGGAGTGACCCGCTTTGATTTGTGCTGACACGTTTTAGGTGTGATCTCCCTATGTCAGTTGGGCGATAGGGCTGAGTAAAAACCCTAGTGACAGTGCTACAATCTTGAGGTTTGTGCAACACAGCCGAGACTCTGGATGAATCTGCAACAATATTTCCCTGTCCTGCTTTTTATCGCCGTGGGTAGCGCCATCGGTTTTGCGTTGATCGCAGCCGGCTCCTTGATTGGCCCGCATCGCCCTGATGCGCAAAAACTCTCGCCCTATGAGTGTGGTTTTGAAACCTTTGGTGATTCACGCATGAAGTTCGACGTGCGCTATTACTTGATTGCCATCCTCTTTATTTTGTTTGATCTTGAAATCGCATTTTTATTCCCTTGGGCCATCGCAAATGGCGCAGTGGGTATGGTTGGTTTCGTCACGGCAATGATCTTTTTAACGATCTTGACTGTTGGGTTTATCTACGAGTGGAAAAAAGGTGCGCTTGACTGGGAATAAAACCCAGCAACGCAGAGCTTAACTATGGCAATCGATGGCATTCTGAAAGAAGGTTTCATCACCACTAGCGCAGACAAGTTCATCAACTGGGCAAAAACCGGTTCGATGTGGCCAATGACGTTTGGTCTGGCTTGTTGTGCGGTAGAAATGATGCATGCGGGCGCTGCGCGCTACGACCTAGATCAGTTCGGAATTATTTTTCGTCCTAGTCCCAGACAATCGGATTTAATGATTGTTGCGGGTACGTTATGCAACAAGATGGCACCTGCCTTGCGCAAGGTGTATGACCAGATGCCCGAGCCACGTTGGGTGGTTTCAATGGGTTCCTGTGCGAATGGTGGTGGTTACTACCACTACTCGTATTCGGTTGTGCGTGGCTGTGATCGCATCGTGCCCGTTGATGTCTATGTGCCTGGGTGCCCACCGACTGCAGAGGCTCTGGTGTATGGCTTGTTGCAGATGCAAAACAAAATCCGCCAAACAAACACGATTGCTCGTTAATTCAAACAACGTGTTGGCTTGCGCCATGCACGTTGCGTTACACAGGCTTAAGACATGTCCAGGCTAGAAAACCTGCAACAACAATTGATGACCTTGCTTGGTGAACAAGCCAAGCTCACGCTGTCGACTGATGAGATCACACTTGAGGTCTCGCCCGATCAGTGGCTGTCCGTGTGCCAGCGTTTGCGTGATGAGCCAGCCTTGCATTTCGAAACCTGTATTGACTTGTGTGGTCTAGATTATCTGACCTATGGTGCAGGGCGTGTGGGAGAAGTCCCTGCCGGCGCGGTTGTGCCTGCCAATCGCTTTGCGGTGGTTGCGCACTTGCTGTCGCTCACGCATAACTGTCGTTTGCGTGTCCGTACGTTCTTGCAACATACAGAATTTCCTGTTCTGGATTCGCTTGTAGATGTTTGGCCAAGCGTCAACTGGTTCGAGCGCGAAGCGTTTGACTTGTTTGGTATTGTGTTCGAAGGTCATCCCGATTTGCGCCGTATCCTAACCGACTATGGCTTTATTGGTCATCCATTCCGTAAAGATTTCCCCGTATACGGCAACGTTGAGATGCGCTATGACCCGGAGCAGGGCAGAGTGGTGTATCAGCCAGTCACCATCGATCCGCGCGAAGTTATCCCGCGCGTGATTCGCGAAGACGGTTACGGGATGGGACGCTAATCATGGCTGAAATTAAAAATTACACGCTGAACTTTGGCCCACAGCACCCCGCAGCACACGGTGTGTTGCGTTTGGTGCTTGAGCTTGATGGCGAAGTGATTCAACGTGCTGATCCACACATCGGCTTGCTGCATCGTGGCACGGAAAAGCTTGCGGAGCACCGTACCTTTCTCCAAGCCTTGCCTTACATGGATCGTCTCGACTATGTGTCGATGATGTGTAACGAGCACGCCTACGTGATGGCCATCGAGAAAATGATGGGTGTGCAGGTGCCTTTGCGTGCGCAGTATATCCGCGTGATGTTTGATGAGATCACACGCCTGTTGAACCACCTGATGTCTTTGGGTTCACACGCGCTTGACGTTGGCGCGATGGCTGTATTTTTGTACGCCTTCCGTGAGCGTGAAGACTTGATGGATTGCTACGAGGCGGTGTCGGGTGCGCGTATGCACGCGGCCTATTACCGTCCGGGTGGCGTGTATCGCGATCTGCCTGATGCGATGGCGCAATACGGTAAGTCTAGCGAATACCGCTCGGCAAAAGATTTCAAAATAATGAACGATGCGCGCTCGGGCTCGTTGCTCGACTTCATCGAAGACTTTACCAAGCGTTTCCCAGCCTGTGTCGACGAATACGAAACTCTATTGACCGACAATCGCATCTGGAAGCAGCGTTTGGTTGGCATTGGCGTGGTAGATCCAGAGCGCGCCAAAGCACTTGGTTTTACTGGGCCGATGTTGCGTGGTTCGGGCGTGGCGTGGGATCTGCGCAAGATGCAGCCTTACGAAGTCTACGATCGCATGCAGTTTGAAGTGCCCGTCGGTGTGAACGGTGACTCGTATGATCGTTATTTGGTGCGCGTGGCTGAAATGCGTGAAAGTAATCGCATCATCGCGCAGTGTGTGAAGTGGTTGCGTAACAACCCTGGACCGGTGATGACGGACAACCATAAAGTATCGCCACCACAGCGTACGGGCATGAAGTCCAACATGGAAGAGTTGATTCATCACTTCAAACTTTTTACAGAAGGCTTTCACGTCCCAGCGGGTGAGGCCTATGCGTGTGTAGAACACCCAAAAGGTGAGTTTGGTATCTACATGGTGTCTGATGGCGCTAACAAGCCGTACCGTTTAAAAATTCGTGCGCCAGGTTTTGTGCACTTGCAGGCGCTTGACGAAATGTCGCGTGGCCACATGATTGCCGATGCCGTCACGATCATCGGTACCCAGGATATTGTTTTTGGTGAGATTGACCGCTAACGGTCATCGTTAAGCTTCTACCGGATGTGAACATGCTGCTCTCTGAACAGGCCTACAAAAGAATCGACCGCGAGATCGCCAAGTACCCGGCTGATCAAAAGCAGTCGGCCATCATGGCGTCGCTGACAATCGCTCAAGAGGAAAAAGGCTGGGTGTCGCCTGAAGTGATTCAGGATGTCGCAGACTACCTTGGCCAACCTGCGATTGCTGTGCAGGAGAACGCCACGTTCTACAACATGTTTAACGTACACCCCGTCGGCAAGTTCAAGATCAGTGTGTGCACAAATTTGCCGTGCGCGCTGCGCGATGGTGAAAAAACAGCGGATTACCTAAAACAGAAACTCGGTATCGGCTTTCGTGAAACCACAGCGTGCGGCACCTTCTCGCTCGTTGAAGGCGAGTGCATGGGTGCTTGCGGTGATTCGCCGGTACTGTTGATCAACAACACGCACATGTGCGTGCGGATGGCCGCCGACAAGATTGATGCGATGATCGCCGATCTGGGTGCGGCTGCAAAAGGAGCTGCTGTATGAGCACCGCAGCCATTCTTTCGAAATACGGTCAGGGGCTGATTGCCTCCCCAGGTACACCTGCTGACTCCATGGCCTTGCATGGTCGTCATATCGGCCCGCAGATCATGGCGGACTTGGATGGCAATAATTGGCGCTTGGCTGACTACGTGAAGCGCGGTGGCTATGAGGCTTTGCGCAAGATTCTGACCACAGGCATGAGTCAAGAGGACGTGATCGCTGAAGTCAAAGCGTCTGGCTTGCGTGGTCGCGGTGGTGCAGGCTTCCCCACGGGCCTGAAGTGGAGCTTCATGCCTCGCACGTTCCCAGGGCAAAAGTATTTGGTCTGCAACTCCGACGAAGGTGAGCCCGGTACGTTTAAAGACCGCGATATCCTGCGCTTGAATCCGCATATCGTGATTGAAGGGATGGCGATTGCAGCTTACGCGATGGGAATCCCTGTCGGATATAACTACATTCACGGCGAGATTTTTGAGGTGTATCAGCGCTTTGAAGAAGCCTTGGAAGAGGCGCGCAAAGCAGGGTTTCTCGGTGACAACATCCTGGGCTCGCAATTCAATTTTCAGCTGCACGCCTTTCATGGTTTCGGTGCTTACATTTGCGGTGAAGAAACCGCCTTGCTCGAGTCGCTGGAAGGAAAGAAAGGGCAGCCTCGCTTTAAGCCGCCTTTCCCCGCCAGCTTTGGTTTGTATGGCAAACCCACCACGATCAACAACACCGAAACGTTTGCGGCTGTCCCGTGGATTATCCGCAATGGTGGTCCGGCCTACCTCGAAGTGGGTAAGCCCAATAACGGTGGCACAAAGCTCTTCTCCATCACCGGTGATGTCGAGCGTCCTGGCAACTACGAAATCCCATTGGGTACGCCATTCTCGAAGTTGCTCGAGCTGGCTGGCGGCATGCGTGGTGGTTCGACTCTCAAGGCTGTGATCCCTGGCGGTTCGAGTGCCCCAGTGATTCCCGGCAACATCATGATGGATACGACGATGGATTACGACGCTATCTCGAAAGCGGGCTCGATGCTCGGTTCGGGTGCCGTGATTGTCATGAATGACACCCGTTGTATGGTCAAGTCGCTTTTGCGTCTGTCGTATTTTTATTTTGAAGAAAGCTGCGGTCAGTGCACACCGTGCCGAGAAGGTACGGGCTGGCTCTACCGCATGGTTAATCGCATCGAGCATGGTCAGGGTCGTCCTGAAGATCTCGATATGCTGGACTCGGTTGCGGGCAACATCATGGGCCGCACGATTTGCGCTCTGGGTGACGCCGCAGCCATGCCGGTGCGCGGTTTCCTGAAACATTATCGCGACGAATTCGCCTATCACATTGAGCATAAGCGCTGTGTGGTGGCCCCCTATCTCTAAGGTTTGGACAAAGTTATGGTTGAGTTAACCATCGACGGCAAGAAAGTCGAAGTGCAAGAAGGCAGCATGGTGATGCACGCCGCACACAAACTGGGTGTGTACGTGCCGCACTTCTGTTATCACAAGAAGCTCTCCATCGCGGCAAACTGCCGCATGTGCTTGGTTGAGGTCGAGAAGGCTCCTAAGGCGATGCCTGCTTGCGCCACGCCTGCGACAAACGGCATGGTCGTACACACGTGCTCTGAGCGTGCGGTCGCTGCACAAAAAAGCGTGATGGAATTCTTGTTGATCAATCATCCCCTTGATTGTCCGATCTGCGATCAGGGTGGTGAATGTCAGCTGCAGGATTTGGCAGTGGGTTACGGTGGATCGTCGTCGCGCTACCAAGAAGAAAAGCGCGTGGTGTTCCATAAGAATATGGGCCCGCTGGTGTCAGCTGAGGAAATGTCGCGTTGCATTCACTGCACACGTTGCGTTCGCTTCGGTCAGGAAGTTGCGGGTGTGATGGAACTGGGCATGATCGGTCGGGGCGAACACTCCGAAATCACCACCTTTGTCGGCCGCTCGGTTGAGTCCGAGTTGTCGGGCAATATGATTGATTTGTGTCCGGTGGGCGCCTTAACCTCCAAGCCTTTCCGCTATCAAGCGCGCACTTGGGAACTCGCTCGTCGCCGCGCCGTATCGCCACATGATAGTTTGGGTGCGAACCTAGTGGTTCAAGTCAAAGGTGACGAAGTGGTGCGCGTGGTGCCTTTTGAGAACGAAGAGATCAACGAGTGCTGGATCAGCGATCGTGATCGTTTTTCGTACGAAGGCTTAACACAGGATCGTTTGACGACACCGATGGTCAAAGGACAGGATGGTCAGTGGCGTGAGGCCTCGTGGTCTGATGCCTTGCAGGTAGTCGCCCATGGACTGATGGATGTGCGTGACGCTTCAGGTGCGGCGCAGATTGGTGCCTTGGCGACTGAATACGCCACCTTAGAAGAGTTGACTTTGTTGGGGCGTGTGGCCCGCGGCCTAGGCTCTGAGAACATCGATGCACGTTTGTATCAAACCGATGCCAAGTTAGACGCTGCACTGACTGGTGCGCCATGGCTCGGTATGCCGATTGCGGCGCTTGATACGCTAGACCGCGTGCTCGTGGTGGGTTCCTTTTTGCGTAAGGACCATCCTTTGATGGCTCAACGTTTGCGTCAGGCCGCAAAGCGTGGTACGCAGATTTCTGCCATCGATACTGCGGGTGATGACCCCCTGCTTAAGTTGACGGCGCGTGCGACAGTGTTGCCTATTGCCTTGGCGCAGACTTTGGCGCAAGTGCTTGTGGCGCTCGCGAAAGCAAAAAGCGCTGATGTGCCAGCGGCATTGTCAGGCGTTCAGGCTGACGCGACGGCTCAACAGATCGCCCAAAGTCTTGCCAGTGGTGAGCGTGTGGCGGTGTTGCTAGGTAATACGGCTGTTAACGCTCCCGATGCAGCCCAGCTTGCATCCTTGGCGCAGTCGATTGCGCAGCTGTCGGGCGGCAAACTCGGTTTCTTGACTGCCGGCGCGAATACGGTTGGTGCGTATCTTGCGGGTGCAGTCCCCGGCAAGGGCGGTCGGTCTGCAGCGGCGATGCTGGCTGAGCCGCTCAAGGCCTATATCGTGTTGCACGCGGAACCCCTGCTTGATACCGATAATGGCGCGCAGGCGGTGGCTGCACTGAAAGCGGCAGAATTTGTTGTGGCCCTCACTGCCTTTGCCTCAGACGCACGCGAGTGGGCTGATGTGATGTTGCCGATTGCCCCGTTCACTGAAACGTCGGGCACCTTCGTCAATGCGCAAGGAACGGCGCAAAGCTTCAAGGGTACGGTTACGCCGCGCGGTCAAACGCGTCCGGGTTGGAAAGTGCTACGTGTGCTGGGTAACGTATTGCACTTGGCTGGTTTTGATGATGAGACATCTGAGTCTGTCCGCGACAGCGTGTTGTCCGGTGGTGTATCGAGCCGCTTGTCCAACCAGATCAATGCTGGGGTTGTCTCTGTGACGACAGGCCAGGGTGCTGCGGGGGCGTTACAACGCGTGACTGACTTGCCGATCTATCGCAGCGATGCGTTGGTGCGTCGCGCGCCCGCGTTGCAAGAAAGCGCCGCTTCCCGTGCGCCTGCTGCGCGGATGCATGCACAAACACTCGCAAGCCTGGGGTGTGCGGCCGGCGACGCCGTGCGCGTGAAGTCTGTAACAGGCAGCGTGACCTTGGTAGCGGTACAAGACAATACCTTGCCTGTTTGTGCGGTGCGTATCGCGGCTGGCTTTGCGCAAACTGCTTCGCTTGGTAGCGCGTATGGTCAACTTCAAGTGGAGCGTGCCTGATGGAATGGCTGAACGTCCTTGAAACTTTCGGTACCGGTTTAATCGGCGAGACCCCTTGGTTGGTAGTGTGGACGCTGGTGAAGATTTTGGTGATTGCTGTGCCGATCATTCTGTGCGTCGCATACCTGACCTACTGGGAACGCAAGATGATTGGTTTCATGCACGCTCGCTTAGGGCCGAACCGCGTGGGATTCCGCGGCTTGCTGCAGCCCTTTGCAGACGTCTTTAAATTACTGACCAAAGAAGTGGTGGTGCCTAGTCAGGCGAACAAGATTCTGTTTATTCTTGCTCCGGTCGTTACCCTAATGCCAGCGTTAGCTGCTTGGGCAGTGGTTCCTTTTGGGCCGGAGATGGTGTTGGCGGACGTCAACGCTGGACTGCTGTATGTCATGGCCATTACCTCGGTCGGCGTCTATGGCGTCATCGTGGCAGGTTGGGCCTCGAACTCTAAGTACGCGTTTCTGGCCGCCATGCGAGCCTCGGCACAAATGTTGTCGTATGAACTTGCGATCGGTTTTGTGTTGGTGACGGTCCTGCTGGTGTCGGGCAGCCTGAATATGACCGAGATCGTCAACGTACAGACCCGAGGTTGGTTTGCGGACAAGGGATTGAACTTTCTCTCTTGGAACTGGTTACCACTGTTGCCGCTGTTTGTGATTTACGTGATTTCAGCCGTCGCGGAAACGAACCGTCATCCATTCGATGTGGTGGAGGGCGAATCTGAGATCGTCGCGGGCCATATGGTTGAGTATTCGGGTATGGCGTTTGCGCTGTTCTTCCTTGGCGAATACGCCAACATGATTTTCTTGTCCTGCATGGCTTCGATCATGTTCCTGGGCGGCTGGGCACCACCGTTTGAGTTTGCTCCCTTAACCTGGATTCCAGGCTGGTTGTGGTTGGGCTTGAAGACCTTTGTCGTGGTGTCTTTGTTTATCTGGTTCCGTGCGTCGTTTCCTCGATACCGGTATGACCAGATTATGCGGTTAGGTTGGAAAATATTTATCCCACTTACGGGTGTGTGGCTAGTGGTCGTGGCGATCTGGATGCAGACGCCCTGGAACATTTGGAAATAATCCTGCGAGTCGAAGGTAGAAAAGGTATTTATGGAAGCGATCAAGGATTTTTTCGGTAGTCTCTTGCTACTTGAGTTGCTCAAGGGCATGAAGCTGACGGGCAAGTATTTTTTCAAGCGCAAGATCACCTTGCGTTACCCCCTTGAAAAAACACCCATGTCCCCGCGTTTTCGCGGCCTACATGCGTTGCGCCGTTATCCCAACGGTGAGGAGCGTTGTATCGCGTGCAAATTATGCGAAGCGGTTTGTCCTGCGATGGCAATCACCATTGAATCAGAGCAACGCGAAGACGGTTCACGTCGCACCACGCGCTATGACATTGATCTCACGAAGTGCATCTTCTGCGGCTTTTGCGAAGAAAGCTGCCCGGTAGATTCGATTGTTGAAACCCATATCCATGAGTACCACGGCGAAAAACGTGGTGACTTGTATTTCACTAAAGACATGTTGCTGGCCGTAGGCGATCGTTATGAAAACGACATCGCTCGTAATCGTGCCATCGACGCGCCTTATCGCTGATCGTCAGGACCAAGACCCACATGATCTTTACTACTGTTCTGTTTTACGTCCTGGCCATTGTTTTAGTCGTGGCGGCGTTTCGTGTGATTACGGCGTCGAGCCCAGTCACCGCGGTCTTGCATCTTATTCTTGCGTTTGCCAATGCTGCGATGATCTGGATGCTGCTCGGTGCCGAATTCCTCGGCCTCTTGCTCGTGCTGGTCTATGTCGGTGCGGTCATGGTGCTGTTCCTATTTGTGGTGATGATGCTTGACGTCAAGATGGAAGAACTGCGCGCGGGCATGAAGACTTATCTGCCGCTCGGTCTGCTCGTTGGTTTGATCATGGTGGCTGAGATGTCGTTTGTGCTCGCGACGTCCTGGGGTCAAGTCGGGCCCGCTGCAGATATGGGCGACGATTACAACAACACGCGCGCACTGGGTGAATCGATGTATACCGAGTACGCCTTTGCCGTTGAAGTGGGTGCGGTGCTGCTGTTGGTCGGAATGATCGCAGCGATCTCTTTGACGCTGCGCAAGCGTCGTGATGTGAAATATAGCGATCCCGGTGCCGCCGTACGTGTGCGGGCTTCAGACCGTGTTCGACTGGTCAACTTGCCTAGTCAAGAAGCGGTGAATGCGAAAGCGGTTGATACCAATCCAGGAGAGCAAAAATGATGACGCTGACCCTGCCGCACTTTTTAGTGCTTGGCGCGATATTGTTCGCGATTGGTGTGTTCGGAATCTTTTTAAACCGACGCAATTTGATTGTGTTGTTGATGTCGGTTGAATTGATGCTGCTAGCTGTCAATATGAACTTCGTCGCGTTCTCGACTTGGATGGGTGATACGGCCGGCCAAGTGTTTGTTTTCTTTATCTTGACAGTGGCCGCTGCAGAAGCGGCAATCGGTTTGGCGATTCTGGTGCTGCTGTTCCGCAACCTCAGCACGATCAACGTCGATGAACTTGACCGCCTCAAGGGCTGATCGGAACACAGAAGAATATGTATAGCTCACCTTCACTTTATTTGGTTATCGCCTTAGCTCCCTTGCTTGGTGCGATCTTGGCCGGCTTGTTTGGTACGGGATTTCTTGGACGACAAGTGGGTCGACGCGCCTCGCACCTGTTGACGATTGCGCTGGTAGGCGTTTCGGCTGTGGGCTCGGTTCTGGTCCTGCTCGATGTGCTCAATGGACATCGCTTTGATGGCGCGATCTACACTTGGTCGATGTTGGGTGATGCCAAGTTAGAAATTGGCTTTTTGATTGATCCCTTGTCAGCGTTGATGATGGTGGTCGTCACCTCGGTATCCTTGATGGTGCACATCTACACGATTGGCTATATGGCCGAAGATCCAGGTTATCAGCGCTTTTTCTCCTACATTTCTTTGTTTACCTTCTCGATGTTGATGCTGGTCATGTCTAACAACATGCTGCAGTTGTTCTTCGGCTGGGAAGCAGTGGGCTTGGTCTCTTATCTCTTGATCGGCTTCTGGTATACGCGCCCAACCGCGATCTTCGCCAACATGAAGGCCTTCTTGGTCAATCGCGTCGGTGACTTTGGCTTTGTGCTTGGAATTGGTTTGTTGTTTGCCTATGCAGGCACGATGCACTACGGCGAAGTGTTTGAGCAGGCAGATAAGTTAGCGACACTCACGTTGCCGGGCACAGACTGGATGTTGATTACCGTTGCCTGCATTTGTTTGTTTATTGGCGCCATGGGTAAGTCGGCGCAAGTGCCCTTGCATGCTTGGCTGCCCGACTCAATGGAAGGCCCAACGCCAATCTCCGCGCTGATCCACGCAGCGACCATGGTGACCGCGGGTATTTTTATGGTGGCACGTTTCTCGCCGCTGTTTGAACTGTCGAACACGGCACTGTCCTTCATCATCATCATCGGTGCAATCGGCGCCTTGTTTTTGGGTATTCTGGGCATCATACAAAACGATATCAAGCGAGTGGTGGCCTACTCGACGCTGTCGCAACTTGGTTACATGACGGTGGCCTTGGGCGCCTCCGCGTACTCAGTCGCGATCTTCCATTTGATGACGCACGCATTCTTTAAAGCCTTGTTATTCCTTGGTGCAGGCTCTGTCATTATGGGCATGCATCACAATCAGGACATCCGCAATATGGGTGGTCTGCGTAAATACATGCCAATTACCTGGATTACGTTCCTGATCGGCACACTTGCTCTGGTTGGTACGCCTTTCTTCTCTGGTTTTTATTCCAAAGAGCACATTATCGAAGCGGCCGCCTCAGCAAACGTGTGGGGCGCTTCGTTTGCGAAATACGCAACCTTGATTGGCGTGTTCGTGACGTCTCTCTACTCATTCCGTTTGTACTTCCTGGTGTTCCACGGCAAGGAGCGCTTTGACGTGACTGGCCAGGCGCATGATGCGCATGGACATGACAATCACAGCCACGATGATCATGGACACCATGGTGGTGTGCCCCATGAGTCACCTTGGGTGGTGACCCTGCCGCTGGTGCTGCTGGCTGTGCCCTCCGTGTTTGTGGGGGCGTGGTTGGTTGACTTCTTATTGTTCGGTTCCTATTTCAAAGGCGCCATTGTGGTGGCCACGCAGCATCCTGCGATGGCCGACTTGGCATCGCATTGGCATGGCTGGGTTGCCTATGCCTTGCACGCCTTCAGTACGCTGGCGTTTTGGTTGGTGGTGGCGGGTGCTGTCATCGCCTGGTATTGCTACTTGATCAACCCTAAAGTGCCCGCGGCAATACAGCGCCACTTGAAAGGCGTGAACTGCATCCTCGAAAACAAATACTTTTTCGACTGGTTCAACGAGCAAGTGCTGGCGCGTGGCGCGAGACTGCTCGGCAAGGGTTTGTGGCAACAGGCTGATCGTGGCTTGATTGATGGTGTGTTGGTGAATGGCTCGGCTAAGTTGATCGGCGCGATCGCAGCCGTGACGCGTCGTCTGCAAACTGGCTACATCTATCACTACGCGTTTGCGATGATCATCGGCTTGATGGCTGCGATCACCTACATAATCTTTAGTTCCAAATGATGGCGAGCGAGATGGCTTCTTTTAATACTCCCTGGCTCACACTATCGATCTTTGTGCCGATCGTTTGTGGTTTGATCCTGCTGGCAGTGGGTCGGGACGACCGCCCAGGCCTGACGCGTAATCTGTCATTGATTGGTTCCATCTTAAGTTTTTTAGTGACGATTCCGCTGTACACAGGCTTTGATAGTTCGACTGCAGCCATGCAGTTTGTCGAGAAGGCTTTGTGGATTCCTGCTTTTGCGGTGAACTATCACCTCGGCGTAGATGGAATCTCGTTGTGGTTCGTCTTACTGACGGCCTTCATCACGATCATTGTTGTACTCGCCGGGTGGGAAGTCATCACGACACGTATTTCCCAGTACATGGCAGCGTTCTTGATTTTGTCGGGTCTGATGATCGGCGTCTTCGTTGCACTAGACGGCCTACTGTTTTATATCTTCTTTGAAGCAACGCTGATCCCGATGTACATCATTGTGGGTGTCTGGGGTGGTCCTAACCGAGTTTACGCAGCTTTCAAGTTCTTTCTCTACACCTTGATGGGTTCGCTGTTAACCTTGATCGCGTTCTTGTATCTCTGGAACGTCTCGGGCGGATCGTTTGATATTCAAACCTGGCATACCTTGCCGTTGGATTACATCCCCCAGCTATTCATCTTCTTTGCCTTCTTGGCTGCCTTTGCTGTCAAAGTGCCAATGTGGCCTGTGCATACCTGGTTGCCTGATGCGCACGTTGAGGCGCCCACAGGCGGTTCGGTGGTGCTGGCAGCCATCATGCTCAAGCTTGGTGCGTATGGGTTTTTGAGATTGTCATTGCCGATTACACCGGATGCGTCGACCGAGATGGCTGGCTTGATCATTGCACTGTCCCTCATCGCTGTGATCTATATCGGCTTGGTGGCAGTCGTGCAAGATGATATGAAAAAACTTGTGGCGTACTCGTCTGTCGCACACATGGGTTTTGTCACCCTGGGCTTCTTTGTGTTTAATACCGCCGGCGTGGAAGGTGCGATTGTGCAGATGATCTCGCACGGCTTTGTGTCTGCGGCAATGTTCTTATGTATTGGCGTGCTGTATGACCGGATGCATTCGCGCAAGATTGCAGATTACGGTGGTGTGATCAACACCATGCCACGTTTTGTGACGTTCTTTGTCTTGTTCTCAATGGCAAACGCCGGATTACCCGCGACCAGCGGTTTTGTTGGCGAATTCATGGTCATCATGGGCGCGGTGGAATACAACTTCTGGATTGGCCTGTTGGCTGCGACCGCGTTGATTCTAGGTGCATCGTATTCGCTCTGGATGGTCAAGCGCGTAGCGTTTGGCGACATCGCGAATGATCATGTGCGCGACCTGCAAGATTTGTCGAACCGCGAATTCTTGATCCTAGGCGTCATGGCACTGGCCGTGATCTACATGGGTGTCCATCCAAAGCCCTTTACCGACGTGATGCACGTTTCGGTTGAGGCCCTCTTGCAACACGTGTCCATTTCAAAACTGTAAGCCTCGCCATGATGCAATCCCAATTCGATTTCGCCCTGGCCGCACCGGAAATTTTCCTGACGGTGATGGGTATGCTCATCCTGATTTTGGATGCGTGCAGTCAAGCCCCGCGCCGTGCGCTCGCCTACGGGCTCTCGCTCGCCACCTTGGCGGTTCTGTTTGTGCTGTCCGCCTGGCAGTGGAGTATTGGCCTGGTGGGCGAGAGTTTCTTTGGCCTGTATGTTGCGGATCCACTCGCGCATCTGCTCAAGATGGCTTCTTACATTGCTGTCGCGTTAACGTTGATCTATGGCCGTGAGTACATCCAGACGCGCGATATGTTGCGCGGTGGTGAGCTCTATGTCCTGGTGTTGTTTGCCTTGCTGGGCCAGATGGTCATGATCTCCGCGGGTAACTTCTTGACGATCTATCTGGGCCTCGAGTTGATGTCTTTGGCCCTCTATGCCTTGGTGGCGATTCGTCGTGACCATGCAGAGTCGACCGAAGCTGCGATGAAGTACTTCGTATTGGGTGCGCTTGCCTCGGGTTTCATGCTGTACGGCATGTCGATGATGTATGGCGCCACAGGAAATCTCGATCTGCGCAACATTGCGGATACAGTCAATTCAGGTCAGGTGGATTACTTGCCGCTGACCTTTGGTGTGGTGTTTTTGGTTGCAGGTCTGGCCTTTAAGCTGGGTGCCGTGCCCTTCCATATGTGGGTGCCAGATGTCTACCAGGGTGCGCCCACCGCGATCACGCTTGTTTTAGCTGCTGCACCTAAGCTTGCTGCGTTTGCGATCACCTTGCGTATTCTGGTGATTGGCTTTGTTGATCTTGCTGCGGATTGGCAGCCAATGCTGTTGATTCTTGCGGTGCTGTCGCTCGCGATTGGTAACCTGACCGCGATCATGCAAACGAACTTCAAGCGAATGTTGGCCTATTCAACGATTGCGCATATGGGCTTTGTGTTGCTGGGCTTGGCCTCGGGTTCGCTGGATGGCGACATTCAGGCAGATACTTCTGCCTATGGCTCAGCCTTGTTTTATATCCTCACGTATGTGTTGACCACGCTGGCTTCATTTGGTTTGATCATGCTGTTGTCGCGTGACGGTTTTGAGTGCGAAACCATTGATGACCTCAAAGGCCTGAATCGTCGTAGTCCTTGGGTCGCCGCGATGATGTTGATTTTGATGTGTTCGCTTGCAGGCTTGCCACCACTCGTTGGCTTTGATGCGAAGCTCTTGATTCTGCAAGGTCTATTGCAATCAGACCGCCTGTGGCTTGCCGTGGTGGCTGTGTTGTTTTCACTGATCGGCGCGTTCTACTACCTGCGTATCATCAAAGTCGTTTATTTTGATGAGCCCGCCGAACAATCAGTGCTGGCACCTGCGGCGCCGATACTGCCGCGTACGCTATTGCTTGTAAATGGCCTGCTGGTGCTGGGTCTTGGCTTAATGCCTGGTGGGTTGATTGCGCTTTGTTTGCAAGCCATGCGCGCGACTCTCTCGTTTTGAGCACTGAGTCCATCATGTCACACACGCTCAGCCCCAGACTGCGATGAATCAAAACGCTGCGACTTGGTTATTGCTTATATTGGCTTTCGCAGCGGCCAACCTCCCTTTTTTGAATGAACGTGTGTTTGGCTTGTTTGCGCTGAAGGGCCCTAAGCCCTTCGTGCTGCGCGTAATTGAGCTGATCGTTTTGTACGCGTTGATAGGCGCAGTCGGTTTCACATTTGAACGAATGATTGGGAATGTCTTCGTACAGCGCTGGGAGTTCTACGCCACCACATTCACGTTATTTGTCGTGATGGCGTTTCCCGGATTTGTCTTACGCTATCTGCTTAAGCGCTAGGCCCAAGTCCAGGCGCTAGGCCTCAAACCAGTTCAGCACTCCATCAAGACCCGCGACGTTCAGGGCGAACTTGGCCTGTGCACGCACCACAGGTTTGGCGCGATACGCAACCGAGTAGCCCGCCAAGCCAAGCATCTTCAAATCATTGGCGCCATCTCCGATCGCAATAATTTGCTCTGGTGTGGCGCCGCAAGCGTCTGCGAAAGCACGCAGCGTGTCGGCTTTGCCCTGTGCGTCTAGGATACGGCCCACGACTTGGCCAGTGAGCAGACCGTTCTCAGAGCCTAAAACGTTGGCGTGTGCGGCATCTAGGCCAATGCGTGCCTGGAGTTTTTCAGTAAAGAACGTAAAGCCACCCGAAACAAGCAATACTTTCAAGCCCGCTTGCTTGGCGGTCGCGACCAATTGTTCGGCGCCCGGATTAAACCTCAGCTTTTGTTCGTAGACCGATTGCAAGACCTCGGCCGAGAGACCTTTGAGAAACGCGACCCGCCGTACGAGGCTTTCAGAAAAATCCTTGATTTCTCCGCGCATCGCGGCCTCGGTGATCGATGCGACTTGCTCTTTCACGCCGCCAAAGGCAGCGATTTCATCAATGCATTCGATGTTAATGAGTGTCGAATCCATATCCATCGCGAGCACTTTGCAATCACGAAGTCGGCTGCCCGCAACAACATAAGCGGTATCGACCAGACTGCGTTCGCCCCAGGCGAGTATTTCCGCACGTATCTCGGCGCTATCGTTCACAGCCAGCAGTCGTGCGGCCGTCGTGCCGACGCGCCGAACGCCAGAAGCTTCTGCAATCGCTGCAGCTTGCTCGATCAGATCTGTCGATAGTGCTGGGGACTGAATCACAAGGTGGGTTGTCGTCATGGTCGGGCAGTGTGGTGGGGGAAGAGGGAGGTGTCTTTAAACCAAAGAGCGCAGTACCGTGCGGGTTGCTTCAAATCGGGCTTGTACATCAACTGCTTTGATTTCAATGCGTAGTTTGTCTTGTCCGGCAAAGCGAATGTGCTTTTGCTTTTGCACCAGTTCAATGAGTCGAAGTGGGTCAACTATCGTATTTTGCTTGAAGTGCAATAAGATTTGGGACTCGCTGGCATCGATTTTTTGAATCCCTAGCGGCAGTCCGAGTAAACGCAGCTTGTGTGTTGAGATCAAGGTGCGTCCCGCCTCAGGCAGTTTGCCAAAACGATCGATGAGCTCTTCTTGAAGGGCGATCAGGCTCTCTTCATCCGTCGCGCTGGATAGTCGCTTGTAGAGGGACAGGCGCGCATGCACATCGGCGCAGTAGTCAGAGGGCAGGAGTGCAGGTGCGTGCAGATTCACTTCGCAACCCGCACTGAACGGGGCGTCGAGATCCGGTTCGACGCCTGCCTTTAACGCGCGTACGGCTTCATTGAGCATGTCGTTATACATGGAGAAGCCGATTTCTTGGATATTGCCAGACTGTGATTCGCCGAGAACCTCGCCGGTTCCGCGGATCTCGAGATCGTGCATCGCCAGGAAGAAGCCGGAGCCCAGTTCTTCCATCGCCTGAATCGCTTCCAGCCGTTTCTTAGCATTCTTGGTGATGGCGTCTTCGCCAGGCGTCATCAGGTAAGCATACGCCTGATGGTGCGAGCGACCCACCCGACCGCGCAATTGATGTAGCTGTGCCAAGCCGAACTTGTCGGCGCGGTGAATGATGATGGTGTTCGCACTGGCTACATCGATGCCCGTTTCAATAATGGTCGTGCACAGTAAGACATTGAAGCGCTTCTGATAGAAGCCTTTCATCACCTGTTCGAGATCGCGTTCTCCCATTTGTCCGTGGGCAACCGCGATACGTGCTTCGGGCACGAGCTCTTCAAGCCGTGCCCGGCGGTTGTGAATCGTTTCCACTTCGTTATGCAAGAAATACGCCTGTCCGCCGCGCTTGAGTTCGCGCAGCAGGGCTTCGCGCATCGTGCTGTTGTCTTCGCGGCGCACGAAGGTCTTGATGGCGAGTCGTTTTTGTGGCGCCGTGGCAATCACAGAGAAGTCTCGAATGCCCTCAAGCGACATGCCGAGCGTGCGAGGAATCGGCGTGGCGGTGAGCGTCAGGACGTCGACCTCGGCGCGCAGCGCTTTGAGTGCCTCTTTTTGGCGCACACCAAAACGATGTTCTTCGTCGATGATGACAAGACCGAGTCGTTTGAAGTTGACATCCTTGGACAGTATTTTGTGTGTCCCGATGATGATGTCGATTGTCCCGTCGCGGATCCCGTCGATCGCGCTACTGATTTCCTTGGCTGACCGAAACCGTGAAAGCTCGACGACCTTGACCGGCCAATCGGCAAAGCGATCTGTAAATGTTTGAGCGTGCTGTTCGGCGAGCAGTGTCGTGGGGCATAGCAGGGCGACTTGCTTGCCATTCGCGATGGAGAGAAAGGCGGCGCGCAAGGCGACTTCGGTTTTGCCAAAGCCGACATCGCCGCAGACGAGGCGGTCCATCGGTTTGCCCGAGGTCATGTCGGCTAGTACACATTGAATGGCAGCGGCTTGGTCCGCCGTTTCTTCAAAACCAAAGCCTTCAGAGAACAGTTCGTAATCGCCTAAAGGCAGCTTGAAGGCAAAGCCTTGCCGCGCTGCGCGCTTCGCGTACAAATCAAGAAGTTCAGCAGCGGTATCGCGTACTTGTTGTGCCGCTTTGCGGCGCGCCTTATCCCATTGCCCTGAGCCTAGCAGATGCAGTGGTGCGGTTTCGGGATCGCTGCCGCTGTAGCGCGCAATCACGTGCAGTTGCGAGACCGGCACATAGAGCGTGCTTTTATTCGCATATTCGAGATGAAGGAATTCCATCTCGCCCTCACCCATATCAAGATTAACCAGGCCGTGATAGCGCCCAATCCCGTGTTGAGCGTGCACCACGGGATCGCCCTCACGCAGCTCAGAAAGATCCCGCACCATCGCTTGCACGTCGCTGGCGCGCTCTTGGTCGCGTTTGCCCCGTCGTGCGGTGGTGCCGTGTCCCGGGTAGAGATCACTCTCGGTCAGAAAGATCAAGGTCTCGCGTGTGAGCGCAAAGCCCGTCGTGAGTGGCGCAACCGTAATGCCAAAGTGCAAGTCTTGTGCCAGAAACTCTGCAACAGATTCGGTCTGCGCATCCGGTGCAATGCCGTGCTCGCCAAGCATCTGCACAATCGTTTCACGTCGTCCATGCGAATCGGTACACAAGACGATGCGCGAATGTGCCGCGGGCGTTTGTTGCGCATTGTTACTCAGCAAGGCTCGCAACTTGGCGAGTGGATCCTCGGCGCGGCGCGATACGCCGATGTCGGGTGCGCGCGTAAAGTCAGGGTGCGTTTCGCCCGCTGTTAAGGCTAAGCGTGCGAAAGACTTGAGCTGTTCAAAGAGGGCATCACCTTGCAGAAACAAGGCTTCTGGTGGCAAGACAGGTCGTTCGCGATCACTCTTTAAAAAGTTGTAGCGCGTGGCCGTATCTTGCGTGAAGCGGCGCATGGCATCATCAATATCACCCAACGTCACGACGAGCGTGTCGCGTTTGAGGTAATCAAAGAGCGTTGCGGTCTGTTCAAAAAACAAGGGTAAGTAGTATTCAACCCCCGCGAAGGGAATTCCGTTACCCATGTCCTTATAGGGCAGGGCGCGCGAGGGATCGCCCTCAAACACTTCGCGAAACTGCGCACGAAAGTGATTGCGTGCTGGCTCGTCCATCGGGAACTCCCGGCCGGGCAAGAGCTGCACGGAGCCGACGGGGTAGAGACTGCGCTGTGTGTCGATATCGAAGGCGCGAATCGATTCAATTTCGTTATCGAACAAGTCGATGCGATAGGGGACCACCGAGCCCATCGGAAACAAGTCGATCAGACTGCCGCGCACGCAGAATTCACCCGGCGCGGTCACCTGTGAAACATGCGCATAGTTCGCAAGCATGAGTTGCGCGCGCAGTGCGGCCTCGTCGAGCTTGTCTTTTTGTTTGAACGAAAAGGTGTACGCCGCGAGAAAGCTTGGGGGCGCAAGGCGATAAAGCGCGGTGGTGATGGGGACGGTTAAGACGTCGACTTCACCGAGCATGAGGGCGTGCAAGGTACGCAGACGCTCGGAAATCAAATCTTGGTGGGGCGAGAAGCTGTCGTACGGTAAGGTTTCCCAGTCCGGGAGTGGACGCACACGTAGTTTGCTCGAAAAAATAGGGATTTCTTCGGCGAGCCGTTGTGCTTCGAGAGGCTCGGCGGTCAGCACGACAATCGGCTTGCCTGCCGCGGCGGCCAATTCTGTGAGCAACCAGGCATCCCCTGACCCGGGCGGGGTGGGGTGCGTATAGCGCTGGCCAGGCTTGAGGGCGGCCAATAAGGCAGAAACAGAGGGTGCTACAACAGACATTCAGGACCAGCCAGAGAAGGGCGTGCGCGCCAAGTGGGCACGGTCAGACAGTTAATTATAAAATCAAGCGCTTATGAGCCGCACAGAACCCTTAAAACCGCAAGATCGCCTAGTCGCACTCGTGCCCGCTGCAGGGATTGGCGCACGTGCGCTTAGGGGGCATGAAGCACCCGTTCCGAAGCAGTATCGCTTACTTGCGGGGCAAGCCATGCTTAGACGCACGGTGCAGGCGTTGCTGGTCGACACACGGATTGATCAAGTCCGCGTGGCCGTCGCGCCAGAGGACGATCAAGCCGTTGAGGTACTTGAAGGCTTGGCCCGTGTCGTCTGCGTCCCTTGTGGGGGCGAAACACGCGCACAGACCGTCTACAACGCGCTGTGCGACGCGCAGCTCGCGCCTCATGACTGGGCGCTTGTGCACGACGCCGCGCGCCCTGGCCTGCCTGCTGATGCGCTAGGACGCCTGATTGATGCTTGCCTGCCCAATGGTGTGGGTGGTTTGCTTGCCCTCTCCGTTGCGGACACGGTCAAGCGCGCGCGCACCGTTGCCTCCGCACCCTCAGGCATTGCCGCGGTAGAGACCACGCTCGCACGCGATCGGCTCTGGCTCGCGCAGACACCGCAAATGTTTCGTGCAGGCTTATTGCGCGCGGCGCTCGAACGTGTGCTGGCCCAGACAGCGAACACAGACAATATGCCGACAGATGAAGCGCAGGCGATGGAAGCTGCCGGCTTCGCGCCGCTACTGGTACCCGGATCAGGTCGCAATACCAAGATCACGTGGCCCGACGACTTCGAATGGGTGGAATCTTGGCTATGAGTCATTTTGCGTTTCGGATTGGGCAGGGGTTTGATGTGCATGCCTTGGTTGAAGGGCGACCGCTGATTTTGGGTGGCGTCACGCTTGCGCACTCGCACGGTTTAAAAGGCCACTCCGACGCGGATGCGCTGCTACATGCCATTACGGATGCCTTGCTTGGCGCTGCCGGCTTAGGCGACATTGGTCGGCATTTTCCGGACACGGATCCCGTCTTTAACGGGGCCGATAGTCGCGTGTTGTTACGCGAGGCCTATCGACTCGTCCAACAAGCGGGCTGGGCGCTCGTGAATGTGGATGCAACGATCCATGCGCAGCAACCCAAGATTGGGCCGTATGCGGCGGCGATGGTCGCCAATATCTCTGCTGACTTAGGCGTCTCGTTACAAGACGTCAATGTCAAAGCGAAAACAAATGAAGGGCTCGGTCATCTGGGTCGCCAAGAAGGGATCGCGGTCAACGCAGTTGTTTTGCTCAGGGCCTTGGAGGTCTCGAGTCAGTCTTAAACGCGTGCGTGGGTCGTTGGTGTACTTAGTAGCGACCGTCGGGCACAAACACATAGCCGAGCCCCCAGACCGTCTGTATGTAGGCGGGTTTGGACGGATTGTTTTCTAGCATTTTGCGCAAGCGTGATATCTGAACGTCTAGACTGCGGTCGTAGGCGCGGTAATCTCTGCCGCGTGCGAGCTCCATGAGTTTGTCGCGAGACAAAGGGATGCGCGGGTGGCGTGCAAAGACCTTGAGAACGGAGAATTCCCCGGTGGTGATGGGGATGACTGAGTCGTTGCGTAAGAGGGTGCGGGTCGACAGACTTAAAACGTAGGGCCCAAAGTGGATGGATTCATTTTCTTGGCTCGGTGCGCCAGGATGTTCGTCGACGCTGCGGCGGCGCAAGATGGCATTGATGCGTGCCAAGAGTTCGCGTGGGTTAAAGGGCTTAGATAAATAGTCGTCCGCGCCCATTTCGAGTCCAACAATTCGATCGATCTCTTCGGCCTTGGCAGTCAGCATGATGATGGGGGTGTTGTCGTGGCTTGCACGGAGACGGCGGCAGACGGACAGACCATCTTCGCCAGGCAGTGTCAGGTCCAAAATCAACAGATCAATGTGTTCGCGATACCAGATTTTGGTCATTTCACGAGCGTTTTCAGCAACTTGGATGACGAAGCCTTGTTCGGTCAGGTAGCGGCGCAGTAGTTCGCGCAGGCGCGAGTCGTCGTCTACGACGAGGATTTTGCGGGGAGGGGAAGTATATAAAGTATTCATGAGTGAAAATGTAACCGCGCTTGGGTCGTTTGCAGCGTCTCGCTTACAAGGTTTTACAAATGAAAAAAAGCGAATCGTGAAGTTGTTACAAGATGTATCAGGCTCGTCGCGCGCAGCGTGCTGATTGTCATGATTTGTTTCCTGCGCAGTGCCTTTCGCTTGCTCGCAGCCGCTTCATTACAATTGCGGCATGACACATATTCTTGCGATCGAAACTTCGACCACGTTGTGCACAGTGGCGCTTGTGTCCGAGCGCGACGGTCAGTGCACCACCACGCAACGCGCACTGGAAGGAACCTCGGGGCACGCAGCCAATGTATTGCCCTTGATCGAGGCGTTGTTGGAGGAGTGTACGGTCTCCCGTCATGCGCTCAGCGCAGTGGCGTTTGGTCAGGGCCCTGGCGCCTTCACCGGGATACGCGTGGCGTGTGGCGTGGCGCAAGGTCTCGGTTTGGCATTGGGGCTCCCCGTGATCTCAGTGGGAGCCTTGCTTGCTGTGGCGGCGACGGCGAGCGTGAGGCACCCTGGCCAGCTGATATTGGCTGCGCTGGATGCGCGCATGGAAGAGATTTACTTTGCAGCCTACGTGGATACGCCTGCACAGGGCTTGTTGGTCTTGCAGCCGCCTGTGCTGATGGCGGCCGTGGACGCCCCGCTATTTGTTTCGCAACGCGCAGCGCTGTGGTTGCAGCGTGCAACCGCTGAAGTCGCGCATGTTCCTAACGTGTGTTTGGTGGGAGAAGGTTGGAGTGTGTTGGGGGCTCGAGTCGGGTTGCCCGAACAGTGGATCGAAGATGATTTAACCGCTCGGCCAAATGCGCAAGCGATGGCGCCTTTAGCTTTGCGCGCCTTCAAACAAGGCCAGGCCGTGCCACCAGAACAAGCGGCGCCATTTTATTTGCGCGATAAGGTTGCCTTTACGACGGCTGAGCGTGCGGCAGGGCTTGGCGGCAACCCGCGCGCGCATGCGCCCACAGCGGTTGCGCTCTTGCCGATGACTGTCGCCGATTTGCCAGAGGTGGTGGCACTGGAATCTGCGGTGCAATCGTTTCCTTGGACGGCCAAGAACTTTGAGGATGCGCTCGCCGCAGGCTATTCTGCCTGGGTGTTACGACAGGATGACGAGCTCATTGGCTTTTGTATCGCGATGCTAGCGCCCGATCTCGCGCACATCCTCGTGATTGCCGTTGCACGCGAGCGGCAGGGCAAAGGCCTTGGTCGACAACTCTTGGAGCAGGCTGCGCGCAGTGCCCGTCAGTTCGGTGCAGAGGGTCTGTTGCTCGAGGTCCGACCCTCCAATCTTCAGGCGCTCGCTTTTTATGCCAAGCAAGGTTTTGTGCAGATCGGAGTGCGTCGGGATTACTATCCTGCAGGAAGAGCCCAGCGTGAAGATGCGCTGGTACTGAAAAAAGTATTCGAGCAGTCTTGAGTCCCTAGGCAAAGCCGTCCTCATTTATGACAGATACCCGTCCTTCACCGCTTTCACTGAGTTCGCTGCAAGTCGCTTGGCTGGCAGAGCTCGGTATCGAGAAGCCGTGGGTACCTGCGGCGAGTCCGACGGTGCTGGAGCCCGCGTCTGTCCCTAGACGTGCTTCGGCTGCACCTGCGCCCGGCACTGCCCCCATAACTGCTGCACCCGCACGTCCCGGTAGAGGGGCTCCTGCGGCCGTTAAGACCAAGGTGGTTATCCAGGCGGCGCAATCCCCCGAGCAGCTCGCTGCGTTGTCAGACATGACAACCTTATCGGCAGCGGTTCGTGCCTGTCAGGCCTGCGGGCTTTGCACAGCGCGGCAGCAGGCGGTGATGGGAGAAGGGGTCACGCAACCGGCCATTATGGTGGTGGGCGAAGCGCCGGGTGAGCAGGATGATCGGCAAGGTAAGCCCTTTATGGGGCGACCAGGTGTTCTGCTAGATAATATGTTGGCTGCGATTCAAAGTGGGCGAGGGCATGATGCCTATGTGACCACGATTATTAAATGTCGCCCCACAGGTAATCGCAATCCTCGTCCTGAAGAGGTTCTGGCGTGTCAGCCTTATTTGATGCGAGAGATCGCTTTGCAACAGCCCTTCACAATCTTGGCGTTGGGGCGTTTTGCTGCGCAGGCCCTCTTGGGGAGTGAAGAGCCCTTGCAAACTTTGCGTGAACGCACTCACAGCCTTCAGGTGGACGGCAGAGAGATTCCGTTGGTCGTGAGCTACAACCCGTCCTACCTGCTGAGCCACCCCAGCGAGAAAGCCGCTGCCTGGAAAGATCTGCAACGCCTTAAAGCGCTTTGCCGTGCCCCTCTTGGCCAATCTGATCGAGCAGGTTAGGGTCTCTTCGTAGGTTCAGGTTGTTCCAGCGAATCATCACCACCATGAGGGTCGCCACCAAGAGCCCGAAGATCCAGATGATGACGTTGATGGGCATATCCAGCCAAAGCATGACGGTGTAGACCGCGACCATGAGCAGAATATTGAGTTGCTCATTGAAGTTTTGCACAGCAATGGAATGCCCGGCGGAAAGCAATACGTGGCCGCGGTGCTGCAAGAGCGCGTTCATCGGCACCACAAAATAGCCCGATGTCAGACCAATCAAGATCAACAGAACATAGGCCGTCCAAGGGAGTTCGACCCCCAGCACATTGATTGTCCAGCTTGGGTCCACAAACGGCATGAGCATGACGATAAATCCCATGGCCACACCAAGCGGCAAGACCCCCAGTGCGCTGCGCAGCGACACGCGCCCCGCCAAGATTGAGCCTCCGATGGTTCCGAGTGCGGTGACCCCCATCAAAATGGAAGCCTGATCCAGCCGATAACCGAGGTGGTCACTCCCCCATTCGATCACGATGAGTTGAAGCGTCGCGCCCGCACCCCAAAATAAAGTTGTGACTCCTAGCGATATTTGGCCCAGCTTGTCTGCCCAAAGAATGCGGACATAGCCGGCGAATGCTTTGATGAGCTTGATCGGACTCTTTTGCTGCGTGGGATAGACGATGCCTGTCTTGGGGATCATCAGGTTGCAAAGCGCGGCCGCGATGTAGATGAAGGAGATCACAAGAATGGCCGCCTCGGCCGGCGTTGCCACGAGGCTATTGATCATCGGGTGCTTGAGTAGCCAGCCAGAAACGCCGGGCGAGACCAAGATACCGCCGACAACTGTTCCCATGATGATGGACAGAATGGTCAGTCCTTCGATCCAGCTATTGCCTTTGACCAACTGAAGCGGAGGTAGCATTTCCGTCACGATGCCGTATTTGGCAGGGGAGTAGGCGGCAGCGCCGATACCTACTAGGGCGTAGGCTACGCAGACCAAGGACACCTGACCTTCTTGAGTGAGGCCAAGCAGCGCATAAGAAAACATGAGTAAACAACCGCTGACCTTGATGAAGTTGGTCATGAACATGACTCGCCCTTTGGGGAAGGAGTCCGAGATTGCTCCGACGAACGCGGCTAACAGCACATACGACGCCGCAAACGACCACTTCATCATAGGGGCCATCCAGTCGGGGCCCTCTAATTGTTGGATCAGTGCGATGGCGGCAATAAAAAGTGCGTTGTCCGCAAGTGACGACAGCGCCTGGGCTGCCATGACAGTGTAGAAGCCTCGATTCAAGAGTCGCATCCTAAATTTAGTTTACCCATCCTAGTGCGGGGTGTCTGAATAATACCTGAACAAATCGATCGGCTCGAGCTCGGTTATGATCTCAAGGATTCCATCCCAAATTGTGCCCTTATTGTGCGTCTGACCCAGATCAAACTTGCCGGATTTAAGTCTTTTGTCGATCCAACGGTGATCCCAACCCCCAGTCAGTTAGTGGGGGTCGTTGGCCCCAATGGTTGCGGTAAATCGAATATTATCGACGCCGTCCGCTGGGTGATGGGCGAAAGCCGCGCCTCTGAGCTGCGTGGGGAATCCATGCAGGATGTGATTTTTAGTGGCTCCGGGGAGCGTAAGCCGTCGGCTAGAGCGTCGGTTGAGCTGGTGTTTGATAACTCGGATGGTCGGGCCTCCGGGCAATGGGCGACTTACGCCGAAATCGCTGTGCGTCGCGTCTTGACGCGCGATGGCACCAGTAGCTACTTCATCAATAACCAGTTGGTTCGTCGCCGGGATGTCCATGATATTTTCTTAGGAACCGGCTTAGGGTCGCGTGGTTACGCGATTATTGGTCAAGGCATGATCAGCCGCCTGATCGAAGCCAAGCCCGAAGAACTACGTGTTTATTTGGAAGAGGCCGCGGGGGTGTCGCGTTACAAGGAACGCCGCCGCGAAACAGAAAATCGTTTGTCCGACACGCGTGAGAACCTCGTGCGCGTAGAGGATATTCTGCGCGAACTCACTTCGCAGCTTGAAAAGCTTGAGTCGCAAGCCGAAGTGGCGCGCGAATACCGCAGCCTGCAGTCTGAAGGTGAAAGCAAACAAAATGCATTGTGGTTCCTGAAAGAAGCGGCCGCTCATATTGAGCGCGACCGGACCCAACAGGATATTGAGCGCGCGCACACCGAGCTTGAAGCCTCGATGGCTGGGCTGCGCGCGAGCGAAGCTGCGCTTGAGTCACGTCGCCAGGCGCACTATGCCGCGGGCGATGCGGTGCACGCCGCGCAGGGACAGTTGTACGAAGCGAATGCAAAAGTGAGCAGCCTCGAGGCCGAGATTCGTCACGTGGTCGAGTCGCGTAATCGGGTATTGACCCGTCGCACGCAGCTACAGACACAATTGACGGAATGGGCGACGCAGCAGGAACATTGTCAAGTACAAATCCAAGAAGGTGAAGACGAGCTGATGACGAGCGCAGCGCGTGCTGAAGAAGCACGCGACTTGGCACAGGCGGCGCAGGAGGGTTTGCCTGACATTGAGGCGCGTGTGCGGCAAGCCGCGCTCGAGCGTGAAGAGTTGCGTGCCACCTTGGCGCGTGTCGAGCAAAGCCTTGCGTTGGTTGCGCAGACGCAGCGGGATTCAGATCGCCAGCTGCAAGGACTTGAACTGCGACGCGAACGGCTGGCCCTTGAACTCAAAGGCGTTGAAACGCCTGACACGGCTGCGCTCGCGCAATTGACGGGTGACAAAGTGGCAACCGAGGAGTTGCTCGAGGAATCCCTGGGCACCCTCACTGAACTCGAAGACAAATTGCCAGAGGCTGACGCGCGCCGTGCTCAGGTTCAGCAGCAAGCGCAGATCGAGGCCGAGACACTCGCCCGCCTGGACGCTCGTTTATCTGCGCTCGTGCGCTTACAAGAAGATGTGCAAAAGAAAGGTGCACTCGAGCCCTGGCTTGCTAAGCATGAACTCAGTCAGTTGGGTCGCTTGTGGCAGAAGTTGCATGTTGAGCCAGGCTGGGAAACAGCACTTGAAGCCGTTCTGAACGAGCGCATGACAGGGCTTGAGGTACGTAACCTTGATTGGGCGCGCGCCTTTGCAGCGGATGCGCCCCCTGCGCGTCTCGCGTTCTATCAGTTGCCTGTCGCTGCGCCGGCTGGCGCTGCGCCAGCTGGAATGGAGCCCTTGACGACAGTGCTGCGCATTACGGATCCAGAACTGCGTACCTTGTTGCAGACTTGGCTGGGTCATGTCTACATCGCCAAAGACGTGGCGCAGGCGATCGCCGCCAGAGCAAGCTTGCCTACGGGGGCGGTGCTTGTCGTGCAAGGTGGTCATTTAATAGATGCCCATAGTGTGCGTTTTTACGCACCTGACTCCGAGCAGGCAGGCTTGCTCGCGCGTCAACAAGAGATTGAGAACCTTCGGCGCGAGCTTAAAGCGCATCAACTAATCGCCGACCAATCGCGCTCGGCTGTCGCGCAAGCTGAGTCAGCCTGGCAGCAGGTATCGCAAGCCTTGCCTCCTGCAAGGCAACGCGTGGCAGAAATTACCCGTCGCCTGCACGACCTGCAGTTAGAGCACACACGCTTGCAGCAGCTAGTGGAGCAGACGCGTGAACGTTCAGGCCGACTTGAGCAAGACATCGCTGAAGTCATCTCGCAACAAGAAGAACTGACTGCAGCAAAACTCGAAGCTGAAGTGCGCTTTGAAGAACTGGACGCTGAGATCGGTGTTCAACAAGAGGCGTATTCCGAGGCTGAAATGGCTGGCGAAGCTTTGTTCGAGGAGGCTGAGACCGCGCGCAATCGCTTGCGTGATCAAGAGCGTGGCGCACAAGAAGCTGAATTCAATGAGCGCGGCGTCCGTGCGCGGATTGCCGAGCTGCAGCGTAATTTGCAACTGGCCATTGAACAGTCGGCGCGTGCCCAACAAGAGCTGGCTGGGCAGGAAGATGAGCTTGCCACACTCGATGCCGCAGCGGCCGAAGCGGGCTTACAAGATGCGCTAGAAATACGCGCCGAGCGCGAAGAGACGTTGGGTCGCTTACGAATCGAAATGGATACGTTGGCTGCACAATTACGTGAGGCCGATGAAGAGCGACTCACTATGGAGCGCTCCCTCGAGCCCCGCCGCGAGCGCATCATGCAACTGCAGTTGCAAGAGCAAGCCGCGCGCTTGGCCTCCGAGCAGTTTGCCGAGCAACTCAATGAGCGTCAGGTAGATCGCGTCGCCGTGCAAGCGGTGATTGCGGAACAGACCGAAGAGTGGCAGCGCCCCGCTTGGCTGCAGTCCGAGGTACAGCGTGTCACCAAGAAAATAGAGTCACTGGGTTCCGTCAATCTGGCGGCATTGGACGAGTTAACGGAGTCGCGTGAACGCAAAGGCTATCTCGACGCACAATACCTTGACTTGCAGACTGCGATCGACACCCTTGAAGACGCGATCCGTAAGATCGACCGCGAGACCCGCGACCTTTTGCAGACCACCTTCAATGAAGTGAATACGCACTTCGGTGAACTCTTCCCCAAGCTCTTCGGCGGCGGAGAGGCGCGTCTCATCATGACGGGCGACGAAATTCTGGATGCGGGTGTGCAGGTGATGGCCCAGCCTCCGGGCAAACGCAATACATCGATCCATCTGCTGTCTGGTGGCGAAAAAGCGCTCACCGCGACTGCGCTGGTGTTTGCATTATTTAAGCTCAACCCCGCACCCTTTTGCTTGCTCGATGAGGTGGATGCGCCGCTTGATGACGCCAATACTGAACGATATGCAAACTTAGTGGGTAGTATGGCTGAGCATACGCAGTTCTTGTTTATTTCTCACAATAAGATTGCGATGCAGATGGCTCGGCAGTTGATTGGCGTTACGATGCAAGAACGAGGCGTGTCTCGTATCGTGGCTGTTGATATTGAATCCGCTTTGCAGCTTGCCGCTGAAGCTGCGTGATCCTGATACTAGAGGCAACACATGAGTGAGTTGCAAATCTATTTGATCGTGATTGGTCTGGTCGTGATTGTGTTGGTGCTGGGCTTTAATTGGTTCCAAGACCAACGCGTGCGCCGCCGTATGCAGGCCCAGATGCCTGTCATCGAGCAAGACCCCTTGCTTGCCGAAACCGCTGCGGTGGGTGATGTACGCCGTGAGCCAGGCTTGGGTGGGATGAGTGCGGGTGGTATCAATGTGACGGAGCGCATCGGTGCGTCCCAGCATCCTGATGCGATGCCTGATGCGCAAGAGCCCGACCCGTCGACTGAGATTGTGATTGAAATTGCTTTCCAAGGCCCAATGCTGGGCGAAGACCTGCTGCCACTCATTCATCCGTTGCGGACGGCGGGTCGTAAGACCGTGCGTATTTTTGCCCAGGATACAGAGGGACACCTCCAAGCTGACATTGCGCCAAGTGTTTCGTACGACGCCGTCCATCTAGCGGTGTTGTTGGCGAATCGCAGCGGCGCCTTGTCCGCGATCGAGTGGTCGCAAATTTGGAATCGCGCCCAGAGTTTGGCTGAACAGTTGGAGTGCGCCATTGAAGGTCCTGATCAGCAGCGCGTACTGGACTTAGCCTCACGCTTGGATGATATGTGTGCGGGGTTGGATACTCAAGTTGGGTTGACCTTGTTGATGGGTACAAATCATCCCGTGTCGGATGTAACCAATGCAGCAGAGAATATGGGGTTTGTACCCGTGAACGGACAATTGGTTTGGTTGGGCGAGTATGGACTTGTGTGCTTCAGTTTGGCGCGTTCAGATTCTGAGTCATTCGATGCGGGGATGGCGGGTGTCGATCGCTTGAGCCTGCTGCTGGATGTGCCTTGCAGTCCAGCCGATACGCGCGCCTTCGGAAAAATGGTTGAGGTTGGTTTTGAGTTGGCACGTCGCGTCGGTGCTGAACTCGTTGATGATCAGGGTCGCCCCGTGCAGCCCGGTTCGGATGCAGTCATCGATGAACGTCTCAAGACACTGTATCAGCAACTTGAACAAGCCGGGCTTGCTGCGGGCAGCCCGCGGGCACGCCGGGTATTTGCCTGAGGACGCATGCGGGTGAGTGAGTCTTCGGTCGCTGAGCGTCTGCAGTGGTTATGCGCCGAAATCGAACGTCATAATCACGCCTACTATGTGCTCGATGATCCAAAGGTCAGCGACGCACAATACGATCAGCTGATGCGCGAGTTGCAAGCGCTTGAAGCGCAACATCCAGAACTGCTCACCGCATCGTCTCCTACCCAACGAGTGGGGGCAGCACCTTTGGCTGCTTTCTCCAGCGTGACGCATCGTGTGCCGATGCTGTCCTTGGGTAATGCTTTTGAGGCCCAGGAAGTCTATGCCTTTGATAAGCGCGTCTCTGACACATTACGTGCTGCGGGCAAGCTATCTTCCGATGCGGCCGTCGCTTATTTTTGCGAACTCAAACTTGACGGGCTAGCGATCAGTTTGCGTTACGAGCGCGGATTGCTCGTGCAAGCCGCGACGCGCGGTGACGGTCAAACCGGTGAAGATGTCACCACCAACATCCGTACGATTAAAGCGATCCCCTTACGTCTGACGGGTGATCCAGAGGTGATCCCCGACGTGTTGGAAGTCCGGGGCGAAGTATTCATGAACCTCGCAGATTTTGATCGACTCAATGAAGCGCAACGCGGGCGCGATGAGAAAGTTTTTGTCAATCCACGTAACGCGGCCGCGGGTAGTTTGCGACAGTTAGACTCGCGTATCACGGCGCAACGCCCACTACGTTTTTTTGCGTATGGTTGGGGTGAGGTCGGAGATATTCGCTTTGCCCGTCATAGCGAAATGCTCGACTGGTTAGCGAGTTTAGGCTTGCCCGTGAACGTCTCCCAGCATGTCGTGGCGCAGGGGCCTGACGATTTGTTGGCGTACTACGAGCAGGTGGGTGCGCGGCGCGCGCGCTTGCCCTATGACATTGACGGCGTGGTGTACAAAGTCGATGCGCTCGCAGCGCAAAAGGTGTTGGGGTTTGTGGCCCGTGCGCCTCGCTTTGCGATTGCACACAAGTTTCCTGCACAAGAGGCCACGACAACTCTCCTGGATATTGAGGTTCAAGTTGGACGCACGGGTGCGATCACACCTGTTGCCCGGCTCGCACCTGTCTTTGTTGGCGGGGTGACGGTGACCAATGCAACACTGCATAACGAAGATGAGATTCGTCGTAAGGATGTACGCATCGGAGACACTGTGATTGTGCGTCGCGCGGGCGATGTGATCCCGGAGGTCGTAGGTCCCGTGCTTGACCAGCGCCCCATTTTTGCCACGCAGTTTGTGATGGCAACTGCTTGTCCTGTGTGTGGCTCTGCTATTGAGCGTGTGGAGGACGAGGCAATTGCGCGGTGTACGGGAGGCCTCTTTTGTGCCGCACAGCGCAAGCAAAGCATTATTCACGCGGCGGGTCGTAAAGCCCTGGATATCGAAGGCTTAGGTGAGAAGCTCGTGGAGCAATTAGTCGATCGCGAACGGATTCATTCCCTCGCGGACGTATTTGGTTTGCAAGTGGATGAACTCGCTGCGTACGATCGCATGGGTCGAAAATCCGCTGAGAATCTGATTGAGGCGATTCAACAGGCGAAAAAGCCTGCACTCGGCCGACTGATTTTTGCGTTGGGTATTCGTCATGTCGGTGAAACGACGGCGCGAGACCTCGCTCTGCAGATGGGATCGATCGATAAACTCATGCTGGCGACCGAGGATGAGTTACTTGCAGTGCCTGACGTCGGACCTGTCGTAGCAGGGTCTATTGCGCGTTTTTTTGCTGAAGCGCACAACCAAGAAGTTGTCCGTGCGCTGCAAGCACAGGGGGTCGAGCCGCAAGCACAAGAGGCGGCACGCAGTTCCGGTCTGTCAGGTAAGACATTCGTGCTGACGGGTACCTTGCCTGTGTGGTCCCGAGACGAAGCCTCCGCCCAAATCATTGCTGCAGGCGGAAAGGTAAGCGGCTCCGTGTCGCGCAAGACGTCGTATGTCGTGGCGGGTGCCGAGGCAGGCAGCAAGCTCGAGAAAGCGCAAGAGCTCGGCGTGGCGATTCTGGATGAGGAAGGCTTACGCGCCTTGCTAAAAGAAAACGCCGCCTGATTGTTCGTCAAGCGGCGTGAGCGGTTTGCGGTTTACACCAAATCGCTGGTGCGACCCCAAGTCTTATTGAACTTTAGCTTTGCTACGTAAGTCAGCCTGATAGGCAGCGAGAGTTTGTTCGCGCATCATTTGCTCGAGCTCTTTGCGGACTTTATCAAGCGGAGGGAACTCGACGGGACGCTTGTCCAAGACTTCGATCACGTGCCAGCCGAACTGCGACTGCACAGGCTTTTCAGAAAGCTGACCCTTGGGTGTGGCAGCCACTGCTTTCGCGAAGGGCTCAACGTAGTTCGAATCAGCCGCCCAACCTAGGTTTCCACCTTTCTCGGCGCTGCCCGGATCTTTCGATGACTTAGCGAGCTCTTCAAACTTGGCTGACTTCGCCTTGAGTTTGGCTTGCATATCATTGGCAGTTTTTTCGTCTTCGACCAGGATATGGCGTACTTCGTATTCGAACTTACCGTCTTCCGCTTTTTTCAGCTTGTCGTATTCGGCTTGAATCTTAGCGTCGGTGATGGGATTCTTTTTGAGGTAGTCGGCCATCAATGCACGCACCAGGATGCCTTGACGCGCCAACTCAAGTTCAACGGTGATCGTCGCGTCTTTCAATAACCCAGCGGCTTCAGCAGCTTGGACCATCACCTGACGGTTGATGAGCTCTTCCTTGACTTGTTCGCGTAGCTGCGGAGAATCTGCGGCGCCTTGCGTGCCGAGCAGTTTGACGAATTCGTCGACATTGGCTTTGGTGATGGGCTTGCCATTCACGGTGGCGACGTTTTGTGCATAAATAGGTGCTGCCAATGCCAGGGCGGCAGCAAACATAACGATACGTTTCATGTATTTCCTTTGGAAGGCGCCCGAGTCGACAGTACGAGAGCGTGAATCGGGTGGGGGATTAAATCGCGCACGAGATCATACACTAGCCGATGTTGTGCAAGCATCGACTTGTTGGCAAAACATTCCGCCACGATGGTGGCACTGAGATGGCTGGCTCCCCCCTTACTGCCGGCATGACCAGCGTGAAGATGGGAGTCGTCTTGGATGTCCAGTTCAAGCGCATTTAGAGCGCCTAGGCGATCGCGAAGCAGGGTGAGGTGGGGATTGGTCATATTTTCGGGTCATTCGCGGCCGGAGGGCCTTTCTGGACTTCTTCGGGTGGTTGCTCAAGGTGCTTGCCCAACCATAACGATTGGCCAATCACGAACACGATCAGCAGCGCCATGAGGCCAAATACTTTGAAATTCACCCACTGCTCTTCGGTAAACAAGCCCGAAAAAGCGACAAACAGGTTCAGGCCACCGGCGGCGATAAAAAAGAGTGCCCAAGCGAGATTCAAGCGGGTCCAGGCGACGTCTGGCATCGCGATTTTCTCACCCAGCAGCTTCTGCATCAGATTGCGGCCTGTGAAGAATTTGCTGCCAAGCAGTACACCGCCAAAGAGCCAATACAGTGCAGTCGGCTTCCACTTAATAAAGGCCTCGTTCTGCAACCAGAGGGTGGCACCACCGAAAACCACAATAATAGAAAGGTTAACCCAGTGCATCGTCTCCACGGGATTGCCACGCAACTTGATCCAGAGGATCTGCAGAATGGCCGCTGCCATGGCTACGCCCGTTGCCACATAAATACCGGCAAATTTGTAGGCCGCAAAAAATAGAATTAGCGGAAATAGGTCAAAAAGGAATTTTTTCATGGCTTGAGCGGCTCGAAGGTGAGCGAGAGCGAGTTGATGCAGTAGCGCAAGCCGGTGGGGGGTGGACCATCAGGGAACACATGCCCTAAATGACTGTCGCATATATTGCACATCACCTCGGTGCGCAGCATTCCATGCGACATGTCTGTTTCTTCTTTGACGTTCGCGGGGTCGAGCGCCTCAAAATAGCTTGGCCAGCCACAACCCGCATCGAATTTAGTGTCTGAGGCGAACAAGGCGGTGCCACAACCCACGCAGCGATAGATCCCATAGGCGGTGTGGTCCCAGAATTCACCCGTAAAGGGGCGCTCGGTGCCTTTTTGGCGCGCGACGTAGAATTGTTCGGCGGAAAGCTGTGCTTTCCATTCGGCCTCGGATTTTGCGATTTTTTTCATACTTGAGTTTGGAGTGTAGATTCTTAAAAAAGTTCTCGGGCATAATCGGCTCTATGTTAATCGAGTTCGAAAATGTGATGGTCCGTTTGGACGGGCGGGTGATCCTGAGCAATCTCAACTTGGCGTTGAGTGAGGGGCGAATTGGAATCATTGGCTCGAACGGTTCCGGTAAGAGCAGCCTCGCGCGCTTGATAAACGGGTTGGTCCAGCCTTGCGCGGGCGCGGTCCGCGTAAATGGGTTATGTGCCCGTGAAAATAGTCGTGCCTTGCGCCGGCGGGTGGGGTTTGTTTTCCAAAATCCGGAAAATCAGCTCGTGCTTCCGATTGTCGGTGAGGATTTGCTCTGGGGCTTGGATGCGAAGGTTTTTTCGCTCGATCAACGCCAACAGAAGGTGGCTGTTGCGCTCGCGAATCTAGGTGTTTCGGATTTGCTGGAGCGCTCGGTGCACACCCTATCTGGCGGAGAAAAGCAGCTTGTGGCTCTTGCTGGGGTGTTGGTGTTGGAGCCAGAGCTCATCATCTTTGATGAGCCGACAACACAGCTGGACTTACGCATGCGCAACCGCTTGGTAGAGATTATTACTCAGTTGCCTCAGCAGGCCATAGTCGTCAGTCATGACCTTTCGTTGATTGAGCGCATGGATCGTGTCCTGGTGATCGACCATGGATCTGTGGCGTTTGATGGCCCGCCTGATGAGGCGGTGACCTGGTATCGGCGGCATTGCGCATGAACGGCGTGTTGTTCACCCCAGGAGATACCTGGCTGCATCGCTTGCGGGCTTCGTACAAGTTATGCGCACTGATTGGTCTGGGTGCGACCTTATTGTGGGTAGACCAGCTATGGTGTCTTTTCTTGGTTGTCTTGAGTGCTGGTTTGCTGATCGCTCAGCTTCGTATTCCCTTTGCGCGATTGCTCAGACAGCTTCGCCCGGCATGCTGGATCGTGCTGTATGTCGGGCTGATCGCGTGGTTCACGCAAGGGATCTGGCTCGCACTTGAAGTCAGTCTGCGAATGTTCGCCTTGTTGTTGACAGCCATCGTCGTGTTGTCGACAACTTCGATTACGCAAATCATGGCCGTTGTACATCACGCGCTAGGACCCATGGATCGACGGGGCTGGGTCGATCGAGAACAGGTTGCATTGGTCATTGGCTTGACTGTGCGATTTATTCCGGAGCTGGGGGTTCAGTGGCGTCACATTCGTGAGGCGCACCTCGCGCGAGGCTTGCCAGGACGACCGTTTTTGATGATCTTCCCCATGTTAATGCGTACCATACAGCGCGCCTCCGAGATTGCAGATGCGATTGATGCACGTAGACCATAAAGGTGTGTAAATGAAAACGAAGGATTTGGTTCTTGTGGCGCTGTTTGCTGCGATGATTGTCGTACTCGCGGCGTTGCCACCGGTGGTGCTGCCCTGGGTGCCCGTCCCCATCACATTACAGACTTTTGGGGTGATGTTGTCCGGTTTGGTGCTCGGCCCACGTCGTGCTGGGCTCGTGCTGTTGCTATATGTGACGTTAGCGTTAGTCGGTTTGCCGGTGCTGCCAGGTGGTCGAGCCGGACTGGCTGTGCTGATGGGTCCAACGGGCGGGTTCTTGCTGGGCATGATCCCCGGCGCCTTTATGGTGGGTTACCTTGCGGGTCCCTTCAAGGTGGATAGTGACGGTGGCAAGCGCAGCACCTACCAAGATGTGGGTCGTTGTCTGTTGGCGAGTGTAGTGGGTGGGATTTTGGTGGTCTATCTAGTAGGGGTGCCGTGGCTTGCCGTCGTGGCGAAGATGGATTTTTCTAAGGCACTGTTGGCTGTGACGGTATTCCTCCCTGGGGATGTCATCAAGGCATGCGTGGCCGCTTTGTTGGCTAACCGTATCCGCAGAGCCCGGTTGATACAGCCTTCGTCGTGATGTCATTTTGACTAAAAACCCTTTATGTATTTATAATATAAATCGTATAAATCATTTATATCAATTTAACTAAAGGTTCTTAAAGGAATGTATATGGAAAACACCAGCAAAGATGCGGACACCACAGCAATGGTGGCGGAACAACCCACCGTTAAAAAAGTACCTGCTAAAAAATCGTCCGCAAAGAAGGCCGTCGCCAAGAAGGCTTCAGTAAAGAAAGTGGCAACTAAGAAAGTAGCCGCCAAGAAAGTAGCCGCCAAGAAAGCAACCGCCAAGAAAGCAACCGCCAAGAAAGCAACAGCCAAGAAAGCAACAGCCAAGAAAGTGGCGCCAAGCAGTAAACAGCCTGTTTCGTCGACAACGGCACCTGCCACCAAGACCAAAAAGGTTAAATTGGTACGTGACAGCTTCACGATGCCCGCCAACGAGTATCAGATTCTTCAGGACACTAAGAAGGCGTCCTTGAAAGCAGGGTTTGAGATCAAGAAGAGCGACCTCTTACGTATCGGCGTGGGCTTACTAAAAACACTCTCGGTTACCCAACTTGCTGCGGCACGTGCGGCACTCACAACATTGCACGCTGGACGCCCAAAAAAATAACATGACCCTGCGGTAACGGATCGTGTAATCAAAATGCCATGAAAGCGTCATGGCATTGAGATGTTGGCATCTTAAACTGCGTCCATTGTCTCGTTAAAACGGTGGCGCAGTGTCTTTTTCTTCTTTCCTGACCCAGGCCTTGGCCTCAGTCGTGATGTGCTTGGCCTCGTTTCAGGTGGCCATTGCTCAAACGTACCCGTCTCAACCTATTAAGATTGTCGTGCCTTTCGCGGTTGGCGGCGGTGTGGATATATTGACGCGTGTGTTTTCTGAACGCATGGGCAGGGAGCTCGAACAAACGATTGTCGTTGAGAACCGACTGGGTGCGGGGGGTAACCTTGGGACAGACTATGTCGCCAAGGCCAAGCCGGATGGCTACACGCTGTTGATGGCGACCACGGGCACCCACGCTATTAATCCATTGCTCTACCCGTCCTTGCCTTTTAATGCTCAGGATGATTTCACACCGATTTCTTTGATCGCTGCGGTGCCGAATGTTCTTGTGGTCGGGCCACGTTTTCCGGTGAAAACTTTAAGTGAGCTGATTGAGGCCATACGGATGGCGCCCGGTAAGCACGCCTATGCGTCGTTTGGCAATGGCACCTCCAACCACCTTTCGGGCGAGTTGTTGAGGTTGATGGCGAATCTTGATGTCGTTCACGTGCCTTACAAGAGCGCTACTCAGGCTGTGACAGACTTGCTGGGGGGTCAAATTGACTTCGCCTTTGTAAATATCCCACTTGCTTTGCCGCACGTCAGCGCCGGAAAGCTACATGCTCTGGCCGTGACCAGTGCCTCACCGATTGTGTCGTTGCCTGGAGTGCCAACAATGGCCCAAGCGGGCTTAGAGGGCTTTGTTGTGGAGTCCTGGTATGGGTTGATGGCCCCGAAGGGGCTAGCACCTTCAACGATCAGTTTGTTGGAGCGCCGGACTGCACAAGCCTTGCTTGATCCGAAAGTTTTGGAAGTGTTTAACAAGAACGGCGCGGAGGTTCGGTCCAGTACGGGCAAGGAGCTCGCTGCGCTTGTCTTGGAAGAAAGAGCCCGATGGGCTGATGTGATTCGGCGTGCCAACGTCAAAATTGACTAAGTCAGTAGTACGAACTGATGGATGTATTTATATTTAAACTTAAGGAGAGTTCCTATGTCTAGATCACGACTCAATGCCTTGCGAGGCTTCATGGCGGCGGTTGCGCTGCTGACAGGCGGATTGGTCAGTGCCCAAACCGCTATCTGCTACAACTGTCCGCCAGAGTGGGCGGACTGGGGAACTCAGTTAAAGGCGATTAAAGAGAAGACTGGGATCACTGTTCCGCCTGACAACAAAAACTCAGGCCAATCGCTTGCCCAGCTGATTGCTGAAAAAAACAGTCCCGTCGCTGATGTGACGTACTTGGGCGTCACGTTCGGTATTCAAGCAGCCAAAGACGGTGTGGTGACAGGCTATCGTCCGGCTGGCTGGGAGCAAATCCCCGATGGTTTGAAAGATCCTGCAGGTAACTGGTTCACGATTCACTCTGGCACGCTCGGCTTCATGGTCAATAAAGATGCGCTAAAGGGCAAGCCAGTACCGAAGTCTTGGGCCGATCTGCTGCATCCGCAGTACAAGGGCCTCGTGGGTTATCTGGATCCAGCCTCAGCCTTTGTGGGTTACGTGGGCGCGGTCGCGGTGAATCAAGCGCGCGGCGGTAACTTGGATAACTTTGGCCCAGCGATCGAATACTTCAACGCTTTGCAAAAGAATGAGCCAATCGTTCCCAAGCAGACATCCTATGCGCGCGTGCTTTCTGGTGAAATCGCCATTCTGTTGGACTATGACTTCAACGCGTATCGTGCCAAATACAAGGATAAGGCCAATGTTGAATTCGTGATTCCTTCTGAGGGTACGGTTGTGGTTCCCTATGTGATGAGCTTGGTGAACAAAGGCCCGAACGCAGAAAATGGAAAGCGAGTATTAGATTTTGTGCTCTCAGATGCTGGTCAAGCGCTTTGGGCGAACGCTTTCCTGCGTCCGGTTCGCGCCTCAGCAATGTCGGCCGAAGCACAGTCGCGGTTTTTGCCGGCAGCCGATTACGCTCGCGCTGTCGCGATTGACTATTCCAAAATGGCTAGCGTGCAGAAAGCGTTCTCTGACGCGTACCTCAAGCAAGTCAGGTAGTGACCATGGCGGGCTCCTCGTCTCGGCTTGCGCTGAGCGCGTGCCTGATGCCCGTCAGTATTTTTTTTGCAGCATTCTGGCTCCTGCCCGTGGCACTGCTCGTCACACTTCCGGCTACAAAGGGGTGGGAGACCTACTTCGTTATTCTCACGGATACGCGTTATGCGCAGAGCTTGGTCAATACGCTCTTGCTATCCGTCGCGGTAACGATAGCCACGCTCGCATTGGGAATGGCTGTCGGGCTCTATTTAGCAAAACCACATGTGATCGCACGGCGTTTGTTGCTTTCCCTCTTGACGCTCCCCTTGTCGTTTCCTGGTGTGGTGGTAGGTTTTTTTATTATTTTGCTAGGTGGCAGGCAAGGTGCGATGGCAGATGCGTTTGAGTGGTTTGGCTTAGGGCGCATCACGTTTGCGTACGGTCTGACGGGCTTATTTTTAGCGTATCTATATTTTTCTTTGCCGCGTGTGATTGCAAGCTACACCGCCGCTGCGCAAACAATGGATCGGTCTGTGGAAGAGGCCGCGCGCTCCCTCGGAGCGAACCGGTTTCAGTTGCTTCGTGATGTATGGCTTCCCCAATTGACACCCACTACGGCCGCCTCGGCAGCGATTGTCTTTGCGACGGCAATGGGGGCGTTTGGAACGGCGTTCACACTGGCGAGTAAGTTCGAAGTGTTGCCGATCACGATTTATAGCGAATTCACAAACTACGCCAATTTCGCATTGGCGGCGTCACTGTCGATAACACTCGGTATAGTCACTTGGCTTGCTCTCTTTTTGGTGAGACGCTGGACCGGCTCGGGGGCAAGCTTGTGACCGCAAGATCACCCTGGTTGGCGTTGCTCACGATCATTGTCGTGTTGTTCATGTTGAGTCCGATGCTGTTGTCAATCATGGCCGCATTGGTCAACCAATACAGCAAAGGCCTAGAAAGTGGCCTAACTCTTAAGTGGTTGTTTCAAGTATTCGATCAATATGGTTCAACTGTCTTAGCGTCATTGATGATTGCTGCAACGTGTGCCATTGCGAACGCGGTGATCGGCGTGCCATGTGCCTATGCCTTAGCGAGGGCCAAGGGGGGCTGGGCAAAAACTTTCGAAGAAATATTGACCCTGCCGGTGGCCGTGCCGGGTCTGGCGACAGGGCTGGCACTGATACTGACCTACGGAGAGTGGCGTGGCTTTCGTCAAAGCTACGGTTTTATCCTTGTGGGCCACATGATCTTCACTTTGCCATTTATGGTGCGAACGGTATCCGCAGCCTTTCAGCGTCAAGATATTGCAGCGATTGAAGAGGCTGCACGATCACTCGGCGCAAGGTTTGCAAGGCGTTTTATCACCGTGTTGGTGCCAGCGGTGCTCCCCTCCATTGTTGCGGGCGCACTCATGGTGTTTACGCTTTCAATTGGAGAATTTAATCTGACATGGCTACTGCATACACCGCTGACGCGTACTTTGCCTGTGGGCCTCGCCGATAGTTATGCCTCCATGCGCATTGAAGTGGGATCCGCCTATACGCTGATGTTCTTTTTAGTAGTGCTCCCGCTGCTATGGCTTTTAAATATCGTCGCAAATTTGACGCAGAAATATTATGGAACTTGAACAAATTGCACTTTGCGCCATTGACTGCGCCAAGACGTATCCGGACGGTACGCGTGGTTTGCTCCCCAGCAATTTGAGAGTAGAGCCAGGCGAAATTATGGCCTTGTTGGGTCCTTCGGGGTGTGGCAAGACAACGCTGTTGCGTATATTAGCTGGCCTGGAGTCACCAAACGCCGGAGGGAAAATACTGTTTGGTGAGCAGGATGTGACGCAGTGCCCTATTGAACAACGTCGGGTCGGCATGGTGTTTCAGCACTACGCGTTGTTCCCGAATATGTCGGCGCGCCGTAACGTTGAATACGGCTTGCGTGTGCGTGGCACTGACAGAGCCAAGCGAGACAAGATTGTGGGTGAACTCATTGATCTTGTTCGACTCAATGGGCTTGAGCACAAGCGGCCTAACGAGCTCTCTGGTGGTCAGCGTCAAAGGGTGGCACTCGCTCGAGCCGTTGCTGCCCAACCAAAAATACTGCTGCTTGACGAACCGTTGACTGCATTAGATAGTAAGTTGAAAGATGCCTTGCGAGACGAGCTCGCTGAATTACTCCGTCGGTTAGGGATGACCGCTATCTATGTCACACATGATCAGCAAGAGGCGATGGCGGTAGCCGATCGCTTGGCAGTGATGCAGTCCGGTCAAATTATGCAGATCGGTGATGCAGAATCGTTATACCGGAACCCCACGCATACCTTTGTCGCAAATTTTTTAGGGCGGGTCAATATCATTCGTCGTGATGCGGAACACACAAGCCAAGGAACTCTACTTCTTGGAGATGCGTTGTTTACAGTACCGTCCTACTTGGGGGAAGAATTGTTAGTGCGCCCCGAGGATCTTGTGATTGATCAGCCTCGTGTAGGTCGTGCGGCGGGCATCATTGAACACCGAAGCTTTAGAGGCGATCGCGTGCATTTGCGTGTCGCGATAGAGGGCCAAGAACCATTTTCGGTTGATGTGGCGCGAGACTCTCTTTTTAAGCGTGGCGATATTGTTTCTGTCGCCATTAATCCTAGTACTTTAATGCGAGCCAAGGAGGCTTGATGTCTGTTCTATTCGCTCAATTATCAGATACCCATATTCGTGAGCCAGGTCGCTTGGCATACAGCAGGCTGGATACAGCACCTTATTTGCGTCGCGCGGTTCAGTCTGTCATGTCCTTGCCTCAAAAGCCGTTGGCTGTTGTCATGACGGGAGACCTCACCGACTTTGGTCGAGAGCAAGAGTATCGGCATCTCGCCGAATTGATTGCGCCATTGGATATGCCGGTTTACCTCATGCCCGGTAACCATGACGAGCGTAACGGCTTAAGAGCTGCCTTCCCGAATCATCACTATTTAGGAGACGGAGAATTTGTCCAATACGAAGTGGTCATCGGGCCTATCGTATTGTTGACCTTGGACACCTGTGTGCCTGGCGATAGTTCTGGTGAGTTGTGTGATGCAAGATTGGATTGGTTGGAGCAATCGCTGGCTAAGCACGTAGGCAAACCTGTCGTCGTCGCGATGCACCACCCACCGTTTCAGACGCTGATCGGACATATGGACAACATCGGCATGAAGCGGGGCGTCGATCGACTCAAAGACATCATCAGCCGTCATCCTAATGTAGAGCGGATCATATGCGGACATCTCCATCGTGCGATTGATGTTCGTTTTGCCGGAACAATTGCGAGCACGACACCATCGCCTGCACATCAAGTGTGTTTGAACTTGACTGAGAAGGCCGACTCTGCATGGGTGTTAGAGCCGCCCGCCTATCGCATATTTGGTTGGTCTCCATCTGCGGGTGTTGTGACACATCTTGCGTTTGTTGGCCCCTATGAGGGACCTTATCCCTTCCGCGAAAACGGAAAGCTGATTGACTAAGAGAATGCCCTTTCGTAGGTCATGAACTGGCCGGCGATTTTATATTTGGTTCCTGCCGGCGCACCATAGCCGCCTTGATGCAAGATGAAATCAACATTGCACTGGGCGGCGCACTCCGCATCAACGTGTGTATCACCGATCAACACAGCATTTTGCGCGGCTACACCAAGACCTTTCAATGTGTGGGTGAGTGGGAGCGGGTGTGGTTTGGGAAAAAGAGTGGTGTTGGCTCCGGTGACAGCCGAAAAGAAATCAAAAATCCCAGCGATTTTTAAGGCATGAAGCGCCGCCGCCTCGTTCTTGTTCGTACACACACCGAGTTTGAAGTGATGCCCTCTGAGCTCTTCTAACAAGGTTCGGACACCTGGATATAAGGTGGTATTTGCGTGCGCTTGTTGGTTGTAGTGCTTGGTGTAAACCGCGTGGATTTCTGGAACGCGAGAGACTGGCACGCCGACGAGCGCGAGTGCGCTTTCCAGAATATGCGGGATCGTGCCATACATATTTGGAAGGCGCGTCGCTGGCGTGAGCTGTGGACAGTCGCAATCAGCCAAGGCGCGGTTGATGGCGAGCTTCACTTCGGGCTCCGTGTGCATTAACGTGCCGTCCAGATCAAAGACGATGGCTTCCTTTGTCTTGAGTAATGGAGCGAGGTGTTTCATAGTCTTGACGTCAGCCCTTCAGGCGAGGCTGCGTAACCCGTCAAGGTACGATCCGCGTGCTTCAATCGCCAGTCAAGCATCTTTTGTGCCATCTCCAGCATAGGCTTTACGTATGCTGGGTCGTTTGCCAAATTGTTTAGCTGGTTGGGGTCCTGCTCTAAATCGAAAAACAGAGGGGGCAGGGCGGCGAAGTGAACATATTTGTAGCGCTCATTCTGAATCACTGAGAGCGAACACTCGTCCATCCCGATACCAAGATAGTCCTCGGGTTTGGAATAGAAGATATTTCTAAAATCGTATTCGTAGTGGACTTCCTTGCGCCAGTTAGCGGGTGCTTGGCTCGCGTGCAGAAAGGGCAGCAGTGAATAGCCATCGCAGGTGCGAGGAATGGGTAAGCCCAGCCATTCCAGAATCGTTGGCATCGTATCCACAGTCTCTGTGAAATGTCGGACAATCTTTCCTCGGGTCAAATCTGCGCTCGGGCTCGGATCGCGGACAATCATTGGAATATGAAAACTTTGGTCAAAATATCCAAGCTTGCCCAGTAGGTGATGATCACCGAGCTGCTCGCCGTGATCGCTTGTCAGCACAATCAGTGTGTCTTCCCACTGACCCGTTTGCTTGAGGTAGTCGCAGACTCGTCCGACGTGTGCGTCAACCTCGGACATGAGTCCGTAATAGGTGGCGCGCATTTGTCGTACTTCCGACTCCGACATGTCGGCACCCAAACCTTTTCCGTGTTCAAAGAATTTTTTCTTTTCGATGGCTTTGAGATAGAACGCCAGCATAGGGTGCTGCGCGGCCTCGGCATCGATCGAGTCTGCTCGGATGGGCGGCGGGCAATCCTCTGGTGCGTACATCGTGTTGTACGGTGCAGGCGCAATGAAAGGTGGGTGCGGACGGTAATAGCCAAGATGCAGAAACCACGGCTTGCCCTCGGTCCCTTTCAAGTACTCGAGTGCGCGCTCGGTGAACCAGGTGGTGTCGGACAGGTGTGCGGGGATGGAGCTCGGCTTAGAGGTCGCCCCATGGTCGTCCTCGGTCTGACCCTCTGGAAGCCAGATATTGGTTGGAATTTTTGGTACCGGATAGCCTTGCGCTTTCACCCAAGCAAAGTAGGACTCCATTTTTAGACCCCACGAGCCGACAGGTCTCCAACCTTCCATATCTGCACCCAAGACTTTGAATCGGGGATCTTGTGCCGCCGTTTCGCGGGGGTCAGGAGTCGTGGTGGTGTAGCCAACCAGGGCAGGCTCATAGCCGGCTTTCCGTACTTCTTTGGCGATATTAGTATGGCGTGCATCCAGAGGGATGGTGTTTTGAACCGCACGGTGCGTCATCATGTAGAGTCCTGTAAGCATTGACGCGCGTCCTGGCCCGCAAGGAACGGCCTGGGTGTAGTGCTTGGCGAAGGTCACGCCTTCGTCAGCCAGAGCGTCAATATTGGGCGTCTTCACGGTTGGGTGACCGAGCCGTGCAAGCGTGTCGCCTCGCCATTGATCGACGACAATCATGAGTACATTTTTCTTTATGCGTGTCATGTGTGACCCCTTAAGCAGATTGAGTTAGAGCAGTGTCGGATCAAGTTTGTCGCGCACCCAGTCACCGACCAATGAAATGGATAGCGTCGTGAAGACGATAATTATTGCCGGCGCCAGCAAAATCCAAGGCGCTGACTGGAGATACTCACGACCGTAGCCCACCATATTGCCTAGGCTCGTCAGTGGAGGCTGTACGCCCAGGCCTAAAAAGGAGAGACCGGACTCCAGCAGAATGACTTCAGGAAAGGTCAAGGTCATACTGACGATCAGGGTGCTAGCGATATTGGGCAAAATATGGCGGAAATACACGCGCCAGCTACTGGCGCCCAAGGCTTGGACTGCGTTGGCATAGCCTTGTTCAATGGCCGAGATCGCTAGACTGCGTGTAATACGGGCGGTACGCTCCCAGCCGTGACATCCCATTAGGCAAATAAAGAGCACGAGTGTGTTGCCAAAGAAGGCCAGCACCGCGAGTGCGATCAACATAAATGGAATCGATGCCTGAAAGTCGATCGCAATTAGAACTGCTTGTTCGATCCAGCCTCGAAAGCGCGCCGCCAGAAATCCTAGTGTCAGGCCAATCGTGGCAGAGATCAGTGTGCTTGCGAACGCAATCAGTAGACTCATGCGGATTGAGGTGACGAGTCTTGACAAAACGTCGCGTCCCAATTCGTCTGTTCCAAGCGGGTGATTGAGCTGGCCCTCAAAGCCAAGCGGTGGCTGCAGTCGTGCTGAAAGGTCTAGCGCCGTGTAGGCGTAGGGCGCGAGGCTATCTGCGAACAGGGCGACAAGCAGCATCGCGCTGAGCCAACCACAACCGCACAAGACGATGAAGGGGCAGTGTGTAACAAAATATTGGAGCGAGGAGAATATTCGTTTAGGCATGTTGTCTCCTTAGCGCGATGACCGGAGCTTTGGATCGATCAGCACATTTAGGGCATCCACAAATAAATTTGCAGTGACCATGCAGGTCGTGACAAGGAGTAAAGCGGCCTGCACAACGGCAAGGTCGCGGTTAGCAACGGCAGAGACGATTAAGCGTCCAACGCCCGGCCAAGAAAACACGCTTTCTACGACGACGGCTCCCGCAATCAGCGCGCCGAACATGAGCCCGGCAATCGTCAAAATCGGCGCGGCAGCATTTTGCAGCGCATGACGCAGCACAACGTTGCGCCAGGTCAGCCCTTTGGCTGAGGCCGCTCGGATGTAGGGTTGACCGAGCACTTCAAGCATCGCAGAGCGTGTGTAGCGGGCTAGCACCGCTGCCCCACCGATGGAAAGCGTGATGATGGGTAGGAGGGCATGTGTCCAGGAGGCATAGCCACCGCTTGGCAACCAACCGAGTGTCACGGCAAAGATTAGAACTAACAACACCCCGAGGACAAAGCTCGGTAGTGAGTGCCCGGCAACCGACAAGCTCATGATCAGCCTATCGATCCAGGTGTTGCGATGAAACGCCGCAAAAATCCCGCCAGGAATGCCGAGCAGTAGTTTGAGTAAAAATGCCGGCAGCGTGATGGCGAGGGTCGCTGGGATCGCCTCGAGCACCAACTTCATGGCTGGCGCTCCGTTGCGCATGGAAACACCGAAGTTTCCCTCGACGATGTTACGCAGATATCCGAAATATTGGTGAGAGAGCGGGGCATCGAGTCCCCAGCTTTTTCGAAAGGCATCGATGGCTTCTGGAGGTGCGTCGGCCGATAAAATCATCATGGCTGGGTCGCCGGACAGGCGCAGAATGATGAAGGTGAAGGTGACCACGAGCAGGATAGTCAGCGCCGAGCGCACACCTCGGGTAAAAAGGTAGTTCAACATGCGGATGCACCTACCAGTTCAGTTCTGGGCGCCCGCAGGTGACAGGCAACCAGGTGCTCGGTGTCGAGTCGGGTTAGGTGTGGTGTCTGTGTTCGACACTGCGCCTCGGCAAGCGAGCAGCGTGGATGGAACGCGCAACCACTCGGCACATCAATGGGATTGGGAGGCTCACCGCTCAGCAGAATACGCTTGCGAGGTGCATGCGAGGCATTAGGATGAGAGACGGCTGAAATCAAGGCCTCGGTATAGGGATGCGCCGGCTGTGACAGCACTTTATCTGCTGGGCCTTGTTCGATAATCTTCCCAAGATACATCACTGCGACGTCATCACAGATGTGCCGCACGACACGCAAGTCGTGACTAATAAACAGCATGGCGAGATGACGGCTTTTTTGAAGCGTGGAAAGCAGATTGATGACTTGCGCTTGAATAGACAGATCCAAGGCCGAAACGGGTTCGTCACATACTAAGAGCCGGGGCTGTAGCACTAAAGCCCTTGCAAGTACGACGCGCTGACGCTGACCACCAGAGAGTTCATGGGGAAACCGCGCAAAAAGATCGGCACCAATTCCTACGGAGGTAAGCGCTTCTTCGGTGGCGCTGCGTTGTTCCGTGCGGGTACCGATGTCTTGAATGGCAAGCGGCTCAAGCACTTGTTGGTAAAGGGTGAGGCGTCGATCCAAGGCTGCGAGTGGATCTTGATAGACCATCTGCATGTCTCGCCGCTGGGCACGCCAGTCTGCATTGCGCTGTGCGCGGACCGCACGCCCGTCGAAGGTCACTTCGCCGCTCGTTGTCGGTATTAAGCCTAGAAGCAAACGGGCGAGTGTTGATTTGCCACAGCCGGATTCACCCACTAAGCCCAAGGTTTGGCCCGCGCGTAGTTGCAGAGATACGTGATCGACGGCCCGTAGGCTTCGGCGCTTGGCGAGCCATGACTGACTTGTTTTCACTGAGTAGTCACGCGTGACGTCTGTTGCAGTCAGTAGGGCGCTCATTGCAGTCTCTCGAGATGGCAGGCGACGCGATGGCTAGAGGTGACCGATACAAGGGTAGGCGCTTCGCTTTGGCAAACTGTTTGAGTGAATGCGCATCGCGGTGCGAAGCTACAACCTTGAAAACGTGTGCCGGCTCGTGGAACTTGACCAGGAATCGTCTTGAGAGCGCCATGTTCAGCTTCAAGAGAGGGCATTGCACCGAGCAGTCCGTTCGTGTACGGGTGACGCGCATGCGCAAACAAACGTTCAGTTGGCAGGTATTCAGCGATACGTCCTGCATACATGACGGCGACTTGCTCGCTCGCCTCAGTGATGACACCCAAGTCATGTGAAATCAGGACAAGGGCCATACCCGACTCTTTGCGTAACTGGTTCAGTAAGTCGAGGATCTGGGCTTGGACGGTTGCGTCCAGTGCCGTGGTTGGTTCGTCCGCCACTAATAGATCAGGTTGGCCCGCGAGTGCCATGGCGATCATGACGCGCTGATTCATACCGCCAGAGAGCTCGTGTGGGTAAGCACTCAGGCGCTGCGCCGCGTTGGGCATTTGTACGCGGTCTAGCAACTCGAGGGCCGCTTGTCTTGCCTCGGCGCCAAAGAGTGCACGGTGCAGCGCCAAGCTCTCGGTTAGTTGCTTTTCGATTCGGTGGACGGGATTCAGGCATGACGCAGGATCTTGAAAAATCATCGCCACTTTGCCGCCCCGCACCTTGGATAACTCTTGATCCTTCAAACCCAGGAGCTCTTGCCCTGCGAGCCTGACGCTTCCTGACACGTGGGCCCGTGGTCCTAGTAAGCCGAGAATCGCCATCCAAGTGACGCTCTTGCCGCAACCCGACTCTCCAACGATCCCCAGCGACATGCCTTTGTGGATATCGAGGTTGATGTCGTGCACAACGGTGCGTGTGTCGGTTTCCGTTGCAAAATCGATCTTTAACCCGCGGACGCTTAGCAGCGTCTGCGGGTCGAGAGGACACCCTGCGTTCATTGTGAAAACTGTAAATTACTGGCGCGGAAGTCCATTAAAAAGTTCTGTGATGGCTTCCAGGTGATGTCTTTGCGCTTTGCGTAAAACACGGCAGTGCGGTGTAAGACCGTATAGGCAGGGTCTTCGCGCTCGGCGATTTCGAGCATGCGTGCGAAGGCTTGGCGTCGTTCTTTGGGATCAACCGAAGTAACCAAGACGTTTGAAAGCGTATTGAATTCTGCGTTACTCCATTCACCCATGCGTTGCTGCTGTCCTTGCGGCCCGTGCTGATTCACCATCGAGCTAACGGGATCGCTAAACGGAGCGGAGTTAGACCAACCTCGTATGCCGCGTGTGGGCCCTTTTTCAAAAATCTGGGTCCAGTTTTCAGCCATTTGCATTTGAACGTTAAGCCCGACTGCACGCCACATTTCCAGCATGATCTGGTCAGTTTGTGTCTGGTTGGTGTAGTAGTTGTTCATGGTTCGAAAGTGAATCGCCTCGCCCTTGTAGCCCGCCTCTTTTAAGAGCTTTTTGGCAAGTGCGACGTCGTACTTTGGAACCGCCCAGTCACTGATGAACATATCCGCATAAAACTCCCACTGCAGTCCGGCGGGAATTGAGGTTCTACCACCCCACAGAGCATCAACAATCGCCTTGCGGTCAATGGCGTGCGTCATCGCCTGACGAATTTTTGGATTCGCAAGCACGGGGTGATTCTTGTCGAATACGAGCAAGCGGTGATTCAGTACTGGACCGCCAGTTACTTCAAATTTTGGGTTGTTTTGAATGATTTTGAATTGATCTGGCGGGATGTCCGTGACGAAATCATATTGTCCAGTGACTAAGCCATTGATTCTTGAAGACACCTCAGGCACGACGGTATAACGAATCTCTTTGACGGTTGGCTTGCCACCAAAGTAATCATCGTGGGCAACCAACACCAAGTACTGGTCTTGCTTGAGTTCTTTGACTTTAAAGGGCCCGGCGCTGATGGGTTGCTGCGCCCAGGCATTCCAGTCTTTTGCAGCCAGATAGGCTTTTTTCGAAATGATTTCAGAGCCCAGTCGCGCGAGACGTCCCTCGAGGGTCAGGTCTGGCAAGGCGTTTACCAAGCGAACAGTTTTGTCGTCAATGATTTCAACCCCAATCAAAGAAGGCCAGATGTTGCGGGCGACAGCAACAACCACGGGAGGAGGGGTGGGTCCCGACGCGAAGGCTGCGGGCGTTGCTTGCGTCGGGTTGCTCGCGGGCTTTGCTGCGGCGGGCCCTAATGAAGCTTGCGTATTACCAAACATTCTTTGAGGGCCAAAGCTAAAGGCGATATCCTCAACGGTCACGACGTCGCCGTTATGAAACTTCACACCTGGACGCAATTTGAACTCTAGCGTACGGTCGTCAATACGTTTCCAAGACTCAGCGATCGCGGGACGCGCACTCAGATCTCCAATGGTGTCGAGTTCAACTAAACCCGCGTAAATCATGGGGAGCACGCGGGTCCCCACGTTGCTTTGCTCTCGCAGAGGATCTAGTGCGCCGCTATTTGCGATTTGCTGAACAGCGATACGGAGGACGGGTCGTGAGTCTGCGGTTTGGGCTTGGGCCCACGGCGCGTATAAAGCTGCGCTGGTGAGGATTGATACGGCAAACTTGAAGACATTCGAAAAACGTTGCGACATGGCTGGTTCCAGTTAAAGACACTGAAACCGATGCTAGGCTTGCTTCATTTAAATGGGGTGACCATTGTGTGAAGCTTTTGTGACAGTCGGGGCTGCCCTTAGGTGGATTGCCGCTTTTGCCACCAGGCACTCAGTTCGCCCACCAGTCCGCGTCTAAAGGCCAGCACGCAGATCACGAAGATCAAGCCGATTACGATGGTGACAGATTCGCCTAGGCGTTGGAACCACTCAACGCCCGTCCATTTAGTGAGCGCAGCACCGAAGTCGCCTACTTTGTTTTCAAGCAAGACAACAATGAAGGCGCCAATGACCGGACCCACAAGTGTGCCCAACCCACCAATGAGGGTCATTAGAATCACTAGACCCGACATCTGCCAAGTGGCGTCTGACAGCGTGGCCGAGACAAAGATCAGCATCTTGGTCGAGCCAGCCAAGCCGGCCAACATCGCGGACAGCACAAAGGCGAGCAACTTGAAACGATCGACGTCGTAGCCCAGGGAGATCGCACGAGGTTCGTTTTCACGGATGGCCTTCAACACTTGGCCAAAAGGCGAGTGCACGGTGCGCCAGATAATGAAATAAGCCAGTACAAAAATACCCATCACCACGTAGTACAGGTTCAAATCGCTTTTCAGATCGATCAGCCCGAACAGGGTTCCGCGTGGCACGCCCTGCAGCCCATCTTCACCGCCGGTGAATTTTGCCTGCAAGAAAAAGAAGTACACCATCTGCGACAGGGCAAGCGTAATCATTGCAAAGTAAATACCGCTGCGACGAATTGCCAGTGCGCCCATGGCCAAACCTAAAGCCCCCGCGACAAGCACGCCGTATGCGATACCAAGTTCTGGAGAGAAGCCCCACAGTTTCATAGCGTGTCCGGAAGCGTAGGCAGCACTTCCTAAAAAGGCAGCGTGTCCAAACGACAGCAAGCCCGTAAAGCCCAAGAGTAAGTTAAAGGCACACGCAAAGAGCGCGTAGCACATGATCTTCATGGCGAAGATGGGATAGATTCCCATCAGTGGGACGGCCGCCAGGAACAACAGAAAGACGATATAGCCGAGCGCTTGGCGATTCATTTTTCTTTTCCGAATAGTCCGGCAGGGCGGATGAGTAAGACAATAGCCATGATGATAAAGACTACCGTGCTCGAGGCCTCCGGCCAGAACACTTTGGTTAAGCCTTCGATGATGCCGAGACCCAGTCCGGTGACGATTGCCCCCAAAATTGATCCCATGCCCCCAATCACCACCACAGCGAACACCACGATGATCAAGTTGGACCCCATCAGTGGAGAAACCTGCAGGATGGGGGCGGCAAGCACGCCCGCAAAACCGGCTAAGGCCACACCAAAGCCATAGGTGAGCGTAATCATCAAGGGAACGTTCACGCCAAAGGCTTCGACAAGGCGGGGGTTCTCGGTGCCGGCTCGCAGCAACGCCCCTAAGCGTGTGCGCTCAATAATGAACCAAGTGATCAGACACACAATAACTGAGGCCACTACCACCCAGGCGCGGTAGTTAGGCAGCATCATGAAGCCCAGATTCGTCGCACCCCGTAATGCTTCCGGGGTGGAGTAGGGTTGCCCAGACACGCCATAGAAGCTGCGAAACAGACCTTCGATCAGCAAGGTGATGCCGAAGGTGAGTAACAAACCGTATAAGTGGTCAAGCTTGTAGAGATGCTTGAGTAGGAATTTTTCAATGAGGATGCCAAAGAGCCCGACGATGATCGGTGCCAAAAGCAACATCAACCAGTAGTTGAGGCCAAAGTAAGACAGCCCCATCCAAGCGAGAAACGCACCCAACATATAAAGCGCACCGTGCGCAAAGTTGATGACGTTAAGTAAGCCAAAGATGACCGCTAACCCTAGCGACAAAATGGCATAGAAAGAGCCGTTGACTAGGCCAAGCAACAGTTGGCCCAAAAAGGCTTGCAACGGGATACCGAATATCATGATCATGTTCTATCTGCTTCGAATCGACTGCATGAGCAGAACGCGCCTTCGCACACGCGGGGTGCACGAAGGCGGTGTTCTGATTACTTCTTGACCAGCTTGCAGGTCGACTCGGAGAGCTTGGTGAATACTTCTTCACCCGGCAATACGGCGATTTGCTTGTAGTAGTCCCAAGGATATTTCGATTCGCTTGGCTTTTTGACTTCCATCAAGAACATGTCGTGGACCATGCGACCGTCTTCACGGACATAGCCGTTCTTGGCGAACATGTCGTTGACTTTGTTGGACTTCATCCACTTCATGACGGTATCGCCATCATCGCTACCTGTTGCCTTGACGGCGTTCAGGTAGAACGAGACGGCGGAGTAGTCACCAGCCTGAATCATCGAAGGCTTGCGCTTAACGCGCGCTTCGAATCGTTTCGACCATGCGCGGGTCTCTTCGTTCTGATCCCAGTACCAGCCGTCGGTGAACTGCATACCCTGCGTGACGTTCAGACCAAGTGAGTGAATGTCGTTAATAAAAATCAGCAGGCCGGCCATTTTCATGGTCTTACCAATACCGAATTCGTTTGCAGCTTTGATCGAGTTGATCGTATCGCCACCAGCGTTCGCTAAGCCCAGAATCTGTGCTTTGGAGCTTTGTGCTTGCAACAAGAAAGACGAGAAGTCTGACGAGTTAAGCGGTGCGCGTACTTGACCGACTACTTGGCCGCCGGCCGCTTTAACGACGTTAGCGGTATCGCGCTCAAGAGCGTGGCCAAAGGCGTAGTCAGCGGTCAGGAAGTACCAGGTTTTGCCGCCAGCTTTCACAACGGCTGAGCCTGTGCCGCGCGCCAGCGCAACGGTGTCATAGGCCCAATGTACGGTGTAAGGGGTGCACTGTGAGCCCGTGAGGTCTGATGCAGCTGCGCCAATGGCAAAGAAGGGTTTTTTGCGCTCTGCAGCGATACCCGCCAACGCGAGGTTCACGCCAGAGTTCGTGCCCCCAATGAGCATGTCGATTTTTTGCTGATCAAACCACTCGCGCGCGCGCGCAGCGGCCACGTCAGCCTTGTTTTGGTGATCGGCGAAAACTAGTTCGATTTTTACGCCGTTGATTGCACCGCCTGCGTCGGCAATCGCCATACGAGCGGCTTCGACGCCACCGGCGCCGTCGATGTCGGAGTAAACGCTGGCCATGTCAGTGATAAAGCCGATACGGATCACGTTGTCAGAAACGTTAGCGAAAGCCGGTTGTGCCAAGAGACCGGCGCTAGCCAGCATCATTGAAGCGCTGAGGGTACGAAGTTTCATAGAGAATAGCTCCAGTAAGTTGCTACAAAAATAGTAATTAAACCCCAAGCAATTCGTTGAGGACGGACTGCTTTTCCTTGAGCTCGGAGGCCGCGAAGTGTTCGACGATCTGGCCATGCTCCATCACATAAAACCGGTCAGCCAACGGGGCGGCAAACCGGAAATTCTGTTCAACCATAATAATGGTGTAGCCCTTGGATTTTAGCGTCTTAATCATGCGACTTAAGGCTTGAACGATTACTGGGGCAAGGCCCTCTGAAATCTCGTCTAGCAACAATAGGTTGGCACCGGTGCGCAGAATGCGTGCGACCGCGAGCATTTGCTGTTCACCCCCCGACAGGCGTGTGCCGGGCGAGTGGCGCCGTTCGAGCAGGTTAGGGAACATCTCGTAGATTTCGGACAGCGACATCCCGCCACCCAGGGCACCGACAGGCGGTGGAAGCAGCAAGTTCTCTTCGCACGAGAGGCTGGCAAAGATGCCGCGCTCTTCGGGGCAGTAACCAATGCCTAGATGCGCGATCTTGAAGGTGGGCATATCGATTGCTTCGGTGCCGTGAATGCGTACCGAGCCTGTCCGCGAGCCGGTGAGTCCAAGAATTGCGCGTAGCGTGGTGGTGCGACCCGCACCATTACGACCGAGCAGCGTGATGACCTCACCTTTTTGTACAGTGAAGTTCACGCCATGCAGAATATGGGACTCGCCGTACCAGGCGTTGAGGTCAGAAATATCGAGTGCGGGCGCGCTCATGCGTGTGCTCCTTCGAGTTCGCCTTCGGTGGTGCCCATGTAAGCTTCCATGACGGCAGGGTCTCTTGAGACATGCGAATAAGGCCCCTCAGCCAGCACGGCACCGCGTGCCAAGACCGTAATCGTGTCGGCAATGGAGGAGACCACGTTCATGTTGTGCTCGACCATCAGGATCGTACGACCAACGCTCACGCGCTTGATTAGTTGCGTGACCCGGTTAACGTCCTCGTGACCCATGCCTTGAGTGGGCTCATCAAGCAGCATGAGCTCTGGCTCCATGGCCAGTGTGGTGGCGATTTCAAGTGCGCGCTTGCGACCATAAGGCAAGCTGCTTGTTATTTCATTGGCGAAGCTACCTAGATCGACTTGCTCAAGAAGGGCCTGTGCGCGATCGTTCAGTTGGTTTAGGCGTTTTTCGCTTTGCCAAAAATGAAAGGACAACCCGGTTTCGCGCTGCAAACCAATGCGAACGTTTTCAAGTACGGTCAGATGTGGGAACACAGCTGAAATTTGAAAAGAGCGAATAATGCCGCGTCTTGCAATTTGTGCGGGACGCTCTTTCGTAATGTCGATCCCATTAAAGGCGATTGTGCCTCGTGTGGGCGTCAAAAATTTGGTGAGCAGGTTAAAGCAGGTTGTTTTGCCTGCGCCGTTGGGCCCAATTAAGGCGTGAATCTGTCCGCGCTGCACGCGCAGGGAGATGTCATTGACGGCAACAAAGCCGCGGAATTCTTTGGTGAGATTCTTGGTCTCGAGAATGATGTCGTTCATTCGATTGTGCATCTGAGGTGGTTTTAATTCTGCACAGAATTATCCCTCGAATGCGATGAAAACCTCAATTCGGGTTTGTCATAGGGGGTTTAACCCTTGGTCTTTTTAGAGTACTCGCATAAATCGGAAATACCGCATTGTGGGCACTTCGGTGTTCGAGCTACGCAGATGTAGCGACCGTGCAGAATGAGCCAGTGGTGTGCATCGATCTTAAACTCGGCGGGGATAAATTTCTCTAAGCCATACTCGACGGCCAGAACGTCCTTGCCGGGTGCGATTTTGGTGCGATTCGATACCCGGAAGATATGGGTGTCTACCGCGATGGTGGGCTCTCCAAAGGCGGTATTCAGCACCACGTTAGCGGTCTTGCGGCCCACCCCGGGGAGGGCCTCAAGCGCCTCTCTGGTGCGAGGTACTTTTCCTGCATGCTGTTCGAGTAGCAGCGCGCAGGTTGCGATGACGTTTTTGGCTTTGGTTTTGTAAAGACCGATTGTCTGAATAAAGGGCATGAGCCCATCGACCCCAAGCGCCAGAATAGTTTTTGGGGTGCCGTGGCGGGGGAAAAGTTTACGCGTGGCGATGTTGACGGACTTGTCGGTGGCTTGCGCCGACAGCATCACCGCGATCAATAGCTGGAAATCCGTCTTGTAGGCGAGCTCCGTGGTGGGCGTTGGATTTGCCGCACGTAGCCGCGAGAATATCTCGTGTCGTTTGGTTGGATTCATGAGGTCCTGCTGGCGGCTCGTCGCGCGCGCGCTTTGGCAAGCGCTTGGGCCACAGCGTTGCCAATATCTGATGCGGTTTCTTGTGTTGGCGGCTCCTGCGATGGACGAGCGAGACGCGCATTGCGTGCCTCAAAGCGCTGACGGGAAGCCTGCGCATCGCTCCGTGTCCACGCGCGCACAGGCGCTACGGTGACCATCTCAATGCAGTCCACGGGACAGGGCGCCACACAGAGATCGCAGCCTGTGCATTCTTGTGTCAACACCGTGTGCATAAGCTTGGATGCGCCCACAATGGCATCCACAGGGCAGGCCTGTATGCAAAGTGTGCAGCCGATGCAGTATTGCTCGTCAATCACAGCAACTTGCAGCGGCACGTGCTGGCCACACGTTTCGTCGAGCAGTAGCGCTTCGGTATGCAAAAGCGTGGCGAGGGCAGAAATGCCTTGCTCGCCACCAGGAGGGCAGCGATTAATCGGGGCAAGCCCCGAGGCGATGGCTTCGGCGTAAGGCGCGCAGCCTGCATACCCGCATTTCGTGCATTGGGTCTGCGGCAGCAGGTCGTTGATGCGTTGAGCAAGCATGGCGCACTTAAGCGCTACGCACGAACTCGGCAATCTTCGGACAGATCGTTGTGCGCCAACGACGGCCCGAAAAAATCCCGTAGTGTCCGCAGTCGGGGGCGGTGTAGTGTTGTTTGCGTTTCGCAGGAATGCCCGAGCACAAATCCTGCGCAGCGCGGGTTTGACCCTCGCCTGAAATGTCGTCGAGCTCGCCTTCAATCGTGAACAGCGCAACCGACTTGATATCAGACGGCTTGACGAGCTGACCATCAATCACCCAGGTGCCGTTGGGCAAATCGAAGTCTTGGAAAACAGTGCGAATGGTGTCCAGGTAAAAATCGGCCGACATGTCGAGCACTGCGTTGTATTCGTTATAGAAGCGGCGGTGTGCGTCAGCATCGTCCTCGTCGCCGCGCAGCAAATCAAGATAAAAATCGTAGTGTGCTTTGGCATGGCGATCTGGATTCATTGACAGAAAGCCGGCGTGTTGTAGGAAGCCTGGGTAAACGAGACGACCCACACCCGGGTATTGCGCAGGCACGGCGTGAATCAGTTTTTCTTCGAACCATTCAAACGGCTTTGTTGTAGCCAGACGGTTGACTTGTGTGGGTGAGCAACGTGGATCGATTGGGCCGCCCATCATCACCATGCTGCGAGGCAAGCAAGGATTTTTGTTCGTAGCCATGAGCGATACGGCGGCCAGCGCCGGCACAGTCGGCTGACAGACAGACATCAGGTGCACATCTGGCCCGAGGTGCTCGAGAAACTGATGGATGTAAAGCACATAGTCATTGAGCCCAAACTTTCCGTCGGCCAGCGGAACCATGCGTGCATCGATCCAGTCGGATACGTAGACTTCATGGTTTGGGAGCAGCGCACGCACAGTGTCGCGCAAGAGTGTGGCGTGGTGTCCCGACATGGGCGCGAGCACCAAGAGCGTTGGATCCGTCTTGCGCTGTTTGTCAGATACGTCGCGCTTGAAATGAATCAAGTTACAAAACGGCAGACTCAGATCGGTCTCGATCGTGACGCCAACATGTTTGCCGTTCACCTCTGTGGTTGTTAAACCCCAGCTTGGTTTTTCGTATTTTTTTCCGAGGCGATGAATAAATTCATACCCAGCCGCCATTTGTCTCGCCATCGGTGTGTAGGCGAGAGGGCTGGCTGGGTGTGAGAACAATTTGGAGCCCAGCTCAGTAAAGTGCGTGAGGGGCGACATCATGGCACGGTGCATTTCATGAAGTTGATAAAGCATGTGCAGTTCCAAAATTAGTCAAGACCTCCTAATTATGACGCCTTCTTGACGTCGAGCTATCGAATTAGGAGCAGCAATTGCTGTTGTGCAGCAAAATGTAGCAGAAGCACCACGACTTTGCCTGCAGAAACACACCATATGGGGGCTAACACCTAGTATTAGACTACCTATGGTGCTTCTCTTAGTGTTGCCGAATGCTTACCAGTAGTTTTCTACCGCAAGGTTGCCCGCAACCCCCCGGCGACCGGCGGCAAACCCGCGTTCTGCCAGTAGCGTGCGCATCTCGGTGACCATAGCGGGGTTGCCGCAGAGCATGATGCGGGAGCGCTCAGGATCTAGGGTGATGCCGGTGCGCTCTTCGAGCTCTCCACGGGCCAGCAGTGTGGTGAGTCGGTTGGCAGAGAGGTGCTGCAGTGTGATCGCAGGGGAAAGCTCGGGCTTCAGGGGCTCTTGGCTCGTCACGGGGAGATACACCAGCGCTGCCTTGTCCGTGCGCTCGCCCAGAGCGCTGTGTTGGTTTTGCAGGTGCAACAGCTCGTCGCGGTAGGCTAATTCGCCGGCGTGTCGCACTCCGTGGAGCACCACAATCCGTTTAAAGCGCAGCCATGTGCTCGCTTCACGCAGCATCGAAATGTAGGCCGAGAGCCCGGTGCCGGTAGACACCAACCACAGGTCATCACCATCGGCAAATTGGTCGAGCGTGAGAAAGCCAAAGACGGTCTTGTTGATCCAGAGCGTGTCGCCTGGGGCAAGCGAGGCAAGTGTTGGGCTGAACTTACCGTCGGGTACGACCACCGAGAAAAATTCGAGTGCGTCCTCAGAGGGGTGCGAGACCATCGAGTAGGCGCGCCACTCATTGGGTGTCAGGTTGTCTGCGGCGCCAATAGACAGGCCTAGCCGAGCGAATTGACCAGGCGCAAAATGAAAGGCTGGATCGCGGCTGACCTTGAGCGAAAATAATTTATCGCTTAGCCAGACGGTCTTAGCTAGAACCGTCTGTGGTGTGTATTTAGCGCTCAAGATGCTGCAGTTTGTCTGGTTTGCCATTCCAGTCGTCGGCATCGGGTAGCGGCTTTTTAGAGCGGCTGATGCTGTCGAACTTTGGTGATAATTCGGCGTTCAGTGCGATGAATTTCATTTGGTCTTGGGGAACATCTTCTTCGGCAAAAATGGCATTGGCCGGACATTCCGGAATACACACCGCACAGTCAATACATTCGTCAGGGTCGATGACCAGGAAGTTAGGGCCCTCACGGAAGCAATCGACGGGACATACGTCGACGCAATCCGTAAATTTGCACTTGATACAGTTTTCAGTCACGACGTGAGTCATGGGTTCCACCAGAAGGGAGGTTATGAAAGCGATCGGGCGGGCACTATTTTTGAGCCAGTGAATCGAATGAATACGTAGTTTAACCAATCTTGCGCGTCAGGCTCGGGATATCCCTGATAACGAAAGTGCTTGTGCTAAGGTTTTGGAAATACTCTAGGCACAGACATGATTATTAAGTCATTGCTCGATACGGATCTCTACAAATTCACCATGATGCAGGTGGTGTTGCATCATTTTCCTGCGGCGCAGGCCGAATATCGTTATAAGTGTCGCAACCAGGGTGTGGATCTCAGGCCTCATCTGGATGAGATACGCGCCGAGATCCATAATCTGTGCCAGTTACGCTTCTCTGAGGCTGAGCTCGCCTATTTGGGTAGCCTGCGCTTTATCAAGAGCGATTTCATCGACTTCCTCGGGCTGTTTCATCTGCCAGAAAAATGTATCACGGTGTCTGAGGGCGAGGGCCCGGGCGAAATCGCGATTTCCGTCAAGGGTTCCTGGCTGCACACAATCTTGTTTGAAATCCCCGTGCTGGCGATCGTCAATGAGGTGTACTTTCGGCGAACCTGCCAGGAGCCAAACTGGGCGGAGGGTCGTGCCCGCTTACAAAACAAGATGAAGCTGGTGCTCGAGGCGAACGACTTGAGCGAGTTCCGGGTAGCCGAATACGGGACACGGCGCAGGTTTTCGCAAGTCTGGCACGAGGAAGTCTTGACCACCATGAAGGCGCAGATGGGAGAGCATTTCGCCGGGACCAGTAACGTGTGGCTGGCGATGCGTCATGGTGTGTTGCCCCTAGGCACGATGGCGCACGAGTACCTGCAGGCGTGTCAGGCGCTCGGTCCGCGCTTGCGTGATTCGCAGGTGTATGCCTTTGAGATGTGGGCGAAAGAGTACCGTGGGGATTTGGGGATCGCGCTGTCAGACGTGTATGGCATGAACGCTTTTTTGCGCGATTTCGATATGTACTTCTGCAAATTATTTGATGGCGCGCGTCACGATTCGGGAGATCCCTTTGAGTGGGGAGAACGCATGATTGCGCACTACGAGGCGAACCGCGTGGATCCGCGCGCCAAGACCCTGATTTTTTCGGATGCGTTAACATTTCCACTTGCGATTGAGCTGACCCGCAGGTTTGCCGGACGCTGTCGAACAGCCTTCGGTATTGGAACCAATCTCACCAACGATTTAGGGTACGAACCCCTACAAGTCGTGATGAAAATGATCCGCTGCAACGGTCAGCCTGTCGCCAAAGTGTCGGATGCGCCTGAAAAAACCATGTGCGACGACAAAGCCTATCTGACGTATTTGCGTCAGGTGTTTGAGTTGCCACCCGCCTGATTAACCAAAGGAATCAATATGAGCAAGATCACCCGTGTAAACGTCGGTAAGCGCCTTTCAGATATGGCCGTCCACAATGGTGTTGCCTACCTGGCAGGCCAGGTGGCTGACGATACGACCCAAGACATCACGGGTCAGACGACCCAAATTTTGGCGGTCATTGATAAATTGCTGGCAACGGCTGGCTCGGACAAGACCAAGATCTTGATGGCCCAGATTTTCGTGGCCAACATGAAAGAGTTCGACGGTATGAACAAAGCGTGGGACGCTTGGGTGGCGGATGGTCATGCCCCTCCGCGCGCCACGATTGAAGCGCGCTTGGCAAGTGCGGACTACAAAGTTGAAATCGTGGTGACTGCCGCGATTTAACTTGCTATTTTGCTTACGCAGCTCACCGATTCTGCGCTCGAGCCCCTGGTCGCGGGTTTAACCCCAGACGATCAGGAGCAGCTGCGTCAGACAGCAAGGTGGGCGTGGGCGCGTCTCGCCACACTGCACAATGCGGTGGGCGAGACCCATATCGAACACGCGCTGGGTTCAGCCCAGATTTTGTCGGATATGCGGGCCGATGCGGCGACGCGCTGTGCCGCTTTACTCATCGGCGTGCCAGAGGAGCCGGCCGCCGAGCCGCAGCGTGCGTCCAGCCCTGTTGCGCCGACTGCTCCTAGCTCGGCGGAAGTGGCCCGCTTAGTGCAGGGCACACGTGCCTTGTTGCGGCTAGGTTCGATCGCCAAAGGGGCGAGCGACACCGCAGTCGATGCGACGGCGCAAAAAGAAATGTTGCGCAAGATGCTGTTAGCGATGGCCGCTGATTTGCGCATTGTGTTGATTCGACTGGCGTCCAGATTGCAGACCTTGCGCTGGCATGCCTCGAGTAAAGTCGCCTGTGATCCCTTGCTCGCCACTGAGACACTTGATCTTTACACCCCGTTGGCGAACCGTTTAGGCATTTGGCAAATCAAGTGGGAAATGGAGGATCTGGCCTTTCGCTTTACTGACCCGACACGCTACAAAGAAATCGCTCGTCTACTCGAAGAAAAACGTGTTGAGCGTGAAGCCTTTATCGCGCGCGCGGTCGAAGAATTGAATACTACCCTGCGTAAATTAGGTGTTGTAGCGCAGGTCAGTGGAAGGCCCAAACACATCTACAGTATCTACAACAAGATGCGACTGAAGCATTTGGATTTTTCAAAGCTGTTTGATGTGCGTGCCTTGCGTATCATTGTGCAAAACGAGCGAGACTGTTATACCGCGTTAGGCTTGGTGCATGAGCGGTGGGTGCCGGTCTCCGATGAGTTCGACGACTATATCTCGCGCCCTAAGCCCAATGGTTACCGATCTTTGCATACCGTTGTTGCAGACGAGGCTGGGCGTCCCTTCGAGGTACAAATCCGCACACAGTCCATGCACGAGTTTGCTGAATATGGGATGGCTGCGCACTGGCGTTACAAAGAGGGGGGCGTCAAAGGTGGTCAAGCGCCCGCCACCTCAAGTGCATCAGAGTACGACAAGCAGCTCGCCTGGATGCGACAACTGCTTGCCTGGAACACCGAGGCGGGCAATCGGTCAACCAGCACGGCCACTGCCCTTGCGCAACGTCAGGCTGAAGAACGTATCTATGTCTTGTCCCCGCAAGCCCGCGTCATTGAGTTGCCTGCAGGCGCGACGCCCGTAGATTTTGCTTACCACTTGCACACGGATTTGGGTCACCGTTGCCGCGGCGCGCGCATTGATGGGCAGATGGTGCCCTTGCAAACGCAGCTACAAACGGGACAGACGATCGAGATCGTCACGACAAAGTCCGGTGGCCCCTCGCGGGACTGGTTGAACCTGCAATTGGGGTTCCTTGCGAGCCCAAGAGCACGCGCCAAGGTGCGTGCTTGGTTCAATGCAATCGAGTTACAACAACGTACCGTACAGGGCCAGGCACTGGTCGAAAAAGAGCTTCAACGCCTCGGTAAAACGGCTGTGAACCTGCAGCAGCTTGCTCAGCAATTGGGTTTTGCGCATGCCGAAGATCTCTATGTGGCGGCTGCCAAGGAAGAATTTAGTCTTCGCCAAATTGACACGGTGTTTCAGCCAGCCGTCCCCGAGCAAGAGCTACGTCCTGAATCCCTGGTGTCGCACAGCGCGCGCGCTGAAAGCGCAACACAGACCGGAAAGAGTGGGGTGCTCGTGGTCGGCGTGGGGTCTTTGATGACCCAGCTGGCGCGCTGTTGCCGCCCAGCTCCCCCAGACCAAATTACTGGCTTTGTGACCCGTGGGCGGGGTGTATCGATTCACCGCGCGGACTGTGCGAGTTTCTCGGCCCTGGCGGCGCGGCAACCCGAACGGGTGATCGAAGTGGCTTGGGGGGGTAACGTGGTCGGGACAGTCTATCCGGTAGACCTAAGCGTTCAGGCCCAGGATCGCTCTGGCTTGCTGCGTGATCTCTCTGAGGTATTTGCGCGCCTGCGGCTGAATGTGATTGCTGTGAACACGCAAAGTAAGGCTTTGATGGCCTATATGGCGTTTACAGTGGAGGTGCACGACGGCGCTGAGTTGCAGCGTGCGTTGTCCGCGCTTAAAGAGGTGACGGGTGTTCTCACGGCACATCGCCGGTGAATTTAGACTTGTAACAATCGGGACACTTGAGTTTTAAGGGATTTTGCGCGTTTTTTCACAGCACACACTGCTAAAATCAAGCTGTTTGAATCGCTAGACGCTGATGCTGGGCATATTGTTGCTCGCGCAGGGCGGTTCGCCCCGGAGATACGGTCTTGAAACCCTACGACTTCCCCGACGCAAAAGGACATTTTGGTCCCTATGGTGGTGTGTTTGCCGCCGAGACACTGATGCAGGCGATTGAAGAATTGCGTCTGTCTTACGACAAATACCGTAATGATCCAGACTTTCTGGCTGAATTTGAATACGAACTTAAGCACTTTGTGGGTCGCCCCACGCCGGTCTATCACGCGCGGCGTTGGTCCGAAGAGCTCGGGGGCGCGCAAATTTGGTTCAAGCGCGAAGACTTAAACCACACGGGTGCCCACAAAATCAATAACAGCCTCGGTCAGGCTTTGTTGGCGCGGCGCATGGGTAAAAAACGCATCATCGCTGAAACCGGTGCGGGCCAGCACGGCGTGGCGACGGCAACAGTCTGTGCGCGCTACGGGATGGAGTGTGTGGTGTACATGGGCATTGATGATGTCAAACGCCAGTCGCCCAATGTGTTCAGAATGAAGTTGCTCGGAGCGACCGTGGTCCCCGTCGAATCGGGTTCCCGCACGCTCAAAGACGCGCTCAACGAGGCGATGCGTGATTGGGTGACCAACGTTGACAACACGTTCTACATTATCGGCACCGTGGCCGGCCCTCACCCATATCCGATGATGGTCCGTAACTTCCATTCGGTGATTGGTAAAGAGTCCATTGAGCAAATGCCCTTGTACGCCGGCCGTCAGCCTGATTACGTGTTGGCGTGTGTCGGTGGCGGCTCAAATGCCATGGGTATTTTCCACCCCTACATTCCCTACGAGAACACCAAACTTGTTGGCGTTGAAGCCGCAGGTGAGGGGATCGCAACGGGTAAGCACTCTGCGTCGTTGATGCATGGCCGAGTGGGTGTGTTGCATGGCAATCGCACCTACGTCTTACAGGACGAGAATGGTCAAGTCCGCGAAACGCACTCTGTGTCTGCGGGTCTGGATTATCCAGGTGTTGGTCCCGAGCACTCTTGGCTCAAAGACAGTGGCCGCGCGACCTATGAAAGCGTGACAGACGATGAGGCGCTCGCGAGCTTTCATCACTGCTGCCAGATCGAGGGCATTATCCCTGCGCTTGAAACCTCACATGCGCTTGCCTACGCTGCAAAGCTTGCCCCGACGCTGTCCAAGGACAAGGTGATTTTGATCAATCTGTCCGGACGCGGCGATAAAGATATCAACACCGTCGCACAGCGCGCAGGCATGGTGCTTTAAAAAGTTTGAAAGGTTTGAATACAACACATGGCCACACCTATTGATCGCATTGCCGCAGCGTTTGCGCGTGCCGCCCAAGACAAGCGGGCGGCGCTAATCCCCTACATTGCTGCGGGTAATCCTTTGCCTGCAACGACGGTGCCCTTGATGCACGCCTTGGTGAAAGCCGGTGCGGATGTGATCGAACTCGGCATTCCCTTCTCCGATCCGATGGCGGATGGCCCGGTCATTCAGCGTGCCGCGGAGCATGCGATTGCGCAAGGAATTGGACTCAAGCATGTGTTGGCGATGGTGGCCGAATTTCGCAAGCAGGATACGGTTACGCCTATCGTCCTAATGGGTTATGCCAATCCCATTGAAAATATTGGGCAACAAGCGTTCGCTGAGCAAGCAGAGCTCGCCGGTGTGGATGGTTTGTTGACAGTGGATTATCCGCCCGAGGAAATCGGCGACTTTCTCACTCTGTTAGGCAAGCATCACATTGCGCCGATCTTTTTGTTGGCGCCTACCTCGACTGAGGCGCGCATCCAGGCTGTTGGCAAGATCGCGCGTGGTTATGTCTACTATGTGTCACTCAATGGCGTCACGGGCGCCGGCAATTTGGATACCACTGATGTCGCGAGCCGACTCAAGGGAATCCGCAAGCATGTCTCTTTGCCAGTCGGTGTGGGTTTTGGTATCAGTGATGCACAGAGCGCACAGCGCATTAGTTTGGTGGCTGATGCGGTCGTGATTGGTAGTAAGTTGATTGACACTATGACAAAGGCTTGTGCAGGTTTGCCGGTCGCTGAACAATCTCAGGCTGCTATCACTGCAGGCGCAGATTGGCTCGGACATATTCGTCAGGCGATGAACGGGGCACGCACCGCACCGCAAGACGCTGGACAAACAAAATGAGCTGGCTTGGTAAACTCATTCCGCCGCGTATCAATAAAACACAAACGCCGGAAACGACCACTAAACGTGTCCCTGAGGGGCTGTGGGTCAAGTGCCCCTCTTGCGAGTCTGTCCTCTACAACGAGGATCTGGCAGCGAACCTGCATGTATGTCCTAAGTGTGATCATCACATGCGCTTGGGCTCTCGTGCGCGCATCGAATCTTTGCTGGACATCGAAGGCCGCGTAGAAATCGGATCCAATACACGGTCGATGGATCCGCTTAAATTTAAAGATTCGCGCAAATACCCTGAGCGTGTCCAAGAAGCGGTACGTCAAACCGGCGAGACGGATGCCCTAGTTGTCGTGAGTGGCGCAATCCGCAGTGTTCCCTGCGTGCTGGCATGTTTCGAATTTGAATTCATGGGCGGCTCGATGGGTTCAGTTGTTGGCGAGCGCTTTGTGCAAGGAGTGCAAGCTGCAATCAAACAGCGTGTGCCGTTTATTTGCGTTGCAGCCTCGGGCGGCGCGCGTATGCAAGAGAGTTTGTTCTCTTTGATGCAGATGGCGAAAACCAATGCAATGCTTGTTCAATTAGCCCAAGCAAAACTTCCCTTCATCAGTGTGCTGACCGATCCAACCATGGGTGGCGTCTCAGCAAGCTTCGCCTTCATGGGCGATGTAGTGATTGGCGAGCCCAAGGCGTTGATTGGTTTTGCCGGTCCGCGTGTGATCGAACAAACCGTGCGTGAAAAACTTCCCGAAGGCTTTCAGCGATCAGAGTTCTTGCAGCAAAAAGGTGCGATCGATATGGTGCTCGATCGCCGCCAGTTGCGCGAAGAGCTCGCTCGTCTGATGGCGATCATGACAAACCAAGCGGCGGACGTCGTCGCTGCATGACGAATAGCTGACCTTGTCTTAGGCAAGATTCAGCGACATAAAAAAGAGCCCTGATGATATTCATCAGGGCTCTTTTGCTTTCATGCCCGCAGCCGTGACTGCGGGACAGACCCGCGTTGTCTAGGCGCGTGTCTCAACTTGCACGAGCGGCTCGTTTGATACGACCGCTGCAGGCTTGCGTGCTCGTCCGAGCTGTAACGGTACGACGACCTGGTTTGTCATTGCTGTCGCAACACGTGCCTGATCGCTTTCAATCCATTGCAGACCAGCAGATTGCACAATCGCGTGCAAGGCCGCTGTATCGAGCGCTGGGGTGATGATCGGCTGTGGGGCAACAGGTGCGGTAACAGGTACGGCTGCAGGTGCGGCAACCGGTGCAGCAACCGGTGCAGCAGTAGCCACTTGCACTGGCGCAGCAACCGGAGCTGGAGCAACGACAGGTGAAGCGGCCTGCTCGATTACCTGAGGCGCTGCCACCGACGCTGGTGTAATCGACGGCGCTGCTAAGGGGGTCGGCGCAGGTGCCGCTGCGGGTGTAGGAGCTGCGGATGCAGGTGTAGCAGATGCGGGTGCAGCAGATGCGGGCGCTGCAGCGCTAGCAGGTTCGACGTATTGCATCGGCGCATTTGAAAGCCCCGGTGTGGACGTATGTCCAAAGTTGCGATCGTCTTGCTGAGTAAGCTGCGGCGCTGGCGTGGCATGCGTTTGAAGAGGCGCGCTGTCTGCCTGTTGCATTGGTGCGCTCTGGTCCTGACCATCGTTCTCGAACGTTGAGCCTTCATCTTGTCCACGACGCCCACGACGGCTGCGACGACGACGGCGTTTGCGTTCTGGATCAGACTGGTCGCCATCCTCATCGTTGTAGCCCGTTGCTGGAGCGCCTTGCTGCAGATTGTTTTGCTCGTCAGAAGTTGTGGCGTGGTTGCCTGCCGGGCGAGGCCCTTGCGGCGCACGACGTTCGCTCTGCTGCGCAGTGCCTTCAGCTTGTTGGCCGTCAACATCAGATTGCTCATTGCGTGTATCCAGACCTTCATCACGACGATTGCGACCGCCGCGACGACGATTACGCCCGCCATTACGGCCGTTGTCATCACCGCCTTGCTCGTTGCCGTCTGCCCGTGGCGCTTGCGCGCTACGTTCATCGTCACGCGCCGGACGGCGATTGTCTTGCTGTCCACCACCAGCCTCATTGCCGCCAGTGCGCCCATCGGCACGCACCTCGTTGCGATTGTCTGGACGACGTCCACGACCGCCGCGATTTCCGCCACGACGATCATTTTGGCCGTTGCGACCACGTTGCTCGCGCGACTCGGAAGGTTTGGCTTCTTCAGTCTTCGTCTCTGTTGAAGAGCCGCCCGATAGCCAACCAAACCATCGTTTGAAGAAACCAGGCGAGGCCTCTGAAGCCTCCGCTTTTTTGGCGGAGGTGGAGGAGACAGGCGCAGGTTGTGCAGGTGTAATACCTTTAACCAGCGCTTCTGGCTTGGCCTTAACTTCTTGCTCTTTCGGTGCCCAGCTCATGTCGGTAGACGGTGCATCGACTAAGTCGAAGCTCGTTTTGATGTCTTCCAAGCGTGGGTCGTCGTGACGCAAGCGTTCGATGTGGTGGTGCGGCGTTTCGAGATGGCGATTGGGGATCAGAATCAAGTTGACCTTGAGTCGTGATTCGATCTTGGTGATGTCCGAACGCTTTTCGTTAAGCAGGAAAGTCGCGACATCGACGGGCACTTGTGCGTGCACGGCCGCTGTATTTTCTTTCATGGCTTCTTCTTGCAGCAGTCGCAGCACTTGTAGCGCACTGGATTCTGCATCGCGGATCACACCCGTGCCGTTACAACGTGGGCAAGTGATGTGCGAGCCTTCGTTGAGGGCTGGACGCAGACGCTGACGCGAGAGTTCCATCAAGCCAAAACGCGAAATCTTTCCCATTTGGACGCGGGCACGGTCAAAGTGCAACGCATCACGCAAACGATTTTCGACCGCACGTTGGTTTTTAGTGTCTTCCATGTCGATAAAATCGATCACGATCAGTCCACCGAGGTCGCGCAAACGCAGTTGGCGGGCGACTTCGTCGGCGGCTTCTTGGTTTGTACGCAGAGCGGTTTCTTCGATATCGGCACCGCGTGTGGCACGCGCGGAGTTCACGTCCACCGCGACGAGCGCTTCCGTGTGATCAATCACAACCGATCCGCCCGAAGGCAGATCCACGGTGCGTGAGTACGCGGTTTCGATCTGATGCTCGATCTGGAAGCGTGAGAACAAGGGGACGTCATCGCGATAGCGTTTGACACGCTCGACGTTATCCGGCATCACAACGCTCATAAATGCGGTCGCTTGGTCAGCGATATCGTCCGTGTCGATCAGAATTTCGCCAATATCTGGCGAGAAGTAATCCCGGATGGCCCGGATGACCAGACTGGATTCAAGGTAAATCAGAATGGGCGCAGGGTTGTCCTTGGCCGCACCATCGATGGCCGTCCAGAGCTGCATCAAGTAGGACATGTCCCACTGGAGCTCTTCGGCGTTACGACCAATGCCGGCGGTGCGAGCAATGATGCTCATGCCTGGGGGAATGGTGAGCTGGTCCATTGCTTCGCGCAGTTCTTGACGCTCTTCGCCCTCGACGCGGCGTGACACACCACCGCCGCGTGGGTTGTTCGGCATCAAAACCAAATAACGGCCGGCCAACGAAATGAAGGTGGTTAGGGCAGCACCCTTGTTACCACGCTCTTCTTTTTCGACCTGAACGATGAGTTCCTGGCCTTCGTGCAGGGCGTCTTGAATGCGTGCGGTCCGGACATCGACGCCTTCTTTGAAATACGTACGCGCCACTTCTTTGAAGGGTAGAAAACCGTGGCGGTCTTCGCCGTAGTTAACGAAACAGGCTTCCAAGCCTGGTTCAATGCGGGTAATGACGCCTTTGTAAATATTGCCTTTACGCTGTTCGCGGCCGGCGATTTCGATATCGAGGTCGATGAGTTTTTGTCCATCGACGATCGCAACGCGTAGTTCTTCTTGGTGCGTTGCATTAAATAACATGCGCTTCATGAGAGGTTTCTCCGTTTAAATGGCGCGCCGTACCACGGCGCGCAGCCACGCACTACTGGCTGCGAAACACTGAATCAAGGAAGCGAGCACACACCCAAGAGGCGCGCGCGAAGAAAAGGTCTTTAGACCAGCACGTTGCGCCTATAGACGCGGGGTTCATTCAGCAGAGAGGTCAGGGTCACGGTAGTGGTTGACATAAAAGGATGCTGAGAACATCAGGCGGGTAAGTTTCGCACGCCTGGTGCAGGGATTGGGACGGATTCTTGCTCTTTTGATCAGTATCGCGCGCGACGCGAGGGGCATACACTTGGGGCGCGGGCGAAACGTAAAAACGTCGCAACAGCGCGCATAAAGCGCATCCCGGTCTTGTCGGCGACCAGTAGCCCGAAGGAATCGGGAAGGCAAGCGGTACAATGCAGTCCGCAATCCAGACGGAGACGCGAAAATTCGATGCATCTCAACGTTTTAGGACGCAAGAGGGCGTCTTGACCACGCTTTCTTAATCCCTTTAAGGCTTGTTTGATTATAAGCCGCTTTTGGCCATGCGCAAAGAATCCTCAGTTTTGACCCCGACATCACTTAAAGTGAGCGCGCCCCAGGCACCGGCCGTTCGACTAGTTGAAGTCACCGAAGAGCACGATGGGCAGCGTTTGGATAACTTCCTGATGCGGCTGTGCAAAGGTGTGCCCAAAAGCCATATTTACAAGGCGGTGCGTGGCGGAGAAGTGAGGGTAAATAAGGGACGAGCGGCGCCCGACGCCCGGATTCATATCGGGGATATTGTGCGGATTCCTCCTATTCGTGTCCCCACGCCCGATGAGAAGCGCATTGTTCCGGGGTCAGAATTCCCGATTGTGTTCGAAGACGAAGGCTTGTTGGTGATCGATAAGCCGGCGGGTACGGCTGTGCATGGTGGAAGCGGCGTGTCATTTGGCGTAATTGAGGCGCTTCGCGCGGCACGGCCTGAGGCGCGTTTTCTGGAGCTTGCCCATCGACTCGATCGTGATACCTCGGGCTTATTGCTCATTGCCAAAAAGAGAAATGTTTTGCTGTCCTTGCATGAAATGTTTCGCGAGAGCAAGGGAAGCAAGCATTATTTAGCGTTAGTGGAGGGCGATTGGGTAAATGCGCGCCAGCATATTCGTCTGCCCCTGACCAAATGGACCACACAAACTGGCGAGCGGCGTGTCAAAGTTGAGGCCGAAGGGCAGGTTGCGCATACGATCGTGAGTGCGCAAAAGCGTTTTAATGGCTATAGCTTAGTTGATGCCGAGTTGCGCACCGGACGCACTCATCAGATTCGAGTGCATCTCGCCTCAACGGGGTTTCCAATTGTCGGAGATGACAAATATGGGCGCGACGAGACACGCGCTAAATTCGTGAAGCTTGGGTTCAATAGAATGTTTTTACATGCACACCGCTTGGATATTCCCCACCCCCTGACGCAGGAACCTCTAGCCCTGGTCGCGCCGCTCCCTGCGGCCTGCGCAGCAATCTTGCAAAAGTTGGAGCAGCAATGAAACCTTACTCGGTCATTGTGTTTGATTGGGACGGCACGCTGATGGATTCAACGCACAGCATTGTGTCGGCGATTCAGGGGGCATGCCGTGATCTTGAACTCAACGTCCCCACAGCGGCCGAGGCGGCTTGGGTTATTGGCTTGTCCTTAGAGCCCGCGCTGCGTCGCGCGGTACCTGATCTGACGAAGTCGCTAGAGCCCTTGTTTCTCGAGCGCTATCGCCATCATTACCTTTCGCGTGACACGCAGTTAAAGCTGTTTGAGGGCGTACCTGAGATGTTGACCGAGTTACAGGCTGCGGGTGCTCGCTTGGCTGTGGCAACCGGTAAGAGTCGCGTTGGCTTGAATCGCGCCCTCACGGCGACCTCGCTGCATGCGGCCTTTGAAGCGACGCGAACGGCCGATGAGACGTTTGGTAAACCGCATCCTGGCATGTTGTTTGAGTTGATGGATGAGATGGTTGTTGAGCCGCATCGGGTTGTCATGGTGGGTGATACCTCCCATGATTTGCAGATGGCGGCGAATGCTGGTGTGAACGGTCTGGGGGTCTCCTACGGCGCGCATCCTGCCGATGAGCTGCGTACCTGTCCCCACCATGCAATCGTCCCAGATGTCGCTAGCCTGAGAGAATATTTACTTGAGCGCGTGTAGGGTATCGACCGTTTACTCGCCAATCCTGCGTTGCTGAAGGGTTATTTTATGCTGATGCGCCTTGAATTATCTAAATTGCGTGATAATCCGGTTCATCAGTGATTCGCGCTGCGGCTAATGCTTGGGCGCACTCAATCTTTTTCGGAGGCCGTTATGTCGAGCTACCGTTTCCCCCGTATTCGTTCTACAGAAATCACGCCTGAAGAAGTCTGGCAGAGCCGCAGGCATTGGATGAAGGCGACTGGCGCCACGCTCGCGACGGGCGCCTTAGGCGGTTGGTCGGCGTTGGCGAGTGCGGCTGCTTTGGCCAAGCTTGATGCGCAGCGGTCTTCAAAGTATGTGCTGATGGAGCAAGTGACACCTGAAAAGGACGCGACCACTTACAACAATTTTTTTGAGTTCGGCACCGATAAGGCGGATCCCGCGAAGTACGCGCACACGCTTCAAACAACGCCGTGGAAGCTGCGCGTGGAAGGTGAGTGCGCAGCACCCAGGACGTTTGATCTTGACGATTTGCGAAAGCTTGCGCCTCTCGAAGAGCGTCTGTATCGCATGCGCTGCGTAGAGGGTTGGTCCATGGCGATTCCTTGGATTGGCTATTCGATGTCCGAGTTGATCAAGCAGGTACAGCCCACCGCGAACGCAAAATTTGTTGAGTTCATTACGGATGTACAACCCAAAAATATGCCCGGTGTGCGCACCCGTTCAGTTGAGTGGCCATATCGCGACGGTTTGCGTATGGATGAGGCGATGCACCCGCTCACACTCCTCACACTCGGGATGTACGGCAAAGTATTGCCGAATCAAAATGGTGCACCCGTTCGTATGGTCGTGCCCTGGAAGTATGGCTTCAAGTCGGTGAAGTCGATCATCACTATCCGCTTGCTTGAAAAACAGCCTGTCGGGAGCTGGGAGCGCTCGCAGCCCTCAGAGTACGGCTTTTACTCGAACGTAAACCCTGAAGTCAGTCATCCTCGCTGGAGTCAGGCGACGGAGCGACGGATTGGCGAAGACGGTGTGTTTAGTCCCAAGCGTAAAACGCTGATGCACAATGGCTACGCCAACGAAGTGGGTTCGCTCTACACGGGTCTGGATTTGCGCAAGAACTACTGAGCACAGGTTTGAAGACATTTAGCTCGCGCGAGATCGATCGTGGCAAGCCTTTGCTGTTTATCTTCGGCTTGTATCCCTTGCTGCGCTGGGTCTGGCTCGGTGTGCAAAATGACTTAACGGCAAACCCCACTGAGTTTCTCACCCGGTCTTCCGGGACGTGGACCTTGGTATGTTTGCTGTTGACGCTTGCGATTTCCCCATTGCGACAAGCGATTAAGCAACCCGCCTTCGTGCGCTTACGTCGCATGTGCGGCTTATTCACCTTCTTCTATGCCGTACTGCATGCGCTCTCCTGGGCGTGGTGGGATCAGGGTTTTGTGGTCGACGATATGCTTGTGGATATATGGAAACGGCCTTTCATTCTGGTGGGCGTCGCCGCTTTTCTAACCATGAGTCTGCTGGCCGTGACATCCACGCAGGGGTGGATGCGTCGCTTGGGGAGTAAGTGGCAACGTTTGCACCAAGCGATTTATTTGATTGGTGGCTTGGCGATCTTGCACTATTGGTGGCACAAAGCGGGCAAGAACGATCTGCAGACCGTCTTGATTTACGCAGCGGTGCTTGCTGCCTTATTGCTGTGGCGGATTGTGCGGTGGCGCATACAGCTCTCGCGTCGCGACCTTAAAGTCCCGATCCAGAAGTAGGCAGTGCTTGCAAGCGTGCGGCCGTTTGCGCGTCGGGTTTGCCCGTTACCAATGCGGGGCGATAGTGGGCCTGGAAGGCCGCGATCACTGCTAACGTTTTTTGATCAAAGTAGCCGTTCTCGGGGACCGCGTAACCGACGCGCTTGAGTTGTTGCTGGAACCAGCCAGCGTCCGGCGGCCCATTGCGGACAAAATCAGCTTGGTATTTGGCAGCGAGCGCTTCATCGAACCAGCGCCCTACGCCGAGCTGTGCAAGTTTTTTCCATGGGAATGACGGACCGGGATCTACTTTTCTACCGGGCGCCACGTCGCTGTGGCCCACAATATTTTCTGGCAAGATGCCGTGGCGTCTTGCGACATCGAGCGTGAGCGCAGCAACCACAGCGATCTGCGCGTCAGGGTAGGGTTGCCCGTTCTCACCCTTGGCATTGGGCTGCCATCCCGGATGGACGATCTCGATACCAATGGAGCGTTGATTGACAAAGGTGCGTCCGTACCAGCTGCTTTCTCCGGCATGCCACGCGTTACGGTCTTCGTTTACCAGTCGATAGACCACGGGTTTGGTGTCATCGGACACAACGTAATGCGCGCTGACGTCACGATTGGTGAGCGTCATGAGTGCACTGGGTTTTGTAGAGGCGGTGTAGTGCAACACGATGATATCGACGCGGCTATTTTGCCCACGTGACTTCATGGTTTCATCAATGCTGTACGGCCCGCCTGATTGCTGGGACGCGCATCCCGCCAAGATACTGAGTAATGCAACCAAGAGCACCCGCAATGTAATACGTTGCGTCAATACAGACATCATGCGGCCGCCTGAAACAAAAAGAGAGTAGGGAATTTATCGAGCGGCGGGACCGACTGGTTTTTCCATTGCGCGACGTTTAAGGTGCGGACCCATTCATCGGGAGTCGTGAGTGCACGCGCAACACACAGACGCGTATTGCCTTTTAAGTGCTCAATCAAGCTGGTGAACATCGCTTGATTGCGATAAGGGGTTTCAATCAGCATCTGCGTTTGACGTTGTTTGGAGGAGAAGAGTTCCCATGCCTTGAGTTGTTTGGTGCGTTCGCCGGCGTCTACGGGCGCATAACCATGAAACGCAAAGCGCTGCCCATCCAGTCCGCTGGCCATGAGGCCGAGCAAAATGGATGAAGGGCCTACCCAGGGCTTAACGGTGATGCCCCATTGATGCGCGATGGCGACCGCGCGCGCGCCAGGATCGGCCACTGCGGGGCATCCCGCCTCGGAGACTAAGCCGATCGATCCGCCGCTGCGCAGCGGTGTCAGCCAACTTTGCAATGTGGCGTCGTCTACGCGAGGGGTGAGTTCGTGAACCGTGATGTCTTGCAAAGCATGGGTGAGCGGAGTCAGTTTTAAAAATGCCCGTGCTGTTTTTGCGTTCTCTGCAATGTATGTGTTGAGTTGGCCGGCTAGCGCTTGAGCCTCCTGTGGCAGCCAGCCGTTGATGGGCGCCTCACCCAAGCCAACAGGGATGAGGTGCAGCACACCGCCAGAGGCATCGGTGGTCGGGGTGGGTTTAGCAGGCATATGCTTTTATACCTTGGCGTGTTCGAGTGGGTCGAGTCCGACTTCGCAGAGCATGCGTGTCAGCGCAATCAAGGGCAGCCCGATAATGGCAGTGGGGTCGCTGCTGTCCATACGGTCCATCAAGGCGATACCTAGACATTCGGCTTTAGCGCTGCCGGCGGTATCGCTCGGTTGATCGATCTGCACGTAGCGCTGGATCGCGCTGGCGGTGAGTGTGCGAAAGACACAGGTTGTCGGCACATCCATACTTTTGCAGTAGCTTGGCCCGAGCAGCACCGTGAGCGCGCTGTGAAACACCACAGTTTGGCCTGAAAGCCTAGCGAGTTGCTGCTCCGCAGCGCTGAGGCTCCCGGGCTTGCCGATGATCTGACCCGCCAGCGATGCGGCTTGGTCGGCTCCGATCACAATCGCTTCAGGATGCTGCTGCGCAACAGTCTGTGCTTTTAGAACCGACAAACGCAAGGCCAGCGCTGCGACCGTTTCACCTGGTTTCGGTGTCTCATCGACTTCAGGTGCAACACAGGAAAAAGGAATTTTTAGTCTTAACAGCAATTCTCGCCGATAAACAGAGCTTGAGGCGAGGATAAGAGGTGGAGTCACAGTGGATTTTCGTGAAGGTAAAAATTGACGATCTAGGCACAAACACGCTATTATCTCTTGCTTTGCTGCTTTTTTGCTGCGGGGCTTGCATGTCTGTTGATCCGGTATTCCGGCTGTCCGTGCCACCGGTTGTGGATGCGTTTGATTTTGCACGCCGTGGGCAGGTCGTTGGCGGTGCGTTTAGCATCCACCGTCTACAGCGCTTGCTCGAGGGCTTAGCAGAGCAACCGATAGGCGAAGTCGCTGAGCTTTCTGTGGCACCTGCCTTGCCCGGAGTGGTGCGCTATGCCATCCAGGGTCGAGTCACCAAAGACGACACAGCGCAGTTAGTCGTGCAGGTTCAGGCAAATTTAGTACTGGAGTGTCAGCGTTGTTTAGAACCGCTGATTCTCCCAATAGATCGCACAACAGTGTTTGAATTGGTGCGGCACGAGTCAGATCTCTCGGACGATGAGCCCGATGAAGACGATCTCGAGGCTCCGGAGCAAATTGTCGGTTCGCCCAAGTTTGACTTGTGTGAATTGTTAGAAGATGAACTGATTTTAGAAGTGCCCTATGTGCCGCGTCACACTCAGTGTCCGGAATCGGCGGAATTAGATGCGCAAGCAGATGAAATCGCCAATAGAGAAGAGCCCCCTTCGCCGTTTGCGGTGCTGGGTCAGCTCAAAAAAGGTAAGTAGTTGTTTTTAAGATGGTTGGCGTACAATTCGCCGATCCACAGGAGTTGTCATGGCTGTTCAGCAAAACAAAAAATCCCCGTCCAAGCGCGGTATGCATCGTTCGCACGACTTTATCGTCAATCCGTCAACGGCTGTAGAGCCCACCACGGGTGAGCAACATCTGCGTCACCACATCAGCCCAACGGGCTTCTATCGTGGTCGCAAAGTTCTCAAGACCAAGACTGACGAATAACGGCGGTTGACGGGCTTATCTCGTCCAAGCGCTGCGTCGCACTGACACGTGGCTTCCGTCATTCGCATCGCGATCGATTGCATGGGCGGTGACGCGGGTATCCCCGTCACAGTGCCTGCAGCGTTCGCTTTCGCGCAACGATTTCCCGACACACAGTTGCTGCTCGTGGGTTTGCCCTACGAACTCGCGCAAGCCGTTGACGCTGCAAAAAAAGATTTTCCTAACCTTGCTGCGGCAAGGTTCCCGATCATCGCCGCCTCTGAGGTGGTGACGATGGGCGACTCCGTTGAAGTCGCGCTGCGTCGTAAAAAAGACTCCTCAATGCGCGTCGCAGCCCAAACCGTCAAAGATGGCCTGGCCGATGCGTGCGTCTCTGCAGGCAATACGGGTGCGTGGATGGCGATCTCGCGCTATGTACTCAAAACACTTGACGGCATTGATCGGCCTGCGATTGCAACGGCCTTGCCTAACCAGCAGGGCGGGGCAACGATTATGTTGGATCTCGGTGCCAACGTTGACTGCACGGCCGAACACTTATTGCAGTTTGCGCTGATGGGTGCCGCGTTGGCGCAATTGGGTATCGACGGACGCTCGCCATCGGTTGGGTTGCTCAATATCGGCGAAGAGCTGATTAAGGGTAATGAAGTCGTCAAACAGGCTGCCGATTTATTGCGTCAAAGCACCTTGAACTTCTACGGAAACGTGGAAGGTGACGATATTTATAAAGGAACGGTGGACGTCGTCGTCTGTGATGGCTTTGTGGGCAACGTCGCACTCAAGGCCTCCGAAGGACTGGCGCGTATGATGTCCATCATCGTACGTGAAGAGTTCACCCGCTCTTGGTTTACAAAACTCATTGGCCTGATCGCGATGCCTGTGCTTAGCCGTTTTCGTAAGCGTGTGGATAATCGACAATACAATGGCGCAACCTTGCTCGGTTTGCGCGGCGTGGTGATTAAGAGCCACGGCTCTGCTGACCAAGTCGCCTTCGGCTTTGCTCTAGAGCGCGCGCGACAGGCTGTGGTGAGCGGTCTGCTCGCACGCACGACTGAAGCGATTAATCAATTAACCAAGAGTCAGGCAGGTAATGGCCTGAAATCTTCCGGAGGCTCTGCATGACGCACGCTTTGCCGTACGCGCGCTTGATCGGTTCTGGTAGTTTTCTGCCGCCGAGTTTGGTGAGTAATCAAGCGCTTGCGGCGGACCTTGCGACCCGTCAGATTGAAACCTCTGATGAGTGGATCATTGAGCGCACCGGTATTCGGCAGCGTTATCTTGCCGATAAAGGAATGACGACCAGCGCATTAGCGACCGAGGCAGCACGTCGTGCCTTGGCGGATGCCGGCGTTCAAGCAAGTGAACTTGATTTAATTATTGTGGCCACCTCGACCCCAGATTTTGTGTTTCCAAGTACGGCATGCCTCGTGCAAGCCAATCTCGGGAATAAAGGTGCGGCAGCTTTTGATGTTCAAGCAGTGTGCAGTGGTTTTGTGTACGGACTGACAACCGCAGATAGTTTTATTCGGGCTGGGCGTGCGAAGTGTGCGCTCGTGATTGGTGCCGAAGTTTTCTCGAGCATTCTTGACTGGAACGATCGCTCAACCTGTGTGTTGTTTGGTGATGGTGCGGGGGCCGTTGTGCTTAAGGCCGATGAGGCGCCTGGCATTATTGAAGCCGAACTGCATGCAGATGGCAGCCAGATGAACATCCTTTGCGCTGCGGGCAACGTGGCCTTCGGTCAAGTGACGGGGGACCCGTTTTTGCGGATGGACGGTCAAGCGGTGTTTAAGCAGGCGGTCACGGTGCTTGATCGTTCAGCGCGCAGCGTTGTTCAGAAAGCGGGCTTACAGTTGTCGGATATCGATTGGTTTATTCCGCATCAAGCGAATTTACGTATTCTGACGTTTCTCGCGCGTAAACTAGAGATACCCACTGAAAAAGTTGTCGTGACTGTCGATCAGCACGCCAATACTTCTGCAGCAAGTATTCCTCTTGCGCTAGATGTCGCCAGACGGGATGGGCGCATCAAGCCGGGCCACTTGGCCTTGCTACAAGGTGTGGGGGGCGGCTTTACCTGGGGTTCGGTGCTGCTGCGGCTATAACGCGTGTAGTGCCATTATTGATAAACAGATTTTTTACCCTCACAACACATCATGAAATTCGCATTCGTTTTTCCTGGGCAAGGTTCACAAACAGTTGGCATGATGGATGCATGGGCCGGTCATCCCGCGGCAATGGAAGTCATCGGGCAAGCTAGTGCAGCATTGGGCGAAGATCTTGGTGCCTTGATGGCGCAAGGTCCTGCCGAACAACTGAGTCTGACCACCAACACCCAGCCTGCGATGTTGACAGCCGGGGTGGCGATGTATGAGGCCTGGCGTGCCGCGGGTGGCCCACAGGCCGCCTTGATGGCGGGTCACAGCTTGGGTGAGTACGCAGCGCTGACCGCTGCCGGCTCCTTGTCACTTGCTGACGCTGTCCGTATTGTGCGTATTCGTGCGGACGCGATGCAAGCTGCCGTACCGGTCGGTACGGGAGCCATGGCGGCCGTGCTTGGTTTGGATGATGAGGGGGTGCGTGCTGCGTGTGCAGCGGCCTCTCAAGGTGAGATCGTTGAGGCTGTCAATTTCAATGCGCCCTCGCAAGTCGTGATTGCAGGACATGCGACCGCCGTGCAGCGCGCGATCGAGGCTGCGAAAGCGGCGGGTGCGAAGCGCGCCATGATCTTGCCCGTCTCCGCTCCGTTTCATTCGAGTTTGCTCAAGCCTGCAGCCGATGTCTTGCAGGGCGCCTTGGCCGAGATCACGGTGGCGACCCCTGCGGTGCCGGTGATCAACAACGTAGACGTAAAAATTGAGCAAGACCCTGCTGCGATTCGTGATGCGTTAGTTCGGCAGGCCTGGCATGCGGTGCGTTGGGTCGAGATCGTGCAGGCCATGCAAGCGCAGGGCATTACCCATATCGTTGAGTGTGGCCCAGGCAAAGTATTGACAGGGATGGTCAAGCGCATCGATCCCAATATTGTCGCGTTGTCGGTGACAGACCCCGAGTCCATGCAGGCTGCGCTTGATGCGTTAGCCTCGGCTGGTTAACGTTGGAGCACACCATGGATCTTAAAGATAAGGTTGCACTCGTCACGGGTGCCTCACGCGGGATTGGCAAGGCGATTGCTCTCGAATTGGCGACGCGTGGCGCAACCGTCGTCGGTACAGCCACCACAGAAGCAGGTGCGCAGGCTGTCACGGCGATGCTTGCGCCTCATGGTGGTCGTGGCGTCGTGTTGAACGTCACCGATGTTCCCGCGTGCGATGCCTTGGTCGATACCTTGACCAAACAGTCGGGTGGCCTGCATATTCTGGTGAATAACGCTGGCATTACGCGCGATAACCTCGCGATGCGCATGAAGGATGAGGATTGGGACGCTGTGTTGCAGACTAACCTTAGCGCTGTTTTCCGACTATCGCGTGCCGTGATGCGTGGCATGATGAAGGCCCGCTGGGGGCGCATCATCAACATCACTTCGGTGGTGGGTTCTAGTGGTAATCCCGGACAGGCAAACTATGCCGCCGCCAAGGCAGGTGTCGCTGGCATGAGCCGCGCACTGGCACGCGAACTCGGCAGCCGAGGCGTGACGGTGAATTGTGTGGCGCCTGGTTTTATCGAAACTGACATGACAAGCGCATTAGATGACACGCAGACGGCGGCACTTTTGGGGCAAATCCCCCTTGGCCGGCTTGGATCTGCGGCTGATATTGCCCACGCTGTCGCATTCTTAGCCTCGCCTAATGCGAGTTACATCACAGGTACGACGCTGCACGTGAATGGCGGCATGTACATGTAATAGGTTTTTTTTCTCCCGGTTAGCTATAATTCGCCGGACTTTTCCCCTTTGGAGATCTGCATGGAAAGCATCGAACAGCGCGTCAAAAAGATTGTCGCTGAACAACTTGGCGTAAACGAAGCCGAGATCAAGAACGCATCGTCTTTTTTGGACGATCTCGGTGCCGATTCGCTCGACATGGTTGAGTTGGTGATGGCGCTCGAGGACGAGTTCGAGACCGAGATTCCAGATGAAGAAGCTGAAAAGATCACGACTGTTCAACAGGCTGTGGACTACATCACTTCGAATTCTAAGTAAGTCTAGGAGATGCGTACACGGAGCTTTGGCTGCGTGTGTGCACTGGCCGCCATTATCAATTTGAGGAGTGGTGCGTGAAGCGACGCGTCGTCATTACAGGTCTAGGCATCGTTAGCCCCGTCGGCAACGATATCCCAACGGCTTGGGACAATATCGTTAACGGTCGGTCCGGGATCGGACGAATCACGCGCTTTGATCCGAGCGCTTTTAACGCGCACATCGCTGGCGAAGTGAAGGGGTTTGATGTCACTCAAATCCTGCCAGCCAAAGAGGCCCGAACAATGGATACCTTTATCCATTATGGGATCGCTGCGGGGATACAGGCCTGGAAAGACTCGGGACTTGAGATCACTGAAGCGAATGCAGAGCGTGTGGGCGTGATTGTGGGTTCTGGTATTGGTGGTCTTCAGCGTATTGAAGAGACCCAAACCGAGTACCTCGAGCGCGGTCCACGTCGTATCTCTCCTTTTTTCGTTCCAGCGTCCTTGATCAACTTGATCTCGGGGCAGTTATCGATCATGTTGGGCTTTAAAGGTCCCTCGTATGCGGTCGTATCAGCATGCACGACCGGCTTGCACTCTATTGGTGATGCGGCACGCATGATCGAGTACGGCGACGCAGATGTCATGATGGCCGGTGGCGCAGAATCGACAGTGTCGCCTCTGGGTATCGGTGGGTTTGCGGCGATGCGAGCCTTGTCGCAGCGTAACGATGACCCAGCAACCGCGTCGCGCCCTTGGGATCGCGATCGCGATGGTTTTGTGTTGGGCGAAGGCGCAGGCGTACTGATTCTTGAAGAGTACGAACATGCAAAAAAACGTGGTGCACGCATTTATGGTGAGTTCGCAGGCTTTGGCATGAGCTCCGATGCGCATCACATCACGGCTCCTGATCGTGATGGCCCCCGTCGCGGCATCGCCAATGCGTTACGCAATGGCGGTATTAATGCTGATCAGGTGCAGTATGTGAATGCACACGGGACATCGACCCCTCTGGGTGACAAAAACGAAACGGAAGCGCTCAAGCTAGCGTTTGGTGACCATGCAAAGAAACTTGTCATCAATTCCACGAAGTCCATGACAGGTCACTTGTTGGGTGCTGCGGGTGGTATTGAGGCGGTTTTTGCGACCTTGGCTGTTCACCATCAGATTTCACCCCCGACAATTAATATCTTTAATCAAGATCCCGAGTGCGATCTAGACTACTGCGCCAACGTGGCGCGTGAGCTCAAAATAGACGTTGCGTTGTCGAATTCTTTCGGCTTCGGTGGCACGAACGGCTCAATGGCGGTTCGCCGCATTTGATCCCTCCTGGACAACGTTCCCTAACGGTTTCGGTGTTCAGGCCCACCTGGGTCAGTGTTCTTGAAAATGGTCTAGTGTGTTTAGCCAGTTTGGCCGTTGTTCTTGCCTGCGTCTGGCTCAAGTTTCCGGGAATTGTGACGTTCTTCTTAAGTGCCGTGCCCTCGGTCATCTACGGCATTGAACGGCGCGGCCGCCTAGAGCGACTTCCAGGTCTCACACTGGTGGCTTGCGACCAGCCAACTTGGTTGTTGGGCACTTTTTCCGCAGACCTTGGCCTTTCTCAAGTCAGGCAGATTCGTGTCGTACGCCGCCAACGTCATATTTTTGGGTTGACACTGGGTTTGAAATTACAAGATCACCCCCATAACTCCTCCAAGATCGTCAACTTGACGCTCTGGCGTCGAGCTGTTTCTGAGGAAACACTTCGACAAGTCTCTGCGCTGGCCGCCTCGTCAATCGAGCAGTCCCGCCAGGCTTTTGAGAGGAAAACAGCTTGAGTGAACGCGATGTAGACGCTGAGTTAGTCGCACGAGTGCAGCGCGGAGATAAGCAGGCCTTCGATCTGCTGGTTCTCAAGTATCAGCGAAAAATCATGCGCTTACTGTCACGAATGATTCGTGATCCGGCTGAAATCGAAGATGTAGCTCAGGAATCCTTTATAAAGGCCTACCGCGCGTTGCCTCAATTCAGGGGTGAGAGCGCTTTTTACACTTGGCTCTATCGCATCGCGATCAATACAGCACGCAACTGGTTGGCTCAGAATAAGCGTCGACCGAGCGCACCTTCTGCATATGAAAGTGAAGAAGGTGAAACTTTTAACGAAACTGACAACCTAACCGACAGTAGCAACCCAGAATCTGAAATGGCAAGCCGGCAAATTGCAGAAACCGTTAATAAGGCAATGAATGATTTACCCGAAGAGCTGCGCAACGCAATTGTGATGCGTGAAATTGATGGCATGAGCTATGAAGATATCGCACAGAGCATGAACTGTCCTATCGGAACGGTGAGGTCTCGTATTTTTCGTGCGCGTGAGGCCATCGCAATCCGATTAAAACCGTTGCTGGGTGATACCGGCGATCGTCGCTGGTAAGGAGTCCTAAAAATGAGTCAACCCCCACATTCTGTTGAGCCTCACTCCGAATCCCAGGAGCTTGCTGACACGATCTCCGCTTGGATGGATGGCGATCAAGCCACCGCAATGCCGGAGGCAGTATTGACTCAAAGTGGCCAACAGACTTGGCAGGTGTACCACTTGATCGGTGATACGCTGCGTACGCCAGAGTTGGCGATTGCGGGCGCGTCGGATTTGCGCGCGCGCGTGGCGCAGGCGTTGGTAACAGAACCTGCCATCATTGCTGCACCACGTCCCGCACAGGTCGAGCCAAAGCAAAAACGGACAGTAAAGGTTTGGCGGTCGGTTGTCTGGCCAAGCCTGGCGATGGCCGCCGCTGTGGCGTCGGTCGTCTGGGTAGCTAGGCCTTTTCTTTTGCCGGACGCAGGCGTGTCTAGTGCGCAAATGGCGGGCTCGTCGGCGCCCAAAAACGTTGCCTCGAATGTAGATGCACCTGCTGTACAAGATTACGTCAGCGCCCACCGTCAACTCTCGGGTCCCGCAAACGTGCGACAAGCTTCGTTTGGCGCATCTCGCTAATGGGTGGGTGGATGGAGTTGGCGAGCAATCAAGTGTTCAAGGGCATCAGTGCATGGCTTGCTGCAGGGCTTTGCGTATTTGCGAGCGTTGCGCAGGCGCAAAGTAGTGCGACGGTACTGCGACAGATTCAAGAGGCGGCGCGTCAACTGAACTACGTGGGCGTTTATGCCTATCAACAAGGCGATCACATTCAGTCCTCGCGCATCACCCATCATTTTGATGGGAAGCAAGAAAAAGAACGTATTGAAGTGCTCGATGGTGCCCCGCGCGAGTATCTTCGCACAGACGATGAGGTGCAGTGCTTGATGCCTGAGCAAAAGACTGTGCTGCGTGAGCGTCAGCGCGGCGATCGTTTTCCAGGGTTGCTGCGGATCGACCCGCAGTCGATCGAGAACAACTACAGTGTGTCGGTGGGCGCTGTCCCGTTGCGTGTCGCTGGCCGGGCATGTCAACCGATCGAAGTCATCCCGCGTGATGCGCATCGCTACGGCTATCGTTTGTGTGCAGACACCACATCCAACTTGTTGCTCAAAGCGCAAATGGTGGATGACCGTGGTGCAGTCGTTGAGCAAATCGCCTTTACGCAGATTGAGATTGGAGCCGCAATTTCTGAAACCATGCTGATGCCGACATGGCCGACTAATGATTGGCAGACGGTACGAACACAACATCAAAAAATTGATTTGGCGTCCTTGGGTTGGCGTGTGACGCCACCCCCAGGGTATGTATCGACATCAGAAGTCACGCGTGAATTCGCAGACCGCAAGCCCGTGCATCAACTGGTGTTATCTGATGGCCTTGCAACTATTTCAATTTTTATTGAACCTTATTTATCTGAACGGTCTGAGTATCTACCACTGGGTGCTGCACAAAGCGGTTCGGTCAACATCTATGGGGTACGCGTTGCAAATTACTGGTTAACCGTTCTGGGTGAAGTGCCGGCCTCTACCCTTGAACAATTAGCGCAGTCCATTCAGTACATATCTGTTGCGAGCCCTCGTTAGGCGCTTACGACATCAACGTTTTATGCGGAGTCCATTCATCATGCAAACTCAGTGTCCTTCTTCTTTCTCTCAATCCGCTGGATGCGTGCGTCAAGTCGCATGGACACTCGTGCTGGCAGTCGTGGTTGCTGTCGGCTTGGGCTATCAGCTGCCCACGCAGGCACGCACAAACTCGTTGCCTGACTTCACGACCATCGTCGAGAAGTCCGAAGCCGCAGTGGTCAATATCCGTACAACGGCCAAAGTGTCTGGTAATCGCCAGGGGCCGCAAGGACAAGACCCCTACGAAATGTTTCGTCATTTCTTTGGACCAGACTTTCAGCCGCCAGGTGGTGCGAGACCTCCTCAGCAAGGTCCACGTGGACGTCGTGCTGAGCCTGAAGAGCGCAGCGTGCCACGCGGGGTAGGCTCGGGCTTCTTCATCTCGTCTGATGGACACCTATTGACGAATCACCACGTTGTGGCCGATGCGACAGATATTTTTGTGACGCTGACCGATGGTCGTGAGTTCAAAGCGAAAGTGATCGGTAGCGATCAGCGCACCGATGTGGCGCTGCTGAAAATCGAGGCCAAGGACATGGTGTCTTTACCAATCGGCGATACCAAGATCTTGAAGAAAGGGCAGTGGGTGATGGCGATTGGTTCTCCTTTCGGTCTGGAATCGACAGTGACCTCTGGAATTATTAGTGCGCTTGGCCGAGAGACCGGCGACTATCTGCCCTTCATTCAAACCGACGTTGCAGTCAATCCTGGTAACTCGGGTGGTCCGCTGCTTAACCTGGCGGGTGAGGTGGTTGGAATTAACGCGCAGATCGTGTCACGCAGTGGTGGCTTTATGGGGATTTCGCTTGCGATTCCAATCGACGAAGCGATGCGTGTCGCGGATCAACTGCGGTCCAGTGGGCGCGTGACGCGCAGCCGAATTGGTGTGCAGATTGGTGAAGTCAGCAAAGAAGTGGCTCAGGCGATCGGTTTGCCCAAAGCCGAGGGTGCGCTAGTCAGTGGTGTAGAACCCGACGCACCGGCTGATAAAGCTGGCGTGCAACCGGGTGACGTGATCCTGAAGTTTGATGGCAAACCGATTACACGCTGGTCAGATCTGCCACGTTTGGTCGGTAGTACCAAGCCAGGCACTTCGGCGCCTATGGAGGTGTGGCGCAAAGGTAAGCTGATTACCTTGAAAGTCAGCGTTGCTGAAATCAAGGCCGAGAAAACGGCCGAAGCACCTGCCGCACCGAAAGCGGTCGAAACCCAGAAGGTTGTGTTGGGCATGACGCTGGTGCCTGTTACGGCGGATGTCCAGAAAAAGCTGCGGATCAAGGGGGGCGTACAAGTGACAACGGTGGGCGCGCCGGCCTCGACGGCTGGGATTGTCGAGGGCGACATTATCTTGGCCGTCAATGACACGGATATCACCAGCCCTGACCAGTTCGCCAAAGTGGTCGATGGAAGGGATACTTCTCGACCAGTTGGGCTGATGGTTCGTAGCGGCGATCAAACCCGTTGGGTCGCTGTCAGCACTGCTAAATAGGCCAAGAAGGGCTAGAATAGCGGTTTGCCGCAAAAGGGGCGCAGGGCGCCCCTTTTGCTTGCTAGCTTACTTTTCAGGTGTTATGCAGCATATTCGCAATTTCTCTATCATTGCCCACATTGATCACGGCAAATCCACTCTCGCAGACCGTTTAATTCAGCGTTGCGGGGGCTTGGCGGACCGGGAAATGTCGGCGCAAGTGTTGGATTCGATGGATATCGAGCGCGAGCGGGGTATCACCATCAAAGCCCAGACAGCGGCGCTGCATTACAAGGCTGCCGATGGGAACATTTACAACCTCAATCTGATCGACACGCCAGGCCACGTTGACTTCTCTTATGAGGTCAGTCGCTCACTGTCTGCCTGCGAGGGTGCGCTGCTTGTGGTGGATGCCTCGCAAGGTGTTGAGGCGCAAACCGTCGCGAATTGCTACACCGCAATCGAACTCGGTGTTGAAGTTGTGCCCGTGTTGAACAAAATGGATTTGCCTTCCGCTGATCCTGAAAGTGCGCGCGCAGAAGTCGAAGAAGTCATTGGTATCGATGCCGCGAATGCGATTTTGGCGAGTGCCAAGACCGGTATGGGCATCGACGAAATCCTCGAGGCCGTTGTGGCTCGAATCCCTGCGCCCAAAGGAGATCCAAAGTCTGCGTTGCAGGCGTTGATCGTTGACTCCTGGTTTGATAATTATGTTGGCGTTGTCATGCTGGTACGCGTCGTGAATGGCGTGCTCACACCAAAAGATAAAATCTCTTTCATGGCCACAGGTGCCGTGCACTTGTGTGAACAAGTCGGGGTGTTTACGCCTAAGTCCGAGGCGCGTAAGTTTTTGTCCGCAGGCGAAGTGGGTTTTGTTATTGCGGGGATCAAAGAGTTGGCGGACGCGAAGGTCGGCGACACCATCACGACGTTTGCCAAGCCCTCCACCGTGCCGCTACCTGGCTTCAAAGAAGTTAAGCCTCAGGTGTTTGCGGGCCTCTATCCCGTCGAGAGCAGTGAATACGATCAGCTGCGCGACTCTCTTGAAAAACTCAAACTCAACGATTCCGCCCTCATGTATGAGCCCGAGGTGTCTCAGGCACTGGGGTTTGGTTTTCGTTGCGGCTTCCTAGGCTTATTGCACATGGAAATCGTGCAAGAGCGGCTTGAGCGCGAGTTCGATATGGATATCATCACCACCGCACCCTCGGTAGTCTATGAGGTCGAGTTGCGTGACAATAGTGTGATTCAGATTGAAAGTCCTTCGCGGATGCCTGAGGTGGGTAAATACCTCGAAGTGCGCGAGCCCATTGTCAATGTCACCCTCTTTATGCCTCAAGAGTATGTCGGCACGGTGATGACACTCTGTAACAGTAAGCGTGGTGTGCAACTTGATATGACCTACCACGGCCGCCAAGTGCATTTGCATTATGAGATCCCGCTCGCCGAGATCGTGCTCGATTTCTTTGACAAACTGAAGTCTGTGTCGCGTGGCTATGCCTCCATGGATTACGAGTTCAAAGAATATCGCGCTGCAGATGTTGTTAAAGTTGATCTGTTGATTAATAGCGATAAGGTCGATGCGCTTTCAACGATTTGCCATCGCGCCAATGCGCGCTATCGCGCCCGTGACGTGGTGTCGCGGATGCGCGAGCTGATTCCACGCCAGATGTATGACGTGGCGATTCAGGCCGCGATCGGGGCTGAAATCATCGCGCGTGAGAACGTCAAGGCGCTGCGTAAGAACGTGCTGGCGAAGTGTTATGGCGGCGATGTCAGTCGTAAAAAGAAACTTCTTGAAAAACAGAAGGCTGGTAAAAAACGCATGAAGCAAGTTGGTAGTGTTGAAATTCCCCAGGAGGCGTTCTTGGCGATCCTGCAGGTGGAAGATAAATAAAACGTTTGCAAAGGTCGAAACAATGAGCTGGAACTTTGCCTTAATTCTTTTTGTGTTGCTAGTCGTGACCGGTATTGTGTGGTCGCTTGATCGCTTTTCTCTGCGCCATAAGCGAGCGGCCCGTGTGATGCAGGCGCTTGAGCTGGCTCGGCCGAGTTGGGCTGGTCTACCTGACCATGAAAAACTAACGCGTCAAGAGCAGATTAAGGCCGAGTTTGGAAAGATGCCGTGGTGGGTGGAGTACGGCGTCAGTTTTTTCCCCGTCATCTTGTTTGTCTTTGTCCTGCGCTCGTTTATTGTCGAGCCGTTCCGCATTCCTTCGGGATCTATGCTGCCGACGTTGCAGTCGGGCGATCTGATCCTTGTCAATAAATTCACGTATGGTCTACGTTTGCCGATCGTTGATACGAAGGTGATTCCGATCGGTCAGCCACAGCGTGGCGATGTAATGGTGTTTCGCTATCCGGTTGATCCCTCCGTGGATTACATCAAGCGTGTGGTTGGTCTGCCTGGCGATCAAGTCGCTTATCTGGACAAGAAGCTCTATATCAACGGCAAAGAGGTTCCGCGCAAGGCGGATGGGCAGTATTTTGAACCGGATCGTGTGGCGTATACCGCACAGTTCATAGAGTCCTTGGGCGATAAGCCCCACAAAATACTGCTAGATGAGCGACGTTCGCAGGATATAGGGCCAATTTCAAGCTTTCCGTATCGTGAAAAATGCGAGTACCTACGTAATGGTCTGCGGTGCACTGTCCCGGCCGGTGTTTACTTTATGATGGGAGATAACCGCGATAATAGTCTTGACAGCCGTTTCTGGGGATTTGTCCCTGAGGCCAATATCGTTGGTAAAGCTTTCTTCATTTGGATGAATTTTGGTAGCTTGGGTCGCATTGGTCCTTTCCACTAAGTTCGTTCAACTCGATTCACTCGCTTCATGTTATTTGCTTTATGCCCCAGGTCGCACTCGAAACCTCGCTCGGATATAAGTTCGTCAAACCCGCACTGCTTGAGCAGGCGCTGACGCATCGCAGCCATGGCGCGCGTCATAACGAGCGCTTAGAGTTTCTTGGTGATTCGGTTCTTAACGTGGCGGTCGCGGCATTGTTGTTCAATCATTACGGCACACTAGACGAAGGCGACTTATCGCGCGTGCGCGCTAACTTGGTCAAGCAATCCTCGCTCGCCGACATCGCTCAAAAGCTAGATCTGTCCAAATTTTTGCGTTTAGGCGAAGGCGAACTCAAGAGTGGTGGTTTTCGCCGCCCATCGATTTTGGCCGATACCTTCGAAGCCGTGCTCGCTGCGGTCTATCTGGACGGAGGGTTCATCGCTGCACAACAACTTGTTGAACGGTTGTACAAGCCCATTCTGGCAAGTGTCGATCCGCTGACCTTGGGTAAAGATGCAAAAACCTTATTGCAAGAGTTTTTGCAAAGTCGCAAGCTGGCCTTACCGATCTATAACGTTGTCGCCACACACGGCGCGGCGCACAGCCAGCAGTTTGAGGTTGAGTGTTTGATCCCGTCTTTGGATATCAAGGTTGTGGCGGCGGGCTCTAGCCGTCGTGCAGCCGAACAATCTGGTGCCAAGCTCGCCTTGGTGAGCGCGGAGGCTGCAAGTCCCGCGCCAGTTAAAAAGCGGTCAACCCGGGCGCGCAAAACGGCACAATTAACGCTGCCGGTTGCGGTCGCTCAGGAGCTTAAATGACCGAAACAGCGTACCGCTGTGGTTTCATCGCAGTCGTTGGTCGTCCAAATGTCGGTAAGTCCACCCTGACGAACGCTTTAATTGGCACCAAAATTTCTATTGTTTCGCGTAAAGCGCAGACAACGCGTCATCGGATTCAAGGTGTGCTGACGCGTGAGGCTGAGCAGTTCGTTTTTGTCGATACCCCTGGGTTTCAGACGCGCCACGGGGGTGCTATGAATAAGATGATGAACCGCGTGGTCACGCAAACCTTGGCCGATGTGGATGTGGTGCTGTTCGTGGTTGAGGCGGGTAAGTGGTCGCCAGGCGATGAAAAGCTTTTGTCTCTGCTGCATGAGCCCAAGCGGACTATTCTAGTGGTCAGCAAGATTGATCAGCTTAAAAGTCGCGATGAGCTCTATCCCTTCGTGGCAAGAATCGCGGCACTCTATCAGTTTGATGCCGTCGTGCCCGTTAGCTCAACTAAGCGCCATCAACTTGATCAGTTGCTAGATGAGGTTGCTAAGCGTTTGCCTGAGAACGAGCCGTTTTTCGATGCCGACACACTCACGGATCGTCCCATGCGCTTTATCGCAGCGGAGCTCATTCGCGAAAAAATCTTTCGTTTAGTGGGTGATGAGCTCCCTTACGGTTGTACGGTTGTCATCGAGCAGTGGGAAGAAACCGACAAAGGCGCACATGTTGCGGCATGTGTCATCGTAGAGCGCGATAGCCATCGCCCCATCTTGCTGGGCGCGGGTGGCGGACACATGAAGCGGATTGCCTCCGAGGCACGTCAGGACATGGCCAAGCTACTCGATAAGCCTATCCATCTTGAGGTGTACATCAAGGTGCGCAAAGGCTGGGCTGAAAAAGAGAGCAGCCTGCGTGACCTGGGATATGAGTAAAGCACTGAGCGCCTAGTCATATGAGCCGACGCCTCGTACGAGTCCACGAAACCCCGGGCTACGTCCTGCATGCAACGGCCTGGCGCGAGACCTCTTTGATCGTACAGGCGTTCTCGCGAGACCACGGCTGGGTGACCTTGGTTGCCAAGGGCGCGAAAAGACCGCACTCGGTTCTGCGACCTGCGCTCTCGGTGTTCCAGCCCTTACTACTGTCCTGGAGTGGTGCGACCGAAGTCAAAACTATGACGCGCGCCGAGTGCGCGGGCGTGCATCCCTTGCCAGGCCCTGCCATGATGTCGTGCTGGTACATGAACGAGCTGATGTTTCGTTTGCTACCGCGTGAGGATCCTCACCCCGGTTTGTTCGATGCCTATGTGATTGCCTTGCAGCAGTTAGCGGCTGGGCAAACTGCTGCAGGCGCCTTGCGTAAATTTGAATGGACCTTACTCAAAGAGACCGGGTACGGGCTGGACCAAGAGCCGCCGGATTTTGATGATGCGCAGCAAGAGCCTCAGTTACGTGCGCGGCTGCGCGAGCGCTTGGCGGAACACCTGGCGGGTCGTCCGCTGGCGACTCGTCAAGTGTTGCTGGCCTTGCAGCGCTATCAAGGAAATAAATAGCACTGCAAAGCGGTTAGAGCGCTTCGCTTTATGCGGTCAAGACCGCGCGGCCCGTCACTTTGCCAGCAATCAGTGACTTCAATACTTTGTCGGCATCGGCCAGTGGGTGGGTATGCACAGGGATGGGCGTGATTTTGCCTTCTTTGACAAGCTGCATGAGTTCGCGCATTTCTTGCAGCGAACCGGTGTAGCTTCCTAGGATCTGCAGGGCTTTCATCGGGATGAAGGCAATTGGCCAGGACGCTCCGCCACCAAACAGCCCCACAATGACAAGCTTGCCACCTTTGATCAGACAATCAAATGCGATCCCCGTTGTTGACGGCGCACCGACCAAATCCACAACTCCCTGAATCAGTTTGCCGCTATTGGCTGCGATGATTTGCTTGGCCGCGTCAGGTGCTGCGCCGTCGATCGCGGCGAGTGCGCCTGCATCGAGCGCAGCTTGTCGTTTGACAGGATCGATATCGACGACGATGGGGCTGACACCACCCATTGCTTTAAGTAGTGCCATCGCCATGAGACCCAAGCCGCCGGCGCCCATGATCACAATCGGGTGTTTGCTAAAGGTCTTGACTCCGATTTTGTTGATCGCGCTGTAAGTCGTGATGCCCGAGCATGCATAGGGGGCAAGTGTAGCCGGATCCATGTCTCCAATATCAATCAAGTAGCGCGCATCAGGAACCATGAGGTGGTCTGCGTAGCCACCGGGACGGTGAACTCCCAAGTACTGGGGGGCCGCACAATAGTTCTCTAAGCCCTCGTCACAAGCGGGACACTGTCGGCAACCGATCCAGGGGTACACTAAATAGTTGCGGCCTTTCTCGACACCTTTGGCATCGGGCCCCATTGCGACGACTGTTCCAGCCGTTTCGTGTCCCATGGTCATGGGGAGCTTGATGCCACGGTCTTTAAGCGATAAGGTTTTGCCATTTCCCAAGTCGTAGCCGCCTTCCCAGAAGTGAATATCACTGTGGCAGACGCCTGCGGCGCGTACCTGCACGAGCACCTGTGCGCCCGTGGGCGTGGGTGTCTCGGCCTCTAACATCTGCAACGATTCACGAAAATTAACGACGCAGTAGCATTTCATGTTGTGGTCTCCAGAAGGATTGATCGTTATTGTTGTGATGGGTTTACATGACGAGTTCGATCAGACGCGGGCCTTTCTCTTTGTTGGCGATGCGTAGTGCTTGGGCAAAGTCTTCCATATTGGAGACTTGCTGTCCGGGCACGCCATGACCGCGCGCAATCGATACCCAATCTATATAAGGCCGGTCCAGATCGAGCATGCGCTTGGCGTTTTCGCCTGCTTCCGGCCCACCCATGTTTGCCAGCTCTCCCCGCAAAATTTTGTATGAACGGTTGGCAAAGATCACAACGGTAACGTCTAGGTTTTCACGCGCCATTGACCAAAGGCCTTGCACTGTATACATGGCGCTACCATCACCAATCAAGGCAACGACTTTACGATCTGGGCAGGCGACGGCGGCACCGACAGCGGCCGACATCCCCCAGCCGATCGCGCCACCCGTAATCTCGATGCAGTCATAGGGAGCCGCTTGATGCGTCAGTTTTGAAAACTGACGCCCTGTGGTCACGGACTCTTCGACCATGATGCCGTTTTCTGGCATTAACGCCGTGATGATGGTACCGATGTGTTCGACCGTGGGTGCTCCATTAGGGAGATCGGTAATGATGGGGCCGGTTGAGAGTTGCGCGGGGGCCGTGTTGTGAGCGCCCAGCGCGTCAACCAATGCATGCAGTGTTGCATGGAGATCGTGCGTTAAGGTGGCTAAGGTATGCACCTGGCAGTCAGGCTGCTGAATCATCCGTGGCTTGTTGGGATAGGCGAAGAAGGCCACAGGCGAAGCGCTACCGATCAACACTAAGTGCTTGGAGTCCTTGAGCATCGCTACGGCAGCATCGACGGCGAAGGGTAGTGGCATGATGTTGACGCGTCCACGTCCGCGTTCGAGTCGAGGGTTGCGTGACTCACTGGCGAGCTTACAGCCAGTATGTGCGGCGATTTTTCCCGCAAGCAGTGCCGACTTGGCACGCAGCGCAGCACCCCCCAACAGAAGCGTTGTCGCTTCGGCTGTCTTGCGATCCGATAACAAACGGGCAATGGCGAGCACCGAGTCGGCAAGCGGTGCCGCGGTGGTTTGCGCCGGAGCTGTCGAGTAGTGCCCAGGATCAGAGGGCTCCCACGCACAGTTCGCCGGCAAGACGAGCGTAGCAATGCGCCCTGGTGTGCTGCGGGCTTGTGAGATCGCTTCGGCCGTATCTAGGGGCGCCTGGCTGGCCGACATAGTGGTCTTGACCCAGTGCGACATGGGACGGGCCACTGCTTCGACATCCGAATTCAGTGGAGCATTGTTGTGAATGTGATCGAGCGCATGCTGTCCGACAATATTGATCATCCCGGTATTGGCGCGCTTAGCGTTATGAATGTTGGCTAACGCATTACCCAAGCCAGGTCCCAGGTGTAGGAGGGTGGCGGCAGGCTTTTCAGCCATTCGGTAATAGCCGTCGGCCGCACCACTGACCACGCCTTCAAATAATCCGAGAATGCAGCGCATGCCTGGCGCACGGTCCAGTGCCGAGACGAAGTGCATCTCGGAGGTGCCGGGATTGGCAAAACACACATCGACCGCCCCTGCGAGCAGGGTCTTGACCATCGCTTCCGAACCGTTCATTTTTATACTCCTCCCGTTTTATTTTTCATGGTTTCGCGCGCAATGACGACCTGCTGGACCTCGGTGGCGCCTTCATAAATCCGTAGTGCTCTGATTTCACGATACAACATTTCCATGGGGTGTCCAACTTTGACACCTAAGCCACCGTGTAACTGCACACACCGGTCAATGATGCGCTGGGCGGATTCCGTCGCAAAAAGCTTGGCCATCGCAGCCGACCGTGTGGTGCGTTGTTTCAGAATGTCGCGTTCCCAGGCAGCGCGATACACGAGGAGGGTCGCGGCATCAATTTCGGTGCTCATGTCGCCGATAGCCGCTTGCGTGATTTGTAAGTCTGCCAGTGTCGCACCAAACATAGGGCGCGACGCAGCGCGCTTGATGCCCATATCAAGCGCGACCTCTGCGAAGCCTAAGGCTGCGGCACCGACCGAGGCACGAAATACATCTAAATTCTGCAGGGCAACTTTGAACCCCTGTCCCGGCTTGCCAACACGCTGCTCGACAGCGATGTCGCAGTCGGTAAAGGTCAGAGTGCCAATCGGATGGGGTGCGCACACGTCGAACCTCTCGGTGATCGCGAGGCCCGGTGTGTGGGCGTCGATCACAAAAGCTGTCACCCCTTCTGCTTCGTCGTTTTCAACGCGCGCGAACACAGTGTAAAAGTCGGCGATATCTGCGTTGGATATCCAGGTTTTGACACCGTTGATTCGGTAGCCTGTGGCGGTACGTGTAGCGCGTGTGGTCATCGCGGCGACGTCTGAACCTGCGTCTGGCTCTGACAAGGCGAAGGCAGCGAGCATTTCGCCGCGCGCTACCTTCGGCAAATACTTTTGCTTGAGCGCCTCGGAGCCGAAGAGGGAGATCGGTCCGCTGCCCAGCCCTTGCATGACAAAGGCGAAGTCCGCTAGTCCATCGTAATAGCCCAGCGTTTGGCGCATCAAACAGAGGCTGCGTGAATCGAGCTCTTCGAACACACCGCCGTAGGCCGCCGGGACGCAATAGCGTAGCCATCCTGCCTCACCAAGCATGCGCGTGAGTTCCTGGCAGCGCAGGTCGACGTTGCCGTGGTGCACACGGTCCGTCAGGTGCTGAATCGACCACGCGTGCGCGGCGTCGTGCAGTGCCCGGTGTGAGCCGTCAAAAAAGGGTAAGCGCAATGAATCTGGATTAAACATGTGTGCGGTTCTCGATAAGATCGAATTTCATTTGTACATAGCGCGTGGGGATTTCTAGGCGCGCAAAATAAATGACACGTTGGTCGATACAAGCGTAGCGGCGCAGTTCGGCAACGGGCGCTGCAAGCGGCAGATGTAGGGCTTGTGCGGAGTCCGCACCCGCTTCGATGATACTCACGAGTTGCTCGGCGTGTGTCAGCTTGTCACCGTGCAGCTCATTCAAAACCGATACAACGGTTGCGTGGCGGTAACGCGCAGCATGCTGCCGATAAATGTTTCGGTCTAAATAAACCTCGCTGTAGCAAAACGGTCCGGTTGAGGTGGTGTGCAGGCGCTGGAGATATTGAAAACTACCTTTGCAATCGAAGGGACAATCCATTCCAAGCAAGGGTAGAGGCACATCGGCGCTCAATTCCACGAGCGTGGTTGTTCCCAGGGCGGCGGATAGGGCGACGGTCTCCTCCCAACTGGTGGGGAGAGCGAGTTTCATGGGTTGAGGAATGTTTTCATTGACGTAGGTGCCCGAGCCACGGGAACGATGGATCAAGCCCTCGCGCTCCAGCAGACCAAAGGCCTGGCGGATCGTCGCGCGTGAGACGCCAAGGTCTTCAACCAAGTTTTCTAGCGCGGGTACCTGTTGGCCGCGGGGCCAGACACCACGCTCAATATTTCTGCGTACGATGGCAGCCACCTGCAAGTACAGTGGTTGGGGGCTGCGCGCGTAGAGAAGGTCGTTAGATTGTTTCAACTGGCTGGTTTGAGGTTGAGTATTTACGGGCGCGTAGCGAGCAAGGCATCGGCCATGTCGCGTAATTTATTCTTTTGGATCTTGACGGCATTGGCGCTCTCAACGGATGGAAAACTTGTGACAACCTCAAAGAGCACAGGAACCTTAAAGCCTGCCATGTTGCGTTTACAAGATGCCGTCCAGCCCACTGGATCTGCCTGGGCTCCCTCGCGCAGAATGACAAAGGCAACCGGTAATGTTTTGGTGCCGACAGTGCCGCCCACGACTTGACACGCCTTGACACCGGGCAGTGATTCAACGGTTTGTTCGATCTCTGCGGGGTTCACTAAAAAACCAGACAAGCGCATGGAGTCACCCATACGTGTCTGAAAGACAAATTGTTGTGCGCTGATGGCATAGCCGAGGTCGCCTGTCTTAAAGAATCCATCAGCGGTAATGGCTTTTGCAGTGGCCTCTGGGTTGTCGAGATAGCCCACCATCAAGCTAGGGGAGGATATTTCGATCTCGCCGGACTCGCCGAGCGGTAAGACCTGACCGCTTGAGGGGTCTGTCGTGCGCACGCGCGCCGCTGGGTGAATCAGTTTGCCACCGGCCAAATAGCGCACACTCAGATCTCCCGCAGCGTCGTGCGTCGGCTGCGCAGCGACAAGCGCCTGGAGCTCGCTCGATCCATATAGGCCCGTAAGTGCCAAATGATTACGCTCAGCCTGTTCGAGCAGACTGGTGACTGCCGGTGAAAAATTAGCGAAGCCAAAGAGCTTGCATGGCGCAAAGTCGGCAGGGGAGTCTGCTGCTTCCAGTAACTTCAAAATGGATTCGTTATTCGCATAGGTGTGCGACACACGGTGCCGTCGAATTTGTGTGAGCGTGCTGTTGGTGTCGGAGACGGCTTCGCTCACGACCGTGCAACCCGTTACTAAGCCTCCCGTCAAGGTTGAAAAACCGAACGCGCCACAAAACGGTGCGCTGGCCAAAATACGGCTGCTGGCGTTGTAGTCATAGGCTGTTTGCATGGCTTGGCCATGAACAATGAGTGTATGTTGATCGTGTAAGACAAATTTGGGTAACGACGTTGTGCCTGAGGTGGTAAAGCAGATTGCACCGGCGTTACCCACTGCGGGTGGGGGCGTGCTCGGCGTATCGGTTAGTTTGGCGTAGTCGTGCACCGCGCAGCCTCGTGCGGCAATCGCGCGAACGGCAGGGCTTTGAAAATCGCCCAGCGTGACGATTCCCTTAAGGCGTGCAAGAACATCCTCGGGGACATCCGCCAAAATATCTGCAAAAGCGATGCCTTTGAATTCTGGCCACATCACCAACCAGTCTGCCTTGCCACGACCAATGATGTCTGCGACCTCTTTGCTGCGAAAGCGTGTGTTCACCGCCAGTGCGGTGGCGCCAAGATGCGCGCAGGCTAAAAATGTTTGTACCCATGCGAGGCAGTTGGGTAGCCACACGGCCACGCGCTGATCGCGTTGTATCCCGAGTGCGTGTAAATTGCCTGCGAGTTGCTTGGCTTGCTGTTCAAGCTGTGCGAATGTGGTTTCAGTGTCTCGATCAATTAACGCAATATGCTGGCCGTGGGTCTTGGTTAGCTCGGCTAGACGTTGAGAGAAGAAAAACGGTGTTTCCGCCATGCTGCAAGGCCTTGTTTGAGGTTGAGTCGAAGTCGAGTTATTGTTTGAGACTGTGAATGTTTGGAAGCACAAGCAAGCTAAATCAAGTACGATAAATATTACTATAGTGCTGATATACGTACTTTGTGAAAAACAAGTACTTTATAAAAAAACTCCAGGAGTGACATACGATGCAAGCAAGACGTTTTTTTCTACACACCGCTGCCGCAGCGCTAGCAGCCGGTTCGTTAGGGTTGGCCTCGAGCGCCGTCGCGCAGAGCTTTCCTAGCCGCCCTGTGACCCTGGTCGTTCCCTACCCAACCGCGGGTGCAGCTGATATTTTTGGTCGCTCCATTGCACTAGCCATGGAAGCAACACTCAAACAGACGGTGATCGTCGAAAACAAGCCAGGTGCTGCCGGTAACGTCGGCCTGACCCAAGTGGCACGCAGTAAGCCTGATGGCTACACCATCGGTTTGGGGACCATTGGTACGCAAGCCATCAATCAGTTTTTGTATACCCAGATGCAATTTGATCCCGGCACAGATCTCGTGCCAATCGCGTTAGTGTCGACGACGCCAAACGTGATTTCTGTTGCCGCGAATTCGCCGTGGAAAAATTTAGGCGATGTCATCAAGGCGGCAAAAGCCGCAGGTGACAAGAAGCTGAGTTATGGCACGCCTGGTATCGGTTCCTCACCACACCTGACCGGCGCATATTTTGAGGCGATGGCAGGCATTGAATTGCTGCATGTTCCGTTCAAAGGTGTGTCGGCCTCTATGCCTGCACTGATTGGGGGGCAAATTGATCTGTTGTTTGATAATTTGCCTGGCTCTATCGCGCAGATTAAAGACGGTTCGCGTATCCGCGGGATTGCCGTGACCTCGGCCGAACGCACCCCGCTCGCTCCTAATTTACCGACTTTCGCTGAAGGTGGAGTTGCGGGCTTTGATGTCACGGCTTGGTTTGCGATCTACGCTCCCAAGGGCACGCCACAACCTGTGATGGATAAGCTGATCGAAGCCGCGCGCGTGGGTCTTAAGTCGGAGAAGGTTGCCGAGGCTTACATGAAGTTGGCAGCAGTGCCAGGTAACTTGTTTGGGCCTGATCTAGCCGCCTTTGAAGCCAAAGAGCGTGCTAAATGGGGTAAGTTAATCAAAGACCGTGGAATCACAGCACAATGAGCGGAACAGCACTTGTCACGGGCGGCAGTCGCGGGATTGGGCGCGCTGTCGTAGAGGACCTCATTGCGCAAGGCTATGAGGTCATTAACTTCAGCCGCACGGCACCCGCTCAGCTGTTGCCAGGCGAAATTTTTGAATCTGTCGATCTGGGCAACTCCAAGCGTACGCGTGAAGCGGCGCTCGATTGGGCGGCGAAGAAAGATATTCTGAATTTAGTGAATAACGCGGGCATGATTCATGTTGGCAAAATCGAGGAAATCACGCTCGAAGATGTCGACGATATGATTACGCTGAATATGGTGGCGCCGCTTTTGCTCACACAAGCGGTACTGCCCAAAATGCGTGCAAACAGATATGGTCGCATCGTCAATATTGGCAGTCGTGCGGGTTTAGGTAAGGTGGGCCGTACCGTGTATGGCGGCACAAAGGCTGGGCTTGCAGGGATGACGCGCACCTGGGCGCTCGAGACCGCGCCGCATGGCATCACCGTCAATGCAATTGCCCCTGGCCCCGTTGCAACGGAGTTGTTTTTGGCGAGCAATCCACCTGAGCTGCCTCAGACAAAGAAAATTATGGAGTCTGTACCGGTAGGACGTTTTGGTGAGCCCGCCGAAATTGCGCACGCTGTGCGCATGTTTCTGGATAAGAAGGCGGGCTTTATCACCGGGCAGTTGTTGTATGTATGTGGTGGCTTGTCCGTAGGACTGACCGCTTAGGTTTTCATGCCCGTGATCGACTTGACCATGGCACGTGGATCACGCATGGGCCAGCGACCGCTGCTGGCTTGACTGATGAAGTCACCGACGATGCGGTTGAAGTTCACCGGATCTTCGATGTTGAGGGTATGGCCACAGTTGGGCATGATAGACAAAGCGGCCGACGGAATCGTTTCCTTGAGCATGATGCCTGGACGCAAGCATGGCCAGTCTTCATCGCCGTTCAAAATCAATGTGGGAACGGTGAGCTTTTGCAGTCTTTCGGTCAGTGTGTAGAGCGAAGGACGCTCGCGTTGCACACCGAGCTGTGTGTTGGCTGAGCCCAGCGCAGAGTGGCCATAGAACTGCTCTTTGAACTCGGCAAATCCATTGGGGTCTGCACGCTCAAACGATAGGCGGGTTGGGCCATAGGCGTACTTGTCAACAAAGGCTTTCATGCCTTCTTTAAGCAGCATGTTTGCACTGGCCTCTGCCTCTTCGCGGAACTGATTTCGAATCTCAAGTTCAGCACCGTAGCCGCATCCTGCTACGCAAAGCGAGAGCGCGCGTTCAGGATATAACAGACCAAAATGCAGCGTGGCAAAACCACCCATCGACAGACCCACTACGTGTGCCTTCTTGATTTTTAAGTGATCGAGTACCGCCAGGATATCTGCGGCCGCCCGGTTTTGGGAATAAGACGAGACCTCGGCGGGCACCGCGGAAGGAGGGTAGCCGCGCGCGTTATAGGTGATGACTTGAAAGTGCCGCGAGAAATGGCGAACCTGTGGTTCCCAGCTTTCTTTATGACCTGCGAATTCGTGAACAAAAATAATGGGTGTGCCGGATCCTGTTGTTTCATAACAAAGATCGACACCATCGTCTGTTTTTGCGAAAAGCATAAGTTCTCCTGTGGGTGATGCTAGCTTGGCATACGTGACCGCGCAGCGTCAAGATATCAATGCGCTTTGGACGTCTCGCGTGCTTTAAAAAAATTGGCAAAGGCTTGTTGCGCCTCGGCGGATTGCAATCGTTCTGTGAAGTGACCCCACTCGTAATCAAACGCCGCATGAAGCGCGGGGCGCTGCGTGTGTTTCATCATTTGTTTAGAGAGTTGTAGCGCTTGTGGGGGCAATGCGGCCAGTTCGACAGCGGTCTGCTGTGCGTGGACCAAGGCTTGGCCTGGCTGCGTCACAGCAGTAATAAACCCAGCCTCGAAGGCTTCCTGGGGCTTAAACGCTCGCCCGCGTAGCAGCCAGTCAGTCGCTTTCCGCGCGCCCACAAGTTGCGCGAGCAACATACTTGAGGCGCCTTCCGGGCATAAGCCCAAGGGTACAAATGGAATCTTAAACAGTGCGTTATCGGCTGCGTACACAAAATCGCAGTGCTGCAGCAAGGTCACGCCGATACCGATTGCATTGCCCTCAATCGCTGCAATGATTGGAAGATCTGAGTCGACTAGGCTGCGCAGCAATGTGATGCCAGGGCTATCCCCCGCGGGACGTGGACGCTGGAAGTCTTTGAGGTCATTGCCGGCAGTAAAGTGCCCTTGGGCACCTGTCAGCACAATCGCACGTATTGCATCGTCCGAACTGGCGGCACGCACTTGTGCAGCGAGCGCGAGATAGGTTTGCGCGTCCAGAGCATTACGACTTTCTGGTCGGTTGATCGTTAGGGTCAGCACCCCATGGTTTGTTTCGCTTAGTACCGTGTTGCTCATGATGCGTTCCAGACAGTTCCAAAAAAAAGCTCACCCGAAGGTGAGCTTTTTAACACCAAAGCACACAGTGCTTGTTAATCGCGGCTACCGCCCGTGATGCCAAGGATCGCCAACAGGTTTGAAAACACGTTGTATACGTCCAAATAGATCGCCAGCGTAGCTGAAACGTAGTTGGTTTCGCCGCCGTTGACCACACGCTGCAAATCAATCAGCATGAAGGCTGAAAAAATCACAATCGCAAGCACCGAGATCGTGAGCATCAGAGCGGGCAACTTGAGCCAAATATTCGCGATACCAGCGACCAACAAAATCACCACACCGATGAACATGAACTTGCTCAGGCCAGACAGATCGCGTTTGATCGTTGTGGCCAGCGTGGCCATTGTGCCAAACACAATCGCCGTACCGCCGAACGCAAACATGACGAGCTGGGTGCCGTTACTCATGCCCAAGACGAAGCCTAATAAGCGCGACAGCATGACGCCCATAAAGAACGTAAACAGCAGCAGCAGGCCAACGCCTAAGGAGCTGTCTTTGTACTTTTCAATGGCAAACATCAAGCCAAAGGCGCCAGCCAAAAAGATAATGACCGTCATCACAGGACTAGAGGCCATGACTTGACTGATGCCGCTGGCCATGCCAACGGCTGCACCTAGAACGGTTGGAATCAAGGACAGCGCGAGCAGCCAGTAGGTGTTGCGCAGCACGCGGTTGCGCACGACTCCTGTCGCGGCGCCATCGTATGGGTTGCTCGAGAGTGTTGGGCGATAGTCGCTCATGTAGTGCTCCTTTTACTAAAAATGAGGCAAGAACAAAGTAATCGTCTTGTATCTATGACCGAAAGCATACCTGACAGTTCCCTGAAAGGCTAGATCCCTTTGATTTTATAGGGTATTTCGTATCAAACGGCTGACAAACTGAAAGACTTCATGTCATGTCCAGCGGCTTGATACAAACGCCAGCGCTCGCGCGCCGCGGCTTTATCTGTATCGTCGTCTGAAACGATTTCCAGTACCCGGGTGACGTTGTCGATCCCGGGTGGGCAGTGATCGTCTAGGTTCAGTAGCCAGACCTTAGCCGGTGCGCGGGCCAAGGCGCGCGGTAGGTCACTAGAAACTAGCCAAATGGGCGTATCTGCCGCCTCAGGATCATCGGCCGCTCCGTGCGGCACAAAGGCCGCTTCATCGACGGCCCATAACTTTTGATCGAAAGCCTTCAGGCGTCCCGCGTCTGTGCAATAGACAATCAACGGCTGCCCTGCAAGGTACTGCCGCAGACTTGTTTGACAAGCCTGCGTGATGCGTTCGGTCGCACCAAAGGCGAAGTCGATGCGTGCCATCTTGTGCGTCAGGCCTGGTTCAAGAGGTAATGGAACAGCATGCCAACCGGACGTCCGGTTGCACCTTTGGCAGCGCCACCATGCCACGCGGTTCCTGCAATATCCAGGTGCGCCCATGGGTAGGCTTTTGCGAAGCGAGACAGGAAACACGCCGCCGTGACCGCACCACCGGGTTGACCGCCAATATTCGCCATATCGGCGAAGTTTGATTTCAGTTGTGCCTGATACGCATCGTCAAGTGGCATGCGCCAAGCAGGATCCTGAGCTTGCTTGCCGGCTACCAAGAGCGCCTCGGCAAGCGCGTCGTTGGTCGAGAATAGGCCTGAGTTCACTTTACCCAGAGCGACCACGCAAGCGCCCGTTAAGGTGGCGATGTCAATGACGGCCGAAGGTTTGAAGCGTTCGGCGTACGTGAGTGCGTCGCACAGAATCAGACGGCCTTCGGCATCGGTATTGAGGATCTCAATGGTTTGGCCAGACATACTTGTGACCACATCGCCTGGTTTGTTCGCCGTGCCGCTTGGCATGTTTTCACATGTGGGGATGAGCGCAATGACTTCCCCTGGCAGGCCGATTTCGGCGATGGCACGCATGGTGCCCAACACACTTGCCGCGCCACACATGTCGAACTTCATTTCGTCCATGGTTGCGGCGGATTTAATCGAAATTCCACCCGAGTCAAACGTGATGCCTTTGCCAATCAGGACAATCGGTCCTTTGTCGGCGGCTTTAGTTGCGGCCTTGCTCGAGGCGCGTGCGCTGGGTTTGCCTTGGTAGTGCATAACGATGAAGCGGGCAGGTTGCGCCGAACCGCGTGCCACCGACAAAAAGGAACCCATGCCAAGCTTTTCAATTTGTTTGGGTTCGAGTACGGTGACTTTGATGCTTTTGAACTCGCGCCCCAGTTGTTTAGCGGCCTCGCCCAGGTAGGTAGGCGTGCAAATGTTGCCAGGCAAATTGCCGAGCGTGCGCGCCAGCGACATCCCGTCGGCAAGTGCGGCGCCTTCGGCCAGGCCTTGGTTCGTCGCGGCTTGGTCTGACTTAATCACTAACGCGATAAATTTTTTCAGTTTCGGTCGCGCCTCGAGGTCCGGTTTGCCGAAGGTTGCATCAAAGTGGTAAAGGCGCGCACCGACGGCGCTTGCCGCGGTGCGTGCGCGCGCACGTGCGTCGCTCTGTGCGTAAGGGATGGCGGCTAGGCTTGATGTCGCTTCGGTCAACCGCGCTTGCACGCAATAGGCTGCGAAGGCTTGTTCGGCCGTTGCGTGCGCTTTCGCGCTGTACTCACTTTGTTTGCCTAGTCCGACCAAGACGACACGTGAGGCCGATACGCCTTTTAAATCTCTCAAGACTAGCGTGGCGCCCGTATTACCTGTGAACTCCGCTTTGACGACCGCTTTAATGGCCCCTTGGCTTGCACGATCAATCGCGTCGGCGGCGACGCTTAAGATGCCGTCCTTAAAAACCCCGACCGCGAGCGCGGCTGTTTTATGTTGATGGGGTGAAACCGATGCGTGGGTGCTGAATTCCATGTGGCAAACCTGTGTGAAGGTGAAAAGTAAGTAAACGTTGTCTGCGTGAATTATCACGCATGTTGAACGCCTGTGCGCATGAATCGATATGGGGGCAATGCTAAGAATTTCAGGGATTAAGTTTATACGAATTTGTTATGTAGGATATTCCCTTTATTACTTATAATCGTGGTCAGGGAGAGATCATATGAATTTGCAGCAATTTCGTTTTATCCGCGAAACCATTCGACGCGACTTTAATCTGACTGAGGCCGCGCGCTCGCTGTTTACGTCCCAGCCTGGCGTGTCCAAAGCGATTCTCGAATTCGAGGATGAGCTCGGAGTGCAGATTTTTGAGCGCCACGGCAAGCGCATTAAAGGCCTGACCAAGCCCGGTCGCTCAGTGGCCGCGGTCGTAGAACGCATTATGTGCGAGATCGATAACCTCAAGAAAGTGAGTGATGAGTACGCACGGCGTGATGAAGGTAGTCTCGTCATTGCTTGTACGCATACTCAGGCGCGCTATGTCTTGCCCAAGATTATTCCTGACTTTCGACGCCACTTTCCTAAGGTGCATCTCTCGCTTGCAGAGGGCAGTCCACCGCAGCTCGCGGAGATGGTGCTCAATGGCCAAGCAGATCTGGCGATCGCAACAGAATCGCTTGCCCTGACGCCTGGGTTGACGACCTTGCCGTGCTACAGCTGGTCGCATTCGGTGGTGGTGCCGCCCGAGCATCCGCTCGTTGCGCTGTCGCGGAAAAAGAATTTTGTGCTCACGCTTGAGCATTTGGCCAGCTACCCCGTCATTACGTATGATCGTGCGTTCTCGGGGCGGGGCTCGGTTGATCGTGCGTTTGAGGCACAAGGTCTGCGCCCAGATATCGTTCTTGAAGCAATTGATGCCGATGTCATCAAGACCTACGTCGATGTAGGTCTTGGAATCGGGATCATTGCCGGGATGGCCTATGAGCCGCACCGCGACACCAATTTGGTCTGTATCCCGGCAGGCCATCTTTTTGGCGAACAGACTACGCGCATTGCGCTGAAGTCTGGCGTCTTTTTGCGCGATTACGTCTACACCTTTATTGCCATGCTGACCCCGGAACTCGATGCGGATCGGATTCGGGAGTTAGTTGAGAAAAAATGAGAATAGGTATCATTACGCTTGCTATTTAAATGAGAATCATTATCATTTGGTCTGTACCTTTTAAACTTAGGAGCAGACATGATTCCCACTATCAGCGCAGTAATCGTCGGAGCCGATCGACTCGGCAACATTCCTAACCTTCTGCGTGATCACAACATCGCGATCACCCATCACATCAGTGGGCGGGACCCCTCACATCAAAAAAAGACGTTACAACTGCCTACCGGCACGCAAATGGTGATCCTACTGACCGACTTTTTGGGCCATAACGTCATGAAAACATTCAGAAATGCTGCGCAACGTTCAGGTATAAAAGTGGTTGCCTGCAGGCGCTCGGTATGCGCGATGCAGCAGGCTCTCGAGCAATGTGGGGTGTGCGGGTTAGCGCGTTGCGACTTCGGTGGCAGGGCTTAGGCGGCGCGCGCCGGTATAACGCATGGTCCAGTAGCGTAGATTCATATCTTCGATACGGACCACTCCACCGCGGGCGGGTGAGTGCACAAACTTGTCCTGGCCCAGGTACACGCCAACATGCGAATAGCGTGTACCGAGCGTATTAAAAAATACTAAGTCACCCACCGCTAAATTATCGCGTTTGATACTGTCGCCGTATTTGGCGATGTCATCCGCACGCGGCGGCAACTTCAGCCCGAGCGACTGCTGCGCTGAATACAAAACCAAGCCGCTGCAATCGAAACCCGTTTCGGGGGATCTGCCACCCCAGCGGTAACGAATACCCAGATGCGTCAGTGCTTGCGCCGCCAAGGGGTGATTGACATCCCCGATGATCAGGCCGGAGCCGTTTCTCAAGCGATTAACAAAGGCCCCGATCGGGTCTGTTGTATTGCGCCAATCCATTGAGTAACCGCCAATCCCTGACCCCGCTTGCTTGTTGGAGTCCGCGCAACCAGTCAATGCAACCGCCAGCGCGCACGCCGCCACCCATCCCAGCCGACGGCTAGACGAGCGCAGATGCAAAGCGGTAGATGTAAAAACTGACATGGCACTCAATACAAAAAAAGGATTTGGCAAGCCTCGTGCAAGCTTAGCTTGGCATAATCATAGTACAAAAAGTGCGAAATCCTGCAAAACTGCTTGCCAAGCCCCTATGAACCCGATTCAAACTACCCATAAAGCCTGTATCCATGGTCGAGATAGTTTTTGGGCCGCTAAAGCTAAAATTGAAGACTCGAGTGCTCTCGAACAAACTAAGGATTCCCTATGAAAACCAAACCCATGTTGACCGATGCTGATGTTTCTTTGATTCTGTCGGCTGCCAAAGCGCACGCACAAGCCAATAAGTGGGCGGTGACGATTGCCGTGGTGGACGATGGCGGGCATCTGCTCGGTCTGCAGCGCCTGGATGGCGCGAATACGATTTCGGCCCATATTGCGCCGGCTAAAGCGCATACTGCCGCAATGGGTGCGCGTCCCTCTAAGGTTTACGAAGATGTCATTAATAACGGGCGTATGTCGTTTCTGTCGGCTCCGCTGATTCAAGGCATGCTCGAGGGCGGCGTGCCAATTACGGTTGAAGGCCACACGGTGGGTGGGGTCGGTGTGTCGGGAGTACAGTCCTCCGAAGATGCACAGATCGCGACAGCCGGGATTGCAGCACTTAAGTTATAAAACTTTTTTTCAAACGGGCATTCGTCCCGGTGACCGAGGAGACAATATTTCATGGCTAATTCAATTGAATCTGTGATGGTGGAAACACGCGTATTCCCACCACCCCAGAGCTTTGTCCAACAGGCCAATGTTTCAGGGCAGGCTGCCTATCAGGCACTGCTTGACGAAGCGGATCGGGATCCGAATGCTTTTTGGGGGCGGATGGCTCGCGAGCAGTTGCAGTGGACCAAGCCTTTCACCAAGGTGCTTGATGAATCGCGTGCGCCGTTCTTTGAGTGGTTCGGTGACGGCGAGCTCAATGTCTCTGCTAATTGCTTGGATGTAAATCTCAAGAACGGTAACGCCAACAAAATCGCAATTATCTTTGAAACCGATGGGGGCGAAGTCCTCAAGATTACCTACCAACAGCTCTACGAGCGCGTGTGCAAATTTGCGAACGGATTAAAGTCGCTTGGTTACAAGGCGGGTGATCGGTCAATCATTTATCTACCGATGTCGATTGAAGCGGTTGTTGCGATGCAGGCTTGCGCTCGTTTGGGCATCACGCATTCGGTGGTGTTTGGCGGTTTCTCGGCAAAAAGCTTGCACGAACGTATTGTGGATGTCGGTGCGAGTCTGGTGATTACCGCCGACGAACAACTGCGTGGTGGTCGGGCGATTCCACTCAAGCCAGCCGTTGACGAAGCATTCGGCATGGGCGCTTGTGAGGCTGTGCGCCATTGCGTCGTCTACAAGCGCACAGGTGGCAAGGTCAATTGGGATGCCAAGCGCGACGTATGGATGCACGATTTAGTAGAAAAGCAGGCGGCCGAATGCGCGCCCGTCGCGGTCAATGCCGAACACCCTTTGTTTATTTTGTACACGTCTGGCTCAACCGGCAAGCCTAAGGGCGTGCAACATTCCTCCGCGGGCTATCTGTTGTGGGCAAAGCTCACGATGCAGTGGGTCTTTGATGCGAAAGCGAACGACGTGTTCTGGTGTACGGCCGATGTGGGCTGGGTCACAGGACACACCTACATCACGTATGGCCCCTTGGCTGCAGGTTTGACGCAGGTCGTGTTTGAGGGTGTACCGACCTATCCTGATGCAGGTCGCTTCTGGAGGATGATTCAGGACCACAAGGTTTCAATTTTCTATACTGCGCCAACAGCGATTCGCTCTTTGATTAAGACGTCAGACGCCGTCGCAGCGCATCATCCCAAGTCCTACGATATGTCGAGCTTGCGACTGCTGGGTTCGGTGGGTGAGCCCATCAATCCAGAGGCTTGGATGTGGTACTACAACAATGTGGGCGGCGGTCGTTGCCCGATCGTTGACACCTGGTGGCAGACAGAAACCGGTGGCCACATGATTACCCCGCTGCCTGGCGCGACGCCGCTTAAGCCTGGCTCATGCACGACACGTTTGCCTGGTATCACCGCAGCAATTGTGGATGAAGTAGGGGGTGATGTTGAGGCAGGACATGGTGGTTTTCTCGTCATTAAACGTCCGTGGCCCTCCATGATCCGCACGATCTGGGGCGATCCAGATCGTTTTATTAAGAGCTACTTTCCTCCCGAGTTGCGTGGTTACTACTTAGCGGGTGATGGTGCGCAATGCGACAAGGATGGTTGTTTCTGGATCATGGGGCGGATTGATGACGTCTTGAACGTCTCTGGCCATCGTCTTGGAACCATGGAGGTCGAGTCCGCGTTGGTTGCTCACGAGATGGTTGCGGAAGCCGCAGTGGTGGGGCGTCCAGATGCAACGACGGGCGAAGCGGTGGTGGCCTTTGTCGTGCTCAAGCGCAGTCGGCCTGAGGGTGATGAGGCGGTCGCAATTGGCAAGCAGTTGCGTGACTGGGTGGCTAAAGAGATTGGCCCAATCGCCAAGCCAAAAGAGATTCGCTTCGGCGATAACTTGCCCAAGACGCGCTCCGGGAAAATCATGCGCCGTTTGTTGCGTGTCGTGGCTAAGGGTGAGGTGGTCACACAGGACGTATCTACCTTAGAAAACCCCGCGATTCTTGATCAGTTGTCCAAGCCGGTCTGAGCGACTTCGGGTTTTCTTGCGGTGATAAAAAGGGGCCTTCGGGCCCTTTTTTAATAGCCCTAAGATTTGCCTGATTTTTAAACGCGAACGAGAAGTGCGCGTTAGACTCTAGGCCATCTTGCGCCTTGGAATCCATGTGGATTTCTGCGGCACAGTAAATCTAGGTTTGGAGATCGCAATGTTGATGGCCTTTTTGGTGGTGTTGCATTTGTTAGCTGCCCTAGTTTGGGTCGGTGGGATGTTTTTTGCGCACAGTGCACTGCGCCCGACTGCGGCAAGCGTGTTGCAGCCACCAGAACGTCTGACACTGATTAGTGGCGTGTTCGGTCGCTTCTTCGTGTGGGTGAAAGGCGCAATCCTTCTGCTCTTTCTGTCAGGCTTTGGTTTAATTCACATGTTAGGCAGCTTTGGCAAGCTAGGATGGTATGTGCATACGATGCTCTTGATCGCTGTGGTCATGACCGTGATTTTTGCTTATATCTACGGTGGGCCCTTTCGTATGCTTAAATCTGCTGTGGCTGCAAAAGATTGGCCAACCGGCGGCCTAGCACTCGCCAAGATTCGACCCCTTATATTTACAAACTTGATTCTCGGTTTGATCACGGTAGCGATTGGTGCAGGAGGACGCTACGTCTAGTGATCATCCTCGGGATCGCTGATAACGAGGAAGTGTGATGACAAACACGGTGCGCTATGACTTCAGTGGCAAACACGCTGTCGTGACGGGCGGCGCAGCAGGCATTGGCCAAGCTTGTGTTGAGCAGTTTCTTGCCGCAGGTGCCCGTGTCTCTATCTGGGATCGTGATCCCCAAGCGCTACGCGCCGCGCAAGACTTGCATGGCAGCAAGGTGCATTCGGTGCAGGTCGATGTCTCTGATGCAGCGTCGGTTGCGCAGGCGCTCACTTCATCAACAAACTTTTGTGCAAACATCGACATGCTGGTCAATAGCGCTGGCATCACCGGTCCTAATGCAACGGTTGTGGACTATCCGCTGAGCGAATGGGATCGTGTGTTTGCGATCAATGTGCGCGGCACGCTCCTCACGTGTCAGGCAATCGTTCCCCTGATGAAGCTTGCAGCACAAGGCCGGGGGGCAGGGCGCATTGTGAACATCGCTTCGGTGGCCGGCAAAGAGGGTAACCCGAACGCCTCGGCGTATAGCGCCTCGAAAGCGGCTGTGATCGGACTCACCAAGTCTCTCGGCAAAGAGCTTGCCCAGACGGGCATTACAGTCAACTGCATTACACCTGCCGCAGTACGTACCGGAATGTTTGCGCAAATGACGCAAGAGCATATTGATTTCATGTTGTCCAAAATCCCCATGAGTCGTTTTGGCGCTCCTGATGAAATCGCACATTTGGTGATGTGGTTGTCCTCGGATGCCTGCAGCTTCTCTACCGGTGCAGTGTTCGATATCTCTGGCGGCCGCGCAACATATTGATCACACCGCGCGATAGCTGTTAAATTCAACGCTTCATCCAAGGAGAAGCAATGAAACTCGTACGTTATGGCGCTAAAGGTAAAGAAAAACCCGGCCTGATCGACAAAGAAGGTAACTTGCGTGACTTGTCGGGCGTGGTTCCGGATATCACTTCGGCGCAACTATCGAGCGCTGCGCTGTCCAAGCTCGCCAAAATTAAAACGAGTACGTTGCCCTTGGTAAAAGGCAAGCCACGCTATGGCGTCCCACTCGCTGATGTGGGCAAGTTTTTGGCGATTGGTTTGAACTACTCAGACCATGCGGCCGAAGCCGGCATGCCTTGTCCGAAAGAGCCTATCATTTTCTTTAAGGCGGATACCAGCTTGAGCGGTCCGAATGACCCGGTGATGTTGCCTAAAGGATCAAAGAAATCCGACTGGGAAGTTGAGCTTGGCGTGGTGATTGGAAAGAAAGCGCGCTATGTCAGCAAAAAAGACGCACTCAAACACGTCGCTGGCTATTGCCTGATTAACGACGTGTCAGAGCGTGAATATCAGCTCGAACGCGGCGGTACGTGGGATAAGGGCAAGGGTTGCGACACTTTTGGTCCGGTCGGCCCGTGGCTCGTCACGGCAGACGAAATCAAGAATCCACAAAAACTCGGTATGTGGTTGGATGTGAACGGCAAACGTTTCCAGACTGGCACCACCAAGACCATGATTTTTGATGTGCAGACGATTGTTAGCTATGTCAGCGAGTTCATGACGCTGATGCCAGGCGACGTCATCACCACCGGTACGCCTCCAGGCGTTGGCATGGGTGTAAAACCCAAGCCTCGCTACCTCAAGGCGGGCGACGTCATGACCCTCGGTATCGACGGTCTAGGAGAACAGCGTCAAGAGGTTGTGGCGTTTAAGAAGTGATCCCGGAGGGTTTGGGCGCAGAGTTTGACGGCGGTGTTGGCCTCGTCGATGATGCGCCCCATTGGGATAAAGCCGTGGATTTGTCGCGCAAAGCAGATGTATTGTGTGGGCACACCTGCGGCCGATAGTTTGTCAGCGTAGTCTCGGCCTTCGTCGTGCAAGGGGTCGTAGCCCGCAGTGATCACCATGGCCGGTGGCAACCCACTGTGGTCTTTGGCTAGCATGGGCGAACCGCGCCAGTCCTTGCGCATCCACTGCTCAGGCATGTAGTGCCCGAAAAAATAAGCCATGGTTTCCCGAGTCAACAAATAGCCCTCGCCATTTGTGCGCATCGATTCGCGCTCTTGGCTGGCATCGGTGACTGGGTAGAGTAGTAATTGCAGGACAGGCTTAAAGGCATTGTCTTGCTTAAGCGTTAACGCCACTACAGCGGCCAAGTGCCCGCCTGCGCTGTCCCCACCCAACGCGATACGCTTCGGATCAATGTTTAACGTCGCCGCGTGCGCGTGTATCCATTTTGTGGCAGCCACGCAATCATCGGAGGCTGCAGGCATGACGTGCTCTGGCCCCATCCGATAGTCGATGGATAAGACGGCACAACCAGCAAGATTGGCTAAGGAGCGGCACAGCGTGTCATGGGTGTCCAGGTCGCCAATGACATGCCCACCGCCATGGTAATAAACGAGAGCCGGTAAGGTCTGAGCGGCTTGACTGCCCAGAGGACGAATCACGCGCACGGGAATTGTGCCGAGCGGGCCCGGCACTTTAATATCTTTACTCTCTGCAACCTCTGGTGCCTCGGGCTGGCTAAAGAAGCGACGCTCGCGATAAAACTGCCGCGCCTCAACCGGGGGCGAAGCGTGCATTGGGGGAATGCCTTTCTCGGCGACCAGATCAATCAGGGCTTTAGCTTTGGGATCGAGCATGGCAGGTTTCCTGTTGGCGTTTGACGGAGGTTTTAGCGCACTTCGATTTCGATGAACGCGACTTCATGGGCGCTGGCGTTAATCACATTGTGATGCACGCCCGCTCCACGCGTGTAGGATTGACCAAGCTTGAGTGGAAACTCTTTGAGGCCCTCGGGCGTTTCTAGGTGCAACAAACCGTTCGCGATGGGTACCACGACGTAGTCGTGGCCGTGGGTGTGCCAGCCTGTTTCTGCCCCGGGGGCAAAGCGCCACTCCGTGACGATCACGCGCTCGTTGTCGATTTGTGTAGTCGGAACTGCTTGTGGTCGTGTGCTCATGGCGTTTGCTCGCGTAAAAAATAGGTTGATTACATACCAGTGTAGACCGGGCCTTCGCCGCCCTGTGGGGCGACCCACACGATGTTTTGTGTGGGGTCTTTGATATCGCATGTTTTGCAATGCACGCAGTTCTGCGCGTTGATTTGTAGCTTGTCGGCTCCCTGATCATCCTTGATATATTCGTACACGCCCGCTGGGCAGTACCGCGATTCTGGTCCACCGTATTTTCCAAGGTTGATCGCCACAGGCACAGAGGCGTCTTTGAGTGTCAGATGAATCGGCTGATTCTCTTCGTGGTTGGTGTTGGAGATGAACACCGAGCTCAAACGATCGAACGTCAACACACCATCAGGTTTTGGATACTCGATGCGTGGGCATTGATCAGCAGGCTGCAGGCACTCGTGGTCGCGCTTGGTGCGATGGATCGTCCAGGGCATATTGCCTTTTAGCAACCACTGCTCGATCCCCGTCATCACAGTACCCACCGCACGACCTTTTTTAAACCACTGCTTAAAGTTGCGCGCCTTGTTGAGTTCAGCATGCAGCCATGACGACTCAAAGGCGGCTGGGTAGGCTGGCAGTTCGTCGTGGCTGCGCTCTGCAAGTAGCGCATCAAAGGCGGCTTGCGCAACCATCATGCCTGACTTGATCGCTGCATGACTACCCTTAATACGGGAAGCGTTCAGGAAACCCGCTTCGCAACCAACTAACGCACCGCCTGGGAAAATGAGTTTTGGTAAGGACAGTAATCCGCCCGCCGTAATGGCGCGCGCACCATAGGCCAAGCGTTTGCCACCTTCGAAGGTGCCCCGAATCGCAGGGTGCGTCTTGTAGCGTTGAAATTCTTCAAAAGGGGAAATCCACGGATTGGCGTAATCCAAGCCCACCACCATGCCCACCGCAACCTGGTTATTGTTCAGGTGGTACAGAAACGATCCGCCGTAGGTGTCGGAGTCGAGCGGCCAGCCGGCGGTGTGCACGACCAGGCCAGGCTTGGACTTAGCTGGATCGATTTCCCAAAGTTCTTTGATGCCAATGCCATAGGCTTGGGGGTCACGGCCCTCGTCAAGCTTGAACTTGGCGATAAGTTCGCGACCTAACTGTCCGCGCGCGCCCTCGGCAAAGACCGTGTACTTAGCCAGTAACTCCATCCCTTGTTGATATTGGTCAGTTGGTTGGCCGTCCCGTCCTACACCCATGTCACCCGTGGCCACACCGCGCACAGCGCCCTTGTCGTCATACAGGACTTCGGCGGCGGCAAATCCTGGGAAGATCTCTACGCCAAGCGCCTCGGCCTGTTCACCGAGCCATCGCGCGACGTTACCCAGGCTAACGATGTAGTTGCCGTGGTTCTGGAAACACTCTGGCAGCAGCCATTCCGGCGTCTTGCGCGAGCCAGTGGGGGACAAAAACAGAAATTCATCCTCAGTGACTGCGGTGTCGAGCGGCGCCCCTTTTTCTTTCCAGTCAGGGATCAGTTCGGTCAGCGCAATGGGGTCCATGATTGCGCCAGACAGGATGTGCGCGCCGATCTCGCTCCCTTTTTCCAGGACGCAAACCGACACCTCATGGTCGCGCTCTGCCGCGAGCTGTTTGAGCTTGATGGCGGTTGCCAGACCGGCAGGACCACCACCGACCACAACAACGTCATATTCCATCGATTCACGTGCAGACATAAGAGTCTCCCTGCTTAAAAGGTATGATGTTTAATCGCTCGATTGTATTGCACGGCCGTTAGACTTTTTGCGGTCTTGGCCTTGCAAAGAGCCGAAGCAACCCTTTTGCGTTTCTTGCGGAGAATTCTGTGGCTGTCTCAGACGGATCGACTCTCGCCGTTGGCGATATTTTTGATATGGATGTGCCCATGCGCTGGGCCGATGCCGATCCTCTTAATCATTTAAATAATGCGAACTATTTCCGATATATGGAAGAAGGGCGCATTCGGATGTTTTATGAGGGTGGTATTGCTCAGTCCGAGCGTCTGAACCCCGTGGTTGTCCATTGTTCTTGCGACTTTAAAAAACCGATCACTTACCCGGCCACCATCCGCGTCAGTCATCGGGTGGTCAATATCGGGCGCTCCAGCATGGAACATGCCGTCGATTTGTCCGTTGTGCAAGGCGATCAGCTTGAGTTGTGCGCGCAGGGCAAGTCAATCATGGTGTTGATGGACTTTGAGTCGGGTAAATCCCACCCTTGGCCTCCTGAAGTCCTTCAGGCATTGGCAAGGTCTATAAATCGTCGATAATCACACACAAGCGATAACCAAGGAGCGGTTTGCATGAACAAGCTATATCCAAGCGCCAAAGAGGCGCTCACCGGGATTCTTAAAGATGGCCAAACCATCGCCGTAGGTGGGTTTGGCCTTTGCGGCATTCCCGAGGCACTGATTGCCGCGGTGCGTGATCTGGGCACCAAAGATCTCACATGCATCAGCAATAACGCAGGTGTCGATGGCTTTGGTCTTGGCATGTTGTTGCAGACCCGACAAGTGCGCCGGATGATTGCCTCTTATGTTGGAGAAAACAAAGAGTTTGAGCGGCAATACCTGGCGGGCGAGCTTGAGCTCGAATTCACGCCCCAAGGCACCTTGGCCGAACGCTTGCGTGCAGGTGGTGCAGGGATCCCAGCTTTTTTTACAAAGACCGGCGTGGGCACGATTGTGGCCGATGGTAAAGAAATCCGCGAGTTCGATGGCGAGCAGTACATCATGGAGCGCGCGCTTGTGCCTGAAGTGTCATTGGTCAAGGCATACATCGCCGATCGCAGTGGCAACCTGATTTTTAGCAAGACAGCGCGTAATTTCAATCCGCCCGTTGCGATGGCCGGAAAGATTACCGTGGTTGAGGTTGAGAAGATTGTTGAAAATGGCACGCTTGAGCCTGAAAACATCCATCTACCTGGTATTTACGTGCATCGCATTGTGATCAATGCAACACCCGAAAAACGCATCGAACAACGCACCGTTCGCGCAGCGAGCTAAGGAGAATAATCATGGCATGGACTCGTGATGAAATGGCTGCGCGTGCAGCGCGCGAACTCAAAGACGGTTTTTACGTAAACCTGGGTATCGGTCTGCCGACCTTAGTGGCCAATCATGTGCCCAAAGGCATTGAGGTGTGGCTGCAATCCGAGAACGGTTTACTCGGCATTGGGCAGTTCCCACTGGAAAATGAAGTCGATCCTGATTTGATCAACGCGGGTAAGCAAACCGTGACGACGTTGCCAGGCTCGTCCATTTTTTCGTCGGCGGATTCGTTCGCGATGATTCGTGGTGGAAAAATCAACTTGGCCATTCTTGGCGCCATGCAAGTGTCCGAGCAGGGCGATCTGGCCAACTGGATGATCCCCGGCAAAATGGTCAAGGGCATGGGCGGGGCGATGGATCTGGTTGCAGGGGTGGGTCGCGTGATTGTGCTGATGGAGCATGTCGCGCACAAAAAAGACGGCACCATTGATCTGAAGTTATTACCTCAGTGCACACTACCCCTCACCGGTGTGGGTGTAATCGATATGGTGATTACGGATCTAGGGGTCATGGCAGTGGCGCCCAGTGGTTTGAAATTACTTGAGCTCGCGCCCGGCGTAACGGTCGACGAGATCAAAGCCAAGACGGCTGCTAAGTTGGATGTGTCGGCAGTTTGATTTACACCTAGGATTTTCTATGGACTTGATTACCAATTTGCTAGATTTATTGCTGCACATTGATAAGACAATGCTGCAGTTCATTGAGAACTACGGTGTTTGGATTTATGTTTTGTTAGTCGTCATTATTTTTTCTGAAACCGGTTTGGTGTTCATGCCATTCTTACCCGGCGATTCATTGCTGTTTGTCGCTGGTGCGATTTGCGCGATGGGAAAGATGGATATCTATTTGCTCATCGCGTTATTGACAACTGCGGCGATCGTTGGCGATGCAGTGAACTATGCGGTGGGCCGGTGGTTTGGGGCTGCTCTGATTGAACGGACAACACTAGTCAATCCCAAGCATTTGGCTTACACGCAAGGTTTCTATGATCGCTATGGTGGTCAAACAGTGATCATCGCGCGCTTTATCCCCTTTGCCCGCACGCTGGCGCCGTTCGTTGCAGGCTTCGCCCGGTACGACCCAAAGAAATTTGTATTCTTTAATGTGACGGGTGCCATCATTTGGGTGGTGTCGCTCACCGTCGCGGGCTACTGGTTTGGCAATCTGCCTTTTGTGCGCGATAACCTGACCTTGGTGATTTTGTTCATTATCTTTTTGTCGATTTTGCCTGGCATTATTGCGTTCTTACGTGCGAAATTTGCTAAACCAGCCAAATGAGTGAATCAACTGCGATGACGGCGCTCTCTTGCCTGAGGGCGGCCATGCGCGTGGCGAATGTGCACGCTTGCTTGATTCCCTCCGCGGACCCCCATTTATCCGAATACCTTCCTGACTACTGGCAGCTGCGCCCGTGGCTGACGGGTTTCACGGGTTCTGTCGGAACCGTTGTCATCACCGATACGTTTGCTGGGGTCTGGGTTGACAGTCGTTATTGGGTGCAGGCCGAGGCAGAGCTTGCTGGCTCGCCCGTCACACTCATGAAGATCGGTGTCGCGACGGATCCGGCTCACACACAGTGGCTCGCTGAGCAATTGCCCCAAGGCGCGGTCGTGGCCGTTGATGGCAGAGCGCTTGGTCTCATGGCACGCGAGACACTATTGGCAGCCTTCGCGCCGCGTCAGATCAAACTTGTGATCGATCTAGATTTGCCTGGCCAGTGCTGGACGGCAAGGCCTGCCTTACCAAGTGCGCCGATTCGTGATTTGCCTATTGAGATCGCAGGTCAATCGCGCAGTGAAAAGCTTGCCCGTGTCCGCACAGTCATGCAAGAGAAAGGCGCGCAATGGCATGTGCTCTCGACCCTGGACGATATTGCTTGGCTGTTGAATTTGCGCGGCAGCGATGTGTCGTTTAATCCGGTTTTTATGGCGCATGTGCTCGTCAGCATGGATGGCGTGACCCTGTTCGTTTTGCCGGGCAAAGTGGATTCGGCTTTAGCGCGCGCGCTTGCTGCAGACGGCGTCGAGGTGCGCCCTTACGATTCAGTCGCCAGTGAGTTGGTCAAGCTGCCGCCTCAAGACACGGTGCTGTTTGATCCGGCGCGCACGACCTGTGCGTTGATTGATCGCATCGTCGCAAACACGGTGCGCTCGATTAACCCAAGCACATTCTTCAAGTCACAAAAGACCGAACATGAGTTGCAGCATGTGCGCCGTGTGATGGAGCAAGATGGTGCTGCCCTGTGTGCTTTTTTTGCGTGGCTCGAGCAAGCCATTGACCGCGCTGACGACACCGTACTGAATGAGCTGATGGTCGATGAACGCTTAACCGATCTCAGGGCGCAGCAACCAGGTTTTGTATCGCGCAGCTTTGGCACGATCGCCGCCTTTAATGCCAACGGTGCAATGCCGCACTACCATGCGACCCCACAGTCTTATGCCCGCATTCAAGGCAATGGGCTGTTGCTCATTGACTCAGGCGGTCAATACTTAGGCGGTACAACAGATATCACCCGGGTGGTACCGATCGGTCAGATCAGCCCAGAGCAAAAGTCTGATTACACCGCTGTCCTCAGAGCCATGATTGCCTTGTCGCGCCTGCGTTTTCCGCGGGGTGTGGCCTCTCCGATGCTGGATGCCGTGGCGCGGGCACCGCTTTGGGAGCGGCTGGTGGAGTACGGCCATGGGACGGGGCACGGGGTGGGTTACTACTTGAACGTCCACGAAGGGCCTCAAGTGATCTCTTATCGCGCTGCGCCTGCGCCGCATACGGCCATGCAGCCTGGCATGATTACCTCAAATGAGCCTGGCCTGTATCGCCCAGGCCGCTGGGGTATTCGTATCGAGAACTTAGTCTGTAACCAGGCTGCGGGTACGTCTGAGTTTGGAGAGTTTTTGGAGTTTGAGACGCTGACTCTCTGTCCAATCGACACCCGTTGTATTGATTTAAACCAAATGCGCCCCGACGAGCTGGCCTGGCTCGATGCGTATCACGCGGAAGTTCGGACCCGACTTGCGCCAACGGTCAGTGGAGCCGCATTGGAATGGTTGTTGCAACGCACCAAGCCTTTGGGCGGGTATAATCCAAATTTCCCGCATGCGCCCCATTAAACTGGGCGTTAATCACATGACCAAATTCGTATTTGTCACAGGTGGTGTGGTGTCCTCGCTAGGTAAGGGCATTGCCGCCGCGTCTTTGGCCGCCATCCTTGAATCGCGTGGCCTGCAGGTCACGCTGCTCAAACTTGATCCCTACATTAACGTCGATCCGGGCACCATGAGCCCGTTTCAGCATGGTGAAGTGTTCGTCACCGAAGACGGCGCTGAAACCGATCTTGACCTTGGCCACTACGAGCGCTTTATCTCGTCCAAGATGCGTAAAGTGAATAACTTCACGACGGGTCAAATTTATGAATCGGTCCTGCGCAAAGAGCGTCGCGGCGAATACTTAGGTAAAACCGTTCAGGTCATTCCTCACATCACCAACGAAATACAAGAGTTCATTACCCGTGGTGCTGACCAGTCTTGGGATGGTGCAACCGATGTCGCAATTGTTGAAATCGGTGGTACGGTAGGCGACATCGAGTCACTGCCATTCCTCGAGGCCGCACGTCAGATGAGCCTGCGACTCGGGCGTAATAACGCGGCGTTTATCCACCTCACGCTGGTGCCCTTTATCGCCTCAGCCGGTGAGCTCAAGACCAAGCCGACACAGCACTCTGTACAAAAACTTCGCGAAATCGGCATTATTCCCCATGCGTTGCTCTGCCGAGCTGATCGCCCGATTCCCGACGAAGAGCGCGCCAAGATCTCGTTATTCTCAAACGTGCCGCTTGATGCGGTCATCTCCGTTTGGGACTCAGATTCGATTTACAAAATCCCTTCCATGCTGCACAAGCAAGGCCTAGACAATCTCGTTTGTGAGGCGCTGAACTTAAACCCTCCTGCCGCAGACTTGTCGATGTGGGACAAGTTGGTGTATTCGCTTGAGCATCCTGAGCACGAAGTTCGGATCGCGATGGTGGGCAAGTATGTCGACCTGACAGAGTCCTATAAGTCCTTGACTGAGGCGTTAATCCACGCCGGGATTCATACCAAGTCGCGGGTCAAAGTTGAATATATTGATTCTGAAAGCATAGAGCAACACGGTGTGAGCGTGCTCAAGCCGTTTGATGCCATTCTGGTGCCGGGCGGCTTTGGTAAGCGCGGCACCGAAGGTAAGATCGCCGCAATTCGTTATGCGCGTGAGTACAACGTTCCCTACCTTGGTATCTGTTTGGGGATGCAGTTGGCTGTGATTGAGTTCGCTCGTCATGTCGCGGGTTTGACCGACGCGAACAGCACAGAGTTTGATCCAGTCTCGCCTCACCCAGTCGTGGCATTGATTACAGAGTGGCTCGATCGCGAAGGACGTATTGAAAAACGCGATGAGCAGTCCGATTTGGGTGGCACCATGCGTAAAGGTGCGCAAAAATGTCCAGTCAAAGCGGATACGTTGGCCAATAAGATTTACGGTCCGCAGGTCAACGAGCGCCATCGCCATCGCTATGAGGTCAATAACGTTTACGTCCCGCGTCTCGAAGAGGCCGGCTTGGTGATTAGTGCCAGAACGCCAACTGAAAATCTACCTGAAATGATGGAGCTTCCCAACCATCCGTGGTTCGTGGGTGTGCAGTTTCACCCAGAGTTCACATCCACGCCGCGTGATGGCCATCCGCTGTTCACGAGCTACATTCAGGCGGCCTTGGCGCATCAGACACAACGCAAAGGGTCCTGATGAAGCTGTGCGGATTTGACATCGGTCTGGAGAAGCCTTTTTTTCTGATCGCAGGTCCCTGTGTGATCGAGTCTCGACAGATGGCGTTTGACACGGCGGGACAGCTCCTTGAAATCACCAAAGCATTGGGTATCCCGTTTATTTATAAAAGCTCGTTCGATAAAGCGAATCGCAGCTCTGGGACCTCTTACCGCGGGCCGGGCATGGACGAGGGCTTACAGATCTTGGCCGATGTGCGCGCCACGTTAAAGGTGCCTGTGCTCACCGACGTGCACGATAAAGATCAAGTGACTGCAGTGGCCGCGATCGTTGATGTATTGCAGACGCCTGCGTTCTTGTGTCGACAAACCGATTTCATTGAGGCCTGTGCCGCGAGCGGCAAGCCAGTCAATATCAAAAAAGGACAATTTCTTGCGCCCCATGACATGGTGCAGGTCGTCAACAAAGCTCGCCATGCCGCACGCGCGGCGGGTGTTGCCGAAGACATCATGGTGTGCGAGCGCGGAGTTTCTTTCGGATACAACAATCTTGTCTCAGATATGCGTTCACTGGCAATCATGCGCGAAACCCAATGTCCCGTGGTATTTGATGCGACACATTCGGTTCAGTTGCCTGGGGGTCAGGGTAGCTCTTCAGGTGGACAGAGAGAGTTTGTGCCAGTCTTGGCGCGTGCAGCCGTGGCAGCAGGGGTGAGTGGTCTGTTTATGGAAACGCACCCGGACCCTTCGAAAGCATTGTCCGATGGGCCAAATGCCGTGCCGCTTGCGAAAATGAAAGCGCTGCTCGAGACGTTGTTAGACATTGATCGCGTCGTCAAGCGAAATGGGTTTTTAGAAACCCAGTTTGCGTAGCGCGACTCGCCAACCTTAATTTGCAAAATTATTGAATATTTTTATTTTTCAGGAACTAGAGAAATGAGTGCAATCGTAGATATCATTGGTCGTGAAATCCTTGATTCGCGCGGCAACCCGACAGTTGAGTGCGATGTCTTGCTTGAGTCGGGGGCCATGGGCCGCGCGGCAGTGCCTTCGGGCGCTTCGACCGGTAGTCGTGAGGCGATCGAATTGCGTGACGGTGATAAGTCGCGCTACCTAGGCAAAGGCGTCTTGCGCGCGGTTGAAAACCTCAATACAGAAGTGTCTGAAGCCCTGATGGGTTTAGACGCTCAAGAGCAGACCTTTCTTGACCGTACGCTCATTGAGTTAGACGGCACCGAAGGTAAGTCGCGTTTGGGGGCGAATGCCATCTTGGCGGCCAGTATGGCGGTGGCTCGTGCTGCAGCCGACGAGTCCGGCCTATCTCTTTACCGCTATTTTGGTGGCAGTGGCCCGATGAGTATGCCTGTGCCGATGATGAACGTTATCAATGGCGGCGCACACGCTAACAACACGCTTGATATGCAAGAGTTGATGATCTTGCCGATTGGGGCGACCAGCTTTCGCGAGGCGCTGCGCATGGGCGCTGAAACATTCCATGCACTTAAGAAAATTATCAACGATCAGGGTATGTCGACCGCCGTCGGTGACGAAGGGGGCTTTGCGCCCAACGTCCCTAATCACGAAGCGGCGATCCAACTGATTTTGCGTGCGATTGAAAGCGCGGGTTACGAGCCTGGTACCCAAATCGCGCTGGGCCTAGATTGCGCCGCAACTGAATTCTATAAAGACGGCAAGTACACCTTGCATGGTGAGGGCGGGATTTCCCTTTCATCCAAAGACCTCACCAGTCTGTTGGCCACTTGGTGCGATAAGTATCCAATTATCTCGATCGAAGACGGTATGGCCGAAAACGACTGGGATGGTTGGAAGTACCTGACGGAACAATTGGGGCGTAAGGTTCAGTTGGTTGGTGACGATTTATTCGTGACGAATACCAAAATTTTGAAGCAAGGCATCGAACGGAATATAGCGAATTCGATTCTGATCAAGATCAACCAAATTGGGACCTTGACTGAAACCTTTGCAGCGATTGAAATGGCCAAGCGCGCCGGCTACACCGCCGTCGTATCCCACCGTTCGGGTGAAACAGAAGATTCGACGATTGCCGATATCGCTGTAGCAACCAATGCGATGCAGATCAAAACGGGTTCGCTCTCGCGTTCTGATCGCATGGCTAAGTACAATCAATTGTTGCGGATTGAAGAAGAGTTGGCAGAGGTAGCAACTTATCCTGGGCGCGACGCGTTCTACAATCTGCGGTAAAACCGGATCGCAGCAGTCCATGACTGCGGCGAGACACTGAGGTGCTATGCGTCTTTTGTTTGTCGGATTGTTATTGCTGGCCAGCCTGATCCAATATCCCTTGTGGATGGGTTGGGGTGGTTGGTTTGACGTCTGGGACTTACAGATGAAAGTCTCTGATCAACGCACCGTGAATGACGGGCTCGCTAGTCGTAACAAAGCCTTGGCTGCTGAAATCGAAGACTTGCGAACCGGTACGGAGGCAGCAGAAGAGCGCGCACGCTCCGAGTTAAGCATGCTCAAGCAGGGCGAGGTGTTTGTGCAGTTGCTGCCCCCGGGGGTGAAGCCGCCTGAAGTCAAGGTGCCGCCATCGCGTGCAGGAGCCAAGCCCGCGCAAGTACCGCCACCGGCTGCACCACCCACCCCACCCGCACGTCCTGCAAACCCGCCGCGTTAAATGCTGAGTGTTAGCCAGGCAGATCGGTATGCATCAACACTTTGTACTCCACGACGATAGGAATCAGCCCTGAGGCGCGCGCTGCTTTAAGCAGGCGTGTGTGCCCGCCTTGCGGCGCGGCGCTCAACTCGCCCAGCGCCTTGATGGCCGCCTTGAGCCAGGGCTGTTTAGGCACATATAAATAGGTCAGCCTGAGGTGCAACACCGCGTCAGTGGGTTGTCCGGGATGAGGAGTGTCGAGCAAGGCGTCATGGCCTTGTCTCTGGCGTGCGGGTGCATGCGGTAGAACCTCGACAGAGTAGGGCGCCAGGCCGTGCCGTTGGGTCAACCGAGCATGCTGATATTGGGCCGCAGTGCTGGTGTAAGTTAATCGTAGTCCTCGAATAAGTACTGGGCGCCAGTGCTCCGGGTTTGCGCGCGTGACCGCCGCTACTCGGGCGGCTTCCTGGAGTGCCAGGCTAATCAGATGTCGGGTTTGGTGTGCTTGCATAAGCTCTAGGCAGAGCCCGGCGAAAAACAGCACGACTAAGAGGCTAAATGTCGTTTCGATGAGTGTTGCACCCCCCTGCGCCGCCCCCAATAGCTGATCGTTGTTTTGCATCGACAGTAGTATTTGTCTTTATTGCTCATATGTCGATTCGTGGAAGTTCGCATGCTGAGGCTCGGGTAAAATTGAGCAACTTTTTTGAGGATAAGTAATGACTTCGCCCACTGCCGCTTTCCCATACATTCCCGGTACCCGTTTGTTGCACTCGCCTGGCCCGTCGAATGTGCCGAAAGCCGTGTTGGATGCGATGACGAACCAGCCCATGGACATGGGTGACCCACGCGTAGATGCCTGTATTGATGCGTGCGAAGAAGGCTTGAAGGCATTGCTTAACGCGCCGTCTGCTGAAGTGTTCATGTTTGCGGCAAATGGCCATGGTGTCTGGGAAGCCATGATCGTCAACTTGTTGGCGCCCGGACAAAAAGTTCTTATTGCTGGTACAGGCCACTTTTCCGATTCGTGGGCCTTGATGGCTGAGGCGATGGGCGCTGTGGTGTTGCGCACGCCTTATCAAGAGGGATATCCGATCGATCCGGTGGCCGTGCAAGACGCACTGCGTGCTGATACCAAACATGAAATCGTCGCAGTCTTTACTGTGCATACGGATACGGCCAGCAGCACGACAAGCGATGTGTTGGCACTGCGACAAGCCATGGACGCGACCAAGCACCCAGCCCTCTTTGTCGTGGATGTTGTGGCGTCTCTTGGTGTTGTGCCGTTTGAAATGGAAAAGTGGGGCGTGAACGCTGTCATGGGCGCCTCGCAAAAAGGGCTGATGGTTCCTCCTGGTGTTGGCTTTTGCGCGGCTGACGCAAGAGCGATGAAAGTGTGTGCAGCAAATCCCGCCCCACGTTTTTACTGGGACTGGTTGCGTCGTCGCAAAGGTCCTTCCTATAGCCGTTTTTGCGGCACCCCTCCTCAGAACTTATTGTTCGGCATGCAGGCATCGTTTGGCTTGCTTGCCAAGGAAGGTGTGGCAAATGTCCATGCGCGTCATGCGCGCTTGGCAGGGGCTGTACACGCGGCCGTACAGTCCTGGTCTGAGGCGGGCAATCTGCAGTTTCTGTGTCGTGTTCCAGAAGCGCGCTCTTTGTCGGTGACAGCGGTTCTCGTCAAACCCGGGATTGATCCTGAACTCATTCGCAAAACAGCGCGCGACAAGTTCCAGGTGTTGATTGCTGGCGGGCTCGGGCCGTTTGCTGGGCGTGTGTTTCGCATTGGTCACCTCGGTGACCTGAACGCCGCCATGATCCTCGGCTGTTTGTCGGGCGTTGAGGCGTCAATGCAAACTATCGGTATTGATGTCGGTGAGCGCGGAGTTCGTAGCGCAGTGGAGTACCTCGCACGTACGGCGGAATAATAAGCGTGTTGGCAAACAGACTACTCGCTGCTGCTTTCCTAAGTTTGATTGCATTGTGTGCCCAGGCGCAGTCAGACCTCATTCGTGAGCGTGGGATCTACGTTGATGAAACACGGTCGCTCGGCTTGCAGGAAGTGATTGCGAAAGAGTTCGAGCCATACAAGGGAGTGCTCAAGCGTTCGTTGACACCAAGCATTCGATGGATTCGCTTAAAAATCGACACAAGCACCACGTCTGAGCAATCCGCAGTGTTGGTCCTCGGGCCTCACTACATCGCTGAGATTGCCTTGTATGAGCGACAGAACGGAGAATGGTCACGGCGGGTGGTTGGTGATCGCTATCCCGCTGAACAAGTGGGGTGTCCGTTTGGGCAATATTGTTTTTCCGTGGCGCTAGGCCAAAAAGAAAACAATGAGCTCTATTTGCGGGTTGAAACGACCAATGGCTACTACCTGACCGCGAAACTACTTGATCGCCTTGCCTTGAATCAAGAGGCTACAGATCAGGCGTTGAGCGCGGGTTTAGAGTTCGGTGTGTTGCTTGCGCTAATCGTCATGTCAGTGTTGTTATATTTTAGTGGTGGCGGCTCTCTAGCCAGCTATTTTTTGATGACGCAGGTTTCTGCGTTGTTGCTGACCCTCTCTGCACTAGGTATTTACGCCAAATACCTCACCCCAGAGACTGCGTGGCTCGATAATTTTATTTTCAATACGGCGTACATCACCCGCCTTTTTTTCTCGACCTTACTGTCGACTGCGTTTCTAAAATATCTAACCATACCGCGCTGGTATTCTAAGCTAGTGACGGCGGTGGTCGTCGTGTTTGTGGCCCAACTGTGCTGGTTAGTCTTTGAACCGGTCTCTCTCTATGGTTTGGCTTTTAATTTTATTTTCGTTACGTTCTGGCCAGTTGTGTGGTTGGTGGCGCTATGCCAATCAGGTATAAAAATAGTAGTTCATCGTGTATTGATGTTGTCTTTGGCCTCGCTGATGATTCTCATGCTTTGGGCTGACATGATGCCTGCGCTGGGTTTGGCTCAGGTTGATCGCATGATCGTTCCGGGGAATTTTGGTGGTTTGCTGGTCTCGATCTTTATGTCATTTTTGGTGGCGAGTGAAATACGCGTCCGTCGCTTGAACAACCAGGAGGCCCTAAGCAATCTGGCGCAGACGCAAGCGCGTAATGAGCTTGAGCATCAGCAAGTGAAAGAGCGCAGCATGATGGTCGATATGTTGACGCATGAGCTTAAAAATCCACTCGCTGCGATTCGTATGGCTGCGGGGTCGCTTAAGACGACCTTGTTAAAGCTCCCTCAAGTACAGACTTTCGAAGCGAATGAACGCATCGGCAGCATGATTCAAGCGATTCACAGCATGGATACAGTGATTGAACGCTGTGTCCAAGTCGATTCCCTTGATCAGAAAAAAATAACGCCGAAACCTCAAGAGCTGAATATGGGGGATGTTTTACAGGATGTCGTGCGCCATGCAACAGATGCTTCCCGAATCAAACTCCAGTTCAACTCGCCAAGCATGCTCGTTAGGACGGATCCCGATCTCTTTGCGGTGATCGTGACGAATCTGATTGATAATGCGCTGAAGTATTCTGCGCCTGATTCGTCAATCATCATGATGGCTACTCTAGATAGGGTTGGGCTCTTTACCCTGTCCGTTGAGAATGTCGTCGGCGCTGCAGGCACCCCGGATTCTGCGAGCGTGTTTTCTAGATATTACCGAGGTGAACACGCTCATTTCTTGCCGGGAACAGGACTGGGACTGTACTTAGTGAAATCTATCTGTGATATGTTAGGCGCTCGTGTGTCTTGCCAACATTCCTTTGGAAAAATAGTTTTCTCAGTGACATTGAAATCATGATGGGGTCTAACGTTCTCGGTGTCGGTGTTCGAAGCATGCGTGTCGCTTTGGTGGAAGACGACCCCCTGTTGCGCAAAGAGATTCATTACCACCTTAAACAACAGGGTTTCATTGTCTATGCGCTTGACTGTGGTGCATCGCTTGATCAATTGCTTCTTACCGAGCCAATTGATGCGCTTGTGCTAGATCTAAACCTACCGGGGGAAGATGGGCTGTCGATCGCTCGGCGCATGCGTGTGAGCATCCCGTCAATTGTCATCTTGATGTTAACGGCGCGCACGGCAATTCCTGAGCGGTTAAAAGGCTACGAGGCGGGTGCAGATATCTACTTAAGCAAACCGATCGAGCCAGATGAATTGACGGCAGCGTTAATTAGTCAGTATCGCCGTGTGCAGCAAAGCATTGTCCCTAATGTGGTTCTTGCGCTATCGCTCCAGGACCTTTCCCTGCGCTCGGAGCAAAATCAAAAAAAGATATACCTCACAAATAGTGAAAAGGTTTTCTTGGTGGCATTAGCACAAGCAACGCATCATTTACTCGAAAGTGAATTGATATGCGAGATCCTCAGCCAACGTGCGGGCGTCAAGAATATTGGGCGTCGTTCCCTTGAGAGCCTAGTCAGTCGGCTGCGAAAAAAAATTGTCGTACTGATGCCCGTTGGAGCAGACTCGCCCATTAAGGCAGTGTGGGGTGTGGGTTACCAATTGTGTGTGCCGATTGAGTTGCGGCCCTAGTATTTTCCGATGGCCGACATGCTCCTCTTAGTGCACCGTAGTAAATAGTTTTAACGCATCGGCTGCATCAAAACTGTAGGGTTGGCCACAAAACTCGCACGCGACCTCAATTGAGTCGCGATCTTCAAACATGTCCTGCACCTCGGGTTTGCCGAGCATGCGCAGCATATCGGCTACTCGCTCGTGTGAGCATGAGCAGCGCCAAGTGATGGTGCGCGGCTCAAAAGAATGAAGCAGCTCATCCCAGAATAAACGATGCAACAGCGTATCTTGATCCGTACCCAACATCTCGGGTTGATTAAGCGTTTGCGCCAGTTGCAGTGCTCGCTCCCAGGACTCGTGGGCCGTCGACAGAGCCGCTTGCTGGTTGCCACCCTGCACAGGCAGGCGTTGTAAGAGCAAGCCCGTGCAGAGGCGCGAGTCCGCGGCAAGCCAGATGCGCGTTTCGAGTTGCTCTGAGCGCAACATATATTGTTCGAGGGCGGCTGCGATCGTGTCGCCTTCTAGTGGCACGATGCCTTGATAGACTTGGCGCCCGGGTGTGTGTTTCGGTGGATCCAGCACAACGATAAATTTAGCCGTACCACCCGGATTAACCAAGGACTGCAGGTCGGGTGTGTCGGGAAGCGTGCGCTCGCGCATTTTGACGGTTGCGCGCAGACTGAGGTCGGCTCGGCATTCCACCACCATCAGTGCGATCGCGCCGTCCCCCTGTAGTTGCAAGAGTAGGGAGCCATCAAATTTGAGTGTTGCTGACAGCAGTGTCGCCGCCGCGACGAGCTCGCCGAGAAGAGCTGAGACGCACGCAGGGTAGGTGTGATGCGCCTGCGCAGCTAACCACGTTTGCGTCAGCTGCACCGACTCGATACGAACGCTACGATCTTCGAATAAAAACTTTTTGAGAGAGTCTGTCATGCATACCAAAAAAAGGATTAAATGACGCGCTTGAGTTGTTGGCGGAACATTTGACCGCGACGCGCGTAGTTTTCGATGTTGTTGCGGATTGTCGCAATTTCTTCTTCCGACAGCGTGCGCGTGATTTTTCCGATGCCGATCACCAGACTGCCATCTGGAATTTCGCGTCCCTCTGGCACAATCGCACCAGCGCCAATTAAACAATTACGACCAATTTTGGCGTGATTCAACACAATGGCCTGCATGCCAATCAATGATCCGGAGCCAATTTGGCAGCCATGTAGCATTGCCTGATGACCGATCGTGACATGATCGGCAATGATGAGCGGCGCTCCCGTATCGGAATGCAAGACACTACCTTCCTGCACGTTGCTGTGATGACCAATATCAATCACCGTGTTGTCACCGCGGATACTGACATTCGACCAAATACTTGCATGTTCGCGCACGATGACATCACCAATGATGTCGGCCGAATCAAAAATAAACGCGGTCGGATCAATGCGCGGAGTGAGGTCGCCGAGTTGGTAAATCGCCATGATAGATAACGCCTGTAAAGCTAATAGAAGATTCGCAGTTTACCCGACCGCTTTAGGCTTGCTCGCGAGCCGGCTGCGACGCCCTGTAAACCAAAAGTAACCGTCAAGGTCTTGTTGGACTAAGTCGCCCGTGCGCCACCAGCCGGTGGTCGTGAACTCAAGGTTTGCCGCTTCATTACGCCAATAGAGTAGGGGGGCGACGGGATCTGCGTAATCAAACGGATCATGGCGATGAATCGCGAGCTCGCCTACTTCACCTAGCGCGGCGGGCGTACCATCCTCTCGAAGAACGGCCAGCCGGTGTCCTGGATAGCCGCGACCCAGACTACCAACGCGTTTAGGCCACTTTTGATTGCTGTCTCCTAACACGCAGGCGAGCTCTGTTTGACTAAAGATCTCGTTTGGGATCGAGCCCAGCACGTGTTCGCACCATGCCAGCACAGGAGCGCTTAGTGTTTCCTCGCAGGTCACAAGATGTTTGAGTGTGCTGAGTTGGGTCACGCTTTCGCTCGGCAAATGAGCGGCCCATTGTTTCAACGCGCTTGCGGGGAGCAGCGCGTGGCTGACACGGTAGCGTTCGATCAAAGCAGGTATTTGGTCGATGCTTAAGGGATCGTGCATGCCCACTAACGGAATGCCGAAATACAGTGCCGGAAGTAGCCCACAAAAAAGGCCATTGGCTCGTGCCCAATCTATCGGAGTCCAAAACGCTTCCGCATTGACGGGGAACCAGTTTTGCGAAGCAACAAAGCCAGGCAGGTTTCCCATGAGCGCGGAGTGAGGGAGCAACACACCGTGAGCCGGTCCGCTCGCTCCCGCTGTATAAAGCAAAAGCGCTGGTTCACTGGCTGCCGTTGAGACGGGTTTAAATACATCTGACTGTCTGATCAACAAACTGCGCCAAGGCAACACCCGCTCGTCTGCGACGTCAATGCCTACGAGCTGTGTCAGCTTGTGACAACGTTGCAAAATTGGCAGGAGGTTGTTTGCACCTTGCGCGTCCATGAGCGCGACGCGTGCTTCGGCGTCGCGTAAGCGATACTCTATCGCTTTGGGAGGAAGCTGCGTTGAAATCGGTAGAACGACCGCACCGATGCTGTAAATCGCTATGTGCGCAATGATGACTTCGGCCCGCTGCGACATCACCAGCGCAACGCGGTCGCCTCGTTTGACACCCATTTTCAGCAGACCATTTGAAAGCTGATTGGCCGTTGCGCCTAGCCGTTCGTAGGTCCACACGCTGCGCTCACCAAGCGCATTTTCGGAGAACAAGGCGATACGGCGCGCATCGGCTGAGCTGCTTGTCCAGCGATGACAGCATTCCTGGCCAATATTGAAATTGGCAGGTACTTGCCAGCGAAATGAATCGCATAATGAAGCGTGTTGGTCCAGCATCCTGAGTGTTCGGTCTGTTTCAGACCGTAAGCATGGCGCAGCCAGCGCATTGGCGCAAGAAAGACCTGTGCTGTAATGGCAAAACTAAGGGTTTTTACTAGGCTGGACACTAGTCAGGCGGGTACCTGCAAGGCGATCGTGCAAAAACTGACCATCCTGTGTGAACCAGGTAGGCAAGAACACCAAGAAGGGTGTTGCCACGATAAACATCAGAAACGCCGGCCAACCTGATAGCGTCGCTGCAACCCAGATGAGCGCAGACCCAGCAAGCGGTAGCGGCCACATCAGCGCATAGCGCGTCAGCATTTGAGGCCACCTTAGGGGGCCGCCCGACGTGCTTTGGAGGCGTATATGCCAGGCTTTCATGGGAAGAGTTTGCCCATTACGTCGCCAACAAATCAAAAAGTAGGCACCAATAGCAAGGAAGAGCCAGATTTGACGCGACCCGCGCAGAACGAGTCCGTGCCGACTTTGGGTCAGCGTGTCAAAAAGATAGCCGGCTAAAAACGTCACGGCAAAGAGCAAAACACCCTCGTACATCATCGAAGCGAAGAGTCTGCCTCGAGATGGTGTCAGATCACTTGGCTGTGTCTGCTCAGGCGCTTGTATTGGCTTGGAGCGTGCATTCATGGGGTGCATTATCCCGCACTTTTGTCCGCCCCTTTACCAAAGACCTTTGAGTTGCTTAGACCTGCTTAGACCATGTCACGCATGTTTGTCTGCGAGCGAGCCAGAGCGAGAAAGGCTGCGGTGCTGCTGACGAGTTTGCTAACACTGCGCAGTGGGCGAAAACGGAATTGCTGGTCAATTGCTTTGGCCAACAGGTTGCGTTCGAGCGCATCGGTCAGGCGTACGGTATTTGTGGCTTGCATGATGATTTCCTGTGTGGATTAGGGATAACCCTATTGTAAGGGAAAACCCTTGATCATGCAAATTGGATTAGGGGAAAACCCTATGAACCGAAATAATGTTGCGTTGCGACAACATTATTATGCAAAATCCACCCAGAAATCGGTTCAAGCCCACAGCAACGTTTCAGTAGACTTAGTCCCGATAGCTTGCCGCCACCAGCTCAAAGCTAAAGAGTCTGCAATCGAGCGCTCCGTTAAAGACTGGGGTGCGTCGGTTGGCCTTTAGGCGCAGGTGCTTGGGTAAATCAAGATCCGAGGTGATGATGCTGACTTGCCAGTCGGCAAATTCGCGCTTGAGATTCGCAGACCATTCGCGCCAGAACGCGACGTCTTCTTCTGCCAGACGCTCGCCGTAAGGAGGGTTGGTCACTAGCCAGCCTGTCGGGGCTGGTGCGATGGCATCTCGTGCGTCACCCACCTCAAAGCGGATGGTGTCTTCGGTCAGATAGGCGCGTTCGGCATTACGCTGCGCTGCTTCGATGGCAAGCGGATCTGCATCAATACCAATGAGTGGCGTTTCAAGCTCTGGAAGGATGCGGCTACGCGCTTCGTCTTTGACGTCGTCCCAGCTGTGCGAATCGTGATCGCGTAAGCGTTCAAAGCCGAAGGGACGTGTAATGCCTGGAGGCACACCCAGAGCGATCCATGCCGCTTCAATGAGGATGGTGCCGCTGCCACAGAAGGGATCAAGCAGGGCCGCCTCAGGATCCCAACCCGATAACGCCAAGATACCCGCTGCGAGATTCTCGCGCAGCGGCGCGTCGCCTTTGTCCAGACGCCAGCCGCGCTTAAACAGCGACTCACCCGAGGTATCCAGATAAAGTGTTGCGCTATCCTGAGACAAAAATAAATGTACCCGCGCGTCTGGGCGGACGGTATCGATAGAGGGGCGCTCGCCCTCTAGTTCACGCAATCGGTCACAGATTCCATCTTTAGCGCGCAGATTGCAATACTGCAAGCTTTGCATCGGACTCTTGACTGCCGAGGTATCCACACGCAAGGTGTGTTCAGCACCGAACCACCGTTCCCAGGCAATGCTGCGCGCGAGTTCAAGGATATCGTCCTCACGTTGCACAGGCGCTTGGCCAACACGCACCAGAATTCTCGTCGCAACACGAGAATATAAATTCGCACGCTGAACTCCCCACCAGTCTGCTACAAAATGACAGCCGGCTCGCGTGGCAGACACCCCGTCATAGCCTAACGCACTGAGTTCTGCGGCAAGTGCTTCTTCTAGCCCCATCGGACACGGCGCAAAGATTTGAAAGATTTCAACCCCGTTGCCTTGAGGCACAAATAAATCGACTTGCGGTATAAATATTTTTTCTTCAGGCGCTGGTCTCTGGCCAACTTGCGGCAAGGCTTTGGGACCACTGCTTCGCGCAGAGCGCTTTTTCGGAGGGGCAGCCGTGTAGGTCGGCGCAAAGTGTTCGGCCCGAGGGGTAGCAACTTCGGGAGTCGGCGGCGCCGAGCGTTTCGTTTTGTCTTTCGCGAGTTTCAGTTGCGCGACCTGACGTCCACGCGCACCGGCTCGCAAGCGAGGCTTCTCATCACGCGTACTTGGCGTTGCAACAGTGCGTTTTTTTACGCTCAGTGTGGCCCGCTTGGAGTCCTGCTCAGACATAGTGTTTCTTTAAAAGGGCTTGACCACGACAAATGCTGTCGCAGCAGTCAGGATCAATACGGGCGCTTCATTGAACCAACGATAAAAAACATGGGAGTGTGTATTGGTGCCTGCTTCAAACTTGCGCAGCAACACGCCGCATCCATGGTGATAGCCAAGTGCTAACGCAACGAGTACTAATTTGGCGTGCATCCAGCCATTGCCCGGGCCACGTCCTATGCCATAACCAAGATAGAGCCATAGTCCTAGTACGATGGCCGGAACCGCTAGGATGGTCGTGAACCGAAATAGGCGGCGCGACATGCCGAGCAAGACCTTTTGAGTCTGTGGATCCTGTTGTTGCGCCATATTTACAAAAATACGCGGCAAATAAAACAAGCCAGCGAACCACGAGGCGACGAACACAATATGAAATGTTTTGATCCAAAGCATGATGTAGCACCTATCCTCGGATTTGTCCGTTGCCTTGCAATACCCACTTGAGCGTTGTCAGACCCTCTAAACCAACCGGCCCACGTGCGTGCAAGCGATTGGTTGAAATGCCGATTTCTGCGCCTAAGCCGTACTCAAAGCCATCTGCAAAGCAGGTTGGTAGATTCACGTAGACAGAGCTCGAATCGACCTCGCGTTGAAACTGCTGCGCGGCTTGAATCTTTTCGGTGACGATTGAATCGGTATGCCCAGAACCCCAACGCGTGATGTGCGCGATGGCCTCAGCAATCGAATCCACCACGCGAATAGCGAGAATAGGACCAAGATACTCGGTTGCCCAATCTTCGTCGGTGGCGAGTGAGGCTGCAGGCAACAGCGTCTGCCCGCGCGAGCAGGCGCGTAATTCAACGCCGTGAGCGATAAAACGTTTGCCTAGAGCAGGTAAGAAATTTTCTGCGATGTCTTTGTGCACCAGCAGTGTTTCCATCGCACCACAGACACCATAGCGATAGGTCTTGGCATTAAACGCGATATCCGCGGCCTGCTTGAGATCAGCATGACGATCTACGTACACGTGACAATTACCATCCAGGTGTTTGATCATCGGCACACGCGCTTCGTCCGCCAGGCGCTTTATCAGTTCTTTTCCGCCACGTGGGATGATGACATCGATATGGTCTGTCATGGTGATCATCGCACCCACCGCAGCGCGATCAGGGGTGTCGACAACTTGGACGGCATGCTCAGGCAGACCTGCGGCTTGAAGCCCTGTTCGAATAATCTTCCCCAGCGCAAGGTTCGAGTGCAGGGCTTCGCTGCCACCACGCAAAATTGTTGCATTACCGGATTTTAGGCAGAGTGCTGCCGCATCAATGGTGACGTTTGGACGCGACTCATAAATGATGCCAATGACGCCCAGCGGGATACGCATTTGTGCAACTTGCATGCCATTTGGCCGTACCGAGGTTGCCGTCAAACTACCAACTGGATCTGCCATGTTGGCGATTTGACGCAAACCCGCAATCATTGTGTCAATCGCGCGGTCAGATAAGGTCAAGCGATCGAGTAGGGGCGCGGCCAATTGTTTTGCACGGCCAGCCTCAAGATCGAGCTTGTTCGCGGCTTGAAGGCTGCTGCGTTGTGCGTGGAGTTCTTGCGCCATCGCCTCGAGTGCCAAGGCTTTTTGTTGATCGTTTGCGCGCAGCATCGCGTGCGAGGCGCTGCGCGCCTGACGTCCTATCTGCTGCATGGATTCTTGTATGGTCATGGTTAACGTACTCATTAAGGCCTAGCCGGTGACACGGCGACGCGCATCGCTAAGCGGCTCATTTCTTCCCAAGGGTCTTGGAGACGTCCTGCAACATGCAGACCCTTGATTAAGCGATCGACTTCGTGCGCATGCTGAACGGCAGCCGGCCAACTGCGCGGGGGCACACGAGCAATCGCCTCGCGCGCTAAGCGCTCATGTTGTCCAAAAATACGCTGTGAGCGTAGCACGCTCGCCATGTCTTGTCCTGTGGCAGCAGCCTGCGCGGCTCGCGCAAGTGACCGGATCTCTTCACCCACTGCCCAAAGCACCAGAGGCAACGCTTCCCCTTCCGCCTTTAGACCAGACATCATGCGCAACATTCTGGGGACATCTCCGGCAAGCATTGCGTCTCGCAGCCCAAACACGTTATAGCGCGCCACGTTCATCACCGCTTGTTCAACTTCTGTGGCGTCGAGCATGCCGGGTTCGAATAACAGCCCAAGCTTGAGGATTTCTTGATGCGCAGCTAATAAGTTGCCTTCGACTTTGTCGGCTAGCCAATTGAGTGTTTCAGGGGTGGCTTGCTGTGACTGTCGGGCAAGCCGTTTAGAGATCCATTGCGGCAATTGGGCTCGCTCGATATTGGGCATGTCCAGCACGGTACCCGCGTTCAACAGGGCAGTGGCCCATTTGCTATCGCGGGTCGTCTTATCTAGCTTGGGTAGAGAAACAATTGTCAGCACATCGCCGTCTGCGACACCCGCGCAACGGGAGGCTAGGGCGATGAGCGCATCGGCGCCTTGCTTGCCAGGCTTTCCGGTCGGGAGGGCGAGCTCAACGAGTTGCTTGTCACCAAAGAGCGAGCCGCTTTGACTCGATACGCTGAGCGTGCTCCAGTCACTGCGTGCATCCATTAAGAAAGATGTGCGCTCAAGGTATCCGGCCGCCTTTCCAATCGCACGCAACGCGTCTGCGGCTTCAATTGTGAGCAAGGGGTCGTCGCCGTTCACGACATAAAGCGCCGCAAGGCTTGCACCAGGGCGACGCAGACTGTCTATGAGGCGCTCAGGATCCACCCGTCACCCCGTCTATTGAGGGTTGACCGAAACAGGCGGCGGTGTGAGCGAAGGGTTTTGCCACATGGGCGGCACGAGGGTTGGTTCATTGACGGGAGCAACCGTTTCGATTTCTTCAGCCTCTTCGCCCTTGGCGTTAGACAATATTTCCCAACGCTGTGTGATATCGGGGGCCGTGATGCGCCTGACGATTCGCGTCACAAGACTTTTCTGCATGTCTCTAAAGAGCGTGGCGGCCTCGCCTTCTTTAGCTTGCACGACGCGCTCGTCAAAGGGCATGCTTCGCGCGGCCGTTAAGGTCGTTGCAGGCAGAATGATCTGATCCTTGGCGTTGACGAGTCGGAACGTAAATTTAAGTGTCAGTTCAAATTCTTCGACCTTACCTTGCGCGTTGAGCGCAACGATGCGTGTTTGTCTTTCCTCACCAAGCTGCTCTAGGCGCGCTTGTGCAAGCTTGCGCACTTGCTTGGCCTTAATATTGTCTTGAATCCCTTTGTCTTCAACGTCCTCATCCTCTTTCATATCCCGAGGCCGGACAACGATATCGTTGAGCTCGATCAGACGTGTGTCAGGCGAGGCCGCTCGGATGGCGCGACGTATATCCGCACCAAATTGAGAGTTCTGTGGAATCGTGATGTGCAGCGAACTAAAAGGTAAGGGCGTGGCGCCTTGCATCTTGAAACCGCAGCCTGCAAGCAGCAAGCCGCTCATGCCCACAACGACCAAACGCCACACTTGCGCGAGCGTGGCGCGAAAACAAGAACGGTCTGTCAGGCGCTTGTTCATCAGGTTTTGTCCTATTAACCGACTACGTTGACGAGTTTGCCAGGCACGACAATGATACGTTTCGGAGCACGGCCTTCCAGATTACGTTGAACGGCTTCATGTGCGGCTGCCAAGTCTTCAATTTGTTCGCGGGTCGCCTCGCGTGCAACATTGAGGCTGCCCCTAAGCTTACCGTTGATTTGCAAGACGAGTTCAATTTCATCGGTAACCAGCGCAGTTTCATCGACGGCAGGCCACGGTGCGTCGAGCAAATCGCCATAAATCGCGCTGTAGCCCAACTTCGCCCAAAGGTCCCAGGTGACGTGAGGAACAACAGGGTAGAGCACCCGCAGCAATACCCCTAACGTTTCCGCAACGGCAGCCTTGGCAAAGTTTGAATCCCCCAGCGATGCATCGTCAATCGCATTAAGCATTTTCATGCAGGCAGAAACAACCGTGTTGTACTGAATGCGTTGGTAGTCATAGTCCGCTTGCTTGAGCAGCGTGTAGATTTCAAAGCGAAGCTTTTTAATATCGTTGCCCGCCGCTGCCCAGTCAGGGGCGGGCACTTGTAGACCTGCTGCAACCTCTGCTTGCTTCTGATAGCAAAGCGACCAGAGCCGACGTAAAAAGCGATTCGAGCCCTCCACTCCGGAGTCTGACCACTCGAGTGTTTGCTCGGGTGGGCTCGTAAACATGACAAACAGACGCGCAGTGTCCGCGCCCTGCGTGTCGATGAGCGACTGGGGATCCACACCGTTATTTTTTGACTTGGACATTGTGCCCACGCCACCATAGGTAATGAGACGACCATCGCTTTTAAGTGTTGCGCCCGTAATGGAACCTTTCGCGTCGTACATATTGTCAACGTCTTCAGGCCAGAAATACTCGATCCCACCTTTTTCGTTCTTTGCTGAATAGATGTGGTTGAGCACCATGCCTTGGCAAAGTAGTTTGGTGAAGGGCTCATCGAACTTAACCAAGCCTAAATCGCGCATCACGCGCGTCCAGAACCGCGCGTAGAGCAGGTGTAGTACCGCATGCTCGATACCGCCGATGTACTGATCCATCGGCATCCAATAGTCATTGCGCGTATCGACCATTTGTTGGTCGTTGCCGGGCGAGGTGTAACGCATGAAATACCACGACGAGTCGACGAACGTATCCATCGTATCGGTTTCGCGTTTTGCTGGCTTGCCGCAGCGTGGGCAATAACATGACAAGAAGCCTTCATGCTTGGCAAGGGGGTTGCCGCTGCCGTCGGGGATCAGATTCTCGGGCAAGATAACGGGGAGATCTTTTTCTGGCACCGGCACCGCACCGCAGTCCTGGCAGTGAATGATAGGGATGGGCGTGCCCCAATAACGTTGGCGCGAGATGCCCCAGTCGCGCAAGCGCCAAGTCGTTTGGCGCGTGCCTAAGCCTAGCCCCTCGAGCTTGCTCGAGATCGCTTCAATGGCTTGCATAAAGTTCAGACCGTTATATTCGCCCGAGTTGATCAGACGACCAGATTGCTTGTCTCCATAGGATTCGTGCCACACCTTCTTGTCAAAAGGCTTGTCGCCGATCTGCACCACCTGCGTAATCGTTAGGCCATACTTGTTTGCAAAAGCAAAGTCGCGCTCGTCATGGGCAGGTACCCCCATCACGGCGCCATCGCCATAGCTCATCAAGACGTAGTTGCCGACCCAGAGCGCAACATGTTGTCCAGTCAGCGGGTGCGTGACGGTCAAGCCGGTATCCAATCCTTCTTTTTCGCGCGTGGCGAGTTCGGCCTCAGTCGTGCCGCCTTGCTTGCACTGTTCGATAAACGCAGCCAGGGCAGGGTTGCTACGCGCAGCGTGCGTGGCCAGCGGATGCTCAGGTGCAACCGCGCAGAACGTGACACCCATAATGGTGTCGGCACGCGTGGTGAACACAAACATTTTGCCGTCTTGAATCAGTTTGTTTTGTGCATCTTTAATGGTGTGAGTAAACGCAAAGCGTACCCCTTCGCTTTTACCGATCCAGTTTTCTTGCATGGCGCGCACGCGGTCAGGCCATCCTGCTAAGCCAGTCTGCACCTGCTCAAGCAGTTCGCTCGCGTAGTCAGTGATACGCAAGTAGTAGCCCGGGATTTCGCGCTTTTCGACGGGTGCGCCAGAGCGCCAGCCGCGACCGTCGATTACTTGCTCGTTTGCCAGCACGGTGTTGTCTACCGGATCCCAGTTCACAACCTGTGTCTTGCGATAGGCAATGCCTTTTTCAAGCATCTTTAAAAAGAGCCACTGATTCCATTTGTAGTACTTGGGATCGCAGGCGCACATTTCACGTGTCCAATCGATCGCCAGGCCCATCGCCTTCATTTGCTTCTTCATGTAGGCGATGTTGTCGTACGTCCACTTTGCAGGAGGTACGTTTGATTTCATTGCGGCGTTTTCAGCCGGCATCCCAAAGGCATCCCAGCCCATCGGCATCAACACGTTGTAGCCACGCATGCGCAGTTGCCGCGCCATCATGTCATTGATGGTGTAGTTGCGCACGTGACCCATATGCAACTTACCACTTGGATAGGGCAGCATTGAGCAAGCGTAAAACTTGGGCTTGGGTTCTCCCGAAGCATTTTTTGCATTCTCGGTAACGAGGTATGCGTCACGAGAGTCCCAGTTCGCGTGGGCAGCCGCTTCGACGGCGTTAGGTTGGTAGCGTTCCTGCATGAATACAGCCAAAAAGAGGTGAGACGCACAATACGTCAATCTACCTCGACATTATAGGGCGGTACGCTCTTTGTGCCCGAGTCAACGCGCAGTGGGGGTTGCAATAGAAGGCATAAAAACAAACAGCCTCGCTAGGCGAGGCTGTTGGAGCAGAAACCGGAACGTAGGCTCGAATTACTTGAGCTTGGTTTCTTTGTAGTCAACGTGCTTGCGAGCGACTGGATCAAATTTCTTGATCAGCATTTTCTCAGGCATGTTGCGCTTGTTTTTTGTGGTTGTGTAGAAATGACCTGTTCCAGCGCTGGACTCAAGTTTGATTTTTTCGCGTGCACCTTTTGCCATGATGGCCTCCTTTAAGCGACTTCGCCGCGTGCGCGAAGATCAACCAGAACGGCGTCAATGCCATTCTTGTCGATTGTGCGGATCGCGTTCGTGGTGACGCGCAGGCGTATCCAACGGTTTTCGCTCTCAACCCAGAAACGGCGCGACTGCAGATTCGGCAGAAAGCGACGCTTGGTTTTGTTGTTAGCGTGAGAAACATTGTTGCCCACCATGGGCTTTTTTCCGGTCACTTGGCATACACGTGCCATGGCTACACCTATTGTTTGTTTGAACGCAGCGTTCAGGTTTTTTCGTTCAGATTTCTACATCAAGTCTGACATTCTAATACGAAACCGTGGTTTAAATCAAACCGCCCTGCTGGTTTTGCGTGCGAAGGCTCCGAGCAGGCATGCCATGGAGGTGCAGCACCCCATAATAAGCGCCAAAGGCAAGGGGCCGGGGGTCGTGAGCAGGCTGACCGTCATTCCGGCTAGGGCGCCACAAGAGATCGTGATCGTCCCCATCATCGCGGAGGCCGAGCCTAACTGACGCCCTTGGTCTGAGAGTGCCATCGCAGCAGAGTTTGGTCCGACAAAGCCATGACTAAACATAAAACAGATTATGCAGGCCATGATAACGGGTAGGCTGGCCACCCCAAGCAGGCTGAGTGCGAGCGCCGCTACTCCTGCGGACATCATTAAGGCGAGTGCCCAAGGCAGTAGCTTTTCAGGCCGATGACGTTTGAGTAAGCGGGCGCTAACCTGTGTGCCCATAATCAGGCTAAAGGCGTTGATGGCGAAGAGCAGACCATACGTCTGGGGAGAGACCCCAAAGTGCTCAATGAACAGCCTCGGCGAGGCTGCAATATAGCCAAAGAGTGTGGCCGAGCCCATGCCGCCTGACAAGGAAAACGCGGCAAAGCGTTTATGGCGTAGTAAGCCCGTGTAGGTCCGGAAAATATTGCCAAAGCTAAGTGTTATTTTATTTTGTGGAGATAGGCTTTCTGCCATTACCTTCCAGACCGTGATCAGTAACACCACGCCGATCAGCGTCATGACGACAAAAATCCCCCGCCAACCTGCAAACGCCAGAACCTGCGAACCGACGATCGGTGCCAAAATGGGGGCCACCCCCATGATCAGCATCAACATCGACAGCGCTCTCGCCGCCTCTTGGGTGGTGTAGTGGTCGCGGACCACGGCGCGTGAGATCACCATGCCGGCTGCGCCACCCATGGCTTGGGCAATGCGACTGAGGGTTAGAAATTCCACGCTCGGTGCCAAGGCGCAGGCGGCCGATGCCGCGACATACAGCACTAGCGCGCCGTAGAGCGGTGGTTTGCGACCAAAGCGATCGGCCAGCGGGCCATAAAAAAGTTGCGCGCTCGCCATCCCGATTAAGTACGCAGCGAGAGTGCGCTCGACCTCATTGCTCGTTGTCGAAAGTCCGCGAGCAATTTCCGGGAAGGCCGGCAGATACATGTCGATAGAGATCGGGGCAATCGCCGTGAGCGCGCCCATCAAAAGCAACCAGCCTGGTAGCCCCACCGCAGCCAGCTTCAAGCAGCAAGTGCCGTCGCGATGTGTACCTCACGTGCGGCTTGTGCTGCGATTTCAAAGGATCTCAGGCGTGCCTTGTGATCAAAAATCTGCCCGGCCATGATGAGCTCATCTGCGCCAGTTTTTTCGACCAAGTCTTGCAGTCCACGCCGCACGGTTTCCAGTGAGCCCACCACGGAGCAAGATAACTGTTCAGAGACAGAAACTTTTTCGTAGGGTGTCCAAAAGGTCTCGATGTCGTCAATGGGGGGCGGGAGCATGCCACGCGTATTGCGTCGCATACGTGTGGCATGCTGTTGGTGCGTGGTGAACAAGTAACGCGCTTGCTCATCCGTATCGGCGGCAACGATGTTGACACCAACACCTGCATGCGGTTTAGCTTGTTGTGAGGAGGGTTTAAATAAGGTCTTGTAGGCGTGCAGCGCTTGCATGAGCGAATCGGGCGCGAAATGCGAGGCGAACGCATAAGGTAAGCCGAAATGCGCAGCCACTTGTGCCCCGTAGGTGCTTGAACCCAAAATCCAGATGGGCACATGTAGACCCGCGCCAGGAATAGCCTTCACTGCTTGACCGGGTTGCACGTCATCAAAGTAAAACTGCAGCTCTTGCACGTCCTGTGGAAATTGATCCGACGAGCTTTGAAGGTCCCGGCGCAGCGCGCGCGCAGTCATTTGATCCGTACCCGGTGCGCGACCTAAGCCAAGCTCAATACGGCCAGGAAACAATGAGGCGAGCGTACCGAATTGCTCGGCGATCACCAAGGGGGCGTGGTTGGGCAGCATGATTCCGCCGGAGCCTATCCGAATAGTGGAGGTCCCGGCCGCGACGTAACAAAGCGCGACTGCTGTGGCCGAGCTCGCGTTGCCAGTCATGTTGTGGTGCTCAGCCATCCAGTAGCGTGTAAAGCCCCATTTTTCGGCGTGTTGCGCCAAGTCGCGGGAGTTATTCAAGGCATCGGTCGCGGTGAAACCTTGTGGAATGGGCGATAAGTCTAGGATCGAGTAAGGGATGCTCATAGGGTTTCGTGGTGCTTGGGCAGGTTATGCTTACGGATCGGGGTGCTGAAGGTGACTTGGTTTAATCCAAGTTGCTTTAATAATACGCCCATTTTTTTCCGAGTGACGTAAAGCTTCCGCCTTCAGAAGGCTAACCGTCTGACATTAAAGGAGCACGCAATGCGTGAAGTATTTATTACCGCAGCAGCCAGAACCGCGATTGGTGATTTTGGAGGAGGTCTCAAAGACGTGGCGCCCATCGATCTCGGAGCGACCGTTGTTAAGGCGGTTTTACAGCGCTCAGGTGTGGATGGGTCAGCTGTGGGGCATCTGGCGTTCGGTCATGTTGTGCACACGGAGCCCCGTGACATGTATTTATCGCGGGTTGTCGCCTTAAACGCGGGGTTGCCGCAAAGCTGCGCCGCATTCAACGTCAACCGTCTGTGCGGCTCAGGCTTGCAAGCGATTATCTCGAGCGCTCAGTCGATTTTGTTGGGCGATACCGACATGGCAATCGGCGGTGGTGCTGAAGCCATGAGCCGGGGTGGTTATTTGTCACAGACGCAGCGCTTTGGCTCGCGCATGGGGGATGCAACCGTTTCGGACATGATGGTGGGCGCGCTGACCGACCCCTTCGGTCGCATGCACATGGGCGTGACGGCTGAAAACGTAGCCAAGCAGTTTGGCATTTCTCGCGCGGACCAAGACGCGCTTGCGGTTGAATCACATCGCCGTGCGGCGAAAGCGCAGGACGAAGGGCGCTTTAACGATCAAATCGTGCCCGTCGTCATTAAGACGCGTAAAGGCGAGGTAGAGTTCAAGGTCGACGAGCATCCACGGCGAGATGTTTCTATAGAAGGGCTCGCTGCCTTGCGAGCCGTGTTTGTGAAAGAAAACGGTACGGTGACGGCCGGTAACGCCTCAGGTATCAATGATGGTGCTGCGGCTGTCTTAATGATGAGCGGTGAGGCGCTTAAATCAAGCGGCGCCAAACCGATGGCGCGGTTGGTGGCCTATGCACATGCGGGTGTTGATCCCAGCATCATGGGGATTGGCCCTGTGCCCGCTACCCAAGCGGTGATGAAGCGTGCCGGTTTGACGGTTGATCAGATGGATGTCATTGAGGCAAATGAAGCCTTTGCCGCACAAGCTTGCGCGGTCGCTAAAGAGCTCAAGCTGGACTCTGCACGTTTGAATCCTAATGGCAGCGGTATTTCGTTGGGGCACCCGATCGGTGCGACAGGCGCGATTGTCACCACCAAAGCGATTTATGAATTGCATCGCACCGGCGGCCGCTATGCGCTGGTGACGATGTGTATTGGTGGCGGTCAAGGTATTGCTGCGATTTTTGAGCGCGTGTAAGCCAGCCCTCGTCCGTTGTTAGCTCTTTTACAGGGAGAACAAGAAAAAAAGGGACAGCTTCGGTTGTCCCTTTTTTGTTGAAGCCTTAGATACGCTGAACGCCGCAGACTTCAAAGGTGGCCGAGTTCTGCGATGGACACCACTTGATTTGCCGCGACCACAAGATGGTCGAGCAGCGCGATATCCACCACAGAGAGTGAGTGTTTCAAGTGTCTGGTGAGGGCAATGTCGGCAGCGCTTGCTTGTGCGAGCCCCGACGGATGATTGTGGGCCAAGATGATCGCCGCTGCGTGGTGCATCAGCCCGATCTTGATCAGTTCACGCGGATAGATGGTGGTCTCGGTCAGGGTACCTCTGGATATTTCGGTTGAATGGATCAGCCGGTGCTGATTGTCTAGCAATAAGGCCACGCAGCGTTCAATTCGGCAATTACTGAGTAGCGCTGTGCAGTAGGCATGAATTTGCGGACGATGTTTGAGAGAGCATCCTTGCTTTAAATCTTCGATAATTGCGCGCCTCGCCAGTTCAAGAATTGCAGTGAGTTGGCAAATGCGGGCGTTTCCCAATCCCACTATTCCTCTAAGGTCTTCTGTGTCGGCCCCAAGAAGGGGTCGCAGCCCGCCGAAGTGTTGGACAAGGTGTTGGGCGAGGCCCAGCGCACTCAGTCCGCGCGTCCCCGTGCCAAGAATCAGGGCGAGGAGCTCTGCATCGGTCAGTATGTGCGCGCCGTGTTGCATTAATCGCTCACGCGGTCGTTGATCCGGTAAAAGTTGTTCGCGCAAGGTCATCTCGTAAGCTCTAAAATAGGTTTTTTGCCAAGCCCTCTACGGTGACAGATTTTGACTGACCAGAACCAAACCACGCCTCCCGTTGTCCATGCGGACTCCTACCTGACGTTGCACTACCGTATCGTGCTTGAAAGTGGTCCGGGCAAGGGCTCGACTTTCATGGATACGTTTGATGGCCGACCTGCAACCTTGCAACTCGGTATGGGTCAGTGGTCTCCGGGGATGGAGCAACCGCTCATCGGCAGACCCGAGGGCGATTGCTTTAGCTATGAGCTAGAACCTTCTGCTGCCTACGGCGACCGTAATCCCGAGCTTATCCAGCGCGTGTCGCGCGCCATGCTCAATCAACATGCGGGTGAGGATGCGAGCTTCGATCCGGGCGATATGGTTGAGTTCACGGCACCAAACGGCGGACGCTACTCTGGCGTATTGAAAGAAATTGATCAAGACAGTGCGCTGTTTGATTTCAATCATCCGCTGGCTGGTGTGACGTTGCGTGTCGATATCGATTTGTTAGGAGTGTTGTGATGGCGCGTTCTTCTACCATCGATCTCACCAGTTTGCCTGGCCACGGTGCAGAAATTGTATTGGCGCAACCTCGCGGATTTTGTGCGGGCGTAGATCGCGCAATCGACATCGTCGAGCGAGCGCTTGAACTGCACGGTGCTCCAATTTATGTGCGTCATGAAATCGTACATAATCGCTTCGTAGTAGAAGATCTGCGTGCAAAGGGCGCTGTGTTTATTGAGGAGCTCGATCAAGCTCCGGCTGGTGGCATTGTCGTGTTCTCGGCGCATGGGGTATCGAAGGCCGTGCGCGCAGAGGCAGAGTCAAGAGGCCTGCAAGTGTTTGACGCGACCTGTCCGCTTGTGACGAAAGTGCATATTGAAGTCGAGCGTATGCGAGCAGCCGGCCGAGAGATCATCATGATCGGTCACAAAGGGCATCCAGAAGTGGAGGGCACCTTAGGGCAGAGTACGGGCGGCATGTATCTGGTTGAAACGGTTGAGGATGTCGCTGCCTTGCAAGTCAGTCATCCAGAGATGCTTGCGTTCGTGACCCAGACCACCTTGTCGGTCGATGACGCCTCGGTCGTGGCCGAGGCGTTACGTGCCAAGTACCCTAAAATCATTGAACCCAAGAAAAGTGATATTTGCTACGCCACACAAAACCGACAAGATGCGGTGAAGATCATGGCACCTGAGTCCGATCTGGTCTTAGTGGTGGGGAGTGCAAATAGCTCAAACTCTAACCGCTTGCGCGAAGTTGCTGAGCGCATGGGGATACCTGCTTATTTAATCGATGGACCGGAGTCAATCGAACCAGCTTGGTTGGTTGATCGCAAGCGCATTGGCATTACAGCCGGTGCATCAGCTCCTGAACTATTGGTGCAGCAAGTGATTGAGCGTCTCAAAACGCTTGGCGCAATTTCCGTTCGTACGCTGGACGGCTTGCAAGAGAATGTGTCCTTTCCCTTGCCTAAAGGCCTGTCGCGAAAGATCGTTGATTAAGTGGTCGACGGCGGGGGTGGTGATGATTTACTCAAAATCATCGTACGCACAAAGTCTATGCTGCTTCGCAGGCTGAAATAGTCGCTCACTAGGCTGCGAGGAACGCGTAGCGTTGAAGCTCGGTTGTCAAGTTCCGCTATCTTCGCCATGTAGCCCTCTGTCTGTGCCCTGTCGAAGTTATCCCGAAGCTCTTGTTCAAAGCGTTTGAGCGCTAAGTACACATCATTAATGCGCGCCTTCGCCCGATTCAAGCGATAGCTTGGCATCGACTTAATGAGGGGATAGCCGAACGCAAATAACGGCAAAATTAATATTAATAAACGATCGACGAATTCAGCTAACCAGAAGGGCAGATATTCAAGGAGTGTGGGTGCACCTTTTTGGAAATACGATTTTGCAACATCGCTTTCTGGTGTAACCGAATCTTTATAAGCTGGAAATTCTCCGTACTTCGCGAAAAACGACCGACCCCCATTAATCTTGGAGGCGGCCTGCAGAAATAGAAGTTGAATGGCGGGATGTAAAGTTTTGTCGATGATTAAATTTGTTGTCGATGCAATGGTCTCCATGCTTTGACGGGGTTCGTCGCGAGCTAGGCTCAGTGCACCTTTGGGGATGGTCAGTGTGTGATAGTAGGGAAGCAATCTGCTGTAGGCTGCCGCACGATCGAATTCAACCAGCGTCGCCCGCGGGTCGTTTAACAATGTTTGTACATTCTTAGCATCCATGCCGTCAACCAAGACAATCGAAAGCACTTTCCCCTCCTGAAAGGCCTTAACCCCCTCGGCGTTGGAAATTTCTCGTAAGCCTGAGAGGTCTTTGAATTCATTGATACGAATCAGATTCATGACGTGTTGGTGGGTGCCGCTACCTGGCTCACCGATTGCAATGGGATAGCTCAAGAAGTTTTCTGATCTGATCTGGCTGCGATCAATTAGATCGTTACGAAAGAAGAACCACATTGGTTCATAACCCACGCTACCCAAAGACATGAGGCCTTCGGCTTGCTTTTCATCCATGAGACCACTTTGGACAAAAGCGGCTTGCAAGGGGTCCTTGGGATCTTTGATGCGCGCAATGTTTTCTTGCGCGCCGGTGGTTCTGACTAGTTCGATCGTGACGCCATGCTGTGCAAAATAATCCGCATACTTTTTTGCAAGGATTTCATACGATCCTCCTTCGGAGCCGGTCGCCATTTGAATATGCTTGGGCGGAGCTGGCTTAGCGAGCCAGACCGCAACAGCGATACCCAGCAGAAGCAGACTAAGCAGCGGCCACGCTTCGAGGACAAACTGCTTCCATGTGCGCAGTTCGTCGCATACCGTTTCGTAGGCGGCTACGACGTGCTCACGGATCTCGTTTTTGTAGTTGTCCATGTTTAGGGCTGTCGGTGCTCAACCCAGATTAATTTTTGTGTCGCAAAGCCAAGTTCTTCGGCTTGTTTGACGAGCGCGTCGCGTACGCTTGGTGCGAGAGACTTACTGCGCGCCAGGATCCAAAGATAATCTCTGTCTGGGCCAGAGATCATGGCCCATTGGTAGCCGACCGGATCCAGTGCGATGACATGGTAACCGCCGTAAAACGGACCAAAAAAGGAAACCTTCAACGAACCCTGGGTTTGGGGGCCGGTAAACAAGGCACGTCCGGTGGCTGATTTCCATTTGTCGCGCTTTGCGTCGTAGCCTTTGTTCAGCACCTCAAGGCTGCCATCGGCTTGTAACGTGTAGGTCGCAGACACTTCGCTCAAGCCACGCTCGAACGAATGATCAAGGCGAGCGATCTCGTACCACTGACCGAGATAGCGGTTAACGTCAAAGGGAGATACGGACCTGACGCCATCGGGTGGCGCTGTCGAGCAGCCCGCGACAAACACTAGCAGTGCCAGAAATATCACCGGCAAAGAGGATTTTTTCATGTGCTCAACCCGCTGGGTTTAAAAAGAGATGCGTTGCGGATACAAACAAGTTCAATCAGTGTACTGGATTAGCAGCTAGCTTCCTAAACTTATATGAGCATAAGGCCATCTCCCAAAGCCTCGCAAAGTCTCACAATGCCTCAAATTAGTGATTGCTGTGTCAGATCCTGAAGCCTTAAGATCGGCTGACAATCACTCCCCTTAGGAATTGTCATGTCATCGAATCGTGTCTCTCATTACGCTGGGCTGTCCTGTCAGTGGTGTACGGATATGCTGTCACAACCGAGCAGTCGCCGGGATTTTTTGCGTACGGCTGCCGGTGCGGGGATGGCGGCCTTTCTAGCGCCGCAATTGTCATTCGCTGCCTCCGGTAACTATGAGGCCATGGTCTTGTCTTGTATTGACCCCAGGTTTCAAAAGCTCGTGTTTGATCGCGAAGCGAAAGAAGGGCGTACCAATAAATACAGCGCGTTTACCATTGCGGGTGCCTCGATTGGCGTTGTCGCGCCTGCGTTCAAAGCGTGGCAAGTCGCCTTTTGGGAAAACCTCGCCGCCTCTTTGCAGCTGCACAACATTAAGCAGGTGATCGTCATCAATCATCGCGATTGCGGCGCAGCCAAAATTGCTTACGGTGCAGCCGCTGTCGCCACACCAGCAGCGGAAACAGAGACGCATAAAAACGCGTTGCTAACCTTCAAGAAAGAGCTCGCAGTGCGTCAGCCGAAGCTCGGTAGCCAACTAGGCCTGATGGCGCTTGATGGCAAGGTAGAGATGTTTAGTTAACTTGTTAGGTGGTCCCCGCTTACGGGCTGGGGCCACAGATAGTTACCGGTATCAGACTTTTGCTAACAAACTAACGGTAAATTTTTTGATTAACACGCTGCTCGGGCTCTCTGATGCAGGCGTTAAAAAGCCACCCGAAGGTGGCTAGTACCCAAGTGGGTATGGGTTCCCGGTCAGTAATGGCTATGACCGAGAACTGGGGATGTGTGCTTAATAGCACCCAGGAACACCCCAGCCACTCCACAATAAGACGCCGCCCTGCTTGCCGGCAGCCAGCTCCAATGCGTCATCGGAGACATTTTGTACAACAACTTCATCCAGTTCAATATTCATAGCAGACTCCAAGGTTGTGAGTGCCCACGCGCAAGTGGTTGTGGGTTATCGGTTAGCAAAACATCATAATGACATTTTGTACAATATGACAATGCCTAATCGTTATACACTCGCTATTTGATAGGCGTCAACAAAAAATTGTACGATTTGTGCGCTGTTGCGGTGGATCTGCAGGGATTTAAGATCCCTATAGCCGTGGGCTTGGCTGTCAGGGCGCACTTTCAGCTCAAGCTCGATAACCCGGGACGGATCATCTAGCATGGATCGCCAGACGATCAGAACTTCAGGTTCGATTTCTCGACGAGATTCTTCCAAAGCGCCAGCTCAGTGTCCAAGAGCTGTTGAGTAGACGCTGGTGTAGAACCCAAAATAGGTTCAACGTACGCAGCACGCATATCCTGCTGAAACGATGCTTCTTTTAATGCCTCGTTCACAGCCTGATTCAGCTTTTGAATCACGTTTTTGGGTGTTTTGGCTGGTGCAAGGAGTACGAAGGTGCTTCCAGCAATCAGGTCTTTGATTCCTGCCTGTTCTGCTGTGGGGATGTCCTTCGCGTATGACACACGATCTTTCGATGTGATGGCCAGTACGCGCAGCTTACCGTTTTGGTGCATGGGGTAGACGCTACCCAGACCGCCCACCATCATTTGCACGTGCCCAGCAAGCACATCGTTCAAAGCTGGTGCTGCACCCTTGTAGGCAATATGTTCGATCTGTATACCACCCGCACGGAGCTTGAGTAGCTCGCCAGTCAGGTGGGTAATATTGCCTTGTCCAGAACTGCCGAATGAATACTTTCCGGGGTTTTGCTTGGCAAGCGCAACAAACTCTGCCAGTGTCTTGGCAGGTAGTGAGGGGTTGACCGCAAAAGCGATTTGTTCCTCGCCCGTCATTGCAATGGGCTCGAACGCAGTTTTGGGGTTGTAGGGAAGGGACGCCATTGTTACTGGAGTTGTCGCGAATGCGCCTGAGCCACCAAACGACAAGGTGTAGCCGTCGGGGGTCGCGCGTGCAACTTCAGCCAAGGCAATTGTTGTCGATGCGCCCGGTTTGTTCTCAATCACCACGGTTTGATTCAGGATTGGGCCGAGTTTGCTCGCAAGCAACCTTGCCTGAACGTCAGTTGGACCGCCCGGAGCAAAACCGACGATAATTTTGATAGGGCGTAGGGGAAAATCGCTTTGTGCGACTGCAGATGTCGAGGCGAGTACTGAGGCCACTGCTGCCATTCCGACTATCACGGAAAGACTGCGCACTTTCATTTCCATACTTAACATAGCTACGCTCCTGAAAATCTAAGCAACCCATTTGGCATTGTTTATCTGTTTTAATCCAATCGGGATAATGAAACAAGTCCTATCACTCGGATTTGTCCGAGGACGACAAGCACATTCATCATATTGAGTCCCAACCTTTCTTAAGTACATGCATCTGATCGAACGTGAGAGGAATGGAATGACTAAGAGATTTGAGTATGCGCCTTTGCAGGGTCGGCCAAAAATAGCTTGGCCTGAAGGCAAACGGCTTGCGGTCTGGTTGGTACCGAATGTCGAACATTATGAGATCGATCCCTCTTACAAAGGTATACGGGATCCCTGGCCTCGGAGCATGTCCCCCGATGCGCTGAATTATCCGCTGAAGGAATACGGAAATCGCGTTGGCATCGACAGGATTCTGGATGTAACCGATCGATTAGGTATCCGTTGCACGGTTTCTCTGTCACTGGCGTTGCCCACCATGTTTCCCGATGTGTTTCATGAAATGAAGCGACGTGAATGGGATTTCATGTGCCATGGTCTCTACAACACGCATTACCTCTGGAACTATCCTTTGGACGAGGAAAGGGCGTTCATCGAACGTTGCAGGCAGGGGATGGTTGAGGTGACTGGTCAGGCGCGACACGGTTGGTTTTCACCCGCCTGCTCGCATACGCTCAATACCGCTGATCTGGTCGATGCTGCGGGCTTTTCTTACTACTGCGATCTATATCACGATGATCAGCCGTTTCCCGTGATCACCAACAGCGGCAGTCTGATCAGTATCCCCTACTCAATGGATGTGAACGATGTGGTCGTTCATATGAACGGAGGTGAGGGGGATGATTATGCAAAAGTCATCATCGATCAGTTCGACACGCTTTATCGCGAGAGCCATCAAAATGGCTTAGTGATGTGTATTGCTTTTCATCCATACGTCACTGGACAAGCGCAGCGTATTCGGGCGTTTGAGCGCGCTTTACGTTATGTACTTTCCCATGATGACGTTTGGCTTGCTACGGGCATAGAGATCGAAAGCTGGTACCGCGCACACTATCTAAGCACTGTGCAGGAGTGGCTGCACAAAGGGCAGCCAGTATGACACTGCGTGATCCCACACACATTGGACCCGACCATACATGGTACGAACATAGGCGTGCGGCCTTATCAGGCGGCAGCGATTGGCCCGAAAGGCACCGAAGTGCCGCGTTTATATTAATTCGTGTGCATGCCTTAGAAATCAACACCCCGCAAGACTTCACGCGCGACTCTCGTTGGCGGATTGATTTTGGGAATTATTCACCTGAATATCGATCGCATTCTTTGATGGAATACGGTAATCGCATAGGTATCTTTCGCTTGCTTGACTTCTTGCAGTCGCTAGGCTGGAAGGTGGTCGCTGCTGTGAATGGTTTAGTTGCGCATGAGAACCCGTGGCTGGTACGCGACTTGGATCGACGCGGAGTCGAGATCGTGGCGAGTGGGTGGTCTGCGTCGCGTATGCTCACCAGCGCCGTGTCTCCAGAAATTGAAATTGAGCTGATTCGTCGGTCTAGGGATGCCATTGCCGAGGCGACAGGAGTCGTGCCGCGAGCCTACTCAAGTCAGGACTATGGTTACTCGACACATACCGCGAGTATCTTGTCCTCGCTTGGTTTTACGACTGCCGTCGACTGGCCCAATGATGAAATACCCTTTTTGTTCGGTGAAGACCGCAAGCTGCTGATTATCCCCCCCGCTGCGGAGCTGGATGACGCGCAAATGGTTATTGGAAGACGCTTGCAGTCGCCACGCTGGTGTGGGCATCTTGCTGAGGCCTTGTCCTATTGGAAAGATCATGCGTTGAACGGATCTGTGCTCGTGCTGCCTCTACATGCATGGATCAGTGGCGCACCCCATCGATTCACGAACCTGAGGCAGACACTCTCTACATTTGATGCGCAGTCCTTTTGGCAGGCTGCACCGCTTGAGATCGAGGCAGCCTGGCGAGAGAAGCGTTAGGGCAACGGAGCTGGGTGTTCCCGAATCCAGTGACGGGCGATATCGATACGCCGGGCCACCCAAACCGCATCGTGTTGCATGACATAGTCCAAGAATGCAGCCAGCGCACGCGCACGGCCAGGGCGACCAGAGATACGAGCGTGCAGTCCGACTGACATGATCTTTGGCTTGTTCGCTCCCTCGTCATAGAGCTGGTCAAACGTCGCTTTGAGGTAGGAGAAAAAATCGTCACCGGTTGAAAAGCCAGCAGGGGAGGAGTACTTGGCATCGTTGGCGTCCATGGTGTAAGGGACGACCAGATGGTTCTTACCTGACACAGTCACCCAGTAAGGTAGCTCGTCGTTATAGGCATCCGAATCGTATAGGAAGCCGCCTTCTTCAACGATCAGCCTGCGTGTATGTTCTCCGGCTCCATATCTGCAGTACCAGCCGAGTGGACGTTGACCCGTCAATCTTTGAATAGACTGCACAGCCCTTGCGATATGTTCGCGTTCTTGTTCTTCCGTTAAGCGAAAGGGCTCTTCCCACCTCCACCCGTGGCAGCAGATGTCGTGCTCTGCCCGTGCAACCGCTTCAGCGACCTTAGGGTTGCGCTCCAGTGCAAGCGCGGCACCAAAGAGCGTCAAGGGTAGGTTGCGTTCTGCAAAAAGATCGAGAATGCGCCAGACTCCAACGCGACTGCCATACTCGTACAGCGATTCAAAAGCCAGATCGCGGATACCAGCAGGCACACGACCTCCGGTCGTTTCAGAAAGGCCGGTCTCGTTGCGGGCATCACCATCTAGAACACTGGCTTCAGCGCCTTCTTCATAATTCAAGGCAAACTGTACAGCTACCCTGGCTTGCCCCGGCCATTTTGCATCTGGAAGACTGTTGGCGTAACCGACGAAGTCGCGCATTTCTATTGCCTTTAGTAAAGTCCAAATGCTGAATTGATCGTCAATCGTTAAAAGCCCCGCGTAGAGATTGAACCCATCTCTAACTTGCTAAAAAGTCCAAGTATTCACTTGGAACACCACAGAAAATTACCTGTTCTCTATCAATCAAGGTGAAGCGAATATCCAGATTTCTTGCAATTAATTGATTGTAGATCGGAGCAATAAAATGTTCTTTATATGTCGGCTGTACTTTCTGATTTTCTAAAAAACCTATATAGGCCTCGTAAAAAAGACTGGCGCTCCCGAAATGATAGAGCCCTGTACAGCATAAATCTGAAATTTGAATTTTTTCTGCTGTTTCAATGACACGATTTTGTCTCATCGCATCCGCTTTGATGTATGACCAATTGTCGCCCTGACCCTTGAATACTTCTAAATAACCAGCAATTTCAGGTACGTTAAATTCTGTTGGAAATTCAAAATGTGGTCTGAAAGTGTCTATGTTAAAGATAGTGATCGGCTCAAGATCACTTACGCTAGCTTTAGTCAGCCCCAAAGATACTGTTTCAGCCTGCCCCGCAGTTGGGTGGGTTAAATTTATCACCTGATAATTCTTTATGCCCAAGTCCTTAACTTCTGAATGAATAAAATTCACTGTTTCGTGTACATCTCGTGCAATAAATAAAAAAGGTGTATCACTAAAGTATTTAAAAAAACTCAACACCGAATGTGCAAATAAACTGTGTCCGCGTGCTTGCAACATATACTTAGGAAGAAGATATCCCGCCTCAGTAAATCTACGACTTAATCCGGCCATAGGAATAACAATCACTGAAAACTCCTTAAAATCTATCAACTTAGAGTTTGATCGAGAACTATGAATGTCCTAGCATCTTAAAGAGTCGCAACGCGTTCGCCAAAAACGCATTCTGCCGATCAGGTCGATCCGCATGCAGTGGCAACATAGACAAAAATAATAATATGCATATAGGCAAGGCCTTTGCCTTCTCCATACATAGCCCGCCAAATGATCTTGTTATAAATTGATTTTCGACGGCCAATATTTTGTCATCATGCGAAAATCTAAGTGTGAAATCTAACGAGCCATTTTGTACGAGCACATAGTGATTCGCTAAAATGTGGTCATATCGCCCAACGATAGAATGGTAAAGCTTTGCGATGTCATACCTAATGTCACCGTACGCAAAGGGTTGCCCCTCAGTGTCCACACCCCTAGGATCTATCACTCGGGCAAGATCTGCTCGATGATCATACAAAATATTACTAAAACACAGATCGCCGTGAACTAAAGACAGCATTTCTGTAGGTGCAGTGGGAATTAATTTCGTTGAAATTGAAACAATATCTCTCAAGCTAGGGAGCCATGATCCATTAAAGCGACACGGTGTTGTGATGTCTAGGCCTGTGGCATGCGCATACTCTTCCAAGCGTTTAAGAGTTTTTTCGGCATACAGCCCTTGCACGCGGTGTAGCGCATCGGGTGGCGCCTCGACCTCCCTCAACGAGACGATGACCTCATCTATCGCAGCGAAGATATGATCCCAAGAATTCAGCGACAAGCGACCAAACACAAAGAGCTCAGAAAGCGTTGGCAAATACAAATACTCTAAATGATATCTCGAGCGACCATCAATCAGGTCTATACCTAAAAAAGCCGGAGTGTGTAACTGCAGTTTTCTCGGAATACATTGAAACCAAGCTGCTTCGGCCTCGATTTTTAAAGAATTTTCACTGCTTTTTGTCACGGTTCGACGACTAATCTTCAGATCATTAAATGAGCGCTGAGTGGTGAGCCGACGTCGTGATTGGTAGTAAGTATCTGCATGCCCAAAATCAAACCATTCCTCTGCGGTGACTGGAGTCAGCGCGTTTTTCTCAGAATAAATAAATAGGCTATCGAAAAAACTTCCACTAGCACGCGCAATCGCTTGGACTAGTAGAAAACCACTTGAAAAAGAAAACCACCCAGTCAGACTGCAGTTTGAGTCATTCATCAATTGAGCATCGGCGGACGGGAGCGGTTTGCTAAGGGCCCCATCCTTGTTCACAACGTTACCCCACTGATAACCCGCTACCGCCCCGTCAACAGTGACGGTGTCGCTCAAAAAGAAATCAACCCCCTTTAACAGGGTATCGCCGTGAAGAATACTGATCGCTCCTGCGGCACAGGCACTCATATTGATAACATGAACAATAGATTGACCGAGTGTTAGCCCTGTTGGTACCCTGGCGAGCTCCACGCTCATTGCGTGCAGCGCCTCGGCATCTTCGCTTGACAAGACAAAGTCATCTGGGATTGAAAGAATGCATCTCACATTTAAATTAGAAAAAATTTCAAATTGATGTTTGTACAGTCTTTGCCCAGCGAGCGGCAAAAATGCGGGTGGTATCCGACCAAATTCAGCTTCTAATTGTGGATCAAGATATGCCGCGGAGGTTACGATTACAGTTTGCCTACCTATTATCATTATGGCTGACCCATCTACGTGCTTTCTGTGACAAGTCGAATGTCATCAAGCGTTAAGTTTATAAGCTCAAGTGGCCAAATGGCTTCATCGTCGACATGAAATCTATCCATTACGATCGTACGCACCAGGGTAAGAGGTGCTGTGCTCGCGCGCCCATCAAAACATTAATTGACGGCAAGAAGGTGTGCAAAGATGCAATAACCAACCTGAACAACTAAATTTGATCTGACAAACACGTACCGCAAACGGACACACTATCAAATCAAGTCGCGATCACTACACCTTAACTTATCATCAGGTGCAGTTGGAGATTTTGTCCATTCCATATTGGCAAACCGAGGAAGCAGGTGTGCGTAAAGCGAGGTAATCTGTAGCGCGCTTCAAAACAATCTCCAACAATTGAGCAACTCCGTAGGGGTAAATAATCGAACTTGGTATCATGCCAAATAACATGCCTAACAAGCCGCTCGACAGAGACTCCCTTCGTACTTCCACATAAATACAACACTGAGGCTTGAGGCACAGGAAGATATAAATAAGCCTGTAATCTTTCAGGTATCACTTGGCTCTCATTTTCTGTACTCGCAGTACAGTCAATGCTTAAACTTCCCTCAGCTAAGGCATGTGTTGCGATACGAACACGATCTAACGTATTTTCGAGATATATAAAAGGTGCATCAGGTTTACGTGCCCTCCCGTCCACCCCACAAATACACCGGTCAGCAACCATGTCTAGGGATTGAGGGCAAAGAAGCTGATCCAGCTTCTCATGATAAAAAACAAATGACTTTTTTGCTCGAGCCTTTATTTGCGATAAGAAAGTGTGAAGCAAGGTCTCAATCAATTCGTCTTCCATGCTTCCTGGCTCTGCGACTTGCAAGGCGGTCAAAAGCGTCTGTCCAACTGGGGTTCCCACGAATAGTGTTTCTGTGGCTATGGGGTTTCGAGGGAACCATTTCATCAAAACAACCTGTCTGGGTAGTTTGTCCACGTTGGTGATATCCTCAAGATTCACCAAGGGCAATCCCAACCGCATCTGGTCCCATTTAACCTTGCAAATATGCGTTATCTTCCCAGAGCCAATAGAGCTAATAACAGTTGCAGGCAGAACTTCTTCGAGAGGTGCTTTTAAGCCAATCCAGCAATCTTTCAAGTCAAAAAATATGTCAGCGATTAAAGACCAGTCCGCTCTTGAAGCAAGAAAGCCTTCAATTTGTGATTCCCAAAGCCCATCTATTGCCCACTTATTACGTAGCGTTTCTCCATTAGCCTGAAATCCTTGCAACTTCGGCCAATGCCAGCGCTGAGGGAGTGCTTCCCACGTGGCCATAGGATGTCGGGTCACTACACTAGAAGCCAGTGCGTCAAGCGCTAGCACGCCATCAAAACTTCTAAAAAATAGGCTATTAGATGCTATAGGTATAAAAAACTCGAAGTCAGGTGAAACTATTTCAGCATGACGGAAAGACTGGATATGTCCTGCAAGTAACGTAGATCCCCATTTCTCACGAACCACTTCCGCTTCGATCAAAAAAATTCGAGGGTGACAGTCGTAATGTGCTGGAATCCATCGCTCTGCGCCTATGTTGACGACTAGGATACAGTCGTCACCGGTGTAGTGCAGAAAATTATTTATGAAAACTTCAAAATATTTAGGAGTTTCATTGTAGAGCGCGGAAAAAACAAATTGTGCCAATTAAGTTGCTCTCGTTTTTAAGTTCGCGTGACTGAATCGCTACCAATTTCCTAGACACTCGACTTCGTCTTACGATCAGTGCCAATGCAATCGGCAGCTTCCAAATGAAACGCCTTTACAGTTTGGTGTTAGCCCCTTGTAGCCCGTTCCAAAATGAAAAAGGGTCACTTTGCTGTGACCCGCGTCATTACTGGTGCCGATGAACGGAATCGAACTGTCGACCTTCTCATTACGAATGAGCTGCTCTACCAACTGAGCTACATCGGCACTAAGCGAAAATTATAGCAGAGCGTTTATGCCCTTCTCAAAAAGTGAGGTCTGGTAAATCGACCCACCTACGCTCGGTGTTGCTGCGATAGCAGGCATCGACTAACTGGATACCTTTTGCGCCCGCGCGCAGCGGCGAAGGGAAGGCGCCATCTTCTACGACATGCTTTAAAAATAACTCCCAGCCGGCACGGTAAGAGTTGTTGTAGACGGCGACGTCTGGGACTTCAAGCCATTGCGCATCGAAGTTCTCGGTCGTGGGGGTGTCGATACTCCAGACGGGCTTGGGTGTGGCGACCATGGGTTGGATGTGACAGCGATAGAGTCCCGCGAGAGCCGAGCCCTGTGTGCCATCAACCTGGATCGTCAGAATGTCATCGCGCTTGATACGAGACGCCCACGAGGCGCTGACCTCAACCAACGCGCCGTTTGCAAGTTCAAACGTGGCTAGCACGACGTCTTCGACGTCAACATCATAGGGACGACCTTGCTCATCCAAGCGCTTGGGTGTTGCAGTTTTAGTGCGACACGAAACCGACTTGATATCACCGATCAACGTATCCACGATATAGCGCCAGTGTGGAAACATGTCTAAGACCAGGCCGCCACCATCGCGCTTGCGGTAGTTCCAGCTCGATCTTTGCGCCGGATGATTCGTGCCGTCAAAGACCCACCAACCAAAGTCGATTTTTGCTTGTAGGATTTCACCGAAATAGCCCGACTCTTTAAGCTTGCGCAGCTTAAGCAAGCTTGGCAAGAACAGCTTGTCTTGGACAGTGCCATTTTTAAGTTTGAGTTTTTCAGCCATGCCGGCTAAATCAAGCGCTTGCTCGAAGGTCTCGGCGATCGGTTTTTCTAGATAAACATGCTTACCGGCACGCAGCGCCGAGGCTGCTCGCTCGTAGCGTCCAGCGGTCACGCTCGCATCAAAGTAAATTTCATTTGTCTTATCCGCCAGGAAAGCTTCGCGGTCAGTGCTCCAGGCGATGTTGTGTTGACCGGCGAGTGCTTGAAGCTTATCGGCGTTACGACCTAGTAACACCGGTTCTGGCATCAGACGGTCGCCGTTCTTCAGCAGTAGTCCGCCTTCTTTCCGAATATTTAGCAGGGCACGCAAGTGCTGGTTATTCCCCAGTCGACCGGTTGCGCCTTCAACGATAATTTGTATTTTTTTTGTAGACATTTTTGAACACCTATTGCGAAACTGTGTGGGCAACAAAAGAAAATTCGCAGGGCGGACCATCTGCGACATGCATCGTGCGTTGTTCTAGGTCGATGAGTACGGCGCCGGTGGTCATCGTCTGCTTTGCTGGCGCTTGTTTAGGATCTGGATGGCGGCAGAGCGCATGCGGAAAACTAAAGTGATCACTCATCGCAGCGATCATTGTGGCGACATCAATTGAGTGCTCACCTTTTTCGAGCAGACGTCGCATACGTGCGGCACGAAACAGCGTTCCGGGACTGACTTTTTCCATCTGCGAATCACCATGCCCCGCACCGAGAAAGTGGTTTGAATGCGTCACGATCCCCTGCTGAGGCAGTAAGTACGAGACATGATTCGGACTCGTTTCTAGATCGATGATCTCACCCTGCGCACCACCAATCACGAAGTTTGCGGAGCAGGTGCGTTTGGTTGCGACGATAGGACTCAGCGCATGCGCGTAACAATCTGCATCCAAGACCTCACGGCAACGCATATGGAAGGGTTTTTGATAGGGATTGCAACCGTCAAGGTGTGACGCTAGACCATTCTCAACTAAGCCGATGCCAAGTTCGTTCACACCCATCTTGCCGCCAACGATTCCCGCTTCGGTCATGCAGACAAGACTGGGTTTATTTTTGCGTTGGATACGCAATACAAGTGTGCGTTGGTGTACGCCGGCAATCCAGTCCCAGTTTTGGCCAAGCCAAGTATGCCCATCGGCCGTTACATCGGATAACAGACCGAAAGTCGTACAACCATCTGTCTCGCTCGTTGCCTGTTCTTGTTTACGCGCATCTTTGCCAAAAATCATGAAGGCGATTTCATACCGGGCGTTGAGCAGTGCGATCGCTGCAGCCGATTGACTAGAGCCTTTTGCAAGGCCCAGCATCTCTTCGGCATATTCGGCATTTTGCGATTCCATCGCGTGTTGCCAGCGCATTGCTTCTTCTAAGGCCTCGGCGCGAGGCAGGCCCGACGCTTCAAAACGGAGCAAATATGTTTCTACGTTGGCCGCAACGTCAGAGGCAAATTGCTGGCCGTGTTGAAGGCCGCGTTCATACGCGTTGTCGCCAACGGTGAGGGCTGGCATGCGTTTACGACTTGTCATTGGTTAACCTGCTCGTGCATGACTTTATAAAGTTCCCGGTTGATTTCGGCGACAAGCATTAAAAATGCGTCGGACAGACGAGTTTCCTCAGTGCGAGGTCGGGGTAGGTCGATCTCGTAGATTCTATGGATACGTCCGGGACGCGCCGACATCAGTACGACACGATCGGACAGAAAGACGGCTTCTGCCAGCGAGTGCGTCACGAAAATAACGGTCTTTTGATATTGCTGCCAAATGCGCATCAGTTCAAACGCCATCCGGTCTCGCGTGATTTCATCAAGCGCAGCGAACGGTTCGTCCATCAGCAACACTGAAGGGTCCAGCGCCAACGCGCGGGCAAGCGCAGCGCGCTGTTGCATGCCGCCCGATAGCTGATGAGGCAGCTTGTTTTCGAAACCTTTGAGCCCAACGATTTCAATCAGTTTCGCAATGTCAATTGATTCAGTGATCCCTGCATTCTCTTTGCGCTGACGGACCAACTCGCGCAAGAGGCAGACGTTTTTTTCAATCGTGAGCCAAGGCATTAAATTGGCCTGTTGGAACACGAGACCAATTCGACCCGCTTGACGCAGCACCGAGGGCGCCGCCCCATCGATACGCACCGCGCCAGCTGTCGGAGGCATGAGGTCGGCGAGTACTTTGAGTAGAGTGCTTTTGCCGCAGCCTGATGGACCGACCAAGGAAACAAATGCGCCAGCATTGATGCTCAGATCGATAGGGGCGAGCGCACGCACAGACTCCGTAGAGCCCACTCCATACGTGACCTCTACGGCTTCAATTTGGATGCCCTGCGCATCCTGAGGCTTCGCTTCGACCATCACCTTACTTCGCGGGTTGCTTGACGACTTGCGCAAGAGCCTTGGCTTCATCAAGGCTATTAATGATCGCATTGGTGTACATCGAGTCTGCCGTTGGCTTTTTAGACAAGTCGCCGCCGTTGGCTAAGATGTCAATCGATGATTGCCACTTGGTATCCGTCATGAGGCCAAATCGCTCAGCGTAATCAGGGGTGTTGTACAAGTCATAAATCATGCGGAGCTTGCGTGACTCGAGCTTGAGGTCGCGGTCTGGCGATACAGCAACAATTTCTTTCATCGCCGTTTCAACGTTGCCATGCGTCCAGATCAGGCTCTTGAGCGTCGCACGTACAAAACGTTTCACAAGGTCCGGATTCTTTTTTAGCAGCGCATCACTTGTGTAAATAACAGTTCCATAAAACTGAACGCCGTAGTCACGCACCGGCATCACGTTAACTGGGAAGCCCCTTCCTTCAAGGGTGAGGGCCTGACCAAACGAATAGCCGAACAGTCCGTCAACTTGCCCTGCCGCCAACATTTGCACTTCGGCACCGCGCGCAACGGTGACGAACTCAATGTCTTTGCGGGTCAGGCCCCCTGCAGTGAGCACCGGTTCAATGAGACCAATCACATTTGCCTGAAACCATGCGAGCTTCATGCCTTTCATTTTTTCTGGCGAAGTGATGCCAGCCTTCTTATGCGTAATCACAGAAAATGGATTGTCTGGTTGGTCAGCCATCACCGCAATGATCGGTAAGCCACTACCTTTTGCTTTGACGAACGCATCGGCGTTCGTTACACCAAACTGTTCACGTCCTGTTGCAATAAACACTTCGTTTTGTTGCCCTGCTGACGGCGGACGAATTTCGAGATCGATGCCTTCTTCTTTATAGAAGCCTTGGGCACGACCGCCAAAGTATTGCGCATGCATACCCCAGGGCGTGAAGTTGATGCGTAAGACCACTTTATCTAAGGCTTGAGCTTGTTGTGCAAGAGCAGGCGCAGGCGTGACGCAGAGCAAAGCAAAAGCAATAAGCGATACGTTTCGCAGCATGGACCAAGTCGGTCCGAGTGTTGTGAGCCTCATGATATTTTCCTTAAACGTGCGAAGTGGAGTCGTTTAGACCGGTGCGCCACGACATATGCGCCTCGATCCAAGACATGAAGTTAAAAAACAAAGTGCCGATCACCGCAAGAGAAATGATGGCAGCAAAGGAGCGTGCAGTATTGAAATTAAAACTTCCAGACAAGACCAAATAACCGAGCCCGTTTGAGGCGGCAAGCCATTCGGCCACGATTGCGCCCAGCACCGCGAGCGTGGTGGCGATGCGCAGACCCGCAAAAATATAGGGAATGGCATAGGGCAGTCGCAGCCTAAACAGCATCTGCCGTTCGTTGGCTGCAACAGAACGAAAGACATCTGCGAGGCCGCGATCGACCTCTTTGAAACCTGCCATTGTATTGATCACAATCGGAAAAAAAGCGATCGACATCACCACTGCGATCTTAGAACCAGCGCCCGCCCCAATCCATACGAGAATGAGCGGCGCGATCGCAATCTTCGGGACGCTTTGAAGACCAACAAATATTGGCATAATCAAACGTTCGATCAGTGGATAGCGAATCATCAGCGCTGAGACTGCTAAGGCGAACACCACTGCTGTGACATATCCCGAGGCAATCGCCCACACCGTTGCGAGGGAGTGCATTTGAATAAGAGCCCATTCATCGACAAACAAAGCAGCGATCTCTGTGGGCGCGGGCAACAGAAAATTTGGTACTTCAAAGAACCGCACCCCGGTTTCCCAAAGCAAAAGCAGCACGGCAATTAGAATGCCTGAGCTCCAGCTTTGCGCAAAACGGCCTAAAGCAGCCATGCTGTCTTCCTAAGTAGATGTCACCAAGCTAAGATAGTTGTCAGTCGCCCTTGGTGTCAACGCATTTGATCGCTGTATATAGAGGAATCCCTATGGCCCGCCATATTGTTTGCCTGAGTTATGACTTTGACGTGCAATCGGGTTTTATTTCCCGAGGGCTCACGTCGCCCACGCCCCTGTCTCGCGGAGAGTTCGGTGTGGTGGGATCAAAAAGAATCCTGTCACTACTTGCCGCAAACAGCATTCCAAGCACATGGTTCGTTCCCGGCTTCACGATTGAGACCTATCCCGAGGCCTGTGAGGCAGTCGTCAAAGGCGGGCATGAGATCGGACACCACAGCTGGGCACACATCGCACCAGCGAGCCAAACACTGGAAGAGGAAGAGGCCGATATGGTCCGTGCCAGCGAGGCGATTGTGCGTCTCACGGGCACGCGGGCCGTTGGTTACCGGTCCCCGGCCTGGGATTTAAGCGATAACACCTTGAATCTGCTGTTGAAGCACGGTTTCGAATACGACAGCAGCATGATGGGGGGCGATTATGTCCCTTATCCCGTACGGCAGGGCGATCAGGTCAAGCTTGGCGAGCCCGTGCGCTTTGGCTCGCCGACCTCCTTAATGGAAATGCCCATCAGCTGGCACTTGGATGATCACCCGCACTTTGAGTATTGGCGACTCAGCAATACCGTCAATCCAGGCCTGCAAAGTGCCCGAGTGGTGATGGAGAGCTGGTTGGATGAGTTCCGTTATTTCAAAAAGACAGCCGACTTTGGGATCCTGACCTACACCATGCACCCCTATGTTTTAGGTCGCGGCAATCGTATGTTGGCCTTTGAGGGGCTCCTGGAAAGTTTGATCAAAGAAGGCGCAGAGTTCATGACGATGCATGAGGCTCTCAAAGCAGGTAGGGGATTGATGTACTAGTTATGTCGATCTGCGATGTACTAGTTAAATATTTTATTAGGTAAGTATTACTCTGCTTTTATAAATTTCAATCGAAAATAAATATAAAAAAATAATTATTTTTAACAAAATTTAACAATTAGTATCTATTTTGTAACCACTTATGTATATTTAAAACATAAAATAATTGTTTTAAATTTTAAATAAACAAAATTAAGTATGCTTGGTTATCAATGGCTTTCTGATCGTTTTTCGATCAAACCAGTGCAGGCTTTTGCGATCTCAAGTCGGATTGCAAGCGCTCGGTCATCCGTTCAGGTAGATGGTCTGCGGATGGATAGCTACCCAGAGCCATATCGACCAAAGAATATCTTTAGGGATCATCTGGTATTCGCGTTGAAGTATCAGGCGCTTCATTTGGAGTTTTTGGCGCGGTTGTTCGCCTTACCTCAGATTCGCGTTGAGCTTGAAGACTGGATCGTGGAAGAGCCAACCGGCCGCTATGCCCGACGTGCATGTTTTTTGTACGAATGGCTCATTTCAACGCCCTTAGATTTGAGGGCAAAGGTGAGTGGCAATTATGTTGATTTTCTCGACCCTGCGGAGTACGTGACCGGCGAGCCAGTCAATTGCCCGCGTTGGCGTGTGCGTGACAACCTCCCAGGATCCCCTGATTTTTGTCCGCTTGTGCGTCGAACGGAGGCTGTAGCGGCCATAGAGGCGTTGGATATCGCCGCACTATTGACTCAACTCGAAGCGGAGTGTGGAGCCGAGTTGATCCAGCGCAGTGCCGTGTGGCTGATTATCCGAGAAAGTCGCGCAAGTTACTTAATCGAACACGAACATGAAGCGGATGACCGTGTGCGTCGTTTCGCCGCCGTCATCGAGCAGGAGTGCGGACGCGAGACGCAACCTTTGTCAGCGGAACGACTGCTTCGATTACAGCGAGGTATTCTTGGCGCGAATGCGCTGCGTTACGGCGTCCGACAGTCACCCGTCTATGTAGGTCACTCGGCGCATTACGAACAAGTGGTTGATTACATTGCCCCGCACTGTGGATCTGTGGCGGCCCTATTGGACGGGTTGGCTCAAGTCTTAGAGCGCACTCGCGGGCAATCGAGCGCAGTGCGTGCTGCCTTAGCGTCGTTTGGGTTTGTCTATATCCATCCAATGGCCGATGGTAATGGACGCATTTCCCGATTTTTAATCAACGACATACTCAGACGTGATGGAGTTGTTACGGGATCAATTATTTTGCCTGTCTCTGCCTCCATCACTCACAGCGATCGAGATCGCGTGCGGTATGACGAGGTGCTTGAGCTTTTTTCTAAGCCACTCATGAGGCATTACGCAGGGCAGTATCATTTCGGTGAACTCGAAATAGCGCCCGACGGTCTTGAGTACAACTTACATTTCGATGCCTACGAGGATGCACTCGCGGCATGGCGTTACCCAGACTTGACTGCGCATGTCGCATACCTGGGTGAGATCATTCGGGCAACGCTCCAGGATGAGATCCGTACGCAAGCTCGGTATTTGAAAGCGAACGACAGTGCACGCTATCTGATCAAGAATATTTTTGAGGCGCCCGATAGTGATCTGGATCGGATGATTCGCAGCATCCGCCAAAATGGCAATGTTGTGTCCAATCAGCTTAAAAAACGTTATCCCGTCTTTTCCACTGAGGAGTTGTGCGAGGCGGTTGTTCACTGCGTGCTGCGGGCCTTTGAAGGCGTCTAGTTTTTTGGATTTTTTAGGGTTTTATGCTACATTCACGGTCTTGTTGGTTTTCATCAACTATTCCCTGATAGCTCAGTCGGTAGAGCGACGGACTGTTAATCCGCAGGTCGCTGGTTCGAGTCCAGCTCGGGGAGCCACAGAATACAAAGGTCTCAAAGCAGAAATGTTTTGAGACCTTTTTCTTTTGCGATGCGTTCAACAGAAACGTAGTATTCATGCGGCTCTCAATCGCATTGGCGCTACCTTCTAATGAACGCGCATTTTATGTGTACCCCGTATGTACCCAGATTTGAGAAATTCAAAAGTACGTACGCCAAGGTTTGACTACTTTTTCCTAGCCATTTTCTCTACTGAGGCAACGATACTGGCAGCAGATGTGTTTAACGGGCGTGCCAGCTTCATTATTGTTGTTAGTGTGGGTTGCTGCTGCCCAAGCTCAAGAAGACTGATAAACGTACGGCGTAAGTCTGCCTCGAAGCCAAGTTGCTCCTGTGTTAGCCCAGCTTTGAGCCTCAATCCCCTGATAACTTTGCCAAAGGCAATGGCAATGTCCATTGGCTCCTCCTATTGGAGGAATTCTCAAGGTGGCTTAGTATTAAGTCTTCCTACAATTGTAGGAATTAACTAACGCTGGGATTATTCATGAATATTGTTTTTAAAGTCTTTGAGCAAGCCAAGCTAGTTCTAATTGCTTCCTCGTTGCTTTGCATGTCACTTGCATTGACAGGCTGTATTCCGATGATTATCGGCGCTGTTGCTTATTCGGGTGCACAGTCAGATGCAACAAAACAGAAGTTTCTCGATGACTTCAATAAAACAAATCTCGAAAGAGAAAAGGCAGGTTTTAAGCCTTTGGAGTACTGCGTTGAGTTGGGTAGGTTCGATGCAAAGTTGGCAGAAGCGGATGCTGAGTGTAAGAAAAAAACAGAGTTAAGAGCGACAGATACATCACTTTCGATTGAAGCCAAGCCAGCAGAAGTTCCTCTTCCGCCTGCAGTACCTATGCCTAGTCTAGCTAAATAATAAAAGGGGCAGATAAATGAAATTTTTAAAACTAATACTGGTTGGTTTGATTGGTGCTAATTCCACACTATTGCTTGCTGCAGACATCCCGAGCAGAGGTATCGCATTCAACACCAAAGAATCTAGTTCAATAACATACGATTGTTTATTGGATAAAAGTGACAAGTTGCGATGCGACTTTATCCAGACAAGTATCAGAAAAAAACTAACAAAGTCAGAGTTTTTAGAGCGTATGGCAAAAATTCCAGAGCAATATAAAAAAGAAAAAGCTAGTGGGATAAAAAATGGAGAGTTTAGTCCACCAAGCCCACAGGAGTGTGCGTCATTCAGGGATGGGATAGACATTTTATCTGGCAAAAAACCAGCGCCCAATGGATTAGACGTAAATGCGTCCTTAACCACTAGAGAAATAGAAGATAACAAGCGAATTTTTGAGGCGTTAATAGAAGTTTGTGTGAACCCTGTATTGCAGAGTTTTGTAAACATATCTCGAGTTGGTGGTGAAAGAGAACTCAAAACTTGTCAGGTTGCATCTAGTAAATACTCTCAAGTGTTCAAGCGTGTACGAGGTAGTGATGGCAAAGAGGTTTGGGTGGTCGAATCAAGTGCTGACGGTGATTGTGGAGCGGTGAGGCTGGATACTTTTTCGGCAGATGTAATAAATGGCCATAACTACTGGAATTACAAAGCTAGAAAGGTAATTACCAATCCTAATGGGAAGATGATGGGGATGGAGTGTTCTAAATTTGACCAAGATGAATACCTCTTGACCTGCCCTGGGATTTTCAGACCAAGCGAAATTAGAGACAATGGCTCCTTGACGGCAAGGAGCGGTGATGAAGAAAGCACGATTTACGGACGAACAGATCGTTCGCATATTGCAAGAAGCTGATCGGGACCCAATTGCAGCGGTAG
>CAMBFI010000002.1 GCA_945865935.1 Bordetella parapertussis | reverse complement strand
TCTGCGCGTACCCTTTCGCTTCACCGCCAAACTTCTTGGACAACACCGTCGTGATCGCTGCGGTCAGCGTCGTTTTGCCGTGGTCAACGTGGCCAATTGTGCCAACGTTGACGTGTGGTTTGGTGCGTTCGAATTTACCTTTTGCCATGGCTGACTCCTGACCGGAATTAAAGCGAATGAAGAATAAATAACCTGTGTTTAGTACTAACTGCTTTCTACTGGTGCCCATGACGCGGATCGAACGCGTGACCTCTCCCTTACCAAGGGAGTGCTCTACCACTGAGCCACATGGGCGCATTCGCCGGGCTGGGCCCCACGAACCTCTAATCTATACGTACCGCGAACTGCACATTAACTTCGCTACTACTAACATCTCTTTACCCTGTACAACCTGCACGAGCCACTGGAGCGGGTGAAGGGAATCGAACCCTCGTCGTAAGCTTGGAAGGCTTCTGCTCTACCATTGAGCTACACCCGCCCGTCTCGAGCTTGCGTACGTCTAAGCGTTCGCCTCTTTGGTGGAGAAGGTTGGATTCGAACCAACGTAGGCGCAAGGCCAACAGATTTACAGTCTGCCCCCTTTAACCACTCGGGCACCTCTCCACAAGAGAACCGATGATTATGATGGAACTTTTCCGAATTGTCAAGAAAGTCTGGGGGTTGTAACCACTATCGAAAGGGATTAGTCACACACTTTCACTGCCGCTCCAGAAATAAAGAATTATTGAGTGTAAGGTTTTTCTTAGTGCGGGAGTTTGAACGCGCCGCGCTCTTGCTCGTCGATCTGCGCCAATAGGTTCATTTCCCAAGCCAAATATTGCCGCGCGGCGGCTTTGTTGCCATCGTGGCGGTCATGCACAAAAAATAGGTAATCAATACTTTGGGCGTCCGTGGGCTCGTCAGGCGTCGGTATCCAATCTAGCCCCGCTGCCACGCATAGCTCTTTGGTCGCCATACAGACCCGCAGCTTGCTTACGCCCAACTCGGTCAAGTCCAGTGCGGCGTGCTCCGCGACCGCCACATCATCAACAAAAAGAACGACGGACTTCCCGTCCAGCGGTGCAAGTGTTCCAAGGGTAGGTCGTACCGCCCATAGCGCACCGCGAACGTGGCCCTCGCGATACTTCGTACTCGCGCGCAAATCCAACACTGTTGCACCACCACTTAGCAACGCACTGAGTTCGGTCGCGGCGAGTTTCCCCAGTGCAGGTGCCTTGCTCAGTTTCGCCGGTGCGACCTGGCCCCACTTGTACTGCAGCGCGTCGTCACAGACAGCAACCTCCCAACCCAACATGGCCAACCATGAGGCCATCGCAGGCGCCCGAGAGCCATCGCTATCAAATAACACCAGCCTTGCCCCGCGCACACCAACATATTGATCGGTGGCTTGGACGAGCTGCCCACCCGGCGTGTGTTGCGCACCGGGGATGCTGCCTTGTGCAAACTCTTCTGGGGTACGCACATCGCACAAGAACGTCGTACGCTCTTTGTCCGCGAGCCACTTTTGAACTTGCTCTCCGCTCACAAAAGGCACGTGATGTTTTTGTGCAAGTGCGCGTGCCCTGGCTTGGCGTTGTTTCGCGGCATTCGGATCAACAACAAGGGGATGTCGTTGCGCCGCACCATGGTCAAGGACGAAGTCGGCCAGATACCAACCTTGGGTGCCGTTTTCCAGCGCAACCACTTTATTTTTTATACCCAGATTAATGAGCGTTTGAGCACCAATAATGCTGCGTGTGCGTCCTGCACAATTAATAACAATCGTCGTGTCAGGGCTGGTCACAATGTCGTCTATGCGCAGAGGCAGCTCACCGTTCGGGCAACACATCGCGGTCGGGATACTCATTTTTCGGTATTCAGTGTAGGGACGTCCGTCCAGAATCACCATGTCTTCTTTATTCTTGATCTTCTCATTGAGCTCTTGTGCGGTGATACGTGGGGTATCAAAGGCATGCTCTGCCAGCTCACCAAATGCTTTGCTCGGCAAATTGACGCCTGCAAAAACCTCCAACCCGGCCGCCTTCCACGCCGCCATGCCGCCCTCTAAGTAGTGCAGATTGGTGTAGCCCGTATCTGCCAGGCGCTTGCACGCTTTTAAAGATAAGACATTTTCGTCGTCACCCACCAGAACCATACGAACATCTTTACGACCGACCAGGCGATCCACTTCAGCTTCTAGTTTGCTGTAGGGCGTTGATACAACATAGAACAAATGTTCTTCGCCGTATTGTCCGTGTTCACGCACATCAAGCAAGGCAATTTCTTTTCCGTCATGCACCCAAGACTTTAGCGTCTTTGCGGACACTGCCGATCCGTTTTGATTTGTCATGTTGTTTGTCTCCAATTAGCTTTCAAGATCTTCTTTAAGGTGCATTTTTTCAATGATGGAAGAGCAATGCTCCCAACCATGGAAGTCAACAATCAACTGCCCACGCTCTTTGCCTGTGACTTTCAATGTCACTTTTGTTCCAAGTTGATCCGAAAGCGCTTCTTCGAGTCTCGCGACATCTCGCGGTACGGTTTTAGGGCGTGATGTTTTGGTTGATGCTCCTTTATCGGTGCGGGCAACGAGCTGCTCTGCGTCACGCACGGATAAACGCTTAGCGATGATCTGATTCGCCAGTTGGATTTGTGTGGCCGTGTCGACGGCCAACAGCGCGCGTGCATGGCCCATATCAATGTCACCGGCAAGCAACATGGTTTGGACTGCGCTTGCGAGATTAAGTAAGCGCAGCAAGTTGCTTGTTGCAGAGCGTGAGCGACCAATTGCCTGAGATGCTTGCTCGTGTGTTAGACCAAACTCATCAAGCAAGCGCTTTACGCCTTGCGCTTCTTCAAGCGGGTTGAGGTCTTCTCGTTGGATGTTTTCAATCAACGCCATCGCAGCAGCGTGTTCGTCAGCAACATCCTTAACCAGCACGGGGACTTCGGTCAGGCCGGCTAGTTGCGCTGCGCGAAAACGACGTTCGCCGGCAATAATTTCATAACGACCTTTGGCGGCATCCACTGGCCTGACCAAGATCGGCTGCATGATGCCTTGAGCGCGAATCGAGTCCGCGAGCTCGGCCAAAGTACCTTCGTCCATGCGTGTACGTGGCTGGTACTTTCCAGCTTGCAACTTGCTAACTGGCAAAGTACTTGGCTGTCCTGGCGAGACTTCGCCTTGCGCAAGTTGGCCAATGCCAGGGGCATCCGCACCCAGAAGAGCCTCTAATCCGCGCCCTAGACCTTTAGGTTTTTTAGTGACCATTTTTTTATTCCTATCGTTGAGGTCCATATCGCACCATCACGTTATTAGTTAGTTAGGTTATACGTTGGGGTTGGCGCGAACGCGTTCGATAACTTCCGCACCAAAAGAGATATAAGCTTGCGCGCCGCGCGAGCTCGGGTCATAGACAACACCTGGCATACCGTGGCTAGGCGCTTCGGCTAATCGTACGTTTCTGGGTACAACCGTTTTAAATACTTTGTCACCGAAGTGTGCTTCGAGTTGAGCGGAAACCTGCTGTTGCAAGGTGACTCTCGGGTCATACATGACGCGTAGCAATCCAATCAAACTGAGTTCTGGGTTGATATTGCGGTGAACGCGTTTAATTGTGTTCACAAGATCGGACAATCCCTCCAGTGCAAAGTATTCACACTGCATAGGAATGATCACGCCATGCGCTGCGGCTAAGCCGTTAAGCGTTAAGAGCGACAGTGTAGGAGGGCAATCAATGAGGACAAAATCATATTCACCTGCAACACTTGAGAGGGCCTGTTTTAGTTGAAGCTCTCGTTCGTCCATGCCGACTAGATCGATCTCCGCGCCAGAGAGTTCACGGTTTGCCGGCAATACATCGTATCCACCACTGGTTGAGGGTACGCGTGCCTCGGCAATCGACGCCTCTCCAATTAGCACATCGTATAAATTGTGTGCGAGGGTGCTCTTGTCTATGCCACTACCCATTGTCGCGTTGCCCTGTGGATCCAAATCAATCAACAAGACGCGCTGCTTTAATTTTGCAAGCCCAGCGGCTAAGTTGATGGCCGTTGTCGTTTTGCCCACACCACCTTTTTGATTGGCAATACAAAAGATTCGCGCGGTGGCTGTAATGTTATTTGTCATGGATTTCCCGTCCGGTGCAACCAAACCAAGCAACGCTGGGCTTGTAACTCTGGAACATGTATCGGTTCAACGCTGTCGACAGACCAGGCGGTCTTGGAGGCAAGCTCAGCAAACTCGTCGTCTGTCGGGCGCGCTTTCATTGCAATAAGGTTTCCCGTGGGCAAGACTCTTTCACCAGCAGTTTGTGCAAAATCTGATAGAGAAGCGAATGCGCGAGAGATCACAACATCATATTGTGCAGACTGGGCCTCGACGCGAGCGTGTATGGCGCTTAGGTTGGACAGCCCAAGCACCCCGCGCATTTGACGCACGAAGGTCATCTTCTTTTCTACTGCATCCACACACGTCACTTGCGCCGCTGGCAACATGATCGCTAACACGACGCCTGGCAGTCCGGCACCTGAGCCAACATCTAGAATGGTTGGGCCTTGGCGCTCGCGCACGGCCAATGCATGCTTAACAGGACCGACCACTGCCAAGCAATCAAGTATGTGCTGCGTGAGCATTTGATCCGGGTCGCGGATGGCTGTCAGGTTATAGCTGCGGTTCCAATGTTGTAACTGCTCTATATATTGCTGCAGTTGGCCGATTTGCTGTTCGGACGCATCAAGACGCAGCGTGTCACACGCCTGGGCCAGACGCTGCGCGTAAGTGGTTGGGTTTAATTGCGCCTGCTTCACTTCGTTACTGCAATCATTCTGGAGTGGTGGCGCTTTAAGTGGATGAGCAATAACGAGATCGCGGCAGGGGTTACGCCCGAAATCCGAGAGGCCTGTCCGACGGTTTGGGGACAATGTGTTTTGAGCTTTTGGCGAACCTCAAAAGAAAGGCTTGTGATCCCTTCAAAGTCAAAGGCGCTCGGAATTTGTTGGTCTTCGTGGGCCTGCTGTCGCTCAATCTCTTCTTGCTGGCGAGCAATGTAACCTTCGTATTTGATCTGGATCTCGACCTGTTCTGCGACCTCACCTGGGGGCACGCCTTTTGGTAAACTCACCTCCTCGTGATAGACCATTTCCATCAAAGAAAGGTAAGAAACGTTCGGGCGCTTGATTAAATCTGATAGCAAGTACTCGCGCTCAATTTCTTTACCTAGGACCGCTCGCGCACTATCGGGTGGCATCATTCGCGGATTGACCCAAGTTGAACGTAAGCGCTGAACCTCTTTTTCGACTGCATCGCGTTTGCGACAAAAGGCCTCCCAACGAATATCGTCCACCAAACCGAAGTTGCGTCCCAACTCTGTTAAGCGCCAGTCTGCATTGTCTTCGCGCAAACTTAGGCGATATTCTGCACGGGAGGTAAACATTCGATAGGGCTCTGTCACGCCCTTCGTCACCAGGTCATCCATTAGGACACCCATGTAGGCTTGATCTCGTCGCAATATAAATGGAGTGTCGTCACGGGCAAAACGTGCGGCGTTAATGCCGGCCAATAAACCTTGCGCAGCAGCCTCTTCGTAACCGGTCGTGCCATTGATTTGTCCGGCAAAAAACAAGCCTGAAATCAACTTGGTTTCTAAGCTTTGTTTCAATTCGCGCGGATCAAAGTAATCATATTCAATGGCATATCCTGGTCGAACAATGTGTGCTTGGTCCAGGCCGCGCAAAGAGCGAATCAACTCTAGCTGGACATCAAAGGGCAAACTTGTTGAAACACCGTTAGGGTAAATTTCATGAGTGTCTAAACCCTCTGGCTCGAGGAAGACTTGATGCGCATTTTTATCTGCAAACCGGTGGACTTTATCTTCAATCGAGGGGCAGTACCGGGGACCCACACCTTCAATCACGCCGCTGTACATCGGCGATCTGTCTAGGCCGCTGCGAATAATCTCATGTGTGCGCTCATTGGTATGCGTCACCCAACAAGGGACTTGTCTGGGGTGCATGGCAGCAGTACCCAAGTATGAAAACACAGGGACTGGATCCCAGTCGCCGGGCTGCTCTTCCAAAATAGCAAAGTTAATACTTCGGCCATCTATCCTTGGTGGGGTACCTGTTTTAAGTCGCCCCTGAGGCAAACGCATTTCTTTGAGTCTACGACCCAACATTGACGCGGAAGGGTCACCCGCGCGACCAGCGGAATAGCTGTTTAGGCCGACGTGTACCAATCCGTTAAGAAACGTTCCAGCGGTTAACACCACGCTGCGGGCCCTGAAGGTTAGTCCCGTTTGTGTCACTGCGCCGCAGACGCGCTCACCATCTAACAACAAATCATCAACAGCTTGTTGAAAAAGCCAGAGATTCGGTTGATTTTCTAACCTTCCGCGAATTGCTTTTCGATAAAGGACGCGGTCCGCTTGTGCGCGGGTTGCACGAACTGCCGGGCCTTTAGAGCCATTTAGTATTCGAAACTGTATTCCAGCCTCATCCGTTGCAATCGCCATGGCACCGCCTAGCGCATCCACCTCTTTAACGAGATGTCCTTTTCCAATGCCACCAATAGAAGGGTTACAAGACATTTGCCCAAGGGTTTCTATATTGTGCGTAAGTAAAAGGGTCTTTGCACCGCTTCGCGCTGCAGCGAGCGCAGCCTCACTTCCAGCGTGGCCGCCACCAACGACGAGGACATCGAATACAGAGGGGTAGTTCATTTATTCTGGGCGATAGGACTGACTTGGAGAACGGATTATAGACCGAGCGATCCGCGTTGGAGATGTTTCACGTGAAACAAAATACTCTCGCAAGGCGCCTGTGCATAACATTGTGGGTATCTTCGCGCGGCTTAAACAAAAAGCAGCGCAAAATAACCTGACGCCCCGCGCTCGCTAGGAGTCTCGGCCAATTTAGGGCCACACTCCTGTGGACAACTTAATATGTTCAGACTCTTTCCATCACAATGTTTCACGTGAAACATTGTGATGCACAAAAGTAAGCTGTTTATAACTATATGGATAACTCTGTGACTATCTTGTTAACAACGCATTAACAAGTTGGGATAACTTTATTTGCTGCGAACACCATAGTTCTGGAAATATCGAGAAATCACGTAGGCATATAGGGGCCCCGTCACTAAGACGACCCCCGCCATTCTAAAAACCTGAAATGCCGTGACCAAGGGTACGCCCAATTGCAAAACCTTTGCCGTAATCGCCATTTCTGATATTCCACCTGGAGCAACCCCTAGCATCAACGAGACGGTTGGCAGGCCGGAGACCATGTGCAGAGCGGTAGCAAAGCCGAACGCTAACAATAGAGCTGTCGCCGTAAATACCACCACCACCATCAAAAAGCGCGGCGCTTTCCTAAAAAACCCTGGACGAAATCTGTCGCCGAGCCCCCATCCAACACTTAACTGTGCAACCTTGGATAACCAGTCGGGGATCGCCGAAAACTCCATGCCACCTGCGGTGATACCTATCGTTAGAAACATGGGCCCTAACACCCAAGCATTAGGCATTTTCATGCGCGTCGCAACAAACACACCAATCGCCGTCAACCCAAATAGTTGCGCTAGTCCGATGTAAGAAATTTGTTTTGCACCGACAACAAAGGAGTCTATTCCCGAAATTCCTAGCCATTGAAGCGTGAACGGAACGAGTACAACAACGGTTATCATCCTCATGCTGTGAGCGCTTGCTACCAAATCTGGCCTTACCCCATAACGCTCTGCTAAATTTGTCATCTCAGCTGCTCCACCTATTGCTGAGGAAAACCAGGCTGTTTTTATATCTACATTAGCAAACCGACATAATAGATATGTCCCATAAAAAGCCAAGCCGATCGCAAACAAAAGCCCACCGACAACCGAGACCAAATGCTCGGCTAAGACGCCTACGACTGGAGCCGTGAAATACAAACCCAAGGACACTCCAATTACCCACTGACCAACACTACGGAATAAGGGCACACTTGCTATGGGGCCTCCAGCCAGTCGGACCGCGGCGATACAAAAAAGGGGTCCGAGCGTCCAGGGGATAGGTATGCTCACCGTCTGTGCGGCATACGCTCCTATTAATGAGATGACTAGTCCTAGTACTACTTTCAAGCTTGTGTTCACCGCGGCGCAACCATTTAAAAGTGCGTATTATCTGGCGATAACACCTCTGTTTTGTCCAAATTAAACCATGCAAATCACGTCCAAACTTCCTGCAGTCGGCACCACGATCTTTACCACCATGAGCAAGATGGCGCTTGATTACAAAGCCATCAACCTCGGCCAGGGGTTTCCTGACTTTAATACTGACGAAAAACTACAAGGCTTAGTCAGCAAGGCTATGGCTGATGGATTTAATCAATATCCTGCGATGGCAGGCGTTCCAGCATTACGAGAAGTCATCCACAATAAAGTCAAAACCCTTTACGGCCGCTCTTACGATGTGGACACTGAAATCACCGTCACGAGTGGCGCGACGCAGGCCATCATGGCCGCCGTTCTTGCAAGTGTAGGAGCCGGTGATGAGGTATTAGTGTTAGAGCCTTGCTATGACTGTTATTTGCCAGCCATACGCTTAGCAGGCGCCAAAGCGATCACTGTTCCGATGTTGTCACCCACCGCTGCCAACCCACTCTTTAGTATTGATTGGGATCGCGTTCAGGCGAACATCACGCCGCGCACACGTTTACTCATTATCAACTCACCCCACAATCCAACGGGCGCGGTTCTTAACAAAAATGATCTTGATACGTTAGAGACTCTGGTGAATAACACCAACATTATGATTTTGTCTGACGAAGTGTATGAGCACATTATCTTTGATGGTGCTACACACTTAAGCTTGGCTTCAAGGCCGTCACTCACGGAACGCTGTTTTGTTATTTCCTCATTTGGGAAAACAACGCATACAACCGGTTGGAAGATTGGCTACTGTTGCGCACCCAAAAACATGACGACCGAATTGCGCAAAGTACATCAATTTATGGTTTTTACTGTTCCCTCTGTTTTGCAATATGGCCTTGCTGCTTATACCGCTGATCCGAGCACGTACTTAACATTGCCCGCCTTTTATCAACATAAACGAGATCACCTTGCTGCGGGTTTATCTAACACGCGTTTTAAAGTACTCCCCAGCCCCGGTACTTTTTTTATGCTTGCAGACTACAGCGAAATATCCGACGACACGGAAGCAGAGTTCTCAATCTGGTTAACACAACACCACGGCGTCACTGTTATACCTGTCTCAGCTTTTTACGAAGATCCAACGGCCTCAACATCGAATCATCACATCGTACGTTTTTGTTTTGCGAAACAGGACACCACCTTGGATCAAGCAATTGAACGTTTAACGAAGATCTGATTTAAGCACAGTGTTGTTGGATAAAAGTATTTTTATGAAAAACTGTTTTTGATCTACGAAGTCCTGTTTACTCTGTATGTATTTATTTATTTATATATATAAAAACTAATGGATAAGATACCTTGTGGATAAGTAGAACAACTCAATATTACACATAGATATCATCAGTTTGAAGGCCAAATTGTCTGAGGGTAAGGTCTGTTTACTTTTGTGAATTGCCATGAACAAGTATTCTTAACATCAGAAAACGGTCGGTTGTTCATTTACTGCACACAACTTATACACACCCCTCATGCCGTAGTTATCCCCATTAAATTATTTTGTATCGAACTGTAATAACACTCAGAAAAACAACAGTTGAAAATTGAACTGATGTTGAAAACGATTTATTTACCAATACAAAAACGAGAAAAAATCTCACCTAATAAATCGTCTGGGGTCATTCGACCGGTAATGCTACCGAGATGATCGTGGGCAAGACGCAGCTCTTCTGCAAACAAATCTAAAACGCGATCGTTTTGATCTGCATGCGCTTGCGCACAGCGTAAAGATTCTTGGGTAGACGTTAAGGCATCAATGTGGCGCTGGCGCGCCAGCCAAGGTGACTCTTGACTGGGCTGCCAGCCTGCTAACGTAAGTAAGCGCGCACGTAAGCCAGCCAAACCGTCTCCTGTTTTTGCTGAGACAAAGAGCGCCTCTTGATGATTGTTTAGAAGAGAGAGTGTGTTGGAATCAATAAGATCGCACTTGTTAAACACTGAAAGAACAACACTCTTCGCTGAGCGACGCGATTCAATTTTGCTGTCTAACGGACCCGTAGGGTGTTGGACATCTAACAGGTGCAATACAACATCCGCACGTTCGATTTCAGCCCAGCTTCGAGCGATGCCCAGCGCTTCTATTTTGTCATCCGTGTCGCGCAAACCAGCGGTGTCAATAATGGTGATCGGAACCCCATCCAGATGTATCACTTGAGACACCTTGTCGCGGGTGGTGCCTGCTATGTCAGTAACAATCGCCAAGTCTTGGCCTGCGAGAGCATTCAATAAGCTAGATTTACCAACGTTCGGTTCGCCCGCAAGAACAACATGCAGCCCTTCGCGCAACACCATCCCTTGCTGGCTCTGAAACAGCACATCACCAAGCTCAGTCTGAATACTTATCAGGCGAGATCTTGCTTGGAACTTCTCAAGAAATTCGATCTCTTCTTCGGGAAAATCCAAGGTTGCTTCAACAAGCATGCGCAACTCAACAAGCTGGCTTGCGAGGTGCTCAACCCTTTTGGAGAAGTCTCCGCGATAGGAAGCCATTGCGGCACGCGCGGCGGTTTCAGACGATGCATCAATTAAGTCGGCAACCGCTTCAGCCTGTGCAAGATCAATTTTGTCGTTTAAGAAAGCCCGTAACGTGAACTCGCCAGGCGCAGCCATACGCAGACCATAGGGCTGACCAACGCGTAAACAACGCTTTAGTAGCGCCTGCATGACCGCGGGCCCGCCATGACCTTGAAGCTCAAGAACGTCCTCCCCGGTATAAGAATTCGGGGCAGAAAAATAAATAGAAATGCCTTGATCAATGGCCTGTCCCTGGGCATCAGGAAAGGGCCCAAAACTTGCGTGACGAGGCGTTAGCGTGCGACCAAGCAGGGCAAAAATAAAAGGCCCCAAAGAGGGGCCCGACACTCTGACTATGCCGATGCCACCCCGACCAGAGGCGGTGGCAATCGCAGCTATTGGTTGGCTAGCAGAGTGGGACATGTTTCATGCAAGGGCTACCGGTGAGAGGCTGCAGCCTGCTTGGCAATAGTGTTTGTGATGTGCCACTGCTGCGCAATCGACAAAATGTTGTTAACACACCAGTACAAGACCAAGCCAGACGGGAAGAAGAACATCATGCCACCGAAAACGAGAGGCATAAACATCATGACTTTCGCCTGTATAGGATCTGGAGGCGTTGGATTGAGTTTCATCTGAATGAACATGGTTACCATCATGATCAAAGGCAAGATGAAGTAAGGATCTTGTACCGATAAATCTTCAATCCAAAGAACCCAAGGCGCGCCACGAAGTTCAACGCTCGAGCCCAACACGTAATAAAGAGAAATAAACACAGGAATTTGAATCACAATCGGCAGACAGCCACCGAGTGGATTAATTTTCTCCGTGCGATACATTTCCATCATTGCTGTATTGAGCTTTTGACGGTCATCACCAAACTTCTCTCGTAGCGCTTGCAAACGTGGAGCGACTAACTTCATCTTCGCCATCGAGCGATAGCTAGCAGCGGACAAGGGATAAAACGCGGCTTTAATCAAAAAGGTTAGCGCGACGATCGTCCAGCCCCAATTACCGAGCAAAGAAAACAGCCATGTCATCAAGGTAAACACGGGCTTGGCGATGATCGTTAACAAGCCATAGTCGACGACAAGCTCTAGGCCTGGCGCAACCGCCTCCAGTTCAGATTGGTCTTGGGGGCCGACCCACAATTTCGTGGGGACAGAGACCTGGCTTCCGGGGTTAATGGTGCCAACTGCCTCAATGCTTCGTACGGCGAACAAATTCTTTTCGAGCTCGGTGACTTCGTAATTGCGAGCCTTTCCTTGTGGGGGCACCCAAGCGGTGACGAAATAGTGTTGAACCATAGCAAACCAGCCGTTGTCGGCTTGTTTGATGTACTGGGCTTTGCGCTTTTCGATCTCAGGGAAGGTTATTTTCTGAAACTTTTCCTGCTCTGAATAAACAGCTGGACCCGTGAAGCTGATTGGGCCTTGCAGGAAGCTAGGCGTATTGCTTTGCCCCATTGGGTCGGAGCCATCGCGCGTAATTTGTAGATATACGGAAGGGGTAACCGGCTGTGTCGACAGGTTTTCAATTTGATGGTCGACTGCAATGGCGTAGCTGCCACGCGTCAGCGTAAAGGTCTTTGTGAGTTTGACGCCGCTAGACTCCGATTCAAACTTAACGACTAACGTGTTCCCGCTTAACTCTTTTGCATCGGTCACTAGCGTGTAGTTGGCTAAGTGTGTTGGATAAAGCGAGCCCGCAGGTGCACCAGTCAAGCCAGACTGGACAACATAGGTATGACCCGCTTCGCGGCTTAATAAGACGAAAGCTTGTTTTTTGTCGTCTTTGCCAGGAACCATAAGCAAGTCGGCGCGTATGAGCTGGGCGCCTTGAAGATCGAAGGTAAGTGCTAATACATCCGACTTAACCGTCACGGTTTGTGCTTGAGTGGCAGGTGCAGGGCTTGTGCCAGGGACGGTCGGCGCGGCGCCAGGCGCAGATGCTTGAGCCGGTGCATTTGGCACGCCCGCTTGGCTAGAGACTGCTCCAGACTCCGCAGGGGGAGCGGTCGCGGCAGGTGCAGCTTTGGGTGGCGGCGCACCAAATAACGGGGGATTCCCTTGATGAACCTGCCAGTTGTTCCACAGCATGAGCAGTGAAAACGAAAAAATCATTAAGAGGATGGTGCGTCGGATATCCATTCTTGCCTAAATAAAGATGCTAACTAAGTGAGGCTCGCAGTTTAGCGTTAATCAGAGAGGCCGCGGGGGCTCGACAGCATTAGAAGAGTTGGAGGGCGGAGGAACAGCCGGGCTGTCGGGGCAGACGGGATCATGTCCGCCAGCAGCCCAAGGATGGCATCGGCACAGGCGTTTTGTGGCGAGGTAGGTGCCGCGGATAGCGCCTTGTGTTTCGATCGCCTCAATTGCATAGGAGGAGCAAGTCGGCGTAAAACGACAACTTTGACCCACCCACGGACTAAGGAAAAACTTGTAAAACCTAATCGGCGCAACTAAAATAGCCTTAATCATTTTTGTGCCTTCGCAAAGTGTGCGTCGGCTTCCTGGCGCGCCACCAACTTGAGGGCAGTCAGGGAAATGTTTTCAATGCGGCGATGTAGGCGCACGACATAATCTGCAGCAGGCAACGCCAAGCGTTGAGCACGAAAGGCTTCGCGCACCACACGCTTAAGGGCATTGCGAGTGCTTGCTAACTGCGCGTGGCGCTTAGCCATTACAAGTCCTAGGCGGGCTTGAGGAGCAGTCAAGGCGGTATTTTGCTGATCCGTCGTGACGGCGCGGTGTGCCGTGACAATAAAATATGCCCCACGCGCAACCCGCCACCCAGACAGGGCGGCAGCATATTCAGTGGGGCGGTGCAGGCGCGCCGCCGCGGGAAACGTGGCGCGAGGCATTTCAGAGGTAGCGGTGCGCACGGGTAAAAAGGCCGGCGACAGTCGCTACAAGCCGTTTTAGACGGCCAAGCGCGTGCGGCCCTTGGCGCGACGAGCGTTGATGACAGCGCGGCCACCACGGGTTTTCATGCGGACGCGAAAACCGTGCGTGCGCTTGCGGCGGGTGACGGATGGCTGGTAGGTACGTTTCATGATGTATGGCCCAACAAAGAGCGAAAAAGTTTAGGGTATTCCCGAAAAGCCCACCATTTCATCAAAAAACGTGAGGTAAGTCAAATGTTTACCGTAAAAATACGAAATAAGCTGGCAACAGCCTGTGGATAACCTAGCGTCTGACAGGGTAGAATCAGGGTTTACTTAGCGAGTCACATGAACGAGTTCTGGCAGTCCTGCATCGCACATCTGGAGCAGGAGTTTCCCCCTCAGCAAATCAGCGCGTGGATACGTCCACTGGTTCCGCTCGCCTTTGATGAAACCGGCTCGCAACTTCGACTCGCCGCACCTAATCGTTTTAAGTTGGATTGGGTACGCAAAAACTTTTCACATCAAATAGAAACGTTCGCAACCACCTGGTTCAAGAGGCCGGTGCATTTACATCTTGAGTTGTCCGCTAGCTCAGTTGAGCGACCCAAACCCTCAGCTGCGCAAGTTGCCACATCTAACTCAACATACAGTGTTTCCGCGAACACACAATCACCGCCAACGCCCTCGTCACCGGCAGACAATGCGACCGATGCCACGCTCTCGGGGTTAATCGATAACCGCTCAAGACTCAACGTTGAGTTGACGTTCGACAACTTTGTCACAGGCAAAGCGAACCAGTTGGCTCGTGCAGCGGCCCTGCAGGTGGCCGAGAACCCTGGCATCTCTTATAACCCGCTCTTCTTATATGGCGGGGTCGGACTCGGCAAAACACACTTGATCCATGCGATCGGCAACGCAATGGTCGCCGCCGGTCGTGGCGTACGCGTGCGTTATGTACACGCGGATCAGTATGTGTCGGATGTTGTTAAAGCCTATCAGCGCAAAGCGTTTGATGATTTCAAGCGCTACTACCATTCGCTAGACCTACTTCTTATCGATGACATCCAGTTTTTCTCTGGAAAGAATCGAACCCAAGAAGAGTTCTTTTACGCGTTTGAGGCGATGGTTGCGCAGCGTAAGCAAATCATCATTACTAGCGACACCTACCCCAAAGAGCTCGAAGGCATCGATACTCGGCTGATCTCGCGCTTTGACTCTGGTTTGACGGTTGCCATCGAACCGCCAGAGCTTGAGATGCGTGTGGCGATTTTGTTGCGCAAAGCGGAACTAGAAGGCATCGCGATGCCGGAAGAGGTCGCTTTTTTTATAGCCAAACATTTACGCAGCAATGTTCGTGAGCTCGAGGGCGCGTTGAAAAAAGTTGTCGCCTATGCAAGGTTTCATGGACGAGATGTTGCGAACGTCGACACCTGCAAAGATGCTCTAAAGGATTTGTTGTCGGTTTCTAGTGGTCAAGTCACGGTTGAGAACATTCAAAAGACTGTTGCTGACTTTTACAAAATTAAGGTTGCTGATATGTATTCAAAACGGCGACCTGCCAACATTGCAATGCCGCGTCAGGTTGCGATGTATCTTGCTAAAGAACTGACGCAAAAAAGCTTGCCAGACATTGGTGACATGTTTGGTGGGCGTGATCACACGACAGTTTTGCACGCGGTTCGCAAGATTTCGGACTTGCGCGCTAAACAGGCAGACTTGAACCATACGCTGCATGTGCTTGAACAAACTTTAAAGGGATAATCCATGCAACTTGTACAGACCCCACGCGACGCACTGCTTAAGCCGCTTTCTACCGTAGCCGGTATTGTCGAGCGTCGGCACACCTTGCCGATCCTCGCCAATATTTTGCTGCGTAAAGAAGCCAATCGAGTTTCTTTCATCGCAACGGACTTAGAGGTTCAAATCACCACACACGCTGATTTTGGCGTTGGGGCTGAAACAGAATCCTTAACCGTCGCTGCACGCAAACTGGTTGACATTCTGCGCGCATTGCCTGATACGGGCGACGTCAAGCTCTCAACCGCGGGCGGCAAGCTAGCCGTACAGTCAGGCAAGAGCCGGTTTTCGCTACAGACGTTGGCAGCTACAGAATTCCCTACGATGACACAGCCAACGCGCTGGGATGTCTCGTTAACGTTGACACGTAAAACGCTTAAGCATTTGTTCAACATGGCTCATTTCGCCATGGCGCAGCAAGATATCCGTTATTACTTAAACGGGATGTTGCTAGTTTTCGAGCCCGGCCTCTTGCGTGCGGTTGCCACAGATGGGCACAGACTTGCGCACAGCTCGACACCCGCTGAAGGAATCAGCGCTAAACACGAAGTCATTGTCCCGCGCAAAACCGTGTTGGAAATGCAGCGCCTGCTCGACGATAGTGAAGAGCCCGTCACGATCGAGGTCGCCGCTGGACAGATCCGCTTTTCGTTTGGGCATGTCGAATTGGTGTCGAAACTAGTCGAGGGCAAGTTCCCAGATTTTAATCGCGTTATTCCGACGAATTACACGCGCCATTTTGATGTGTCGCGCGAAGTGCTCCAAGGTTGTTTGCAGCGCGCCGCGATTTTGACAACGGATAAGTTTCGTAGCGTTCGCCTGCAGCTCGCGCAGCATGTGTTGAAGATCTCTTCGACAAATGCCGAGCAAGAAGAAGCGCAGGAAGAGATCGATATTGATTATGGTCACGAGGCTTTAGATGTTGGTTTCAACGTCAGCTATTTGCTAGATTTTTTGGCCAACGTCAAAGCCGAAACGATTCGCTGGTCTATCATGCCGGACGCGAACGCCTCAGCCCTTATTACACTGCCTGACGACGAGTCATTTAAATATGTCGTCATGCCAATGCGGATCTAGACATGTCAGAAAACAAAGAAGTAGCAGGCCAGCACGCGCCGGATAACGATGCATACGGCGCCGACTCGATCAAGATGCTCAAGGGCCTCGAGGCGGTTCGCAAGCGTCCCGGGATGTATATCGGTGACACGTCTGACGGCACCGGCCTACACCACATGGTGTTTGAGGTTGTAGATAACGCCATTGACGAAGCGCTTGCCGGACACTGCGATGACATCGTCGTGACGATTCATGGTGATAACTCTATTTCAGTGACAGACAATGGTCGGGGCATACCGACAGATATCCATAAAGATGACGAATTTGCACGTAGCGCAGCTGAAATCGTTTTGACCGAACTCCATGCGGGCGGTAAGTTTGATCAAAACTCATACAAGGTCTCGGGCGGCTTGCATGGCGTTGGTGTGTCGTGTGTGAATGCGCTCTCATCATGGTTGAGACTGACGATTCGACGTAATGGTCAAGTACATGAAATGGAGTTTCGCAAGGGTGAGCGGGTCGCCCCATTGGCTGTCACAGGCACAACAGAAAATCGCGGTACGGAGGTTCACTTTCTAGCTGACACCGACATCTTTAATAATGTCGAATACCACTACGAAATTTTGTCTAAGCGTTTGCGCGAACTTTCGTTCTTGAACAACGGCACCAAGATTAAACTAGTCGATCAGCGCCAAGGTAAAGAAGAAAACTTCGCGTTTTCTGGTGGCTGCAAAGGCTTCGTTGAGTACATCAATCGCAGCAAAACGGTATTGCATCCAAACGTGTTTTCGGTCAGCACAGAATCAAACGCTGGCGGCAGCTTGGTGGGTGTTGATATCGCGATGCAGTGGAACGACGGGTACAACGAACAAGTACTTTGCTTTACCAACAACATTCCACAACGAGATGGCGGCACGCACTTGACGGGCTTGCGTGCGGCGATGACGCGCATCTTGAACAAGTACATCGGTGATAACGAAATGGCCAAGAAGGCCAAGGTTGAGACCACCGGTGATGACATGCGCGAAGGATTAACGTGCGTTTTGTCAGTGAAAGTGCCTGAGCCGAAATTCAGCAGCCAAACAAAAGACAAATTGGTGTCGAGCGAAGTGCGACCAGCCGTTGAAGAGGCGGTTGCGCGCACCCTTGAGACCTGGTTGTTAGAAAACCCGACCGATGCGAAGGCGCTGTGCGCTAAAGTTGTTGAAGCGGCGCGCGCGCGCGAGGCCGCGCGTAAGGCGCGTGAGATGACGCGACGCAAGAGCGTGTTGGAAGGCGCAGGTCTGCCCGGCAAGCTTGCGGATTGCCAAGAGAAAGATCCGGCGCTATGCGAGCTGTATATCGTCGAGGGAGACTCTGCGGGCGGTTCAGCCAAGCAAGGGCGGGATCGTAAGTTCCAGGCGATTTTGCCGTTACGCGGCAAAGTGCTTAACGTGGAAAAAGCGCGGTTTGATAAGTTGATCGCGAGTGAGCAGATAACAACGCTCATCACGGCGCTTGGCACAAGTATTGGACCTGACTTTAACGTTGAAAAATTGCGTTATCACCGGATCATTATCATGACCGATGCTGACGTTGACGGCGCGCACATTCGGACATTGTTGTTGACCCTGCTGTATCGCCAGATGCCTGAGCTTGTCCAGCGCGGTTACATCTATATTGCACAGCCGCCACTCTATAAGGTGAAAGCAGGTAAAGACGAGCGCTATCTTAAAGACGAAGTGGAAGAGTCTAGCTATATGCTACAGCTCTCTCTTAAAGAGGCATCGCTTGTGCCTCAAGCTGGTGCGACAGCTATATCGGGTGACGCACTTGCAGAGCTGGCAAAGCAATATGTCATGGCGGGTGGTGTAATCGCTCGCCTCGGTCGTTTTATGGACGAGCTCACACTGTCGGCAATTGTAGGTGGAGCAACCGTTGAGCTTGATACGCAAGAGCAGGCAGAGGCCTCGGCCAAGCGATTGCATGCAGGGTTGCAAGATCCCTTGCTGCCGAATCAGGTTGACGTTGTGGCGGAGTTTCATCAGAGCGCAGAAAAATATCGCTTGATCGTACGTCGTAAACACCACGGCAACGTGCGGGTAACGGTCTTGGATTATGACTTTGTGCGCGGAGCAGATTATGCTGTGCTGGCGCGTGCCGCTGCGACTTTCCAGGGATTAATTGGGAAAGGCGCGTTGGTCTCGCGTGGTGAAGGTGAAAAGCGTAAAGAAGCGATGGTTGCGGATTTCCGCGAGGCAATGCAATGGTTGCGTGCCGAAGCGGATCGAAACGTGAGCAAGCAGCGGTATAAGGGTCTGGGTGAAATGAATCCCTCGCAGCTTTGGGAAACGACGATGGATCCGAAAGTGCGCCGCCTCTTGCGTGTGCAAATTGAAGACGCGATTGCGGCAGATGAAATTTTCACAACGCTAATGGGCGATAACGTCGAACCGCGTCGTGCGTTTATTGAAACGCATGCGCTGCAAGCCGCTAACCTGGACGTTTAATCTAGCACATGATCACCAGCTTCTTTTGCCCGACCACCATTTATATGGGCGAAGGCTCATCTAAAAAAGTAGCTGAAGTGATTGCTAAGCTCGCATGCCAGCGCATCTTCATCGCGCTGGATGCGGCGTTATTGAAAACAGAGTTTTACGCGAGTATCGCGACGCTGTTGCGCGATGCGAAGGTTTCGACCGCGCTATATACAGAGATCGAGCCTGATCCGAGTGCATTTACGGTTGAGAAAGCCTTCGCCGTTTGTCAGGCGCACCAAGCGACGGTGATCTTGGCGATAGGCGGTGGTAGCACCATTGATGTGGCCAAGGCGGTTGGAATTTTGGCGACAAATGGCGGCAGGATCCATGATTACGAGGGCATCGAGAAATTTTTGACGCCTCCCCTTCCTTTGATTGCGATCCCGACCACGGCGGGCACCGGCTCTGAGGTGTCCGGGTCTTGTGTCATTACAGACACAGAGAAAAACCTCAAGATGTCGATTCGCCATGCAGCACTTAACCCTGCAACATTCGCGATCCTTGACCCATTAGCCTTACGCACGGTTCCTGCACACGTTGCCGCACATTCTGGCATCGATGCCTTCGTGCATGCGTTTGAATCGTATATCTCGCTCGGGTCGAACCTCATGACCGATGCGATTAATTTACAAGCGATGGCACTGCTTGCTGGAAACATTCGGCAGTTCGTCGCGAATCGTCAGAATACGACGGCGGCCTTAAATATGCTGTGTGGGTCGGCGCTGGCAGGCATAACGTTTGGCCAAACCGGGCTCGGGAACGTGCACTGCATGGCGCGATTTGTCGGTGCGGAGTTCCATCTGTCCCACGGACTGTCCAACGCGGTGTGTTTGCCACACGTGGCTCGATTTAATTTGCTGGCGGTTCCAGAAAAGTTTGCGCGCGTGGCCGAGGTAATGGGCTGTAGCGTCCAAGGTCAGCCAACGTTGCAAGCGGCGCACGTCGCAGTTCAGGCGATTACTGCCTTATGTGCAGATTTGTCGATTCCATCCCGGTTACGTGATGTGGGCGCAAAGCAAGAATGCTTTGACGACATGGCACAGGCGTGCTTCGCCGCGAACTACAACCGCTGGAATCCGCGCCACACAACGGTCGCAGACTTTAGATTGCTATTCGATCAAGCCTATTAAAGCTATTCGATCGGGCGCGCGGTCACCGGTGTGCACACAGCACTTTACCAAGCCGAACTAGCCTCCCACAACACCGGAACCTTTTTTTGCTGCGCACGTCGAAATAGGTCGAGCAAGGTGAAGGATCGCTGGCGCAGACTCACAGGTTGAGCAAGCGGATGCAGCGGTTCGTCTGGGTCTTCGTCTGGATGGGCTGTTTTTTCCTGAGCGATCGCTGCCTCGAGCAGTGCGATGGCGTCGCCAAGCTGCTCGGGCATCCAAACCCCGCGAGTTTCAAGCTCAGGCCCATGGAGTTTGCCGATGATCTTCAAAAGAGGCTTGGCATGTTGGGATAGCATCAGGACATCCGCACCAGCCTTGCTGCTGAAGGTAACAAGCATCACGATTCCTTTAATAAGTGTTGAGTCAATGTAAACCATAATTCAGGCTATGATTTGAGGCTTCAATCTGTCGTCTATTATTCCCATGCTCCTCGAGCAACAAAACACGCTAACTACCTGCCTAAAAAAGGCCGTATCTGCCATTCTGCCAGATGCGCAGCCAACGATTGTCCTTGAGCGTCCCAAAGTGGCGACCCACGGCGATTTAGCGACTAACGTCGCAATGCAGCTTGCTAAACCTGCGAAACGCAATCCGCGTGAATTGGCGCAGGCGATCGTTGATGCCTTGATGAGCGACCCCGTCGCCACAGCCATTATTGCGCAGGCCGAGCTCGCGGGCCCTGGCTTTATTAATTTCAGACTGACGCACGCTGCCCGCAGTGCCGTGCTGCCCCTCATTGCGCAGCAAGGTGATGCATACGGCCGCGCACCGCGTAAAGAGCGGAAAGTGTTGGTGGAATTTGTGTCGGCCAATCCAACGGGGCCGTTGCACGTTGGCCATGCACGCCAAGCGGCGCTCGGTGATGCGTTGTGTCGGCTGTTCGATGCAAGCGGCTTTGAAGTGAGCCGCGAGTTCTATTACAACGATGCAGGCAACCAGATTCATAACCTTGCGATCAGCGTGCAAGCCCGCGCGAGAGGCCTGAATACGGACTCGCCTGACTATCCTGCTGATGGGTATAAGGGCGAGTACATCGCGGATATTGCGAAAGAATTCGTGGCTGGGGCGAGCGCCAACGCGAGTGACGGTGAGCTGGTACTCGCCAATGGCGACGTGGCGGACCTGGATAATATTCGTCGATTTGCTGTCGCGTACTTGCGCCATGAGCAGGATCTAGATTTGCAAGCGTTTGGCTTAGCGTTTGATCGCTATTATCTTGAGAGTTCGCTCTACACCTCGGGCCGTGTAGAAAACACGGTGACCCAACTGGTTGCAAGCGGGCACACCTACGAAAGCGATGGTGCCTTATGGTTGCGCACGACGGAGTTGGGCACGGGCGATGATAAAGATCGCGTCATGCGAAAGTCTGAGGGCGGTTACACCTATTTCGTCCCAGACGTGGCCTACCATGTCACGAAGTGGGAGCGAGGTTTTACAAGGGCGATCAATATTCAGGGCAGCGATCATCACGGTACCATTGCGCGCGTACGCGCAGGACTACAAGCGCTGAATCTAGGCATTCCGCCGGACTACCCTGCGTATGTTCTGCACAAAATGGTCAAGGTCGTGCGTGGTGGGCAAGAGGTCAAGATCTCTAAGCGGGCAGGCAGTTACGTCACGATGCGTGACCTGATCGAATGGGTGGGCCGTGACGCGGTGCGATTCTTTCTGATTCAACGCCGAGCAGATACGGAGTTCGTGTTTGATGTGGACCTTGCCCGATCACAAAGCGAAGAAAACCCCGTCTACTATATTCAGTATGCACATGCGCGGATTTGTTCAATGCTGTCCCAAGCAGGTCTTTCGCCAGCGCAGTTGCATGCGGCATCTGTTGAGGTGTTGCAGGCACCGTCAGAGCTTGCGTTGATGCAGCGGTTGGCAGAGTTTCCCGCCTTGGTATCGCAGTCCGCACTTGAGCTTTCACCGCATTTGGTGGCATTCTGGTTGCGCGATTGTGCTGCGGATTTTCATGGTTGGTATAACGCGGAGCGTGTACTCGTTGATGATGTTGCTCTCAAGCATGCAAGATTGCGTCTTGCGGATGCGACGCGTCAGGTGATTGCAAATGGTTTAGAGTTGTTGGGCGTATTTGCACCTCAGAGGATGTAAGCGACACAACATGGCAAAACATAAATCGTCTGGTGGAAGCACGTTATACGGGCTATTAGCGGGGTTGGTCATTGGCTTGATGGTTGCAGCCGGTGTTGCCTATTACGTTGTTAAAGCGCCAATGCCTTTTTATGACAAGGCGAGCCGCACCCCCGATGCGCCCGGCGCACCCGATCCACGGCAGGCACCCGACCCGAACGCGGGAATGGGCGGCCGCGATACCGGAACGACGGCCGCAACGCCTGAGTCGGCTGCACCCGTCGCAGGCGCTGCGCCAGGAGTAAGCACGCCCGCGCAAGGAAGCGGTGATGCCTTAGGGTCGTTGATTGCGACCTTGACACCGACCGCGCCCGCCGCCGGAGGTAGTGCAACCGCGAATCCACGGCCCAAGGCGGAACCTCTTGCGCCACCGCCTGGCCAACCACAAACAGCGCCTGCAACCGGTGGACCCTATTTCCTTCAGGTAGGATCGTTTCGTGTATTGGAGGACGCGGAGTCTTTGCGCGCGAGGATTTTGCTGTTAGGTATGCCTGTTGAAATCCAACGTGCCGAAGTCAATGGACTGCAAGTCAATCGCGTTCGTGTGGGCCCTTTCGCGCGAATCGACGATATGAATCAAATTCGTACAAAGTTAGGCCAAGAAAAAATACCTACCGCAGTAGTTAGACAGTAATTTTTAAGGATCGGTCAGACATGAAAGTCACAATGTTTTCAAAAGTACTCCTCGCGCTTACTAGCTTGATGTTGGTATCTTTTACTTCGGTAGGCATGGCGCAAGGTGCGGCACCCGCAAAAACAAAATATGTTGAGCTCAGCCCAGCGCAACCCACCGAACCCGGAAAAATCGAAGTCCAAGAGTTTTTCTCATACGCGTGCTCACACTGTGCGGTGATTGAACCGCTATTACAAAAATGGATGAAGACGGTGCCTGCAGACGTCGTGGTTAAACATGTGCCCGTGGCATTTAATGCGAGCATGAAACCTCTGCAGCGTTTGTATTTCACGCTGGAGGCGATGAATCGCTTGGACTTGCATATGAAAGTATTTGAAGCGATCCATGAGCAAAAAAAGCGACTGTTTTCGAAAGCAGAAATTACGACGTGGGTCGTTTCACAAGGTGTGGATCGTGCAAAATTTGAGGCTGCGTTTGAATCCTTCGGCGTGTCTTCAAAAGCAGGCCGGGCCGATCAGTTAGTGACAGCCTATCGTGTGCAAGGCACACCGACGATGTCGGTGGCCGGTCGGTTTGTGACCTCACCCTCCGAGGCCGGTGGATACCAGGAAACGATTGATGTGGCGAACGCGCTGATTACTCAGGCGCGCGGCAAGTAATTGGCAGCTTGCTTGAGGTCGTCGATTAAATCATCGACATCCTCAAGCCCGATGTGAAAGCGCAGTAAAGCGTTGGGACTGTGCTTCCAGTAGCTGTGTGATGCAAGCGCGCCAGGATCGACCCATTGCACGAGACTTTCGTAGCCCCCCCAAGAAAACCCAATGCCATAAAGCGTCAGCGCGTCGACATAGGCTTTGGCGGCGTCAGGCGAGCACTTGAGCTCGACGGACAACATACCATTTGAGCCTGTGCAATCTCGTTGCCAAAGCGGATGTCCTGCATCCTTGTGCCATGCAGGATGAAAGATTTTGGCGGCGTAGGGTTGTGCATCAAAAAACGCACAGATCTTCAGGGCGTTGATTGCGTGTTGAGGCATGCGAACAGCCATCGTTTTGACACCGCGTAGCGCCAGCCAAGCGTCATCGGCGCTAAGGGCGTTACCCATTGCGTATTGTGCCGAGTGTAAGCGCGCGGCGACGGACTCATCTTTAGCGATGACCGCACCGAGCATGACGTCGGAATGGCCCGCAACATATTTAGTTCCAGCGACTACCGAGATATCTGCACCTAAGGCGAGAGGGCGGTAGATATAGCCAGAGCCCCAGGTGTTGTCTGCCGCCAGCAACACGCCGTGGTTCTTTGCAATGGCGGCCATTGCGGGTAAATCGAGCATTTCAAAAAGCAAGGACCCGGGCGACTCGACATAAATCATTTTTGTGTTGGGAGTGATGAGAGCGTCGAGATCGTCTTGTGCCGAGAAATACGTAACGGAAATTCCCAAGCCCTTGAGTAATGCGCGATCAAGATTTTTAACAGGGCCGTAGACCCCGTCACACACGAGCACGTGGTCGCCTGACTTCAGAATACCCAAGAAGGCGATATTGATAGCGGCCATGCCGGAAGGAGCGAGCACGCAGTAGGTTCCGCCCTCGAGTTGCATAAACACTTCTTCGAGCGCACGGTGCGTGTCCATGCCCGAGCGACCGTAGCTGATCGCACGCTCACCTGCGGCGCGTTTGGCGAAAACGCGTTCGAGTGCGGCGAGATTTTCGAAGCGAACCGTGCTGGTCCGCATGGACGGCAGATTGACGGGCGCGGTGCCTGTTTCGGGATCAAACGGGGCACTACCGATATGAAGCAATTTAGTATCGAGATGATGCGTAGTCACGACGCGTCCTTTTATTAATGAGCGAATAAGCTAGATTTGTTTGAAACGAATGATGCCATCTGCATCAAGCGAGCGGGAGAGCTTTCCTTCAAAATACAGCGCATGTAAATGTGCGATCGCTTCGCCCATGGCAAAGGTTGTTTGGTGTAGATCGAGTTTCCGTTTAAACAGCACAGGCAGAATGTCGGTGGTCGACTGTGGGGTGATACATGCTGTGAACACCTCGTCCAAACGTTCGGCGTGATGGGCGTGTTGTTGGGCGATGCGGTCGTGTAGGCCTGTAAACACTTTGCCGTGTGAGGGTAGAACAAGGGTGTCGACGGGCAAGTGATTAAACGCGTTGAGTGAATTTAAATATAGCGGCAAAGGGTTGCCGAGGGGCTCGTAGTCAAAGACGCTGACATTGGTCGAAATGCGGGGCAACACCATGTCGCCTGAAATAAGCACATTCAGGTCTGCGCAATAGAGCGAGATGTGCTCAGGCGCATGACCGTAGCCGACGATCGCCTCCCAACGATGGCCGTTAATCGTGAGCGTACTGCCATGTAGTAGCCGGATGTAGGACGGGGGCATGCTTGGCACAAGGCTAGGGTAGTAGCTTGCGCGTTCGCGGACTTGTTGCAGAGCTTCTGGATCGATCATGCCATGGCGGCCCAGGTGTCGGGCGGCACTTTCACCGCCCGAGGCCCCGCCTTTGCTAACCGTCCAAAGCTTGGCGGTCATGTAGTCTGTCATGCTCATGTAGAGCGGGACGTTCCATTGTTCGCACAGCCAGCTCGCCAAGCCCGTATGATCAGGGTGCATGTGGGTGACGATCACGCGTAAGACGGGCAAGCCCTCAAGCTGCGTTTTAAACAGCTCCGTCCAAAGATCTTTAACCTCGTCGCGGCTGATCCCGCAGTCGATAATGGTCCAGCCTTGCTTGCCTTCTATGCAGTCTCGCAGCAGCCACAAATTAATGTGATCCAGCGCAAACGGCAGGGGCATCCGGATCCACCGTAAGCCCGGCGCAAGCTCCATGGTTGAGCCGGGTGCAGGCAGCGTGTCGCCGAACGGATATTGCAGTTGATGTTCAAGAGGGTTCATATTGCGAGAGTCTCCGGACTTTTAGGCGTTATAGCAGGCATCATAAGTTACATTGACTTAAACTGTCATGCGCCAACACAACCGAATAAAGGCAGTGTATGCCCATCATCGAATCTCAAATTGATACCCGCTCACCGGCCTTTGCGGAAAATGCGGCGGCCATGCAGGCAAAAGTAAAAGACCTGCAACGGGTACTTCAACAAACGTCACGTGGCGGCAGCGACGCTGCACGGCAAAAGCATATTGCCCGAGGCAAATTGTTGCCACGAGAGCGGGTTGAAAAACTGCTTGATCCGGGGACGCCATTTTTAGAGCTGTCTGGTCTTGCTGCCCATGAGATGTATAACGGCGATGCACCAGCGGCGGGCATCATCACCGGAATTGGGCGGGTGTCAGGCATCGAGTGCGTGATCGTCTGTAACGACGCAACGGTAAAAGGCGGCACATATTACCCGCTTACCGTCAAAAAACATTTGCGCGCACAAGAAATTGCGATGCAGAACAACTTGCCGTGTCTTTATCTGGTCGACTCTGGTGGCGCCAACTTACCTCAACAAGAAGAGGTGTTTCCGGACCGCGACCACTTTGGCCGGATCTTTTATAACCAGGCCAATATGTCCGCGCAGGGTATCGCGCAAATCGCAGTTGTGATGGGTTCATGTACAGCGGGCGGCGCATACGTTCCGGCAATGAGCGACGAGTCAATCATCGTGCGCAATCAAGGGACGATATTTTTGGGTGGACCCCCTTTGGTTAAGGCGGCGACGGGCGAACAAGTCAGCGCTGAAGATTTAGGGGGCGGTGATGTGCATACCCGCCTGTCGGGGGTTGCAGATCATCTGGCGGTAGATGATCATCATGCGCTACAGCTTGCGCGGGACGCGGTCAAAAACCTTAATCGTAAAAAGTTCGCTGATCAGGTTGTGTTGCCCGTTAAGCCGCCGCGCTATGACCCGAGTGAAATCGATGGCATCGTGCCGCTCGATACACGCAAGCCCTACGATGTTCGCGAAATCATCGCGCGCATTGTGGATGACTCAGCGTTTGACGAATTCAAGGCGCGCTTTGGCGCAACGCTGGTAACAGGGTTCGCGCACATCCATGGCATGCCTGTCGGCATCGTTGCGAACAATGGGATTCTGTTTTCTGAGTCCGCTCAAAAGGGCGCGCACTTCATCGAGCTGTGCGCACAACGCAAGATCCCACTGGTATTTTTGCAGAACATCACTGGGTTCATGGTGGGGCGAAAATACGAAAACGAAGGGATCGCGCGGCATGGCGCGAAATTGGTTACCGCGGTAGCGACGGCAGCCGTGCCTAAATTTACTGTCATTATTGGTGGTTCGTTTGGTGCAGGAAACTATGGCATGTGCGGGCGAGCATTCTCGCCGCGCCTATTGGTGATGTGGCCTAATGCGCGCATTTCCGTGATGGGTGGCGAGCAGGCAGCAAGCGTGCTTGCAACCGTACGACGCGAAGGGATGGAGGCGAAAGGCGAGGTGTGGAGTGCGGAACAAGAGGCCGCCTTTAAGGCGCCGATCCGTGATCAGTATGAGCGAGAGGGTCACCCATACTACGCGAGCGCTCGGCTTTGGGACGACGGAGTAATTGCGCCGTTGGATACGCGCCGTGTCTTGGCTTTGGGCTTGTCTGCCGCGATGAATGCGCCCATTCCCGACACGCGCTTTGGCGTGTTCCGCATGTAAGGCATTCAAAAGGAATCAGCGTGTTTACTACTTTATTGATTGCTAACCGTGGTGAAATTGCTTGCCGTGTAGCGGCGACGGCGCGCCGTCTTGGCATTAAGACTATCGCCGTGTATTCCGATGCGGATGCTGAATCAAAGCATGTCGCTGCATGCGATGTGGCGGTGCGTTTAGGTCCCGCGCCCGCAAGTGAAAGTTACCTTAAGGCCGATGATATTTTGCGTGTTGCCCTTGAACATGGCGCGCAGGCGATTCATCCGGGCTACGGTTTCTTATCCGAAAACGAAGCGTTTGCGCAGGCGTGCACAAACGCCGGCATTAGCTTTGTTGGACCACCCGCCTCAGCAATCGCAGCGATGGGAAGCAAATCTGCAGCGAAGACGCTGATGCAGAAAGCTGGCGTGCCGCTTGTGCCGGGCTACCATGGTGATGAACAAGCACCCGAGTTTTTGCGACAACAAGCCGATGCAATGGGGTATCCCGTTTTGATCAAGGCGAGCGCGGGCGGCGGTGGCAAGGGGATGCGCGTGGTGATGGCATCTAAAGATTTCATTGCAGCGCTGACGTCTTGTAAGCGCGAGGCGATCGCGAGCTTTGGCGACGACAAGGTCTTAATTGAACGTTACCTTCAAAAGCCGCGCCATATTGAAATACAAGTTTTTTCCGATACGCACAATCAGCATGTCTATTTGTTTGAGCGTGATTGTTCGGTACAGCGTAGGCATCAAAAGGTGATTGAAGAGGCGCCGGCCCCTGGCATGACAGACGCGCGTCGCCAGGCGATGGGCGAGGCGGCGATTGCGGCGGCGCGCGCGGTTAATTACGTTGGCGCGGGGACGGTAGAGTTTATTGCTGAGCCTGATGGAAAGTTTTATTTCATGGAAATGAACACTCGGCTACAGGTGGAACATCCGGTCACAGAAATGATCACAGGATTGGATCTGGTCGAGTGGCAGTTGCGAGTGGCATCGGGTGAGCGGTTGCCTAAGACCCAACAAGAGCTGCAGCGGTGCGGTCATGCAATCGAAGCGCGGATCTATGCGGAAAATGCAGACAAGGATTTTTTGCCGTCGATTGGACGGTTAATGCATCTGGAATTTCCGATGCATGATGCGTTTACGAATGCGGATGTACGGGTGGATGGTGGTGTGCGTGCAGGCGATGCGATTTCGCCCTATTACGACCCGATGATTGCCAAGCTCATAGTGCGCGGGGCAGACAGGGAGCAGGCGCGTGCTCGGATGTTACGTGCCCTAGCGGCGACGCAAATTGTTGGTGTGCATACGAACGTTGCCTTTTTGAGTCGCTTGATGGGTGACGAGGCGTTTGCCCAAGCAGATTTAGATACGGGCTTGATTGAACGACGCCGCGAAACGTTATTGCCAGCCCCGACACCCGCAACGCGAGAGGCCTTACTCCTTGCCACCGCCGCTGTGCTGGAACAAGAAAAAGAGACTGGAACGCAGGACCCTTGGGCTGAGCGCGATGGCTGGCGTGTTGATGGGAAATACGCGCGCACCCTGAGCTTTCAGGATGCAGAGAGCACACAAGATGTTGTGATTGAGATGGTCGAGGGACAGTTGACCTTGGCTGTTGCAGCGCATCGCACAACGGTAGAGGTGGGTTCGCAAGCCGCGGGCAGTCCGTATGCCCAGAGCGTGACGCTCTTGATGGGAAATGGTCAACTTGCCGGCACGGTTGTGCGCCAAGGCACACGAATCGATGTGTTTGTGATGGGCAAGTGCGAGACGCTGTTTTTGAAAGACGCGTTGGCAAGTGCTGGGCAGGCCGAGGCCGATCACGCGGGGAGCTTAACAGCCCCAATGCCAGGAAAAATCATCGCAATCGAGGTGCAGGTGGGCGACAAAGTGAAGCGCGGGCAAGCGCTCTTAGTGATGGAGGCCATGAAAATGGAGCACACCATCGTGGCTGGGGCTGATGGCGTTGTAGAAAATATCTATTTTGGCTTGGGCGAGCAGGTGGCCGAAGGCGCAGTGTTAATTAGCCTAGAACAGTAAGGAATTTTTATGTCACAATTAGATGTCTTTAACGGGGAGTTCTCTCATGTCACTTAAATCCTGGATCAAAGTTTTAAGCGCGGCTGCAGTCATAGCTGCCGTTGCGGCGCCTGCACAGGCGCAACAGTTCTTCCGTATTGGTACGGGCGGAACTGGCGGTACATACTACCCAGTAGGCGGCATGATTGGTAACTTAGTCACGCAGCCTGGAAAGCTTATTGCGTCGGCAGTGGCCACAAACGGGTCTGTCGCAAACGTAAACGGCATCGTGGGCGGCTCCCTTGAGTCTGGATTTAGTCAATCAGACGTTGCCTTTTGGGCGTTTAGCGGAACCGGGACGTTTGAAGGTAAGCCTAAAGCAGCGGATCTGCGCCTGATCGGTACGCTTTATCCAGAAAGCATTCACCTCGTGGTTAAAAAGGGTTCGGGAATCAAATCCGTCGCTGATCTGCGTGGTAAGCGCGTGTCGATGGATGAGCCTGGCTCGGGAACCTTGGTTGACGTGCGTTTGATTATGGGCGCCTACGGTATGACCGACAAGGATGTGAAAGCCGAATATCTGAAGCACAGTCAAGCCGGTGAGAAAATGAAAGACGGCGGGCTGGATGCCTTCTTTGTCGTGGGTGGAGCGCCGATTGCGGCTATCGCAGAATTGGCAACGGGAGCAGGCGGTGTTGAGTTGGTGCCGATTGTTGGCCCACAGATCGATAAGTTGCTCAGCCAGCAGCGTTTCTTTACGCCAGATAGCATTGCAGGCGGTACGTACCAAGGTATCGGCGAAGTCAAGACGATCTCGGTGAACGCACAGTGGGTGACGTCCGCCAAGCAGCCAGAGTCGGTGGTGTATCAAATTGTTAAAGCTGTTTACTCTGACGCCGCACAAAAGACACTCGCAGCTGGCCATGCCAAAGGCAAGTTCATCACGCCAGCCAATGCGGTGGTTGGTGCAGGGATTCCTTTTCATCCTGGTGCAGAGAAGTTTTATAAAGAGATTGGTTTATTGAAGTAACTTTATGTTCAGCGCAGGCACGACAGCGCGCTGTGTAAAGAAAAATATGTAGATCGTAGGGCGGTGATCGCGCGAGCGTGATACCGCCCTTAACATTTAAAGAGAGTTTGTATGCAAATTGATGAAGCCAAAGCACAGGCACTAACGGAAAAATTTGACCCGGACATTCGGTTTCGACCGCTCACTCCGGTCGCCGCGTGGATTGTGTCGATCTTGTTGGTTTCCTTGTCTGCGTTTCACTATTACACCGCGGGCTTTGGTTTGCTCAGAGAGTCAACGCACCGAGGTGTGCATTTGGCGTTTGTATTGAGCCTGATTTTCTTGGTCTTTGGTTTTAATAAGAGCGCATACAACCGAACACCGAAGTCCACGTGGCTTGCACCGGGTGGGGTACCGCTCTTTGACTGGATTGTTGCTGTTGCTTTGGCCTTGACGGTTTTATATATCCCGTACATTTTTGAAGACCTTGCCTTCAAGGTCGGAAATCCCTCGACGCTTGATGTGGTGATGGGGACCATTTTGATGGTGGGCTTGCTCGAGGGCACGCGCCGAGCGATGGGTTGGCCACTTCCAGTCATCGCGATTGTCTTTATGGCCTATGCGATGTACGGCAGAGTATTCCCAGGATTATTGCAACATGCCGGCAATACGTGGCCGCAAATTGTTAACCATATGTACCTCACGAGTCAGGGCGTATATGGTGTTGCCGTTGGTGTTGTGGCCACGTATGTTTTTCACTTCGTGTTGTTTGGCGTACTTGCGACGCGGATTGGGCTTGGCCAGTTATTTCTGGATGTGGCCTCGGCCGTTGCCGGGCGCTATGCAGGTGGGCCGGCCAAGGTCTCTGTTGTGGGCTCGGCGATGTTCGGCATGCTGTCTGGCTCGTCGATAGCGAACGCGGTGACTGTGGGATCCTTGACGATTCCGGCGATGATCCGTGTGGGCTACCCGCGACACTTCGCCGCGGCGGTTGAGGCCGCCTCAAGCACGGGTGGGCAGATTACGCCGCCGATCATGGGCGCCGCTGCGTTCTTGATGATTGAGTTTCTTAATATCCCTTACAAAGATATTGCACTGGCAGCCGCCTTTCCTGCCTTCCTGTATTTTTTTGGCATGTTTATGCAAGTGCACTTTGAGGCCAAGCGACAAAACTTGCGTGGCCTGACAGAAGAAGAGATGCCGAAGCTTAAAGAGTCGTTCCGTAAGCGTTGGCCTACGTTGATCCCTCTGTTTGTTTTGATTTGGGTGTTGGTTAGTGGTCGTACCCCTTATATGGCGGCGTTCGCGGGCATCACGGCATGTATCGTAGTGGGCATGCTTAATCCAGCCCAGCGGCTGCGCTGGCGCGATCTCTACGATGCCTTCGAGATTGGCGCGAAGTATGCGCTGGCCGTTGGCGCGGCGGCGGGTACGGTTGGCATCGTGATCGGTGTGGTCACGCTGACGGGCGTAGGGTTCAAGGTGTCGTTTATTGTGATCGCCGCATCGCAGGCGATTGCCGGCACCTTGTCTTCTGTGCTGCCAGACTTCATGGCAAACACGCAAACGCTCACGCTAATTGCCGCCTTGACGATGACAGGCATTGTTTGCATCTTGATGGGATGTGGGATCCCAACGACGGCGAACTACATCATCATGGTGGCTGTCGCGGCCCCAACGCTCGTTCAGCTAGGCGTGCAGCCGCTTGCTGCACACATGTTTGTGTTTTATTTCGGGATTCTTGCCGACCTAACCCCGCCCGTAGCACTTGCGGCGTATGCCGCAGCAGGTATGGCCGGAAGCGACCCATTCCAGACGGGCAATACGGCATTTAGATTAGGCATCAGTAAATTGCTTGTGCCGTTCGTATTTGTATTCTCGCCTTCGTTGCTGTTGGTTCTGAAGGGCTTCACGTGGCAAGACTTTATCATCACCTTGAGTGGTTGCATGGTTGGCCTGGTGCTGTTGTCAGCATCTTTTTCGGCTTATTTTTTGACAGGGATGCGCACGTGGGAGCGGTGGGTGTTTGCGATTGCGGCACTGTTGTTTATTGCCCCTGGCTGGGAAAGCGGTTTGACAGGACTGTTGCTTGCTACACCGGCCGTTGCCACGCAATTTATGCGCTGGCGAGCACCTGCAAAATAAATTTGCTGTGGCGATTGTCGTTTTTGTTTTTTAGGGGTAAAGTGGAATCACAGCGTGGGGCGATGGCTGCCCCGGTTAAAACAGGAGCCCGTAGCTACTATGTTCGATATCCTGGTTTATCTGTTTGAGAACTACTACACCCCTGAGGCCTGTCCTTCGGCCGAGGTGTTGGCCAAGCGCCTCGCTGCTGCCGGGTTTGAGCACACTGACATTGACGATGCGCTCGGTTGGCTAGTCGGCTTGGCGGAAACGACCGAGCAATGTGTAGAGCTTGCCCATACGCCCGGCAACGGCACGCGGGTCTACGCCGACCCCGAGCAGCAACATCTTGGCGCCACAGCGATTGGTTTCATCACGTTTCTAGAGGCCACCGAGGCTTTGTCCCCCGTGTTGCGAGAGATTGTGATTGACCGCGCGATGGCGACTACGGAAGGGCCGGTTTCGTTGCAGAAAATAAAAATCATCGCCTTGATGGTGCTGTGGAGTCAGGAGGCCGAAGTCGACCACCTGATCCTCGAAGAGCTTCTGCGTGATGACGGCGATCGTTTGCTGCACTGATTAGCTTGTCGGCCCCTGCTTTGTCTTCGTACCGCGGACGGTTTGCGCCCAGCCCAAGCGGGCCGCTTCACGCGGGGTCCGCGGTGGCCGCGGTTGCGAGTTACGCAGACGCGCGCGCCAAAGGCGGCAAGTGGCTACTGCGCATTGAGGATTTGGACACCCCGCGCAACGCTGCTGGCGCAGTTGAGACCATTTTGAGTCAACTGCGAGCACTCGGCATGGTGTGGGATGAGGACATTGTCTTTCAATCTCGTCGAATGTCTGCCTATCAGTCGTCATTTGATACCCTTCAGTCCTTAAATCTCGTTTATCCCTGCGGATGTACGCGTCGAGAAATCGCGGACTCGGCTGTCCAAGGCCCTTTAAGACGCTCGGATGGAGAGCACCCCTACCCCGGAACCTGCCGTCTGGGGCTCCCAGCAGGCCGCCAGCCGCTTTCATGGCGGGTCCGAGTACCAGAGGGCACCTATCGGTTCGAGGACCGCTGGCAAGGCTGGATGGAGCAAGATATCGCACATGCAGTGGGTGATTTTGTAGTCAGGCGTGCGGATGGGGTTTGGGCCTATCAGCTTGCTGCGGTCGTCGATGATGCCGCACAACAGATCACAGCGATCGTTCGAGGTGAAGACTTACTTACAAGCACAGCCAGGCAAAACATGCTTCGTGAAATCTTTGGGTACACGCAGCCGACCGTCTTACATGTGCCGCTGGTGGTCGATCAACAGGGGATGAAGCTTTCAAAACAAAATGGAGCGAAGGCGCTTGACTTAGACCGACCGCTTGAAGTCTTACAGCAGGCTTGGGTAGACTTAGGGTTTGAAAGAGTGGTTGCCACTAATATAGAGACATTTTGGTCCGCAGCCTTGTCGATTTGGGCACAGGGGGCGAGTCGTGCTAACTTGCACGGCACTCCCCGGCGCCCTTATGATCCGCGCTAGCTTGAATTAACGCATGGACCCGACCGCCTATTTGTAGGCGTGGGTCAGAATGGATAAGAATGACTAAGACACTAATAATTGCTGAGAAACCCTCGGTCGCCCTTGATATTTCTAGAGCGCTAGGCGGTTTTACGCGCGAGGGCGACTACTTTGAGAACGACAAATATGTGTTGTCCTCAAGCGTGGGCCACCTGTTGAGCTTGGTAGCACCGAATGACCCCGTCAAGGGAAAGTGGAGTTTTAACCACCTTCCCGTGATTCCTCCCCAGTTTGAGCTCGGGCCAAGTGATAAGCGGTCAGCCGAACGACTCAAAATGTTGGTGCGACTGATTAAGCGCAAAGATGTCTCCGCCCTCATTAATGCTTGTGACGCTGGTCGAGAAGGCGAACTGATCTTTCGCTACATCGAGCAATATGCGTCGCAAAAAAAGCCGGTGCAGCGCCTGTGGTTGCAATCGATGACGCAAGATGCGATCCGCGAAGCGTTTACGCAATTGCGCACCGACGACACGATGAAGCCGCTAGAGGCTGCTGCGCGTTCGCGGGCCGAGGCCGATTGGCTGGTGGGCATTAATGGCACGCGTGCCATGACCGCGTTCAACAGCAAGGATGGCGGATTTTTTAAAACGCCTGTCGGTCGTGTCCAGACGCCTACGCTGGCCATTGTGTTTGAGCGCGAAGAGAAAATTCGACGCTTCGAGCCGCGCAATTATTGGGAAGTGCGCGCGACGTTTGTTGCAGCCGGTGGTTTGTATGAAGGCAAGTGGTTTGATCCGGAATTTAAAAAGAATGCGGAAGATCCCGCGCAGCACGAATCGCGGTTATGGGCGGAGGCGGCTGCAAAAAGCGTGGTTGCCGCATGCCGTAACCAGCCCGGCATAGTCAATGAAGTGGCGAAGCCCAAAACGGAAGCTGCCCCAGCATTGTTTGATTTGACGTCTTTGCAGCGTGAGGCAAACGGCCGCTTTGGGTTTTCGGCAAAAACCACCTTGTCGTTGGCGCAAAGTCTTTACGAGCGTCACAAGGCCTTGACCTATCCGCGAACGGATTCCAAGCATTTGCCTGAGGACTACATCAACACCGTGAAGGCGACGATGGATGCGCTCGCCGAAGGTAGTGGCGTAAGCAAAGGCTTAGCACCGCATGCCGCGACGATCGCTAAAAATGGTTGGGTCAAACCTAACAAGCGAATTTTCGATAACAAAAAAGTGTCGGATCACTTTGCGATTATCCCAACGTTGCAAATCCCAAAAGAATTGAGTGACGCCGAAGCCAAGTTATATGACTTGGTGGTCAAGCGCTTTCTATCGATCTTTTTCCCTCCTGCTGAGTATCGCGAGACGACACGCACAACGATCGTGCAATCGCACAAGTTCAAGTCTGCAGGTAAGGTGTTGGTCTCGCCGGGTTGGCTGGTCGTTTGGGGTCGTGAGGTCTTGAGCGAAGACGCCACCCTTGTTGCGGTAGCCGAAGGCGAGAAGGTCCGCACTGAAGAAGTCGAGGGCGTCGCCTTAGTGACGAAACCTCCGGCACGCTATAACGAGGGCACGTTGCTGTCTGCGATGGAAGGTGCGGGAAAGCTTGTGGATGATGACGATTTCGCGCAGGCGATGTCCGAGCGTGGGTTAGGCACGCCGGCTACGCGCGCATCCATTATCGAGGGCTTGCTCAACGAAAACTATTTACGCCGTGAAGGCCGTGACTTGGTTCCGACTGCTAAGGCGCGTCAACTGATGACGCTGCTCAATGGTTTGGACGTTAAAGAACTGACCTCTCCGGAGTTGACGGGCGAATGGGAACACAAGCTCAAACAAATCGAACAAGGTGAGCTCGAGCGCTTGGCGTTTATGCAAGAAATTGCACAGATGACACAAGTGATTGTGAAACGCGCGAAGGAATACGACCGCGATACGGTGCCAGGCGACTATGTGAGCCTGCAGACACCCTGCCCTAAATGTGGCGCAGAGGTCAAAGAAAATTATCGGCGCTATGCATGTACAAAATGTGATTTTTCAATTGGCAAGCACCCCGGAGGCCGTACGTTTGAGCCGGTTGAGGTCGAGACCTTGATTACGGACAAACACATTGGACCTTTGCAGGGTTTCATCAGCAAAATGGGTCGTCCATTTGCGGCTATTTTGAAGCTTGATCCTGATTCAAAGTTGGAATTCGATTTTGGTCAGCGAGATGAAGAGTCCAATGAACCGGTTGACTTTTCGGAGCGTACGGCGCTAGGCCCCTGCCCGAAATGCACAGCACCGGTGTATGAGCACGGCATGAGCTACATCTGCGAAAAATCGGTCGGCCCTGAGCGCAATTGCGACTTCCGCTCTGGAAAAGTGATCCTCCAGCAGGAAGTCGGCCCCGACCAAATGGTTAAGTTGCTAGCAACTGGAAAAACAGATTTGCTAGAGGGGTTTGTGTCGAGCCGCACCAATCGCAAGTTCAAGGCCTACCTTTCCCGTGGTGCAGAGGGCAAAGTGAGCTTTGAGTTCGAGGCGCGTCCGGATAAGCCTGGCCGCAAAACAGCAAGCAAGACTGCGAGCAAGACGGCTGCTAAAACTCCTGCTAAGAAAGCGACTAAAACTGCGACTAAAACCGCAACGAAAACAGCGACTAAGACAGCCAAAAAAGCCGTGGCAACAACACCAGCTAAAAAAGCTACTGTGAAAAAAGCGGCTAAAAAAGCTGTGAAGAAGGTTGCAAAAAAAGCGGCGAAAACGACTGCAAGCGAATAAAGGCTGTAGATGAGCGTGCAGTTAGCAGTGAAGCGGGTGACGATCCCGCAATTAATGGCGTGCAAGGGCCAGCGCAAAATTGTTGCATTGACCGCGTACAGCGCACCGGTGGCACGCGCCATAGATCCGTGCGTTGACTTTATTTTGATCGGCGACTCGACCGCAATGGTTGCGTACGGACTGCCCAACACCCTGTCGATTTCGTTAGAAACGATTGCGCAACATACGGCTGCTGTGGCACGTTCGACACAACGCGCATGTATTGTGGCGGACTTGCCTTTTGGCAGCTATCAGGAGTCGCTTGCGCAAGCTTTTCGCAGTGCAGGCTATTTATTGAGCCATGGCGCAGATGCCGTGAAGCTCGAAGGTGGTGCGGTGATGGCTGAAACGATTCAATACCTATCCGCCCGGGGTGTTCCTGTCTTGGCGCACATTGGGCTGATGCCGCAGTATGTCAATACGATGGGTGGTTATTTGTCGCAGGGTAAAACCCCAGAGGATGCTGCACGTATTCTTGCTGATGCCCACGCTGTCGAGCGCGCGGGTGCGTTTGGCATCGTGCTGGAAGGCGTTCAGGAAGCATTGGCAGCAGACATTACTGCACAGGTTTCCATTCCTACGATTGGCATCGGTGCATCACCTGCTTGCGATGGACAAATTCTGGTGACAGAAGATATTTTGGGATTAAGTGGCGAGCGCGTGCCGAAATTTGTCAAACGCTATGCCGATCTCGATACAATGATGCGCAAGGCGGTGGAGCAATATGCCGACGAGGTGCGCAGCGGAGCCTTCCCTGAGCCCCAACATTGTTTTGGTGTCAAAAACACCTGATCTTTAGAAGCATCACCCATGACAACAGTAGAAAGACCTTGGCATATCGTTAGGCGTTCCAAGGTGCACGGCAACGGCGTATTCGCGGCGCGTAATATCCCTGAAGGCACGCGCATCATTGAGTACGGTGGCAAAACTATTAGCAACAAGGAAGCCGATCGTAGGCATCCGACCAACCCTGACGACCCGTTTCATACTTTTTTCTTTTCGTTAAGCTCGGGTAAGGTCATTGATGGTGATGATCATGGCAACGAGGCTCGATGGATTAATCATGCGTGTGAGCCGAACTGTGAAAGCTCAGAAGGTAAAGGCGGCAAGCGCGTCCATATCGTAGCCAAGCGGGACATCAAGCGTGGCGAAGAGCTGAACTATGATTATGGCTTGGTCATCGAAGATGAAAAGCTAACCAAGGAGCTCAAGCTACAGTACGAATGTCGTTGCGGCGCTCCGAGCTGCCGAAGGACGATGCTAGGCGTGCCGGAAAAAAAGGCCAAGAAGGCCAAGAAAAAAACTAAATCCGCCTAAGCAATCAAGCGCTTAAACGAGTTGCCACCACGCTAAGCCTAAGGCGCCCACGGCGCCACCGGTAAGCATGGTGCGCAAGCGAAGCATCCAGCCAGGGATGAGACCTGGCACCTTGCGTGCAAGCAGTCCGTCAAGCACCCATTGCAGGGCTAAGCCGGCCATGAGCATTCTCAGCCCGACATCGGGCAGCGCGAGTGTGGCGAACCAACCAATCAGTGCGGGAAAAACACTCCAGACAAAGAGCGTGCCGCGTGGGGCGTCAGCCGAAGCATGTACAGCCAGCCCCCACCACAAGGCACCCACAAAGCTCAGGATGATGGCACCGTACATGATGAGTGCCGTCAGCGCGAGGAGTGGATCTAACCCCGTCCCCACGACGGTTGATAACGCAAGTACCCAAAAAGGGGCCAGACCGAGCAATCCTGGTAACAAAGCGGCCAGAGGAACGCGGGCAGGTAGTTGGCTGTTTGCGGAAGAGAGTAGATCAGACATAATCACCATATTACCAAGAGCGCCGGATCGCTGAACCAACACCTGTGAACGAAATTAGACAAATTGCCCTCGTGGCGCTCCAAGAGAAGTCTTGGGACGCAAAAGCCGCGTGGCTCGAACGCGCTGACGCGAATGTCCCTGCCGACATTGAGGCCGACCTCAGAGGGCATGGCGGGCCTGCTATGCATATCCCCGGACGCCCTACCCTAAACTTTGTTTCGCCGGCAGGACTCTTGTCCCGCAGCGTGCACACGCTCGAGGGCCGCGCAGTGCTGATCCACGCCCTGGCGCATATTGAGTTCAATGCGATTAATCTCGCCTTGGATGTCGTGTGGCGATTTTCTGGGATGCCTGAAAAGTTTTACCGCGAGTGGATGGGTGTGGCACGGGAAGAGTCAGAGCACTATCGATTGTTGTCGGAGCACTTGGCCGACTTGGGCTATTGCTATGGCGACTTCCCTGCGCATGACGGGTTGTGGGAGATGGCAGAGCGCACACACGAGGATGTGTTGGCGCGGTTGGCACTCGTGCCTCGTACGCTTGAGGCGCGCGGGTTGGATGCGTCACCCGCAGTCAGGCATAAGCTTGCAAGTGGTGGAGACCGTCGTGGCGCAGAGATCGTCGATCTCATTTTGCGCGAAGAAATCGGGCACGTGGCGATTGGAAATTATTGGTACCGATGGCTTTGTGCGCAGCGCGGTCTCGATCCGGTGGCGCAATACGCTGCGCTCGCTTCAACGTATCGCGCCCCTAAGCTTAAAGGGCCCTTCAATGTGCAAGCGCGGTTAGCCGCAGGCTTTGAGCCTGAGGAAATCGCCGCGCTGCAAAGACAGTAACGCGACCGGGGTCAGTCATGTCTGATGTACAAAATATTCTTTTCATCATGGCCGACCAGTTCCGTGCAGATCACCTGGGATGCGAGGGCCATCCGTATTTGAAAACGGCGAACCTTGATGCGTTAGCAAAACGAGGGGTACGCTTTAGCCGAGCGTTTGTGAACTCGGGCGTGTGCGGGCCGTCACGCATGAGCTATTACACAGGTCGCTATCCCTCAAGCCACGGCACGACATGGAATCGAGTCCCACTGGCAATCGGCGAGGTCACGCTAGGCGAGTACCTCGCCCGAGCCAAACGCGATCTTGTCCTAGCTGGAAAGACGCACGTGATCCCGGATGTAGCTGGTTTACAGAGATTGGGCATCGATGGTCAGTCCGAACTTGCGTACTTGCTTAGACGAGGCGGATTTAAGGAAATCGATCGTTATGATGGACATCATCCGCCAGGGCAGGAAAGCGGTTACCCCGCGTACTTGAAGCAACACGGGTACGTGTCAGAGGATCCGTGGACGGATTACGTTATCGCGGGCGTTGATGCCAAGGGCGAAGTCGTGAGTGGCTGGAACATGCGGAATGTCTATCTCCCAGCGCGCGTCGCTGAGCCACACTCGGAAACGGCCTACATGACAGACCAGGCCTTGGCTTTTATGCGCAACAAGGGGGACTCCCCTTGGGTGTTACACCTGAGCTACGTTAAGCCGCATTGGCCTTATATGGCGCCAGCCCCGTATCACAACATGTATACGGCCGAGCAGTGTTTGCCGGTTGTGCGTAATGAGCAGGAAAAAATTGATGCCCACCCGGTGGTGGCAGCCTATCGACAGCATGAGGAAGGACAAAACTTTAGTCGTGATGAATGTATTCGCACGGTACGTCCGGCCTATCAGGGCTTGATACACCAGCTGGATGATCACTTGGGAAGATTGTTCGATTACATGGAAGCTGCGGGGTTGATGAAGAATACGATGATCGTGTTTACATCGGACCACGGAGATTTTCTAGGGGATCATTGGTTAGGGGAAAAAGAACTTTTCTACGATGCGATACAGAGAGTGCCTTGCATTGTCATGGACCCTGATCGCCGCGCGGACGCAACCCGAGGGACGGTTGATGCAAGAATGGTTGAAGCGGTGGATTTCGTACCGACCTTTTTAGATGCGCTTGGTGTGGAGGGCGCTTCGCAACGGATCGAAGGAATGAGCTTATTGCCCTTGTTGCGCGGTGAGTCGCCCGCGTGGCGCAAAGCGGCGTTTTCAGAGTTGGACTACAGTTTTAGACAGGCACGATTGTTGTTGAACAAAACGCCGCAGCAGTCGCGCGCCTATTCGATGCGAACGGATCGATGGCGCTATGTGTATTGGCTTGATGAGCCAGAACAATTATTTGATCTAGAGAAAGATCCACAAGAGCTCTACGACCTGGGGCGCGATGCGGGGCATGCTACGACACGCGAGCAGCTCAGAAGCGAGCTGTTTGACTGGATGGCACGACGCAAGCGGCGCGTCACAATGTCAGATGAAGATGTCATGCGCGCGACGCACGCACATAAACGCGCAGGCGTCTTTTTTGGGCAATGGTAAGTAAAAAAAATCGGGCTCCTATTGGAGAGCCCGACTATTCAAATGCATTAGTTTTGCAGGTGACGGTTCAGTGCGCTCAGAACCGCTTTAAAAGAAGCCGTCACAATGTCGCGATCAATCCCCACACCGAAACCCGTGGGTGCGTCACCGATACGAACCTCAACGTAGCACGCAGCGCGCGTATCCGTTCCGGTACCAATCGCGTGTTCATGGTAGTCCATGATGCGCACGGGCTCACCTAACGAATTGACGAAAGCTGAAATTGCGCCGTCGCCCTTTCCCGTGAGGGCGCGACGCTTACCGTCAACGTCAAACTCAACCTCGATAGTGAAGTGTTGGCCCTCGGCGGCGGACGGGTCTCCGGTAATGCGATGTTTGATCAGCGACCAGGGTTTGGTTTGAGTCAAGTATTCGGTATTAAAGATGTTGTAGACATCGGCGGCCGTCACTTCGCGACCGGTCTCATCGGTCACGCGTTGAATTGCGCGACTGAATTCGATTTGCAAGCGACGTGGCAAGGCCAGCCCATGTTCTTGTTCAAGCAGGTAGGACACCCCGCCCTTACCGGATTGACTGTTGACGCGAATCACTGCATCGTAGCTGCGACCCAGGTCGGCCGGATCAATGGGCAGGTAGGGGACCTCCCAGATAGCATCGGCTTTCTGCACAGCGAAGCCTTTCTTGATGGCATCCTGGTGTGAGCCAGAAAATGCGGTGAAGACTAAGTCTCCAGCGTAAGGGTGACGTGGGTGAACAGGCAACTGATTACAAAATTCTACGCAACGACGGACCTCATCGATATCGGAGAAGTCCAGGCCTGGATGAATCCCTTGGGTGTAAAGATTTAAAGCGAGTGTGACGATATCGACGTTGCCGGTACGCTCGCCGTTGCCAAACAGGCAGCCTTCAACGCGATCTGCTCCTGCCATCAAACCGAGCTCGGCCGCAGCAACAGCTGTGCCGCGGTCGTTATGCGGGTGCAAGCTGATGACAATGCTGTCACGTTTGTTCAGATTGTTATGCATGTATTCGATTTGATCGGCATACATGTTGGGCGTGGTCGCCTCAATCGTTGCAGGCAAGTTATAAATAATTTTGCGTTGTGGTGTTGGCTTCCAGACTTCTGTGACCGCGTTACAAACCTCGAGGGCAAAGTCAGGCTCCGTGGTGCTAAAGACTTCTGGTGAGTATTCGTAGAGCCACTGTGTTTGTGGATACTTGGCCATGTTGTCCATGACGCATTGTGTGCCTTCAGTCGCGACTTGTTTGACTTCTTCGCGATTCATGTTGAACACGATGCGGCGAAAGCCTGGCGCGCATGCGTTGTACAAGTGAATCATCGCGCGCTTGGCACCCGCAGCGGACTCAACGGTGCGCGCAATCAGCTCTGGCCGCGCTTGAGTCAACGCGATAATGGTGACGTCATCAGGAATCAGCTTGTCATCAACAAGCTTGCGGACAAAATCAAAGTCGGTTTGTGATGCCGAGGGGAATCCGACCTCGATTTCTTTAAAGCCAATTTTGAGCAGCATATTGAAAAAGCGCAGCTTGCGCTCGACGCTCATGGGCTCGATCAGCGACTGATTGCCATCTCGCAAATCTGTGCTCATCCAGACGGGTGGGTGAGTGATTCGCTTGGTTGGCCAGGTTCGCTCAGAAAAGTCGCGCTCGAAGGGCTTGAACGGGATGTATTTGGTGGCTGGATTCGAAAGCATCATGGTCCTCAGTTTCTTTGCATGACGCGGCGATGTGCGAACATCACTGCTGTCTGGTGTTGGTTTTAGGCCAACGGTCCGTTACTGGAAATTTTTATAGAGTGGGGATACTGCAAGGTGGCGGGTGGTTGCCGGACTGCCACGGGGCCCTAGGACCGGCAACCGATCGCTAGTAGTAGCGGCAGTAGGCCGGCCGTTACAGCGCGGTCGCCACGCACAAGCGCACGCAGGTCTGAAGAGACCTTGTGGTTTGCGAGGGAACGAGCAGGACTCGCGAGCGTTGCGTTCATAAGCCGTAGTCGAACACAAAATGAGGCTAAGCGCAAGTTTAGAGGCATTTGGGCACCAAAATGGGGCCTGTGTGGGGAGCTAGTATGTGAAGCTACGCGAACATCGTGGGTTCGCGTTGGCCGTCACCTTTGGGTGGCGTTCGAGGTGTTGCTGGCTCAGGTTGTGGTTCCAGAGCCTGTTTTAGCGCCGCCTTTTGCTCTCGGGCTAGTGCGATTTTCTGAACGCGGCCGCCGCGTAGTTGTGAAAGAGTGGTCTGCAAATTACCGACGGTGATGGGTGTGGTTTGGTCTGTCCAGACCCAGTTTAGAACCTCAAGCGCCTGTGGACTCAAGCCCGCGCACAGCTTCCTCGCCTCAGAGATCGGCACGAGGGCTGCGCGCCCACGCTTTAGACTCCCCTTAAGCCAGCTAGAGATCAGGCTGAATGCGACTAAGACGAGGATGAAGGCGATCGCCCACCAAAAATATTTTTGGTATTGCATGATGAAGTCCACGACAGTCTTGCCTAAAATTTCGGCGAGGCCTGTGACGTGCATGCCAAACTCGAGCCAGGACTTGCCTCGTGCAAGGATTGTTTGCACAAAGAAGAGCGCGATTGCCGAGATGGTAAGCACCACTGTGATGCGTATTAATAGCCTTGGCAGCGCAAGGCGCAGCAAGGTGTTACCAAGTAAATAGGCGTCTTTTCGCAGGTCGGCGGTGTTTTGTGTGATCATCATGCAAAATATTGTACCTATGAGCCGCAATTTTCTCGAGCTTCGTCTAGGCCAGAGCCTGACATTAACCCCCGCCCTGCAACAGTCCATCAAACTGTTACAGCTGTCGGCGCTTGATCTTGAGGCCGAAATAGCCCGTGCCTTGGCTGAAAATCCTTTACTTGAGCAGGAGGGTGAGGGCTTGCAAACTCCAGCGGCCGCGGCAATTGCCCACCCAGGGGATGGGCCCGTTTATGAGGGGGACGCAAAGGAACAAGCTCAGGCGGAGGCAGACTTTGCCTCCGACGAGCGCTATGACGACAGCCGTCCTTCCGAGCGGGATCGCGTCGAGTTTTCGTCAGAGCCCCGCGCTTCACGGGACGATGACTTTCCGGACCGCCCAGAGCCTGCACGCGAAAGTAATTTGCGTGAACACTTGCTGAGCCAGTTAGGCACAACGCGATTAACCCCTAAAGACGCTGCGTTGGTTGAGTTGTTGATTGAGGAGCTCAACGAAGACGGCTTCCTTGCTTCGCCGCTTGATGAAATCGCGAGTTGGATGAAGCCGGAGTTGGGCATCGAGGCAGAAGACTTCAACGCGCCCTTGCGGATGCTGCAATCGTTTGATCCACCGGGCGTCGGTGCGCGTAGTCTGGCTGAATGCTTGGCGTTGCAGGTGCAGTTTGCCGAGCGGGATAAATTTCCAGAGCTATCAAATGCGCGGATCCTAGCGCTTGCCCGCGCCCTGTGTCAGCAGCATCTGGCCGTGCTCGCAACAGGCAACATGATGAAGCTCAGAGAGTTACTCAACTGTGAGCCCGAGGAGCTGCGTTGCGTGCACGCAGTGATCGTGCGGTTGAATCCTAGGCCAGGAAGTGCGTGGAATAAGCCTGCGGCCGATTTTGCCGTGCCGGATGTCATTGTGCGCAAAACGAGAAAGGGTTGGGCGGCTTCATTAAACGATTCCATCATGCCCAAGTTGCGAGTCAATGCGCTTTACGCGGAAGCGTTAGGTAGTTCGCGCGGCGGGGCAAATAGCGCACTGCACGGTCAACTACAAGAGGCGCGCTGGATGATACGCAACGTCGCGCAGCGGTTTGAAACGATTCTGCGCGTGTCCGAAGTGATCGTGCATCACCAACAGAGTTTTTTTTCAAAAGGCTGGGCGGCCGTCAGACCACTGACGCTTAAAGATGTGGCGGGCGAGCTGGGCATGCATGAGTCGACGGTGTCGCGTGCGACGACGCAAAAATTTATGGTGACACCCTTTGGCACGGTGGAGTTAAAGCGGTTTTTTAGTACAGGTCTTGCAACAGAAGGTGCCGAGGCGACCTCATCGACTGCGGTGCAAACGCGCATACGCGTTTTAATTAGTCAGGAAGACCGTAACCGGCCATTGTCCGATAGCCAGCTGGCAAAGTTATTAGATCAGGATGGCATTACGATCGCGAGGCGGACTGTTGCAAAATATCGAGAGTTATTACGGATACCGACTGCGCCGTTGCGCAAGTCGCAGGCCGGTATTGGTTAGAGCGGGTGTGCTGGTTAGCCGCCGATGATCGGTTCTGAGCTGACCGCAGGGCAGTCTGCCACCTTTCCCCACGCATTATTAGGTGCGCAATGCCTATTGCGCGCATTTTGTGTGCAGCTTGGGCGTTGGAAAAAGCCTTGTTTAGCACATTGCTCCAACTCTTTTTTGAGTGCTTGTTGCCAGGCGCCGCCAAGAGGTGCGGGGATAGCACCGGTGTTGCCTGGGGGTGTTGGTTGCGGTTTCGCACCGGTGCCAAGCCCAGGTAAACCAAGATCTACGGTTGCGATATCTCTTGGCCCTGTGGGTAAGCCACGGCCAGCGGCACTCGCTTCGTAGTCACGACGCTCTGAACTTTTTTCTTTGTTTTCGTCATCATCGTCGTCATCATCGGACTTTTTACCGCTTGAGTTGGCATCCTCATACGAAGCGATGACAGCCTCAATAGCCCATTCGATTGGAGCCATCTCGCGTGGGACGCCAAGCGTGCCATCTATGCGTGGCTGTGGCGGAGGTGGGGCAAGAGGTTTGCCATTGGCATCCAGTCGCTCAGTAGGGCTTGAAGAGGGCGCCGAAGTGACTGAAAGAGGTGCTTGTGCGACGAGCCAAGTTCCGAGGTGTATCCCGCCCTGCCAGGCCCCAATGCCAGCAATAAGCAAAACTAAGAAGAGGATGCGCCAGGACATAGAGATCTTTGGGAGCGGAACGTTAAACCTTGTCGGCGAAGACCTGGCCACCGTGCTCTCGCATTGCGTGAAAACGAATCGCCGGATAGCGTTCTTCGGCAACCCGCAACTGTGCAATGGATGAAACCAGAAAGGCCGGTGCTTCGACTACATCATAGGCGATATGACCGGCATTCGCATCGATGAATTTGCGTAATTCTTTAGGGTCTTCCGCGGTGATCCAGCGTGCCATGTTGTAGCGGGAGGGCATCAGTCTGGCTTCAGCCCCGTATTCGGCTTGCAAGCGATGTGCGACCACTTCAAACTGGAGTTGACCCACTGCGCCCAGTAGTAGCGCACCACCTGCCGCTATGGGGCGAAACACTTGGATAGCGCCCTCTTCCCCGAGTTGTAACAAGCCGGTACGCAGTTGCTTTGTGCGCAGAGGGTCTTTGGTCTCGACGGCCTGAAAGAGCTCAGGCGCAAAGAAGGGCAAGCCTGTGAAATGCAGCGCTTCACCTTCTGTCAGCACATCCCCGAGATGGAGGATGCCGTGATTGGGTATGCCGATGACATCCCCAGCGTACGCTTCGTCGACAAGCTCGCGGCGCTGGGACAAAAAGGATACAACGTTATTTGGACGAATTTCTTTGTTGTTGCGAGAGACCTTCAGACGCATGCCTCGCTCAAAGCGACCGGAGCTCACGCGCACAAAGGCAACACGATCGCGGTGTGCGGGATCCATATTGGCTTGTACTTTAAATACAACGCCAGTGAACTTCGGCTCCTCGGGATGAACGATGCGCTCTAGTGCTTGACGCGATCCAGGGGGCGGCGCCTGGTCGACCAAGGCATCAAGGACCTCTTGCACACCAAAGTTATTAATGGCTGACCCAAAAAAGACAGGGGTTTGTTTGCCTGCTAAAAACGCAGCGCGATCAAAAGTGGGAGCTGCCGCTTGAATCAGCTCGATTTCGCCCTTGGCTTGTTCGAAGGCAGCACCAAATCGCGCGGCGATTTCTGGGTTATCTAAACCGTCGATGAAATCATCACCGCTGTCATTGCGACGTTCTTGTCCTGCACGAAACAAGCGCATTCTGTCGCGTTGAATATCAAACACCCCACCAAAGGCTTTACCCATGCCGACAGGCCAGGAGAACGGCACCGCCTCCATGCCGATGTGTTGCTCGATTTCCGACAGGAGCTCGAGCGGGTCGCGGACTTCGCGGTCCATTTTGTTAATGAAGGTAATGATGGGCGTGTTGCGCGCGCGGCACACCTGCAGCAAGCGAATTGTCTGAGGCTCTACACCATTCGCTGCATCGATCACCATCAGCGCCGCATCCACAGCGGTTAGGACGCGATACGTGTCTTCAGAGAAGTCTTGGTGTCCGGGCGTATCAAGCAGATTAATCACGCAGTCGCGGTACTCCATCTGCATCACGGAGGACGCTACGGAGATGCCGCGTTGCTTTTCGATTTCCATCCAGTCCGAAGACGCGTGACGCGACGCCTTGCGTGCCTTCACACTGCCGGCGATTTGAATCGCACCTGCGAAAAGCAGTAACTTTTCGGTAAGCGTCGTTTTACCCGCGTCGGGGTGAGAGATGATGGCGAACGTTCTGCGTCGCGCGACTTCTGCTGGAATACTCATGGTGGCGGATTTTACAGGCTGAGCGCGTCAGCCTGTATGCGTGCATTTACTTGTTGAAAAGAGCCGGACGGCGCGGACGATTGGTTGAGGCGGGTGCTCCTGAGCCGGTACGTGTTGGCGCACCGACGCTTCGTGGTGCTCCAGCATCAGAACGGGGACTTGAGTGCGGTGCGCGTGCGGAGCCAGAGCTCTCTCGGCGAGCCGCCTGGCCGGCACTCTGCCCTGGCCGGCCTGAGCCCGATCCGGCAGAACCGCCGGGCCGAGCAGAGCGTTGCGGTGGGCGACGTGGTGCGTCGCGACGACCTGCTGCACGCGCGTCGTCGTCTGCGCCGTGGGACGAGGCGGGCGATGCTGTCCATCCGGTTGGCGCAGGTAATTGAGGAATCTGCTTCTTGATTACGCGTTCGATTGCCTTGAGGTATTTGATCTCGCTGGAATCGACCAATGAAACCGCCGAACCGGCAGCGCCCGCCCGCCCGGTGCGACCAATACGGTGTACGTAATCTTCGGGGATGTTGGGCAGCTCAAAGTTAACGACCTGTGGAAGTTGATCGATGTCGAGGCCGCGTGCCGCGATGTCGGTGGCGACCAATACGGCAACCTTGCCCTTTTTAAAATCGTCCAGAGCGCGTGTGCGTGCAGCCTGGCTTTTGTTGCCGTGGATCGCAGAGGCGGATAGCCCATCCTTCACGAGCTTCTCGGCGAGCCGGTTAGCGCCATGTTTGGTGCGGGTGAATACGAGAACCTGATGCCAACCGCTTTCACGAATAATATGGCTAAGAATATCGCGTTTGTGCGCTTGGTCAACCATATGCACGGTCTGATCGACACGCTCTGCAGTCGTATTACGCGCTGCGACGGACACTTCGCTCGCGTTGTTTAGGACACCTTTTGAAAGTTCGCGGATTTCGTCTGAAAACGTCGCCGAAAACAGCAGGTTCTGACGCTGACGCGGCAACATCGCCAAAATTTTGCGTATGTCGCGAATGAAGCCCATGTCGAGCATGCGATCGGCTTCGTCAAGGACCAAGATCTCTACGCCAGACAAATCAACGGTGCGCTGTTGGCAGTGATCAAGCAGACGTCCGGGTGTTGCAACCAAAATGTCGATGGGCTTGCGCAGTGCCGAGATTTGCGGATTAATGTTCACCCCACCGAAGATCACCATTGAGGAGATCTTGGTATGTACGCCATAGGTTTTAACGGATTCTTCAACCTGTGCGGTCAGTTCGCGCGTGGGGGTGAGAATCAAGACACGAGGGCGACCGGGTTTGCGCAACTCAATCGGCTTCGCCAACAGCATGTGCAGAATGGGTAGTGTGAAGCCGGCGGTTTTGCCGGTTCCTGTTTGTGCTGCAGCCAACAGGTCTCCACCCGCGAGAACGCGCGGAATGGCCTGGGCTTGAATAGGGGTGGGCGCGGTGTAGCCAGCATCAGCAATAGCGCGCAAAAGGGAATCAGCCAACCCGAGGTCAGCAAAGGTAGTCGTAGTAGACAAGAGAACAGCTCCATCGTCATGCCGGCCCACAAGTGAATGTGGACTCCAATCGGGGCAGACGAACAGGGAGTAAAAACGCCTTGGAGGCGAGCGCCCACAGAGTCGGGGCTTAGCGAGGCACGAGGACTGGAACGTTGTGCCGTGACGTCATTGTACGCTACCCATGCCGACTACGCCAGCTTTGCGACGTTGATCAGCGGCTCACCTCGGGCGAAGTGCCCAACGTTTTCAAGAAACTTCTCGGCCATGCGTTGCAAAATCGCATCTGAAAACCCTGCAGTGTGCGGCGTGCAAATCACATTCGGCATATCCCACAGCGGGGAGTCTGACGAGAGGGGTTCTTGCGCGAACACATCGAGATACGCGCCCGCAAGACGACCATTCTGTAAAGCATCAATCATGGCGGGTTCATCGATCACCACACCGCGTGAAATATTCACGATATGTGCGGAAGGCTTCATGAGACTGAGCGCCTTGGCCGAAACTAAGTTCGTTGTGAGGGCGGTAAGCGGACAGGCCAGGACAAGCCAATCCGTTTTCGGCAAGACAGATTGAAAGTCAGCAAATGAGACCACGGGAATATCAGGGATCGTCGAACTGGCCGATTGTCGGACCACAATGATTTTTAAACCGATCGCACCGAGCCAGGCTGCAAGCTTTTGGCCAATGGGCCCCCAGCCAACGATTGTTGCTGTCTGCCCTTCGAGCTCTGGAGGTTGACCGACCTTGAAGAAAGGCTCCCAAGCATGCGCGCGTTGAGCCCTTGCAAGTTGAGGAAAGCGACGGCCCAAAGATAACAAGCCCGTTAAGGCGGTTTGTGCAACGATGCCCGCACTTGCACCGGACGAGCTTGTGACCGTCACACCACGCGCCATGAGGTCGAGAAAGATCTGGCGATCAACGCCGGCGGAGTGAATATGCACCCACTGCAGTGCCTTGGAGTTGCGCATCGCATCGTACACATATTGCGTTTCGGGCACGATGTGATGTTTGGTTGACGCCGCGGTCACGTCGCGCGAAATAAAACAAAAATCAGCGTCGGCTGTGCCGTCATGCAGTTGCTTTGCCGTGACCCGCACGTAGCCGTCCTTGCCCAGAATCTGCGTGAGTGTTGCGCCGATGTCTTTAGCCGTTTTATCAGACAACAAAATACGGGGTGTGTGTGCAAGCTTGAGTGTGGTCACGGCGTTTCCTTAGCGCGCTGTTGCGCCAGAGGCGATTACAACCTTTTTCCACTTAACATGTTCTTTTTGAATGAAATTCTTGAAGTCTGCAGGTGATCCACCAACAGGATCTGCACCTTCGCTTATGAAGCGAGACTCAAGGCTCACCATGGCCTCATTCACACCCTTGTTCAGCTTATCGATGATTGGCTGGGGTGTGCCCTTGGGTACAAGAAATCCAAACCACGAGCCGGCTGCAAAGTCAGGCAGCCCGTTTTCCGCAACTGTCGGTACGTCCGGCATTGAACGCGAGCGTTTCGGACTACTGACAGCGATTGCGCGCAGCTTCCCTGCCTTGATCTGGCTGATCACCGAAGGAATGGTCGCAAACATAAAATCAATTCGACTGGAGAGCAGATCGTTTAACGCCTCGGCTCCCTTGTAAGGAATGTGTTGTGCAGAAGCACCAAGAGCCTCCATCAGCATAAAACTCGACAAATGTGCAGAGGTGCCGACGCCAGTTGAACCGTAGTTCATGGTGCCGCTGGGCTTGGACTTCAGATATGCGACAAATTCCTTGTAGTTCTTTACAGGCATATTCGGACTGACTACCAATACGTTTGGCACATCAGCCACTAATATGACAGGCACGAGGTCTGTCAGCGGGTCATAACGAAGGTCCTTGTATAGCGTTGGATTGATGGCAATCGGCCCGACAGAGGCTAAGGTTAAGGTGTAGCCATCAGCTGGTGAGCGCGCCACCATTTCGTTGCCGATGTTGCCGCCTGAGCCGGGTTTGTTTTCGACAACGAAGCTTTGTTTAAATTGCTCGCCGAGTAAGTTACCTACGCTGCGAGCGATAATGTCTGTTGTCCCGCCGGCCGTAAATGACACCACAATCTTGACCGGCTTGGTTGGGTAGTCTGTCGCGGACTGCGCGGAGGCCGGGCGCAGGCCAGTCATACCGATTGCGAGGGCACCCAGGGAGAGCGCAACTTGACGACGCTTTGTTGAAGAGGGAATGTCTTTGTGGTTCATGTTCGTTACTCCAAAAATATTGATCAATAAATCAGGGATTACTCAACTTTGAGTTTGCCGGCTGTTGCAAGCGCTGAGGCAATAGCGTCCTCGCGTTTGAGCAGCACACTGAAGGCGTTTGTTGGCCCAGGGCGGGCAATGCTTGCAACGTTAAGCAATTGCTCTTTAACTGTTGGATCTTGTAAAACTTTAAATAGGGCATCACCAAGTTGTTTCACTGTCGCTTCCGGTGTTTTGGCGGGAGCGAGCAGACCAAGCGTTGTACTGATATCTAATGTTGGCAGGCCGACTTCTTTCGTACTGGGCGTGTTTGGCAAAAGCGGGTCACGCTCCGGCGCAAGTAGACTCAGCGCGGTAATCCGACCACCTTTAATATTTGCAAATGAACTTGAGAGTTGATCGACCATTACATCGATCTGGCCGCCTAAAAGATCAATGATTGCGGGGCCAGAGCCTTTATATGTGACAACGTTTAGATTCAGTTTGGCAATAGACTGCAGCTGCATGATCGCAATGTGATTGGTGGTGCCAATCCCTGCGTTACCAATGCTGACTTTGCCAGGATTGGCTCGGGCATAAGCGAGAAAGCTCGCCATGTCCTTAAACTTTGGGTTGCCAGCTTTGGTTGTGAAAACCAGAGAGGTTGAGGAGATCAGGCCGATGCTTTCAAAGCTGTTGATCGTGTAGGTGGTGGAAACCATCTTAGGTACGATAACCAGAGGGTTCGGTGTGGTGATTAGCAAAGCGCTGCCATCCGGCTGAGCCCGTGCGACCTCGGCCGCAGCGACTGAACCACCACCACCTGGACGGTTTTGAACAACGATTGTTTGACCGAGCTGCTTGGATAAGGCGGGCGCAATGATACGCGCCACGATATCAATATTCCCCCCGGCAGCAAAGGGGACGAGCATGGTGATGGGCTTTGAAGATGTTTGTGCCATCGTAGGCGCCCAAGCGGCTAGTGCGCTTAGCGCGATGGCTTGTAGTGTGAATCGACGCATCATGTTATTTCCTTTTTTTAGTTACGATAAGAGGTGTCAGTGCGATCAAGCTTGCGCAAAAGCGCTGTCCATTCCATCACACCATAAGGGCGACGCGTGCCAGGCTGATAGTTGTTCCAGGTTTCATCGAGCACTTTTTGTGACACTTTCGACAACGGCGTGTTGCAAGACATCGCACCGATTTGTGCGCGACAGGAGAGCTCTAGGCGATGCATCCAGTTAAAGGCCTCACCAATGGTGCGACCAACCGTCAGCGCGCCGTGGTTGCGCAGAATCAGGGCCTCACTGTTGCCCAGGTCACGTACGAGCGACTCCTGTTCGGTTTCGTCTAACACCACGCCTTCGTAGTTGTGGTAACTGATTTTAAGAAAGCGCATGGCAGTTTGCGTGAGCGGAAGCAAGCCACACTCTAACGACGAGACGGCCATGGAGGCCCAGCTATGTGTGTGAATCACGCAGCCGACATCGGGACGACCATGGTGGACCGCGCTGTGTATGACAGATCCGGCCTTGTTGACGCCGTAATTCAAATCACCGAAATCGGGCTTACTCAAAACGTTGCCGTGGTGATCTACTTTAAGCAGGCTCGACGCAGTGATTTCTTCGTACATCATGCCGTAGGCGTTGATGAGGTAAGTCCCCTCTTCGCCAGGAATGCGCGCCGAAATATGGTTGGCAATCATGTCTGCCATGCCGTACATCTCGACTAAGCGGTAACAGGCTGCGAGATTGACGCGTGTTTCCCACTCTGCATCTGATACTTTGCCTTTCAGCGAAGGAATATTCAGAACACCCTCTTTAGCCATGATTGCTTGCCCCTTTGTGTTTTGCTGTTTATGCTTAGCCCGCACTTGGTCTTGTGTACTTGAACCGGATAATATCGGTAGACCGCTTATTGTGCCGTAAATTAATCCTAAGAGCCCCGAGAGTCCCAATGAAAAAACTACCCCTAATACTCCTGTGCGGCGTGGCACTCGTCAACCTCGCGGGCTGCCAAGGGAGTGCCGTTTATTACCATCGGGACCCCGCTCGACAGATCGTGGTGCTGGATAAGCGAGAGGTTAGCGTCGTGCCGTTGGGCAATGGGCGCTGGGAGGCGTTCGGTGGTAAACAAGGCGGCTCGTCAGCAGAGGATCTTGAAAAGCAAAAAGCCCGCCAAATCGAGGCGATTGAAAAGGTGACCGCATGCAGAGTCACTACGACAGAGTTTCCACCGGACAAAAACGAGCGCCGTCTATTGATCCAGGCAACCGTGGCATGCGAGCCACCCGCCCCACGCTAAGGCCGCCCTATACCTGTCTTAGCCTCGACCATGCGAGCCATGTGCGCCGCGGTCGGTGAAGACGCCTCGCTGGCGAGCCCCTTTGCCGCGCCGAGACGATCGCGGTCTTCGCGGTTCTGGCTGATTTTCCATTTCGCCTGAACACGTGTCACCGAGAGTTCAATCGCAACGATTTCTTTGAGTCGGCTTTCGATATAACTGGCCGGCGCATCCAAGACCCCCCACGGCGCTTTGCTTCCCGCTTCCATCATGGCCGTTAAGTGGTCCACCACTTCAAGTTTGGTTTGAGGGTCGTGAGAGACCGTGAGTTTTCCATAAACATGTACGACCGCGTAGTTGTAGGTTGGCACGACTTCGTGGTGCACTTGCTTGGATGGATACCAATTGGGCGAAATATAAGCGCTGGGACCTTGAAAGATCACCAGGCATTCTGCGTCTGCGGAGGCGAGCTGCCAGACTGGATTGTTTTTAGCGACGTGGCCAATGAGTTTGCCGCCTGTCGCGAGATCCCCGCGCAGTAAAAATGGAATGTGATTTGCTTCAAGCGCACCGCTTTGTAAGGTAACTAGGGCACCAAGAGGGAAGTGCTCAATCAGTGCTGACACAACGCTCAGGTCATCTTGCTCAAAATGTTTTGGGTTGTACATGTCAGAACTCCAAAAAGCGTTTCACTGACCGTGTAAATCAGTGTATATATCGTACAGCGTATCTAAATTGTTTACACAGGGTTATCTATGTCACAGCTTCCTCTTGGTTTATTTGCCGCCACCCGTGCCATTGCCGCGGGTACTCTCGCGCCGCAGGATTACGTCAAGCAGTGCTATGCGCGCGCTGAAGAAACGGAGCCTTGGCTGCATGCGTTCGTGTCGCGTCATGCGCTCGACGATCTCTTGGCTCAAACGGGTGATGGAGAGTGGGCAGGCATTCCAGTTGGTGTAAAAGATTTAGTCGCGACCCGAGACTTGCCAACAACGAATGGCTCGCCCATTTATGCGGATCAGATGTTGGATCATGACGCACCGATTGTGTCCAAAATTAGACAACTTGGTGGAGTGGTATTTGGTAAGACGGTGACAACAGAGTTTGCGTTTCGTCAACCAGGGCCGACAGTCAATTTTTGGAATCGTGCGCATACACCTGGCGGTTCCTCAAGCGGTTCGGCTGCTGCGGTCGCCGCAGGCGTAGTGCCGATTGCACTGGGCACGCAGACCGTGGGTTCCGTGATTCGTCCTGCGGCATTTTGTGGTGTCGTTGGATTGAAGGCTAGCTTTGGCGCGACTCCGCGCGCGGGAGTTTTTCCACTGTCCGGGTCTCTGGACCACGTGGGATTTTTGGCGCGTTCGGTCAATGATGTGGCCTATGCGTTTAACAAATTGCGCAACCGCTCGATCGATGAGCCCGATGCGATTGTTCTGCCCGCCGTGCCGATGGATGAACAGACGGGGATTGCGCCCAGCCCTGCGCCACGACTCGCCTGGCTTAAAACGCCCTTTGATGAACTCGTGACCCCTGAGCAAAAAGAGGCGATGGCCAAGTCGGTTGCAGCCATGCGTAAGGCGGGCGCTGTCGTTGAAGAATTCTCGCTGCCTGACGCCTACTGGCGTGGGATTGAGATGTTGCAATGTTTGCTTGAGTGCGAGGCGGGTGTGATACACGCGGATCACTTTAAGAATCATGCAGCATTACTGTGTGAGTCGATTGCAGATCTCGTCAAGAAGGGTCGCAACCGCACCGCGTATGAGTATTTAGAAGTGCGCGCAGCGCAACAAGCCTTACGCCACGACATGATGAATCAGCTCAAGGGATTCGATGCAATTCTTACGATCCCGGCCACAGGCGCAGCCCCAGAGGGTTTGGGCTCTACAGGCGATCCGGTGTTTTGTGCAATGTGGAGTTTCTTGGGCTTGCCAGCGATCACGCTACCAATCGCGCGCTCGGCAAAAGGATTGCCGATCGGTCTGCAACTTGTGGCGCCTTATAAACAAGACGCACACTTAATGCGCGTGGCGCGATGGGCAGAGCTCAGTCTACCTGCTGTGACTGGTTAAGTCCGTCGCTTAACCACCTGTGATGGCGTCTCCATACGGAGACATGATCTCGGTGCAACCCATGTTGAGTTCGCCGTCCCGCATGACTCCAGCGGGACAGGCGAACGCATAGGGATACACGTTGCGCCGCGTCGCGGTGACTGGGAAGATTTTTTCCAGTGCAGCGAGTATGTCGGTAGGGAGTGCTTGGTCGGCTGTTATTTGGCCCACGCCGCTGACGTCAATGCGTGGCGTGTGGAACGCCTCTTCGAGGCTTAGGCCGTGATCCATGATGAAAGAGCTTAACTGCATGACGGCGCCAAGAATTTTGCGCCCACCAGATGCGCCAATCGCAAAGCGTCGACCCGAGGCATCTTCGCCAATGACGGGATTGTAGTTTGCCAGGCATCGCTTATTGGGTCCCAACGAGTTTGGTTTGCCGGGCTCTGGATCAAACCACATGATGCCGTTGTTCAGGAGCATGCCTGTCGAGGGTGACACGACGCGTGAGCCAAAGATAGACAGAAGGGTTTGCGTGACCGCACACATATTGCCGTGACGATCAACAACGCTGAAGTGCGTTGTCGAGCCAGGCGCTTTGGGCGACTCGTGGTCACCCATATTTTCAAACCGTAACTTAAACGCGGCATCGAGCGCACGCGCAAAGGCGGCATAGGTTGCCGCACCCGGTGTGCCTTGGATGGGATTGAGCTCGCTTGCTAGCAATTCAAGGGCTTTGCCGAAAGTGGGGCCGCCGGTTAGACCGGGTGTTGCAAAGACACGCCCACCGCGGTAGTTGATCGTGAGAGGATCGACTAATTCAGCACGATAGTCTGCGAGGTCTTGCATGCTCATGCAGCCCCCTTTCGCACGGATATCGCCAACCAGTTGCGCGGCGATGTCACCTTGATAAAACGCTTTGGCTCCGCCCTCTGCAATTTGCCGCAAGGTTTGCGCGAAGGCTTTTTGATTAAGGTGTCGCTCGTTTAACGACGTCCAGTCCCCTGCGATCGGCCAATGCCCTTGCTCTAAAAACATGGCGGCGGTATCGGGGTCTTTGCTCAAGACGCGCGCATTGGCGGCGGTCACAAGCGTGGTGTACCAATCGACTAGCAAGCCTTCATCGGCAAGGCCGGCAGCAGGTGTCACCAAATCTTTCCAGGGCATGCGGCCGAAGTGCTGGTGCGCGAGATCCATTCCCGCGACGACACCCGGCACAGCGACTGCGGTTGCGCCCATCACGTTGCGATCATCGACAACGGAGGGCCATGGGAAGAGGTCAGAGGACTTTCCTGAACCGCTGAGCGGATAGTCTGCCGGATTCAATTCCTGTGGGGAGCGGCAACCAAAATTGACAACGCGTGCGCGGCCCTCATTTGCGCGCCATAACACCATCGCACCGCCCGCCGCGGGCCCGCTCATCCAAGGTTCGACCACGCCGATTGCAAAGGAGGTCGCGATCGCGGCATCGACGGCATCGCCACCTGCATCCAGCACGGCAGCACCTATCTCCGCGGCACGGCGGTGCTGTGCAGCAACGACGCCGCCCTTTGTCGCGATGACTGTTTTACGGATGGTTTGGGTGCTTGAAAAATTTTCTGTCATGGCAAAGCCTTATTGAAGCTTAAGTGTTTGTTGCGAACCACTGAAGCAATGTTGACGTAAAGAGTTCTGTTCTAGAAACTGGGAAGAAATGTCCGCCGTAATCAAAGATTTTTAAATCTGACCCGGGAAGCAAGGCGTGGAGTTGCTCTTGTAAAAAGGCGGGCACAATCAAATCGTCGCGCGCGCCGAGTACCAGCCGCGGTACGTTGATGGCTGACAGAGCAGCGCTTTGATCGTAAGCGGCCAAGGCGTCAATGCGCTCCATCACGATGCGCTGCGCGGCGGGTGTCAGGGGAGCATTGCGCACCGCAGATTCCAGGACTGTCCAGTGCGCGTTGAGCCAAGCGGTGTCGTAACCCATGAACACCGAAGAGCTGGCGTAGGCCACGGGGTTGTGCACAAGCAGCTCGCGACGCACAGAAAAAAGTTCTTGTCGGTGCCGGCTCGGTGCTCCCCAGGCACCGCTCATCACGCACGCACGCACGCGTTGTGGATGACGCAAGGCAATCGATTGTGTGATGCAACCGCCTGTTGAATGGCCCACAACAAGAGTCGAGTCAATTTCAAAATGGTCCAACACGGCCAAACAGTCGTCTGCGAGCTGATCGATGGTGCACGCCGCTGAGCCGCGACTACTTTTTGCGATGCCTCGCTGATCCAGGCGCAGCACTTGATGGTGTGGCGTGAGCGCGGGCAGGCAGGGCTGCCAGAACCCTGCGGTGCCACCCAGGCCGCTGATGAGGAGCAGCGGCCTCCCCACGCCTTCGCGATGGGCTTCGATACGGGCCCCATCGGGCAAGGCAATGTGTTCGATGCGAGGTGCTGAAGAATGGTTGGTCATGTCTGTTTATCAGTAATCACTTATTCTGCGTAGTATCGTGTAACAACGCCTCATTTGCCAACCTAGGAATTTAGCCCGTGTGCTTTCAGTCCTGTAAAAGCTTTAGCGTACGCGATGTCTGACGACAATCAGATCATCATCCCGCCCTCGTTTATTGCCTTGTTCGTCGAGCCGGGACGCATCAAACCGAGCGCCTCGCGCGAGCATATCTATGCGCGCTATGACTTGTGTGAGGATATGGCTAATCTGTTGACTGAACAGGCTAGCAACAAGCTCTGGGAGCTAGGGATCACCCAGACCGATGTGCTTGAGCGCATCCACCGCGGCTTGCTGACGCAAGATGTTGGGCTGACGGAGCTGGAGGCGGGCTGGGTGGTGCAACGGCTTGCAGAGATTCTCGGCTGGGAGGCGGAGTGAGCGTCAGTTGATTTATGATCAAGCGAACAACCACAGAATAGCGGAGACCAGACATGGCGTTGATTAACTACATCACCCAAATACAGTTTGATTTTGGGGCAATTAGCTTATTGCAGTCTGAGTGCGATCGTGTCGGCATTCAACGACCCATGTTGGTGACCGATGCGGGTGTCCGGGCGGCGGGCTTGGTCGATCGAGTCTTGGCGCAGCTTAAAGACCCCAAGAGTGTTCAGATCTATGACCAAACGCCACCCAATCCGCATGAGGCTGCTGTGCGCGATGCCTTGGCGATGTACAAGCAGGGTAAGTTCGACGGAATGATCGCTGTTGGGGGCGGATCGGCGATGGACTTAGCCAAGGCTGTTGCGGTCTGTGCCGCGCACGCAGGGCCGTTAAAAGACTTTATCGCGGTCAATGGCGGCACGGCACGCATTACCGCAGCAACTGCGCCAATCATCGCTGTGCCAACTACGTCTGGCACGGGCAGTGAGGTCGGCCGGGGCGCCATGTTGATTTTGGATGATGGCCGCAAAGTAGGCTTGTTGTCGCCGCATATCGTGCCAAAGTCGGCGATTTGCGACCCAGAGCTCACCTTGGATTTGCCGGCATTACTGACTGCGGCAACCGGCATGGATGCGATCACCCACTGTTGTGAGACGTTTATGTCTTCGGCGTTGAATTTCCCGGCGGAGGGTATTGCGCTCGATGGACTGTGGCGCGGGTGGCGGCACATCGAGCGTGCCACCAACACCCCCCATGACCGCGAGGCACGCTTTCATATGATGAGCGCCTCGACGCAAGGCGCGATGGCGTTTCAAAAAGGTTTGGGTGCTGTGCACAGCTTAAGTCACGCACTCGGTGGTATGAATCCAACACTGCATCATGGCACGCTCAATGCGATGTTTTTGCCGGCGGTGATTTTGTTTAATGCTAGCGAAGCATCGATGCAGAAGGGTAAAAAGCTTGAGCGCTTGGCGCAAACCATGGGATTAGGTGACCCTAGTGAGGTGGCCCCAGCAATTAAAGCGTTAAACCAACGCCTTGGACTACCCTCCGGTTTGGCGGCGATGGGGGTAAAGTCGGAGATGTTTCCTCAAATAATCGAGGGCGCGATGACGGATCATTGTCATAAAACGAATCCGCGCACCCCAACCTCAGACGACTATGCGGCCTTGCTTAAGCAGTCGATGTAGCGTTTTTACAAAAAAGCATCAGCCCTTTCGTTCTGCGTTGTAACGCTCGATGCCATCAAGAATTTCTTGATGTGCATCCGCTACACCGCCCCAGCCCTGGACCTTGACCCACTTGCCTTCTTCGAGATCTTTGTAGTGTTCAAAGAAGTGCTGGATCGCGTTTAGGCGCATCGGATGAATATCTGCAGCCTGTTTCCAGTGGCTGTAAATTGGCAAAATTTTGTCTTCTGGTACAGCGAGTAATTTGGCGTCGTCACCGGCTTCGTCGGTCATTTTAAGTACGCCTAGAGCGCGGCAGCGCACCACTACGCCTGGGATTACAGGGAAGGGAGTAATCACTAACACATCAACCGGGTCGCCATCACCTGCAATGGTTTTGGGGATATATCCATAGTTACACGGGTAGTGCATGGACGTGCCCATGAAGCGGTCTACGAAGATAGCGCCAGACTCTTTGTCCACCTCATACTTGATGGGGTCGGCATTCATTGAGATCTCAATAATCACATTGAAAGACTCAGGGATCTTTTTGCCGGGCTTGACATTGTCGAGACTCATGGGAACTCCGCGGGTAGGCTTAGTTAGTGAATACCCTAATATTAACAAATAAACAAAGACTCCCTCTCAGTGCGAATCTGCGGGATACTGCGTATGGCATTTTTTTTAGTGCTCGGTAGAGAAATATCCTTGCCGGAATAACAAGTATTAAAGAGCAAACTCTTAAGGAGCTTTAGAGCATGAGCAACGTTACGTTGGGCCTCTATTTTGCCTTGGGCTGCGGAGTAATCGCAGTCATATATGGCTTTGTAGTGCGGTCCTGGATTTTGAACCAAGGTACGGGCAATGCCAAGATGATGGAAATCGCAGCAGCGATCGAGCAAGGCGCTGGCGCTTACCTGTCTAGGCAGTACAAAACGATCGGTATTGTCGGCGTAGTGCTGGCTATATTGATTGCGGTTTTTCTAGATCAGGCGACCGCGGTTGGTTTCGTGATTGGTGCAGTGCTTTCTGGCGCTTGCGGTTTTATTGGAATGAACGTCTCGGTCCGCGCTAACGTGCGTACCGCCGAGGCTGCCACCAAAGGCATGAACGAAGCGCTTAACGTTGCGTTCAAGGGCGGCGCGATTACCGGCATGCTAGTGGTCGGCCTGGGTCTGCTCGGTGTTGGACTGTTCTATATGTACCTGCAAGCCACCGGCGCCGGTAAGAGCATGTCTGCCATTTTGCATCCGTTGATAGGTCTGGCATTTGGCTCTTCGCTGATCTCGATCTTCGCGCGTTTGGGTGGCGGCATTTTCACCAAAGGCGCTGACGTTGGTGCGGACTTGGTGGGGAAAGTCGAAGCGGGCATTCCTGAAGATGATCCACGTAACCCAGCGGTGATTGCCGATAACGTTGGTGACAACGTGGGCGACTGCGCGGGTATGGCTGCCGACTTGTTTGAAACCTACGCCGTGACACTGATTGCGACGATGGTCTTGGGCGCGTTGATGATCAAGGTCGCCACGGCCGAGGCGGTGATTTACCCGCTGGTGCTCGGTGGAATTTCCATCATTGCATCGATTATTGGTTGCTCGTTCGTCAAAGCAACGCCTGGTATGAAAAACGTGATGCCTGCCCTATACAAGGGCTTGGTGATTGCGGGTGTGATTTCTCTGGTGGCGTTCTACTTCGCGACCAACTGGATCTTGCCTGACAACATACTGGCCGACGTAGGCTTTGCCACGGGCGGCAAGATGCGTTTGTTTGGTGCAACAGTTGTTGGCCTACTTCTGACAGCAGTGCTTGTCTGGATTACTGAGTACTACACCGGCACGGACTACGCCCCGGTTAAGCATATTGCTAAGGCGTCGAGCCAAGGCCATGGTACGAACATCATTGCAGGCTTAGGCGTGTCGATGCGTTCAACAGCTTGGCCCGTGCTGTTCGTTTGTGCGGCTATCTACTCTGCCTATTGGTTGGGTGGCATCTACGGTATTGCAGTCGCTGCGACGTCGATGTTGTCTATGGCGGGTATTGTGGTGGCTCTTGATGCGTACGGTCCAATTACCGACAACGCTGGTGGTATCGCTGAAATGGCTGGCTTGCCCCAGTCCGTACGCGACATCACAGATCCGCTTGATGCAGTGGGTAACACCACAAAGGCTGTGACAAAAGGCTACGCGATTGGATCCGCCGGTTTGGCTGCGTTGGTTCTGTTTGCCGACTACACGCATACGCTTGAGGCCAACGGCGCAAAGGTTGTGTTTGATTTGTCGGACCACCGCGTGATCATTGGCTTGTTTATCGGCGGCTTGATTCCTTACCTCTTTGGCGCCATGGCGATGGAAGCGGTAGGCCGTTGTGCGGGTGCTGTCGTTGAAGAGGTGCGTCGCCAGTTCCGCGACATCAAAGGCATCATGGAGGGTACCGCCAAGCCTGAGTACGATAAGGCTGTCGATATGCTGACAACCGCTGCAATCAAAGAAATGATTATTCCTTCTTTGTTGCCAGTCGTTGTGCCAATCGCCGTCGGTCTGTTGTTAGGCCCTGAGGCTTTGGGTGGCCTGCTGATGGGTACGATTGTGACGGGTCTGTTTGTTGCGATCTCCATGTGTACAGGCGGTGGTGCTTGGGATAACGCCAAGAAGTATATCGAGGAAGGTCATTACGGCGGCAAGGGCTCTGATGCCCATAAAGCTGCTGTGACGGGCGATACCGTAGGCGATCCTTACAAGGACACAGCGGGCCCTGCTGTAAACCCCCTGATCAAGATCATCAACATTGTTGCGCTCTTGATTGTGCCGCTGATTGTTTAAACGACAGATCAGCGAGAAAAGCCGCCCCAGGAGACTGTGGGCGGTTTTTTTGGCTATGATAACCACATGAAAAACACACTGACTGACTGGCGTCTCCCTAACCTGCGCGACATTGCCATACGCTTGTTGATGGTGGTGATGATCGTCGGAGTCATATTGCCATCGCCCGCGCAGGCGCTCAATGTGGGTGACACGCTCAAGCTAGGCTCCATCACGCTGATGGATGGCAAAGTACTGACCGCCGCGGACTTGGCAGGTAAACATGTTGTGCTGCAAATTTGGGCATCGTGGTGTCCCTATTGCCATCGTCAAAATCTAAATCTGATACAACTCGCGCGTGACACAAAAGGTGGCAATCTTGTCGTGTTGGGTGTATCGATTGATAAGGACCCAAAGGCCGCCGCACAGTATGTGCAGAAACACGGACTGAACTTTCCCGTCGCCATGATCACCCCTGAGCTTGATCGTGCGATAGGCAAGCGCAAGGGAATCCCCGAGCTTTATGTGCTTGATCCGAAGGGAAAGGTTCTACAAAAAGATTTCGGCGAGATGATTGATCTAGATGTTTTTGAACTAGACCGCTTCAGTAAATAGCGTTTTGGTGCGTGGACTGTTAATCCTGCTGGTTCTTGGTTCAAATCCAGGGTGGGGAGCCGAATTAAAGAATGATTTCGCCCAACTCCACATTTGAGCTTTTACTTTTCTGCAGACCTTCGTGCCTACAACCATTGAGCAATTTATTTAGACCGTCGGTTCGTATATTTGCTGGCTCAACGGGCAATGAATCCAGAAATCTCTTGGATCACTTAGTCCCTTAGAATGCCGAAAAAGTCTCTGGCTTAAGACATAAACCAGCCCAACTTTTCCGCTGCACCTCCATACTCAATATACGCCGTTTAATGCCAAATAAAGCAAGTCCTCGATTAACGGGCATTTGTTAATTTAATTTACTCAGAACTGCCGTAAACTTTGCAATACGTTGGATTTTTATCCGAGGTCATCATGTGCAGATGGGTTGCTTACGCGGGTCCAGAGATTTACCTTGAAGACTTGATCTTTTACCAAGAGCACTCCATTGTGAGCCAGAGTTTGGCCGCGACCCAGTCTGCCTGGGTCACCAATGGTGATGGGTTTGGCGTGGCTTGGTACAGCAATCGCACTGCACCCGGTCTATTCAAAGACATCCTGCCAGCCTGGAACGACAGTAACCTGCGCTCCCTTGCAGCCCATATTCGAACAAGACTATTTTTTGCCCATGTTCGTGCTACCACAGGTACAGCAGTCAACAGAAGCAACTGCCATCCGTTTACTTGGCAAAACTGGGCCTTTATGCACAACGGCAAAATTGGCAACTGGCATGACTGCCGAAAGGATGTTGAGGATCTCATCGACCACGTGCACTATCCATACAGAGAAGGCACCACAGACAGTGAAGCTTTGTTTTTAGTGGCGCTGAGCAATGGTTTGATTCATGACCCTATTGTTGCGATACAGGCAACTTTGCGCAATGTCACCAAAATCATGGGGCGCCATCAAGCAGACGAACCAATGCGTATTTCCTGTGCTTTGACCAACGGCAAAGAGATCTGGGCATTTAGATACTCCAGCGATGACCAATCGCCCAGCATGTACTTTGGATCTCCCCATACACGTGCCAGCGAAACTGGATCAAACCCCATCACCACTATTGCCTCTGAGCCCTCTGACTCAGACTCAGCTCACTGGTTCAAAGTTGAAGAACGCACTGGCGTATATTGGACCGAGCAAGGGCTAGAGCATTTTAAAATTAACGTTTAATGACAGTAGGGACGCGAGGTGCTAGCGCCACTGCTAAAGACGGTCATTTGACAGGTAATGCTGGCATCCGGCGGACTGACTGGCTATGCACCTTTACTCTCTGATTCTATTGAGATACCTATCATCGACGGTGTAGAGGCTGCAATTCAGTCTCTCGTCAATAAAGCTATAACCCAAAGCTCACCTTGATCGCGATCACCATGCCCGTGACTGCGATACTGCAAATCATCAATCCAAACACGCGTGTGGTGATTTGTATCCCGATCATACCGATATAACGAATGATTAAGCCTCCCGTCATAAAGGTGAGGAGGTGAACCGACAAGCATAGCAACACGACAAAGGTGGTTTGTAGTTGCTCAGATATGACGCGCATAGAGTTATCACTGAGCATCACTACGGTTAAAATCGCACCCGCTCCTGCGATTGAAGGCATCGCCAGCGGATACACCGAGCGTTCCATAATCGAGGCGGTGGGAGACATTTTTGAGATTTCTTCGTGCATTTTTCCCGTCACCATACTCTGGCCAAGTAAGAACAAAATAAATGAACCCGCGAGTTGAAACGATGATGTGGGGATATCCAGAGCTTTTAAAAACTCTAAACCTAAAAAGATAAAGATCGTCAGGATCCCAAAGGCAACGGCCAATGCCGTCAAGGCAACCTTGAGTGCATCGCGCCACTTCAGGCCATACGTCACTGCCAAAAATACAGGGACTGTCGCGATCGGATCAAGAATCACCAATAAGGTAAAAAATTCATAAACAAAGTTTGAAGGAAACATGAGAGCAAATACCTATTTTGACCAACGAACTTGAAACCACCGATGTTGTTTGGCAACGTTTTAGAAAATATGCTTTGCAGACAAATAAATAAAAAATTACTTAAGAATTAAGAAAGTTTTTTTGCTCAAAGAGCGCAGACCTAAGTTAGATTTTTTTAAAACATAAATGCTACAGCTAGGAAGATAGTTCTTAGACTTCTTATGAAGTTCTGTGATTGATCGCTTTATAAGGGAATTCAATTGGAAAGTCTTAATGAGGTTCTGAATGAAAGAAGGGCTAATTAGACGTTTAAAGATTGCCCAAGACGTTTCAACAAATTATCGATATGGACAAATTAGGCGCGCGGCGAGATTCGTGATTCAGGTTTGCGGTCATGAGTGGGCTTTAGATATTCCTCGATTGGAGCGTGCTGTTCAAAATATTTAGCTCCGCATCAAAATAAAGCGTATCACTAAACTAGTTGCTGTTGCGCAAGGAAAGCCTCCATCACAAGGGCGAGAAGGTCTCAATGAGAGCCACGCCTTTATCTGACTATTTCGTATTGATGGGGAGCAGTCCGGATTTTCAAGACCTGTCCACGGCGTGTTGGCGCTGTTATGTTGGGAAATGGGAAATTACGCTTGACACTGCAGTTTGGGTCATTTTTGGGCCGGGCAAGTAGGCTGCTGATACTTTGCCCAGATGTTTTGCATTATCGCAGTACCAAAATTTCTGGTTTTTTAACAATTGAAAGCGAGCCTAAGTGCCCAATCGTTGCATTATGCAACTATTGGTTTAATTCCACGAATTATTAAACGCGGCCAATTTTTGAAGATAAGTTACTGTTTTTAATGAATATTTAAACAACCGACTTTTCTGTTAGGCCATTCAGGTAGGCGCTTCACGTTAAGGCTTGATGTAAGCGTATTTCTCTTTGGCTTGTAGTTCAGCAATGCGTACAACACCAGAGGGCGTGAAGTTCGCATCCAGTACAAACTGGTCGCGTTTGAGATTACGATTTTTGAGTGTGATTTCACATACCTCAAACACAACGCCCCTCGACACCAAAGCGGAAATGAGAGAAGAATACTCAACCTTTCCGCTCTTGTCCTTCGCGCCATCCATCAAGATGTCTACGCCATTGGCGTGCGTGACGACACGAATTTTTGTTTGCGGTGCTACATCAAGATGGTTGCGAATGTTGCGCAATCCCTTTAATCCTTGCGCGTCTGCATCATCGATGTGATAAATCACGCTAACCGCGTCTTGCGCTAAGACGGCCGATGGAGTGACAAGCGTCACGATAGTGATCGAGAGTGCGATTAACCAGTTTTTCATTTTCAATTTCCCATGCCAGGATTGTTCTCTGCGCCTTTAATGGCGGGGATATTTGGTGCTTTGGCAGACACAGTTTTGATATCACGCAGGTAGGCTGCGATCACATCCCAAATAGGCTCGCCACCCGTATCGCGAGCCGCTTCAGAGACCGGCGCCCAGCCAGCGACTTTATAGGTTTTGCTTGCTTCGATGGGCTTGTCGCCTAAGCGCATGTCAGAGATACGCTTGCCGGCACCAGCGGTGGGGTCGATGCTGTATTGCATGCCTCCCACCCGCACCATGTCTCCGCCTTGCTGATAATAGGGATCAGGGTTGAAGATGTTGTCTGCGACGTCTTCAAGAACGGTCTTGATCATCTCGCCACTCATCGGCGTGAGGGTGGTGTATGGATACGTGATCGCGGTTTGGTCGAGCAGGTGTTCCATCGTAATGGTCTGTCCAGGCAGCAAGGAGGTGCCCCAACGGAATCCTGGTGAGAACGCGAGATCAGCGCCCTTCATCTTAATTAATCCGTCAACGATTAGCTGATCGAACGTACCGTTGAAGTTGCCACGGCGATAAAGCGTGCCTTCGGCCACAGCGAGTTTTTCAGCCAGCTTGGTTTCATACGGCGCACGTATCTTGTCGATCAACGCATTCATCTGCGCGTCAGCTGGGAGTAAGTCTGCAAAGACGGGAAGCAAGCGATATCTAAAGTCGGATACTTTGCCGTCTTTTACATCTAAATCAAGTACGCCTAGAAATTTGCTGTTTGAGCCTGCGTTTGTCACGAGGGTCACGCCGCCTGGGTTGGTGACCTTGACCGGTACGGGCACACCGTCGTGGGTGTGTCCGCCTAAGATGGCGTCGATCCCGCGTACGCGACTCGCCATTTTGAGATCAACGTCCATGCCGTTATGTGACAGCAGGACCACAGCCTTCGCGCCCTTGGCGCGTGCGTGATCCACGGTCTTCTGCATGTTTTCTTCTTCGATACCGAATGTCCAGTTTTCAATCAGGTATCGTGGGTTGGCGATTGGCGTGTAGGGAAACGCCTGACCAATGATTGCAACTTTGACGCCGTTCATTTCACGCATCGTATAGGCGTCAAACACGGGATCTTCAAAGTCGGTTGTTTTGATGTTTTGAGCGACAAAATTTACTTTGCCATCAAAATCTTTTTCTATAATTTCTTTGACGCGTGTCTCGCCTAAGGTCATTTCAAAGTGCGCGGTCATGACATCAACGCCTAGGGCTAGACAGGCATCGACCATGTCCTGACCCTTGGTCCACAGTGCAGTGCCTGAACCTTGCCACGTGTCACCACCATCGAGCAGCAAAGCGCCGGGGCGACTCGCACGAATTTGCTTAACCAACGTGGCGAGGTGTGCAAACCCACCCACTTTGCCGTATTGCGTCGCCGCTTTGTCAAAGTCCAGATAAGAAAACGCATGCGCTTCGCGCGTGCCCGGCTTGATGCCATAGTGCTTAAGCAAAGCATCACCGACCAAGTGAGGCGCTTTACCAAATTGACCACCGAAGCCCAAGTTGACGCTAGGCTCGCGGAAATAAATGGGCTTGAGTTGTGCGTGGCAATCCGTGAAGTGCATCAAGTGCACATTGCCAAAATTTGGAAGGTCGTAGAGATTTGCGGCTGACTGTGCTCGGGTAAAGTTTGAACCGAGTGATAATCCGGCAGCGGAAGCCGCCGCCAGAACCTGTACAAACTCTCTACGACTCATTCCCATTTCAACTTCCTTGCAGCGTATAGCGCGATTCGACGACTTTATTTATTTACAGGCGATGCAGGGTCTAGCAGCAAGGCCATGACGTCTTTAATTTGCTGTTCGGTGAGCAAGTTAAAGTGCTGCATGCGTGGCATGTTGCTGCACGCGTTATAGGCTTTGGAGTTGTTGATCCGATTCCAGGTGTAGGTCAGGATGACGTCGCTATTGCCGCGCGTTTTACCATAGCCTAGCAAGGAAGGGCCAATCGTCCCGTACGAGATTTCTTGTTTCGAAATCTGGTGGCAGTTGTAGCAACCTCCGCCATTCACGGTTTTGAGATTGTCAGTCCAGGTTGCACCGCGGCCGCTTTGCGCAATCTTTTCACCGGCGGCCCAGTTTCCTAAATATTTTCCGTCAGAGGGCGGCTTGATTGAAGCGAGCGCAGCTGCTTGTAGAGCTTCTGCTTTCTTTTTACCCTCTGGGCTATCGCGGAACTTTTCATCCGAGCAGAGCACTTGGAACTCGTCTTGTTGGATGCGGTCAAGCTTGGCGATCCCTTGCTCACGGAAGCTGCGCTCCATGACAGCCTGCACGGCGGGGTCAATTTTTTGTGCAAGGGCGACGTTGCTTAAGGCAATGCCACCCAGAGCCAACGTTGTACTTGCAGCCAGTTTGATAAGTGTGTTGTTCATTTGTGTCTCCCTGGAGTTAGCGCTTGAGGCCGGGTGTCTGCACAGTGCCGCCATTCGCCGTGTTCCCCATAAAGACGGAAAGCGCGATGGTGGCGTCTGAACCATAAATTGGGAAAGGCATGCGCTGTTGGCGATAGCAGTCGTTCAAACGTTGCTGCATCGTCCAAAACGTACCGCTTGATACGCGATAAGCGGGCCAGTTACCCCAGCCTTCTGCCGCGCCTTTCTGTGTGGTCAGATTTGGCAAGTCTTGCATGCGGATGCGTTTGTTGTCGACTGCGTGACAAGAGGCGCAAGAGAAGTCCATCGGCCCGCCCTGCAGGTAAAAGATTTTTTCGCCGAGGGCAAGCATCTCTTTTTCCTTTGGATGCTTAGTCGACACGTTGATCTTCATCCCCTTGGAGTGCGTGGCCACATACGCAACAATCGCTTCGATATTTTTGCGCGTGCCTTTGCCAAAGGAGCCTTTGACCATTTCGGCCTCAGGAATGCCTTGGAGGGTACTCATGCAGGTCATCAGACGCGATTCGAGATCTTGTACACGATTGGTATCTGCAAAGTAGCGTGGTAGTTGGGCTGAGGCGCCGTGGACAACGCCAGGGCCTAGCCCGAGATCGCATTTTTCAAGAGAAGCACTCTTCGGGCCAGCTGGTTTCGCCCAGAGTTCCTCGCCCGCGGCTTCGTATAGTTCGGCGGGATTGCCCTCGGCAAGCATTTTGCGATATTCCGCGAGCTGATCCGATGCCGATTGTGCCAGAGCAATAGTAGGTAAGCCAAGCGACATAGCTGTCAGCCCAGCCAATAAGAAGTGTTTCATGGTTGTCTCCATTTTTGCGAACGGCAACATTGCGGCTCGGTTCGATCAGCACAACAAAATTATTTGATTTGTGTTTTGTCAGTACGGGTTTCGTTTTTATTGTCGACCCAAGTTACAGCAATTGTGTCGCCTTTTTTTGCACTGCCTTTCAATTTGAATTGCAGGTAGGGATCCTTGGATACCGCAGGCCCCAACTGGGCTGCGTAAACTACTTTGTCGCCAACTTTTGCCTCGAGCGTTGAAATGAACCAAGCTGGAATGGATGCGCCCGCAGCATCTTTGCGTTGACCCGTTTCCATGTCGTGCTTCATCAGCACACGTACGTCCACCACACCATCTTTCTCAGTTGCACGAATGCGCATTGGATCTGCCATGATTTTCTCTCTTTGCTATGTTCTATGTTTGTTTTGTACGTTGCGTTTTAAGCGCGCTTAGCCGCCACAGCCACCGAGCGTTACTTTGACTTCTTTAGAGGCCATCAGCCACTTGCCGTCGACTTTCGCGAGAGCAAAGACATTTGACGTTTGTCCCATTTTTACGCGGGTCGAGGCGAAGGCTTCTGCGCCAGCGGGAATGACGAACATGGCCGCGAGAGCACTCGGATTTTTCTCCACCAGAATGGCGAGTTCTGTTGCTTTCAAGTTGGTTTCAACACCAACCGGCACGACGGCGCCGTTTTCGGCGATGTCAGGTGCGCGCAATGTGATGGCGTCCGACTTGGTGGGCGTCGCGCCACCTAAAAGTTTGGCCACATCATCGACTGACTTAGCTTCGAAGGCGGCCTTGTTCCAGGCGGCAGCTTCGGCCTGTGTCATCAGGCCGGCGCTGGCCATGAGCCCCACTATTGCTGACATTTGCAGAAGTCTGCGACGTTGTACGTTCATGAGAGTTCCCTTACTGGATAAATGTTTGATAGTCGAAATAGTTTATACGAATAGATGCCGCTGCTTAAGACCCTGTCAGCATCCATTTCACCAAGTTTGTGATGTCGGTATCTGACATTTGGGCATGTGGTGGCATGGGAATCGAGCCCCAAGCGCCTGCCCCACCCATTTTGACCTTTGTCGCTAGTTTAGCAATGACATCCTGATCTTTGTACTTTTTCGCCACCTCAGCGATGGACGGGCCTACCCCCTTAGCGGCGGGCGCGTGACAGGCCGTACAGTTATGCTTTTGGAAAAGCGCTTGCAATGTCGCTGCATTCGCCCCAGAAGCTACGGTCGCCGCGGCAGTAGCGGTAGCGCTTGTGGCAGCGACTGGTGCGACAAACCCAGCGCCCGGAAGCTTTTTAACGGGTGGTTTGGTGGTGTCGGCACCCCTGAAAGGCCCAAACATACGGTTTTGCTCGGTAATATTTTCGTGCGCATTACGGGCGAAATCCGGTAAGAAAGAGGTGATCTTGCTGTCGGTTGGGCAGTTTGTCATGCAAGGATTGCCCTGTACGTCGGGCCGACCCGCCACGGTCCACATGCCGTGCTCTGTTGTTGTGCCGTTACGGTTTGGCAACAAGGCTTGTACTTCCTGGACGTTCTCGTGACTGAGGGTGAAGTCCTCTGGCACGATCTCGCCTAGTGAGAGCATGTAAGCCACGAGCGCATATGTTTCGTCTGCCGACAGCGAGCGCGGTGCATTCCACGGCATGGCTCGGTAGACGTAGTCGTATAGAGTCGACAGGGTGGAGAGGCGCATCAGCGTTGAACGCTGTGCTTGGGTCGGATCAGTGAGCGAGGCGACGCGACCCGTCTTGATGTCTTTTGCGGTCGTGCCACCTACGATTGGGGTAAACACTTCATTTGACTCGCCAAAGACGCCATGACAGCTTGCACACTTGGCTTCCCAGAGTTCTTGCCCCTGTTCCGCGGTCCCTGATCCTTTGGGGAGCCCCTTGAAGTCTGGGCGCACATCAATATCCCATGCGGCCACTTCTGCGGGCGTGGCAGCACGGCCGATCCCGGAGAATTTTTTTGTGTCTTGTGCGTTGGCCAGGCCACCCAGTAAGGTGAGTGCGACGACGCCAGTTAGAGTTTTAGCCAACTTGTACATTGCTGACCTCCCCATTGGTGTCTACTTTCCAGGATTGAATCGCGTTGTTGTGATAAATCGAACGGGTACCGCGAACTTCGCGCAACATTTTGTAAGAAGATTGAATATGGCCGGTTTCGTCCGTCGCGCGAGACTGTAAGATCGCAGGCTTTCCGTCCCACACCCAATCGATGTTGAAGCGCGTAATGGCCTTGGTTAATACGGGCATTTCCATGCGCGCTTCGCGCCAGTTGCGTCCGCCGTCAACCGACACATCAACCCGCTTGACTTTGCCGCGGCCGGACCACGCCATGCCGCTAATATTGTAGAAACCTGTTTCGAGCAGCTGCTGTCCGCCAGAGGGCGTGGTGATGACCGACTTGCATTCTTGAATGGACGTGTATTGTCGATGTATCCCATCTGGCATCAAGTCCATGTAATGCACCGCTTCGTCTTTTGTGGCGTAGGGCATGTCGCCGACTTCAATGCGGCGCAACCACTTAACTGAGCTCACACCCTGCACGCCAGGCACCACCAAGCGCAAGGGATAGCCGTTTTCAGGCCGAAGCATTTCGCCGTTCATGCCCCAAACAACCAGCACATCATCTAGCGCCATTTCCATTGAAATCGTGCGCGTCATTCCGGAGCCATCGCCGCCTTCGGCGAGAATGTACTTACCTTTTTTTGTATCGGCACCAGCCATGTCTAGCAAGATAGACAGCGGCACACCGGAGAATTCACAGCAAGAGAGCATCCCATGCGTGTACTGAACGGTGGGGACCGCGACGTTACCCCATTCCATACCCGTGTTGGCCCCGCACTCAATAAAGTGAATACGCGAGACAGAGGGCAAGCGCATGAGGTCTTCCATGGTGAAGACCATTTCCTGTTTGACCATCCCATTGATCATGAGCCGGTGTTTGGCCGGATCGATGTCAACCCACCCCTGGTGGTGCCGTTCGAAATGCAGTCCGTTTGGTGTGATAATGCCAAATAAGCCCTGGAGGGGTGCAAACGAGACAGAGGCAGCAGACACGCGTGTGAGGCCGGGTGACTCGCGGCGCTGTAGATTGGCTTCGTATTTTGAGGGCACGCCATAGGGCCTTGCTGCGACGGGTTGGCCAAGCGTTGTTTGCCACACTTGTTTGTCAAGGATGGTCGGATCGCCCGTTGAGCCTTGCGCGAAAGCCAAGGTCGGTGCAGTACTTGCGCCCGCAGCCATGGCCGCTAAAAAACTGTTTCGCAAAAAGCTACGACGGGCTTCGGTAATGCCGTTGGCCGACACCTCGGTAGCGAACTCAGCAGAAACAAAATTTTCTGGCGCTCGCTTGAGCCGACCAAGTTTTAGCCTTAAATCATTTGTGTTCAACCGGCCTCCTACGCAACAATAAAATAGTGGCTGACATTAGTAAATTTTTTAGTTATAAACAAAGATGTAAAAGTAATATAACAATAAAGAAGTAGATATTCAGGGATACCCTAGGGTAAACTTTTCAAAATCACTAAAACTATCTTTGCAAAACAGAGGTCAAATGCGTTCAGACCATATTAAAGACATCGAAGCCTTGGCGGGTCACCGAAGTCGTTCTCGGCGTGAGTTTTTGCGCAACACGACGGCTGCAACCGCGTGCTTAGGCTTCGCGTCGGTTGCCGAACCTACCTTTGCCCAGGTCATTCAAACAAACTTTGATGGTATTGCGGCTGGTGAGGAGACTATCAAGGATGGCAGCACCGAGTTATACGCCTATGTTGCGCGACCAAAGGCGAGTGTTGGCAAGCTGCCCATCGTCATCATTGCGAGTGAAATTTTTGGTGTGCACGAATACATTGCGGATACTGCGCGACGATTTGCGAAGCAGGGTTACCTGGCTATCGCGCCAGAGTTCTTTACTCGAGCAGGTGATCCAAGTTCCTTGGGAACGATGGCCGAAATCATGACCGAAATCGTTGGTAAGACGCCCGACAAGCAAGTGATGGGTGATATCACTATCGCGCTTAAATGGGCAGGACAACAAGGCGGCGACTTGGATCGCGTCGGCATGACAGGATTTTGCTGGGGTGGCCGTATCACCTGGTTGGCGTGCGCTCATTTGCCACAAGTGCGTGCAGGCGTTGCTTGGTACGGAAGACTGGTTGGGGATAAAAGCGAAAACTTTCCCGCACACCCGGTGGATCTCGCCGCGCAATTAAAGGCGCCAGTGCTGGGTCTTTACGGTGGAAAGGACACCGGAATCAGCTTGGATACAGTCGACCAAATGAAGCAGGCACTCGCCGCCGCAAAGGACAACAAAGCGGCTGCCGCGTCGCGCTTTGAGATCTATCCAGAGGCGCCTCATGCATTTCACGCCGATTACCGCGCAACCTATCAAGCGGGTCCCGCAAAAGATGGCTGGGAAAAATGTCTGGAGTGGTTTAAAAAGAACGGAGTGTGACCCGACATAAGGGTAAGTCTGCATTGTTAGCGGATCGCTATCGCACGACCATCACGACATTACGCATCAATACGAGGAGACGGGCAATGATGAGAAAGAATTTGTTCAAAACAGGAATGCTGACTGCAGGGCTTAGCGCTGCGATGTTTGTGACGACGGCGTCTGCGCAAGATATACAGGCGCAGCGGTTGTACGCACAAAGCTTAGCGGCCACGTGCGCCAATTGCCACGGCACCAACGGTGTGAGCGCACCAGGTGCCACCATGCCGGTGATTAACCAACTGACAAGCTCGGCCATGTATGAACAATTGCTAGCCTATAAAACCGGAGCTCGCACTGGAACCATCATGCATCAGCTTGCAAAAGGCTATACCGACGAACAGTTGAAAATCATTGCCGATGTACTCGGCAAGAAGAACTAAGGGGACCATGATGAATCGTCGAATCTTTCTGGGACAAAGCGCCGCAGTCGCTGGACTTGCGATGGGCGTAAGCACACAAACGCGCGCCAATACGTTGAAGACGGCGCAAGTCGTGGTGGTGGGTGCTGGCTATGGCGGTGCCACAGCTGCCAAGTATTTGCGTTTGCTCTCAAACAATACTGCGCAAGTCACATTGATTGAGCCCAATGCCCAATTCATTTCTTGCCCGATGTCTAACTTGGTTGTGGGAGGCTCTCGCCAAATTGCTGAGATCACCTCGCCCTACGCCGGATTAGAAAAAAATCATGGTGTCAAGATGGTCAAAGATTCGGTCGCGAGTATTGATGCAACGAAAAAAACGGTGCTGCTCGCTTCAGGCAAGACCGTCAAATACGACAAGCTTGTGTTGTCGCCAGGCATCGGCCTGATGATGGAGAGTATCGAAGGACTGGATGCCGCTAACAAAGCAGGCGTCACGTTACAAGCTTGGAAGGCAGGTCCGGAAACTGTCGCATTACACAAGCAGATCGCTGACATGAAAGACGGTGGCGTGTATGCACTATCGATCCCGATGGCACCTTATCGTTGCCCCCCCGGCCCGTACGAGCGCGTGTGTCAGGTTGCAAACTATCTGAAGAAGCACAAACCAAAATCCAAGGTGTTGGTGTTAGACGCGAACCAAGACGTAACGTCTAAGGGTAAGTTGTTCAAGGAGGCTTGGGCGAAAATGTATCCTGGCATCATTGAATACAGACCACAGCACAACGTGACGGCCGTAGATGCCAAAACACGCACACTCAAGTTTGATGTTCAGGACGACATTAAGGCAGATGTACTCAATCTGTTGCCTCTAATGCGTGCAGGTGACCTCGTCGTTAAAGCGGGCCTCGCCGATGCAAACGGCCGTTGGTCCACGGTTAACTATCTGAACTTTGAATCAACGAAAGCGAAGGACGTGCACATCATCGGCGATTCGATTCAGGTCGCGCCCTTGATGCCAAAATCAGGGCATATGGCGAATCAGCATGCCAAAGTCACGGCCGCTGCAATCGTCGCAGAGCTAGCGGGTATTGCGATCAACCCCCAGCCTGTTCTGACCAATACGTGTTACAGCTTCGTCAATGAAACAGAGGTCGTTCACGTGGCGAGCGTGCACCAATACGTCGCCGCTGAAAAAACGTTCAAAACGGTTGCGGGTTCGGGCGGACTTTCGACGGCACCCACAGCGCTAGAAGGGGTGTACGCGTGGGGTTGGGCTAAAAATATTTGGTCTGATGCATTAGTGTAGTTTTATTGCGCAGCACTAAAAGAAAACGGGCTACTTCATTTTATGGGGCAGCCCGTTTGCATGAAACGGACTGCTCCCAATATTTAGACAGTTCCGGGCCTCACGCTGAGGCACGCTCATATGTCTCTAGCTTGCTTTACACAAATGGAGTAGCCCATTTAAGGTGGTGCCCGTAGAAATAATCGAACAGCCTAGCTCAAGCAACCTGTCTAAGCTGCTGTTTTAGCGCTCTATAGGTCACAAAGGCTGTAAGCTAATACTCAAGATGGAAACCCCGTTCATTTAACCTGATAGAAAAGGATGATCATGTATATAAAATGCCACGCGTTGAGAAGGATTTTCGTTGCTGGAGCGGTGTGTGCCATCAGCAGTGTTCTCTTGGCGAGTCCGAGCCATGCACAAACGAGCAAATGGCCTGATAAGCCTGTCCGGATCGTCGTACCGTTTGCTCCAGGGGGCAGCAACGATGTGATCGCTAGACGGTTAGCCGACAGCTTGCGGCAAAGCTTGGGACAACCTTTTTTGATTGAAAACAAACCCGGAGCTGGCAGTGTCGTTGGCGCAAACTATGTCGCGCAAGCCGCGAAAGACGGCTACACGATTTTGTTTGTATCAGGTTCGCTCGCCACAACCGCAGGCGTACAGAAAACACCGTACGATGCAAAGTTAGCATTCGAACCTATCACGACAGTGGCCGAATCCCCTTTCGTGCTGTTGCTCCGCGAGAACTTGGGTGTAAAGAATCTCAATGAACTCATTGCCTACGTTAAAGCTAATCCGGGAAAAGTTAACTACGGCACAGCAGGAATAGGTGATAACGCTCAATTAATGACGGAGTTACTTGCCAAAGAGGTTGGTGGCTTAAAAATGCAAAGTATTGCGTACAAAGGAATTAGCCCGGCCCAACTCGATTTAGTTGCTGGCCGCATCGACTTTCTATTTACGACCATGGCCTCGATTAAAGGTACCGCGGCAGATGCGCTCCCCAAGATCGCATTTACGGGCGCGACTCGCGACCCCAGTTTTCCTAATGTTCCAACGGTCAAAGAGCAAACTGGCTTGGACTATGTCGTAACGATTTGGTGGGGAGCTTTTGGTCCAGCAGGTATGGACAAGAAAGCGCGTGACATTCTAAATGCCGAGATAAAGAAGATCGTCCAGACGCCGGCGTTTGAAAAATTTCTAGAAACGCTCGGGGCACGACCAATGATTTCAACCCCAGACCAGTTACGCGTGCTTTTAGCAACTGACGTCGATCGCTGGACTGCCACGGCGGAGGCAATTGGCATTCGCCAAAAATAGAGGGTCTGTCAACAGCTGTTCTAGAGCTCGCGATGGCAACCAATAGGTGAATTAAGGCAAGGCTTCTATCCTTTTTATGCCTATTGCATTGCGCAGGTTATTTTATGGGAAAGCATACAAAAATATGACTCAAAAACCTTGGGACCAATATTTAAGCCAACAAGACCGGGAAGTCCTTGAGCGCGGAAAGTTTGCCAGAAGAATGGGCTATGGAAAACGGCCTGCGATTATTGTGGTTGATGCGCAAAAGTTTATGGTTGGCGTACCTGGTGAAGAGGCTGATTGGCCCTCAAACGCAGGGAAGCCAGGCCATGAAGCGATGGCTAATATCGTCTCCTTAGTTAGCCACGGTCAAATGCATAAAATCCCAGTATTTTTTACCCGATTTGAGATTTCCCCTTCGGGCATCGATATGGGCGTCTATGCGCGAAAGCGAGATCTTCTTAACTCACCGCGGTGGTGTCTGGCTGGACAGATTGGCTCAGAGCTGGCGGATGAATTAATTCCAACCGACAACGATATTGAATTTGTCAAAAAGAAGCCTAGCTGCTTTCATGGCACGCCGCTGTTGGGATATCTAGTAGATCGACAAATTGATACCGTGATCGTTGTTGGTGGTTCGACAAGCAATTGCGTACGGGCTACGGTTTTTGATGCTGCGTCTTATAACTATCGGGTAATTATTCCACAGGAGGCTGTCTTCGACAGATTTCCTATTTCTAATGCGATAAGTTTGTTTGACATGGATAGACAGTTCGCCGACGTAGTCAATATTCAAGAGGTTTATCGGTATTTTGAATCATTAGCGTGAAAACACAAGGCTCCCGTAGACCCTACACCAAGCTCTTGGTGCGGTGATTATTTAGGATGGCTCAGTTTTGGCATGTGAATGTCCCCAAGAGTGAGCTGTTCGAGTTTATACATTTCCTCTAGACCAATCGCCCTTTCAACGCTGGCGCGAATCTGGACCATCTCAGAATTATCCAGCCCATGTTCCCCGGTCTGATTTAAGTGCGTGTAATAGCTAAACAACGTTTTTGCAACCACGTTGACCGAGCTGATTGCATCATAAAGAATCTTGTAACCCCACTGATCGAGCTGGTCTCGGGTGTAGACACCACGATTAAATTTATTACCTGTGCTATTGACGTAGACTAATGGAACGTCTGGTATGTCTTGGCGCGCATTGCGAGTCTCTTGTTCACTGTCTGGGAATATCATGATCATGTCGGCACCCGCTTCAACATAGGCATTGCAACGTCGAACGCCTTCCGCGTAACTGTGCGTTCGCATAGCATCTGTCCGCACGACGATCATAAAGTCAGGATCCTGACGGGATTGGCAGGCAGCATTTATTTTTTGGACCATCTCCTCCGTGGAAATCACCTCCTCGACCCCCATGTGGTACCTCGCCCTCTTGGGGAAAAACTGGTCTTCGATGTGCAATGAAGAGGCGCCTGCCTGCTCTAGCACTTTGACTGTTCGCATAACATGCAAAGGATCACCCCAGCCGGCGCCAGCGTCTACCATAAGTGGCAGATTAGTAACCAGACGTACTCCGCGAACGATTTGAGCAACTTCCTCTAGCGACATCAGCGGCTCGGTAATCGCGGTGTGGGCGCCCATCGCATACCCGCCGAGGCAGAGTGCTTCAAAACCGCAAGCCTCAGCAATTTTCGCGCTCAGGGGATTAAAAATTGCCGGCTGAATGACACAGCCCGGTTGTTTGATAAGTTCGCGAAAGCGAGTAGTTGGCTGTACTGACATGCGATGAGCTCTCGAATCAAATTTAAAAACTGTATCGGAAAGTGCTGTAGCGATACTAATCTGTCTGGGTTGTTCAGACTACCTTTTTCTAAATACTTATTCCCTCGGTGCCTCCTTCGCTCAATCGAGTTGGGGCAGCGCGGGTTTCAGGTGCGCCCAAGGCCGCAGCTGCTCGAAAGCCGCAGCGACCTTCATCAATAATGCGTCAGCGCCGGGCCGGGCGACGAGCTGGATGGCGAGCGGTAGGCCGTCGCGGTCGAAGCCGCTAGGAAGCGAGACGGCCGGATGTCCGGTCAGGTTGAAGACGGAGGTATAGGGATACCAAGCACGGCGTACGACGTCTACCGTTTTACCGTCAATCTCGATCGGCGCGAAGTGGTCATGGTCTACCGACAGTGCGCCGCGCGAGATGGTCGGCATGGCCACTATATCGAAGTCCTCGAACCATGACTGCACGGCATGGAAGGCCTCGGTACGCGCGAGGATAGCTGCGTAGATTTTCTCGAATGAAGTGTTCGGCGCGTTCTCGATCTGACGAACGAAGGTCGGGCACATGATGTCGCGATGCTGCGCGAGGTGTTTGCCGTGTTGGGCGTAACGGTAGGCCATCAGCACTGTCGAGAAGACCGGCTCAATGTTGTTGAATGGGTGTTCTGCCTCGGAGACGGTGGCTCCGGCATCGCGGAACGCTAGTGCACTGGCTGTCACTTCACGAATGACGTCCTCGGCTACAGCATCGTTGCCCAGACGAAGCCGGTAACCAATGCGTAAGCCTGCGAGGCTCAGGTCGCAAGTCGTAGCGCCGACGAAGTCGGCGGGCATGCGGCTGATGGAGTTTGGGTCGGACGCGTCAGGGCCGGCCATCACGGCAAGCATCAGCGCTGTGTCGCGGACCGTACGTGTTGTTGGTGTGATGTAAGAGGTGTTACCGAACTGGTCGTTTGCTGAGTCGTGCGGGACCACCCCCAGGCTTTGCTTGAAGCCGACGACACCGTTCGCTGCAGCAGGGATGCGGGTGGAGCCACCACCGTCGCTCGCGATCGCGAGCGGGCCGAGGCCTGCGGCAATGGCCGCGCCAGCACCGCCACTGCTTCCACCCGAAGTGCGGCCCTGGTTCCACGCGTTACTAGTCTGCCCAAAGAGAGGGGCGCGGGTGATAGGAGAAGTGCCGAACTCCGGCGAGGTGGTCTTACCAACCAAGATCGCTCCGGCTCGGCGTAGCCGTGCCACGGACACTGCGTCTCTAATAGGCACGTTATCGCGGTAGATCTGCGAGCCGTAGGTGGTGCGAACGCCTTCGGTGGCAACGAGATCCTTCACGCTGAGAGGTATCCCATGCAACGGCCCAATGAGCTCGCCGCGCATTATTGCCTGCTCGGCGGCCTTCGCCTCTGCCATGGCACGCTCTCCGCATACCGTGATAAAGGCGTTGAGCACCGGTTGTGAGGCCTCAATGCGCTGAAGCACCGCTTTAGTTAGTTCGACCGGCGATAGCGACTTGGCACGAATAAGCTGAGCGAGTTCGAAGGCGCTCTTGTAGACCAGATCTGACGACATCATTGGACTCCTTGCTTGTTGTGGCGCATGGCTTATTCGAGCTGGATACCTACCGCCTTGATGACGGGTTCCCAAAAGACGCGCTCGGCCTGGATGCGTTTGGCCGTGGTCGCTGCGTCTGCCGGCGCGACTAAGAAGCCGGCAGTTTCAAGCTTGGCAACGACTTCGGGTTGCTTCAGGGCCTTGAGCAAGACCTGTTGCAGCGCGATAACTGTGGTGTCCGACGTCTTTGCGGGCACGTAGATTGCATAAAAGGGTACCGCATGCTCGAACTGAGGAAGGCCGAGTTCGTTGGCCGTGGGGACATCTGGAAGCATAGGGAGGCGCTTAGTGCCGGTCACACTCAGGAACTTGATCCTCTTTCCTTGATACAAAGGCATCATACTGGCGACCGCGTCGTAGCCGACGGGCAATAGCCCTGACGAGACGTCCACCAGCATCGGCGAGGCGCCTCGATACACGACCGGCGTGAACGCGATTCCGATATCTTGGCCGAGCTTGACGGACCCGAAATGACCAGACGTCCCTTGTGCGGCGAGGCCGATGCTGGCACCTTTCGGATTTTGCTGCAGCCAGTTTACGTAGCCCTTAAGGTCGTTGAAGGGCTGGGTCATGCCCGCGACGAAAGCCGTTGGGATATCGACTATTTGAGCTACGGGTCGTAGGTCTTCGGGGGCGTAGGGAAGTTTCTTGAAGGCGTACGGGAATAGTACGAATGAAGCCGAGGTCGTGAGTAACATGCTTAGCCCGTCGGGCTTAGCATTCTTCACGTAGGTCACGGCAAGCTGCGTAGAGGCGCCTGGCTTATTCTCGACCAGCACCTCGGGGATGCCTTCCTTGCGCATGGCTTCTGCGAGCGTTCGCGCTACTGCATCAGCTGCGCCGCCTGCCGCGAAAGGCACCACGATTCTCGCCGTGCCGGTCGGGTAGTTCGGCGGCGTCGCCCAAGCGGATGAGCTAGCGGCGAGAAGACAGAGTGTCGTGCGTGTAAAAAGTCGGCGTCCTGCGAGTGGGATGAGCATCGTTTCTCTCCTTGAAAGTTCAAGAAAGGGGCGATGCAAGTTAAAGACTTGCACCACCCATAAGTAAGAATTTAACTAACGTAACATCACTTAGAACACTTATTAGTAACTTGAGATACTGGTGGTAACCCCCGTTCCAAGTTTTCCAGATCTACTAGCTGTACGCAAAGACAAGAATGGGCTGTTCATTATTGCGCGGTTGCGCCGGAGGCCCGCACAGCCGCGGACCATTGTTCAATCTCACTGCGCACAAATGCAGCGGCCTGTTCGGGCGTGTTCTTGCCGAACTCACTGCCGTCGCCGGCGAGCTTATGGTTTGGCTCATAACCCAAGTGGATGTGGGCAAGCAGTCAGCAATAGCTACCCAACATCCAAGGTTTCAAAACTCAACACAAGCATGTGCCAAGCCAAAATGCTGTCGCCCTTTCTCCCGGCGCACCGCCGGCAGCTAGCTCCAGCGCATCATCAGACACTTCCTGTACTACGACTTCTTCAAGTTCAATATTCATCGCAAGCTCAAAGGTTGAGTACCCACGCCCACTTGGGTGTGGGTTTGCTGTAAGCAATAGCTACCTAACAGTATGGGAAAACGCGAGTATCTGTAAGAATACCCCCCTGCGCACCACCTGCAGCTAACTCCAGTGCATCGTCAGAGACATCCTGTACAACGACTTCATCAAGTTCAATGTTCATCGCAAACTCCAAGGTTGAGTTCCCACGCCCAGTTGTGTGTGGGTTTGCTGTCAGCAATCAACAATAGCTACCTAAAAGCGGTAAGCATTTTAAGAATGCACCACCTTTGTAGCTTCGCTATTTGACTGTTGTCAATAAAGAATTACATGATTTGTGCGCTTTTGCAGGTATTGGCTAAGCCTGCTGGCTGGCTCGTAAAAAACTAGAAACCTGTGCCATCACCTTGGGTCTGAGGATGCCTTTGTGAGTGCCAATTTGAACCCCTAAGGAAGTCATCACGCACGCTGCATGAACCTGTAAGCCAGCGTTTGGCGTGGTGTGGAGCCGTGATTAAGGTGGCAGAGATGTAATCGCATTAATCAAAATCAGTACCATAGCGGTACCATGAAAATTGCAAGCCCAAAAACGCAAAAGTGAAACACGCCAGAGAGCCGCATGAATAAACGACTCACAACCCCAAGCCCCACAAAAACAAAAGGTCTCAGAGCATTTACGCTTTGAGACCTTTGCTGAAACTGGTGCCGGAGAAAGGAATCGAACCCTCGACCTTCTCATTACAAGTGAGCTGCTCTACCAACTGAGCTACTCCGGCGATTCGCTTTTATTTCAAAGCGGCACGAATTATAAATGATTTGTTTAGACTAGGTTGCCTTCAGCGAAGCGGAGCACTACCGCTTACTTAACAACGGTGAGCCTAGGCTTTTTAGGGTCGGGCGAGGGTGTTGAGCCATCGCTTGGTTTGACAGGCTCTGCAGAGGTAGTTTGGAACGAGGCGGGTGTTTGTGCTGAGAGCCCAGCGCTTTGTTCGACCTCAAAGCCCATCCCGGCACCCGTTTCACGTGCGTAGATTGCGGTGACTGCTACGACAGGGACGTATAGATTTTCCGTTACACCGCTAAATCGTGCTTGAAACTCAATCGCTTCGTTGCCTAGCACCAGACGATTGGTCGCAAGTGAACCAACATTTAAGGTGATTTGGCCATCGCGAATATGCGCCGTTGGTACCAAGGTATTGCCATCGACGCGCACCACGATGTGTGGCGTGTAGCCATTGTCCGTACACCACTCGTGCAGGGCACGAATCATGTACGGTTTAGTCGAGGATTCAGCCATTAAGAGACCTGACGCCGCTGTGATTCAAGGAACTGCCCCGCAACTAGCGGCGCATTACCTTCTCGGAGGGTGTCAGCGCTTCGATGTAGGCTGGACGCGAGAAAATACGCTCACCGTATTTTTGGATCGGTGCAGCAGTCTTAGGCAGCTCAATACCATAGTGGTCAAGACGCCAGAGTAAGGGCGCCATGGCGACATCGAGCATCGAGAATTCTTCACCAAGCATGTACTTGTTTTTAAGCAGCAGTGGCGCAAGTTGCGACAGGCGGTCACGTACGGCGGCGCGCGCCACATTCAGGCGTTTTTCGTCACCGCGTAACGCACGGTCCTCAAGCGCTGCAACGTGGATAAAGAGCTCTTTTTCAAAGTTGTACAAGAACAGACGGGTGCGCGCACGCATCACCGGATCCGCAGGCATTAACTGGGGGTGCGGAAAGCGCTCGTCGATGTATTCGTTGATGATGTTTGATTCGTACAAAATCAAATCGCGCTCAACCAGGATGGGAACTTGGCCATACGGGTTCATGACCGCAATGTCTTCGGGCTTGTTGTACAAGTCGATGTCGCGGATTTCGAAATCCATCCCTTTCTCGAACAACACAAAGCGGCAGCGATGTGAAAATGGGCAGGTGGTTCCGGAGTAGAGGACCATCATGATGGATTTCCGTCCTAAAAATGAATGCGGATAAAAGCGAAAGGCCAGCGTCTACGTCGAGCAGACGCTGGCCCGAAAAACAACCTACTTAACGTGCTTCCAGAACGATGCGTTCAGGCGCCAAGCGATAACAAAGAACACGCCCAAGAAGAGTAAGACCCACACGCCGATTTGTTTGCGTTTTTGCTGAATAGGCTCCGACATCCAGGTCATGAATGCCGTCAAGTCGGCGATGTCGCTGTCGTAGGCCGCTGTGCGTTGAGGCTCAAGCGCCTTGAACTTGTGATCGACACTTGCCTTGCCACGGTAGTTCGACAGCGGTTCGACTTTTGATGTGGCATAACCGGCCGCATCAAGGGTGGTAACGATACGTTCCCAGCCTGCAGGCTTGCCCGCCTGCGCAGGGAGCTGATGCACGGTCGTTGTTATTAGTTCGCGCGGTCCCTGACGATCCCACAACACATGAGGCATGGCTGAGTTTGGAAACGCAAGGTTATCCCAACCCGTCGCTTTGCTTGTATCTCTGTAGTAAGTTCGCAGGTAGGTATAAATGTAGTCAGATCCTGTTGGGCCGGCATTGATTGATTTTGCTCTTGCCATGACAGACAAGTCAGGAGGCGTCGCACCGAACCACACTTTTCCATCTTTGGCTGACACAGACCCCATCATCAAATCGCCTACTTTCTCGCCAGTGAATAACAAGCTGTCGCGAATTTGCTGATCCGTCAGACCAATATCTTTGAGCGTGTTGTAACGCATCGCAGAGGCACTGTGACAGTTTAAGCAGTAGTTCACAAACAGCTTGGCGCCGTTCTGTAGTGCAGCCAGGTCGCTAATGCGGTTTGGGGCTGTTTCGAGAGGGAACGCTCCGCCCGCAGCATGCGCACCCGAGCAGGTGATTACTAGGGCAAGAGCACAAAGCAGCTTCTTGATCATGGTCATTCCGTAATTAAAGTTAGGCTCAATGGGCGTGGAACGTGACACGGTCAGGGACCGGCTTGAACGTACCTAGACGGCTCCAGACTGGCATCAGGAAGAAAAATGCCAGATAGATGAGCGTGCCAATTTGCGACATCAGATTGAAAATGTCCGTCGGTGCTTGGGTGCCGAGATAACCCAAAACGACGAAGTTTGCAAAGAAGATGCCATAAAGCGTCTTGTGCCAACCGGGACGGTAGCGAATGGACTTGACCGGGCTGTAATCGAGCCAGGGCAGGAAGAAGAGCAGGACAACGGCGCCACCCATGGCGACCACACCCCAAAACTTCGCATCAATGACACGCAGCAGCACGGCCACGGCGATCAGCACGATTGGAGCGATCAGTTTCATGATGCCTTTGACGCGCATAAACAACACGATCGCAGCCAATACAGCACTACCCGCCAAGATCCAAGTGAAGTCATCGGTTGTTGCGCGAAGCATCGAGTAGAACGGCGTGAAATACCAGACCGGCGCAATGTGCAAAGGTGTGACCAGCGGGTTGGCTGGGACGAAGTTGTTGAACTCAAGAAAATAGCCGCCCATTTCAGGCGCAAAGAAAACAATGGCCATGAAGATAATCAGGAAGCCTACAAGCCCCATGATGTCGTGTACGGTGTAGTAAGGGTGGAATGGAATTCCATCAAGAGGGCGACCGTACTTGTCTTTCTTGGCTTTGATGTCGACGCCATCTGGGTTGTTGGAGCCCACTTCATGCAAAGCGACGACGTGGGCAACCACTAGGCCCAGCAAGACCAGTGGAATTGCAATGACGTGGAAGGCAAAGAAGCGATTGAGTGTGGCGTCCGAGACGACGTAGTCGCCGCGAATCCAGAGCGAGAGCTCAGGCCCAATGAACGGGATGGCGGAGAACAGGTTCACGATCACCTGCGCGCCCCAGAACGACATTTGACCCCAAGGTAGGAGGTAGCCGAAGAAGGCTTCTGCCATCAAACACAAGAAAATACCGACGCCGAAAATCCAGACGAGCTCGCGTGGCTTGCGGTAGGAACCGTAAATCAGAGCGCGCACCATATGGAGGTACACGACGACGAAAAACATCGAAGCGCCGGTGGAGTGCATGTAACGGATAAACCATCCGCCTGGGACTTCGCGCATGATGTATTCGACTGACTGGAAGGCAAACTGCGCATCGGGCTTGTAGTGCATGACCAGGAAAATGCCCGTCACGATTTGAAGTACAAGCACTACAAGCGATAAGGCTCCAAAAAAGTACCAAAAATTGAAGTTTTTCGGTGCGTAATATTCAGACAGATGCGCTTTGTAAGTTGATGTCAACGGAAAGCGACGGTCTATCCAGCCTAACAGTCCGGTCGTTTCGACGGATTTTTCGCCAGCCATGAAACGGCTCCTTTTACTTTGATCAGTATCGCGTTATGCGGTGTGGTTCAGGGGGCGGGTTAGGCCTTGTTCGTCTCGTCGACACCAATAATGATGCGGGTGTCGCTCAGGTATTGGTAGGGCGGCACTTCGAGGTTGTCAGGCGCAGGCTTATTTTTATAAGCGCGGCCCGCCATGTCGAAGGTTGATCCATGGCATGGGCACAAGAACCCGCCGTCCCAGTTATTGGGCAGGCTAGGTTGTGGGCCTGTCGTAAATTTCGGTGTGGGCGAGCAGCCTAGGTGCGTGCAGATGCCGACCGCAACAAACAGATCCGGCTTTCGCGAGCGCCATTCATTTTTTGCATACGCAGGCGTGAAGCCTGGACGCAGTGACTTTGGATCCGCAAGTTCGCCGTCGTTTTGCTTGAGCGAGCCGAGCTGTTCTTTGGTGCGGTTAATGACCCACACCGGCTTGCCGCGCCATTCGACCGTGCGCATTTCGCCTGGGGCAAGGGTGCTGACATCCACTTCAACCGGGGCGCCTGCGGCGCGCGCTTTCTCACTTGGGGCAAAAGTACTGACAAACGGCACGGCTAGAGCCGCGCCCGCTGCTCCGCCAACGGCACAGGTTGTGCCGATCCAGAAGCGACGTGAAGGGTCTGACGGCAGGGTTGGGGGTGCCGCACCTTCGTCATCGTGCACAGTTGAATCGTGACTCATCTTCTATCCTTATCGCAGCCAACGTGTTTGAGCCAACACATTGCAGACCAGTTCATTATGACGCTGCTTCGAAGGCATCCTAACGGGGCGATCCCGGGGGGCTTGCTTCTGTACAGTTGTCACAACTTAAATTAACCCCTTATTATAGCGCTAGCCAAGACAGACTCACAGTAAGGAGAATACAAATGATTCAAGGTAAAGAGATTTTGCAGGAATCCCGCGGAATATTTAAGGAATTTCGCGAGTTTGCAGTACGGGGTAACGTTGTTGACCTCGCAATCGGTGTGATTGTGGGTGCCGCTTTTGGCAAAATTGTTGACTCTCTTGTTAAAGATATCGTGATGCCGATCGTTAACTTTTTGGTTGGCGGATCGATGGACTTTAGTAACAAGTTTGTGGTGTTATCCCGCCCCGCGGGTTACGTCGGCCCAGAAACCTATGCTGACCTGACAAAGGCAGGGGCAACTATTTTTGCCTGGGGTAATTTTTTAACCATCCTGATCAATTTTGTGTTGCTGGCGTTTGTGATCTTCTGGATGGTGAAGGCGATCAACACGGCGCGTAAAAAAATGGACTTGGAGGCGGCCCCGCCCCCAGTGCCCGAGAACGTGCTGTTGCTGCGAGAGATTCGCGATTCGCTTAAAAAGTAAGCAAATTAAACCGGGTTGTCGATGTCTATAAAGTCAACCTTAATGCCGAACTGCTGTTGGATTGCTTGGGCGAGCGCCTGGACGCCATAGCGTTCGGTGGCGTGGTGCCCAGCACCGATGAAGCCGACACCAGATTCGCGTGCCAAGTGCACGGTGGGTTCAGACACTTCACCCGTGATGAAGAGGTCCGCCTGCGCATCGATCGCCTCACTAAACATCCCTTGAGCGGCGCCTGTGCACCACGCGATCGTCTGCGCAGGCTGCTCAGGTGCGCCGACCACAAGCGGTTCGCGCCCCAGCCGCGAAGCGACCCGGGCGGCTACCTCACCAAGGGTGGCCGCACCGGGCATTGAGCCTAGCCAAATCAGATTTGATGCGCCTGCCGTACGGGGTGCGCCGACTGTTTCGCTAACGATCGGTTCTTGGCGAGCGACCATTAAACCTAGGCGGGAGGCCAGCTGAGCGTTATTCCCCAGCGTTGGATGGGCATCAAGGGGAAGATGATAGGCGAGAAGATTGATATTTGCCGCAAGAAGTGTGGCCAGGCGGGTGCGTTGCGTGCCTCGTATGCGTGGATCATCGCCCCGCCAAAACCAGCCATGGTGTACGAGCAGTGCATCGGCGCCCCGCTCAATCGCGATATCGATCAGTGCCTGACTTGCGGTGACGCCCGCGATAATATGGGACACTCGCCCAATACCTTCGACCTGCAGACCGTTTGGGCAATAGTCTTTAAATGATGCGACCTTGAGGGTGGTATCTAGCCAGGCACAGAGTTCGCGGGTCGAGACAGAAGAGTTCATAATTTTCCTGAAAACAAAATGCGTCGAATTTGGCTGATTTTTGCTCAAGCAGTAACCGTTTGTTTAGCGATTTTATTCGTGGTGGTGACTTTGCGCCCGGATTGGTTGGCGCGGCCCGATAAACAGAGTGTTTCTGTGGGTCAACGAGCGGCCCTTCCCGTTGTCGGACAGCCACAGGCTGGTGCGGCGCCCGGCTCATACGCTGAGGCGGTTGCCTTGGCGGCGCCTGCTGTGGTCAACATCCACACAACGAAGCGGATTGCGGCGCCGCGGATTGTGATGCCAACGGATCCTGTTTTACGAAAATTTTTCGAACAGATGCCCGGCTATAAGCAACAGCAACAGGCAACGAGTCTTGGCTCGGGAGTCGTGGTGTCCGCGGTCGGACATGTGTTGACGAATTTTCACGTGATTAATGGTGCCGATGAAATTGTGGTGGCTCTGCATGATGGTCGACAGGCAAGTGCCAAGGTTGTGGGTGTCGATCCGGATTCCGATCTGGCCGTATTAAAGGTGCAATTGACGGGTCTTCACGCGTTACGTTTTTTGACTGAGGAAGTGCCGCGCATTGGTGATGTGGTGTTGGCGATCGGCAACCCCTTTGGAGTGGGGCAAACCATCACGATGGGCATTGTCTCGGCGCTTGGTCGCCAAGGTTTGGGTATCAATACCTATGAAAACTTCATCCAAACGGATGCGGCGATTAACCCAGGTAATTCTGGCGGTGCGCTCATTGATACCTTAGGCCGACTGGTGGGAATCAATACCGCGATTTATTCGAAAACGGGCGGCTCTCTTGGGATAGGTTTTGCGATTCCTGCTGGGGCGGCACAAAAAGTCATGGAACAAATTGTTGCCCACGGGTATGTCAAGCGTGGTTGGCTGGGCATTGAGCCACAGGACATGACGACGGAGCTGGCGAAGGCCTTTGGCTTAGAGCGCCCAACGGGCGTGATCATCGCGGGGCTATTGCGTGACGGTCCGGGAGCAAAAGGCGGACTGCGCGTGGGCGACATCGTCCAGACCCTAGATGGCAGTCCAGTCGGAGACACACCTAAGCTGATGGCACGCATCGCTGCGAAAGAGCCAGGCGATAAGATCGAGCTGGGCGTCTACCGCAACGGAAAGGTGCAGAACCTTTCCGTCGTTGCGGGCTTGCGGCCCGTTCGGCCGCAATAAGCCCACAGTCGCGCTTTAGTTTGCAGAGCCGGGCTGGTTGATGCCTGAGCCTGCGGGGATATTGCTCGGCGGGTTTGCGGCGATAAGCGCTTCGGCCTGCGTGAGCAGAGGTCGTCGGGTGTTAGCCTCAAGGTGATAAAAAATCTCCTGGAGGCGTGCTTGCTCGTCATCGGCGGTGTAGAACCAGCTGACAGGCATGTTCAAGATCTCTGCCACACGACACATCAGCTGATAGTCGGGCGAGTGCTTGCCACGTTCATACTGATTCATCCGCGCACTAGCGGACATGGGGTCGATGCCCGCGAGTTTGCCGAGTTTTTCCTGGGACAAGCCGGCGCGTAGACGGGCTTGTTTAAGACGATGAGCGAGCACGATGATCCCTTTAAGGTTCGTTAGGTTGGGCCAAAATAGGCTTAACCGTGTGAACGATTCATATCAAATAGAATTTAGAGATCTAAAAGATATACCTTAAATACTAAGACAACAAGAGATTTGTTGTAAGAGTTCTTTGATAACAGCCCGTTTTCAGCTTGTGGACTCGGGTGTTGTCGTCTTTTCCTCTTCTTTCTTGCGGGGCTTGATCCCCCGGGCGACTAAGAGTCCGATCTCGTAGAGGATGCAGAGCGGAACGGCCAACAAAAATTGGCTGACGACATCGGGTGGAGTGACGACGGCGGCGATCACAAACGCCCCAACGATGACATAACCACGGGCTTCGCTCAGTTGCTTGATCGTCACAATCCCCATCCGAACGAGAAGGACAACCGCGACAGGGACTTCAAACGTGAGCCCAAAGGCCAAAAACATCGTCATGACAAACGTCAGGTATGCCTCGATATCCGGCGCCGGTGTAATCGATTGCGGCGCAAATGAAGCGATGAAGCTAAAGACTGTTTTGAACACAACAAAGTAACAAAAGGCCATTCCTATCAAAAACAGCAGCGAGCTTGAAACGATCAGAGGTAAGGCTAAATTTTGCTCGTGTTTGTACAGTCCTGGTGCAACAAAGGCCCAGACTTGATACAGGACAACGGGCAGAGCAATTACAAAAGCGGCCATCATCGTGACCTTGACAGGCACCATGAAGGGCGTGATCACGCCGGTTGCAATCATGCGGGTGCCCTCTGGCAAGGAGGCCAGCATGGGTGCCGCAAGCAGATCGTAGATGTCCGAGGCGCCAGGATAGAGAAATAAAACAAAAAAGATCACAACGATTGTGCCGACTGCTCGTAACAGGCGCGAGCGCAGTTCAACCAGGTGCGACATAAAACTTTCGTTTTGTTCGCCGGGCTCAGCGGTTTTTTCTGTGTTGCTCAAGATTTTGATCCCGACGGAGGGGTAGCTGAAGTCGGCGCACTGGCCAAAGCTTTTTCTGTTTCTTGCGCTTTGCGAGCCGCAGACTCGAAGTCAGCCGTGCTCGCAATCTCGAATTCAGTTTGAACTGGCGTATCAAAGAGCCCGGTCATCCCCTGCGTTTGCGACGCGTTGGCAAGCGCAGCTTCCGGCGTCATCGCTGCGCTCTCGCTCGAGGCAACAGGCGTGCTTCCAGGAGATGCGGCGTGCAAGTTGCTGTTTTGGTTCGGTGCGGCGTTAATTAAACTGGGTTTGGTTGACGCCGCGTCGGCGACAGGCTCGGACGCGGGCGTGTTAAATGACGTCGCTTCTTTCAGGCCGGCAGTCGCTTCATTGAAGGTCGACATCGTGTTTTGCTCAAGTGCCTCGAGAGGCTTGGTGAGCGCATCACTTGTGCTCTGCAAGCTACTCTGCACACTTTGCGCAGCGTCTTGCATTTGGTCCTTCAGCTTACGAAGTTCATCGAGCTCAACTTCGCGTTGGATGTCTGACTTGACGTCACTGACATAGCGCTGCGCTCGGCCCACCAGGTGACCGAGCGTGCGCGCTACCTTAGGGAGACGTTCAGGGCCAATAACGACAAGCGCAATGACCCCGATTACGAGTAGTTCAGTAAAGCTGACATCAAACATGTTTTATGCACCAAAGTAGCTCCGGACAGAGCGATCCAGCAAAAATTATTGGGCGCTGGATTTTTCTTTGGCCTGCACATCAACAGTTTCATTTGAGGCAACGCGTTGCGCAGGTGCTGCCTCAGCGGCCGCAGGCGTGTCACCTTCTTTAGCGTTCGGATCTTTCATTCCTTCTTTAAAACCTTTTACCGCGCCACCAAGATCTGCGCCGATGTTGCGGATTTTCTTCGTGCCGAAAATGAGCGCAACGATAACGAGAACGATTAACCAGTGCCAAATGCTAAAACTACCCATGAGTATTCTCCGAATTAGAGTGCGATGGATTTTTGTCCCTGCCAGGGACGTTTACCACCCAAAATATGAAAATGAAGGTGAGGGACTTCTTGTCCGCCCTCAATGCCAGCGTTCGCCGTGAGACGAAATCCTCCCGCTGGCCCCGGATTGCAGCCATTTTGGATGGCGATCTCGGGAACCTTAGACAGTATTCTACCTAACCACAGGGCATCTTCGGACAAAATTTCTTGCATTGAGACAACATGTTTGCGTGGAACCATGAGCAAATGTACCGGCGCAGCTGGGTTAATGTCATGAAAAACCACACAATCTTCATCTTGGTAGACGATTTTTGCAGGAATTTTTCCCTCGACGATCTTACAAAAAATGCACTGTTCGCTCATGATACGTTCTATTGCCAAGAGGTTTGATGAAAAATCCCGAATACTAGGATTATTTTTCCGTTCGGCTGGCTTTTTCGGCAAGCCCTGACAGGCCTTCGCGGCGCGCAAGCTCTGCTGTTACCCGCTCGGGGCGCAAACCGTTTTCCGCCAACACAACGAGACAATGAAACCATAAATCGGCCATTTCTGCCACGATTCTGTCTGCCTGTCCGTCTTTGGCCGCCATCACCAATTCGGTTGCTTCTTCACCAATTTTCTTGAGCGCTGCTTCGGGCCCTTTTGAAAAAAGCTTTGCGACGTAAGACGTGGATGGATCTCCACCGCGACTGGGTAGTCGGGTTTCGAGCAGATCGGCAAGCCTCTGTAAGACGGCTTCAGGGGTATTTGGCGTCATTTGTAGATGAGTTCGGGGTCTTTAAGCACGGGATCAACAGTAACCCATTTGAGAATGGCATTGCCCGAGGACTCGGTTTGAGTCTCTAGTCGCTGGTAAAAACAGCTCGCACGACCAGTGTGGCAGGCAATACCGCCAAGTTGTTCAACTTTTAGCAAAATCACATCTGCATCGCAGTCTAGGCGAAGCTCCAGCACGCGTTGCACATGGCCGGACTCCTCTCCCTTGCGCCACAGGCGGTTGCGGGAGCGCGACCAGAATACGGCACGTCCGGTTTGTGCGGTTTCTGCGAGCGATTCGGCGTTCATCCAAGCGACCATCAGAATTTGACCGCTGACGGCGTCCTGCGCAATGGCCGGCACCAATCCGTGTGTATCAAAGCGCACATCGGCAAGCCAAGAGGGCAATGCAGCGTTTGTGTTGAGCGTTGACATCATTAGCCTCGCCTGACTGGAATACCGCGGGATGCCATGAAATCTTTTGCCTCGCGCACGGTGAACTCGCCGTAGTGAAAAATGCTAGCCGCCAAAACGGCGCTTGCACCGCCGAGCGTCACGCCATCAGCAAGATGTTGTAGGGTTCCCACACCACCAGAGGCGATCACTGGGACTGCGACAGCGTCTGATACTAGGCGAGTGAGCTCCAGATCAAAACCTGATTTAGTACCGTCACGATCCATGCTGGTGAGCAAGATTTCGCCAGCACCGTATTCAGCCATCTTGCGGGCCCACGCCACTGCGTCAAGACCTGTTCCCTTGCGACCACCGTGGGTAAATACTTCCCAGGTCGGAGTCGGTGCATCTTTGACGCGTCTCGCATCAATCGCCACAACGATGCATTGGGACCCGTGATAATCCGAGGCGGCGCGCACGAGGTCTGGGTTGGCGACGGCGGCGCTGTTCATTGAAATCTTATCGGCACCCGCATTAAGCAAGCGCTGGACATCGCTGACTTGTCGGACGCCCCCCCCAACAGTCAGAGGGATGAACACCTGTGAGGCGACTTGTTCGATGATGGGCAAAATCAAATCGCGGCCATCACTCGTTGCCGTGATGTCTAAAAATGTAAGCTCATCCGCACCTTGTTCGTTGTAGCGTCGTGCGATCTCAACCGGATCACCGGCGTCAACGAGCTGGACAAAGTTCACGCCTTTAACAACTCGCCCAGCTGTGACATCTAGGCAGGGAATAATGCGACGAGTCAGTCCGCTGACCGCGCTCGGCGCCGTTGAGATGGTCATGGTGAAAGTTCGTCAGCGCGTAGTTGCGCGGCTTCGAAGTCCAGCGTGCCTTCGTAGATGCTGCGACCCAGGATTGCGCCTTCGATACCTTCTTCTTCAACCGCACATAAGGCATCGATGTCGCGCAAGTCCGTCACGCCACCTGAAGCGATCACCGGGATGCGGACGTGTTGGGCGAGCCGAACCGTGGCTTCGATGTTTACGCCACTCAGCATGCCATCTCGACCGATATCGGTGTAGATAATTGCTTCACAGCCATAGTCTTCAAACTTTTTAGCCAAGTCTGTGACGTCGTGTTTGGTGAGCTTGCTCCAACCGTCGGTCGCAACTTTGCCGTCTTTGGCGTCAAGCCCGACAATGATGCTTCCAGGGAAAGCGCCGCAGGCGTCATGCAAGAACCCTGGATTTTTCACGGCAGCAGTGCCGATGATGACGTAAGAGATACCAAAATCAAGATAGCGTTCAATCGTGTCGAGGTCACGGATGCCCCCACCAATTTGCACCGGCATCTCGGAGCCAACGGAGTTAACGATCGCTTTAATGATGGCTTCGTTTTTAGGTTTGCCGGCGACGGCACCGTTGAGGTCGACGAGATGCAGACGACGCGCGCCTAGGTCATACCAGTGCATCGCCATCGCGACAGGATCTTCGGAGAACACGGTCGCATCCTCCATGTCGCCTTGGCGGAGTCTTACACAGCGACCGTCTTTGAGGTCAATTGCAGGGATCAGCAGCATATCTTTTTGTGATCAAGAGCGGGACGGCATCGTACACATTATGCGTGCGCACCTATCGCTCGGTTGGGTTAAGGGTTCCAGTCTACAAAATTACGGTAAAGACGCAAACCCGAATCAGCACTTTTTTCGGGGTGAAACTGTACGGCAAAGATATTTTCATGTGCAACAGCGCAGGTAAACAGCACGCCGTACTGGCTCTGACCCACGGTTAACGCAGGGTCGGTTGGGGCAGCGTAGTAACTGTGCACAAAATAAAACGGAGTGGAATCAACAATGCCCGCCCAAAGCGCATGGGGGCGTGTTTGACGAACAGGATTCCAGCCCATGTGCGGGACTTTGAGTCGACTGGCACGATCGGTTTGTTCGCCGAACTGTTCTGCAAAGAGCGGGCCATTGAAGCGTTTGACTTCGCCTTTGAAAATACCCAAGCTTGTTGTATTGCCTTCGTCGCTGCGTTCAAAGAGCATTTGTTCGCCGACACAAACACCCAGCAAAGGCTTGTTACGCGCGGCGCGCACAACAGCCTCCCGCAAGCCAGCTTCGTCTAAGGTGCGCATGCAATCTGACATCGCACCTTGTCCAGGAAACACGACGCGATCTGCGGCGTCAATGTCTTGCGCGCGCTTGCACAGACGAATATCAGCCTCAGGCGCTGCGTGGCGCAAGGCCCGTTCGACGGAGTGGTAGTTGCCCATGCCGTAATCGACGATGGCAATGGAAGTCATAGGCTAGAGCACGCCTTTGGTCGAAGGCACCACGCCAGCAATCCGTGGATCGAGTTCGAGCGCCATACGTAGCGCGCGTCCAGTCGCTTTGAAAATTGTTTCGCACTGGTGATGCGCGTTGACGCCGCGCAGGTTGTCGATGTGCATCGTCAACAGAGCGTGGTTCACGAGTCCTTGGAAGAACTCGATCGTCAGATCAACATCAAAGTCACCCACGCGTGCGCGGGTGAACGGAACATGAAACTGCAACCCGGGACGACCAGAGAAGTCGACCACCACGCGTGAGAGCGCTTCGTCAAGGGGCACATAGGCGTGACCGTAACGACGCATACCCGCCTTATCGCCAACAGCCTTCGCGATTGCCTGGCCAAGCGTGATCCCCACATCTTCCACGGTGTGGTGTGCATCAATGTGCAAATCACCTTCTGCATGGACGTCGAGATCGATCAAGCCATGGCGCGCGATCTGGTCAAGCATGTGATCTAGAAAGGGCACGCCGGTATTGAGTTTCTGGCGGCCGGTGCCATCTAAGTTGATCGCCACGCGAATACGCGTTTCGTTTGTGTTGCGGGTAATTTCTGCAGTACGCATGTCGTGCACTCGTATCATCGGACTCGATATTGTATGGCGGTCTGGGTCGTTTATGACTGATGTAGGCCGATTACTTATCTGTGAGTCGGAAACTAGCGCTGGCCGCGTGCGCAGAGAGTCCCTCTCCCAAGGCGAGTTCATTGGCGATTTTGCCCAATGTTTGCGCCCCGGCGGCAGACACATGGATCAGGCTCGAACGCTTTTGAAAGTCGTAGACCCCCAAGGGCGAGGAAAATCGCGCGGTGCGTGACGTGGGCAACACATGGTTTGGTCCGGCACAATAGTCGCCGAGCGCTTCGGAGCTGTGCGCCCCCATAAAAATAGCGCCAGCGTGGCGCAAGCGGGGCAACCATTGCTCTGGATATTCGGTAGAGACTTCAAGGTGTTCGGGGGCGATACGGTTGCTGATCTCGCAAGCTTCGGCGAGGTCGCGCACATGAATCAGGGCGCCACGATCGCGCAGACTCGTGCGAATAATGTCAGCGCGTGGCATGGTGGGCAACAGACGCGCGATCGAAGCCTCAACGGCGTCAAGATAGTGTGCATCCGGGCAAAGCAAGATTGCCTGAGCCAGTTCGTCGTGTTCTGCCTGTGAAAACAGGTCCATGGCGATCCAGTCAGCGGGCGTCTTGCCGTCACAAATAATCAAAATTTCACTTGGCCCAGCGATCATATCGATTCCGACTGTGCCAAACACACGTCGTTTGGCTGCAGCGACGTAGGCGTTGCCCGGCCCCACGATCTTGTCAACCGCAGGGACCGTCTCCGTACCGTAGGCTAGTGCGCCAACTGCTTGGGCGCCACCGATCGCAAAGCAACGATCCACGCCGGCAATCGCCGCCGCAGCCAACACCATGGCGTTGCGCTGGCCGTGTGGCGTCGGCGTGACCATAATCACTTCGGACACACCCGCTACTTTGGCGGGAATTGCGTTCATGAGGACCGATGAGGGATAGGCGGCTTTGCCACCCGGGACGTAGAGGCCGACGCGATCTAAAGGCGTAATTTGTTGCCCCAGCTTGGTGCCGTCTTGCTCGACGTAAGACCAGCTCTCTTGGCGCTGGTGGTCGTGATAGGCGCGCACGCGCGCTGCGGCAACCTCAAGCGCTTTTCTCTGAGGGACAGGCAAGCTTGTAAGCGCTTGCTCCCACTCTTGTTTAGGTATTTCAAGCGCGGCAACGTTAGCCGCGTTGACTTGGTCAAACTGATTGGTGAGTTCGAGCAGGGCGGCGTCCCCTTCGCGACGCACGCGTTGCAAGATTTGAGCCGTGACGGCCTCGATCGCATCGTCTTGCTCTGCATCAAAAGCCAGTAGTTTTTTGAGCGTCGCTTCAAAGTCCGGCGCCGATGATTTCAGTCTAGTGATCGTCGACATGATTACTCGCGGCTCGCACGTTCGAAGGCATCAAGAAGGGGCTGCAATTGCGTGTGCCGAGTTTTTAGCGCTGCGCGGTTCACAACCAACCGGGATGAAATCGGCATGATGTCCTCAACAGCGACCAGATCGTTCGCCTTAAGAGTATTGCCGGTTGAAACAAGATCGACAATCGCATCGGCTAAGCCGACGAGCGGCGCGAGCTCCATGGAGCCATAGAGCTTAATGAGGTCGACATAGACCCCTTTGGCCGCAAAGTGCTCGCGGGCCGCTTGCGTGTATTTTGTGGCGACACGCAAACGCGCGCCCTGATGCACTGCAGCGCTGTAATCAAAGCCTTTGCGCACGGCAACGGCCAATCGACACTTTGCAATATTCAGATCAATCGGTTGGTACAGGCCACCTGGGTGCTGGGCCGCGTGCTCGATGAGTACGTCTTTACCCGCAATGCCGAGGTCTGCTGCGCCGTACTCAACATAGGTTGGGACATCAGAGGCGCGTACGATAATTAAGCGCAAATTCGGATCGCTTGTCGCGATAATGAGTTTGCGGGATTGCTCGGGATTTTCGCCCACGCGAATGCCCGCCGCCTCCAGCAGAGGCAGGGTTTCTTCAAAAATGCGCCCTTTTGAGAGCGCCATCGTCAGTGGCCGATCGAGCGCTTGCGTGCTCATGAGGTTTCCTTCAGCTTGAAATTCGTTCGATGTTAGCGCCTAAGGCCCTAAGTTTGTGCTCCATACGCTCATACCCACGGTCCAAATGATAGATTCGCTCAACGAGCGTTTCACCTTCCGCCGCGAGTCCGGCGATCACCAGGCTGGCCGAAGCACGCAAATCCGTGGCCATCACCGTGGCGCCAGACAATTTTTGCACACCGCGAACGACCGCCGTGTGTCCGTCAATGTCGATGTTTGCGCCAAGGCGCAAGAGCTCTTGGACGTGCATGTAGCGATTTTCAAAAATCGTCTCTACGATGACCGAGGTGCCCTCAGCAATCGTATTGAGGGCCATGAGCTGGGCCTGCATGTCCGTGGCAAAGCCGGGGTACTCGTGTGTACGAAAGTCGACCGCACGTGGCCGCTTATGCATGGAGGCTTGGATCCAGTCATCGCCGCACGTGATGCTCAGGCCAGCTTCGGTGAGCTTTGAAAGGGTGGCCCCCATTGTTTGGGGGGCGGCGTGGCGCAGGGTAATGTCGCCACCTGCTGCGCCCACCGCGCAAAGAAAGCTCCCGGCTTCAATACGATCGGCGATGACGTTATGGGTTGCCCCGTGCAGGGTGTCGACGCCGTCGATCACAATGCGGTCGGTGCCATGCCCTTTGATACGGGCTCCCATTTTGATGAGTAGCTCTGCCAAGTCGACGACTTCAGGTTCACGAGCGGCGTTTTCCAAAACCGTTTGGCCTTGCGCCAGCACGGCTGCCATCATTAAGTTCTCGGTCCCGGTGACCGTGACCATGTCGGTCCGAATCACGGCACCTTGCAGCCGCTTGGCTTTTGCCACAACGAAACCATGCTCGATGCGGATATCCGCACCCAGTGCGGCCAAGCCGCGGATGTGCTGGTCGACGGGGCGTTGTCCGATCGCACAGCCGCCCGGCAAGCTCACGCGGGCTTCGCCAAAACGTGCGAGTAAGGGGCCGAGCACTAGGATCGAGGCACGCATGGTCTTGACCAGCTCGTAGGGCGCTTCAAGTGCAGTAAGTTGATCAGCAGTGATGCTGACGGTATTGCCGGCATCGCGATCGCAGCGCACGCCCATCTGACCAAGCAGCTTGAGCGTGGTTGAGATGTCGTTAAGGCGGGGGACGTTTGTCAGCGTGATGGTGTCTGCGGTGAGCAGGCCCGCACACAAAATTGGAAGCGCTGCGTTTTTCGCTCCCGAGACGTTGATCTCGCCCTTTAGTTGATTGCCGCCTGTGATGCGCAACTTATCCATTAGCGGTTTCCATTGAACTCTTCAGGGGTCAGTGTCTGCATGGAGAGTGCGTGAATCTCTTGTTTCATGCGGTCGCCCAGTGCGGCATACACGAGTTGGTGGCGCGCAATCAGACGCTTGCCTGTAAACGCAGCACTTACGATGACCGCCTCGAAATGGGCGCCGTCACCGGTCACTTCAATATGTTCGCAGTCCAGGCCATCGGCGATATAAGTACGAATGTTTTCTGGGGTGGGCAGCATAGTGATCAACGTCCTTTTAAGTTCTAAGTTTGTAGCCATTGCCCAGGAGTCTCAAGGCAAAGACAGTCAGCACACCAAATACTCCTGCGACAACAGCTAGGCTATGCCAGGGTGACACATCCGCCACCCCAAAAAACCCGTATCGAAAGCCATCGATGGTGTAGAACAGCGGATTCCAATGTGATACATGTTGCCAAAAAACAGGCAAGGAGTGAATGGAATAAAAAACGCCAGATAGAAATGTAGCAGGCATGATCAAAAAGTTTTGAAAGGCGGCCAATTGATCAAATTTTTCGGAAGTCAGCCCTGCAATCAGGCCAAGGATAGACATGATGCCGCAAGAAAGCACAGCAAAGACAAGCATCCAGACTGGGTGCTTAACCGAGAGCGGTGCAAAGTAAAGCGACACAAGCCACACGAAGGCCCCGACCGCGATGCCGCGCACGATACCCGCCAGCACATAGGCACTAAAAAACTCGCGATGCGTAATGGGCGGCAGCAGCACAAAAACGAGGTTGCCCGTCACACGACTTTGAATAAGCGAAGACGATGGGTTTGCAAAGGCGTTTTGCAACATACTCATCATCATGAGGCCGGGAATGAGGAAAGCGGTGTAGGGCACACTGCCATACACCTGGACGCGATCTTGCAACACTTGAGCGAAGATCACCAAATACAGTAACGCTGTAATGACGGGTGCGGCAATCGTCTGAAAACCAACTTTCCAAAAACGCAGCAATTCCTTGCCCAGCAGCGTTGGAAATCCTGAGCCTGCCCCAGCGCGCACGGTAAGAACGGGTGTAGTCACGCGAGCACCTCAGTTGTATTTTCGTTATCGGCATTCATGATCTGTACGAACGCTTGTTCCAGATTTCCGCCCGCACGCGCGAGCAGAGCTTGCGTTGTGTCTAGGGCAACCAGTTTGCCGCGCTTGAGCATGGCGATACGGCCACAGAGCGCTTGTGCTTCTTCAAGATAATGCGTGGTCAATAGAATGGTGTGGCCGTCCCGATTTAGTCGAGAAATAAATTCCCACAAACTTCGACGCAGATCTACGTCTACACCAGCAGTGGGTTCATCCAAAATAATGACGGGCGGACGATGCACTAGGGCTTGCGCCACCAGCACGCGGCGTTTCATCCCGCCCGATAGCGCACGCATGTTTTCATCGGCCTTGTCGGTGAGACCTAGGTTAGCCAAGATTTCATCGATCCAGTCGTCATTACGGCGAAAGCCAAAATAGCCAGATTGAATGCGTAGTGTTTCACGCACGGTAAAAAACGGATCGTAGACGAGTTCTTGTGGCACGACTCCGAGCGAGCGTCGGGCAGCTTGGTAATCCGTGACGACATCATGTCCGTAGATGCTCGCGCGACCACTGGTGGGTCGGCTTAATCCAGCTAGAACCGAAATGAGAGTGGTTTTGCCCGCGCCGTTGGGCCCAAGCAGTGCAAAAAACTCCCCGTGATCGACGGTGAAGGAAACGTCGGTGAGGGCCTGAAACCCAGCGCCAGTCGGCGGCATGAACAATCCGCGCCAGCCCGTTGCACGCGGCGCATAGATTTTTGAAACGTGATCGAGAGAAACAGCATGCATGAATTGTTATTGAGCTCGTTTGTTAAGTGCCGCGATCAGACCATCGATACCACTTTTACTGATTTCTTGGGTGAATTGGTTCCGATAGTTTTCGATGAGCCAGATGTTTTCGACGTTCAGATCGTAAATTTTCCAACCCTCGTTCGTTTTTTCAAGCCGGTAGTCCAACGCGATCGGTTGTGTATTGCTGCTTTGCATCACCTGGGATTTCACAACCACATCGGCAGCCGCAGCATCGCCGCGAAACGCGAGTGTTTTCATTGCGGTGCCCGCATCGACGCGTGTAAATGCGCCACTATAGGTACGCGAGAGCGTGCCTCGGAACGCTTTAACAAGTGCCGCTTTTTGTTCGGCCGTGGCATCCCGCCAGTTGCGCCCGGCTGCGAGACGCGTTGTTTTTTCAAAATTAACGTAGGGCAGGATCAGCTCGTCGACGATTTGATTGATACGAGCGGTGTCCCCGGCCTTTACCGCAGCATCTGCCTTAAGTGCCGCGAGAACCTGATCGGCCACTTGCTGTACGAACTCGTTCGGAGCCCCCATCGCATTTGGCTTGGTTTGGGCGAGCGCAGGAGCGCTCGCGATCAGACCGACCAGGAGAGTGAGTTGGGCAGAGAGGCGTAAAAAAGAGAGAGTCATGGTTGTTATACCTTGCTATTTTTTATCAGTTGTTTCTGTTTCGACGTCTTCATAGTTCGGCGGGGCTTCAGCCTCTGCACCTGGATCGCGAATCTGTGCGCTCCGACGCTTCAGGTAGGCGTCACGAATGAAGCTGTAGCGATCGATTGCGGTACGGTCAATCACATTCGAAATATCGAGCAGCGCCTCACGTCTGACAACGGCCTCTAAGCCATAGAGTGAGTTTCTGAGGTCGATGTTGCTCACAGTTGAGCCCCAGCCGACTTGGTTGACGTAGAGGTCAACGATTTTTCCCGAGCCATCTCGTAGCGTCGAGGCGCCAATAATAGGCAGCACGACATAGGGCCCAGCGCTGACACCCCAGACGCCGAGTGTGACACCAAAATCATTTGGAATGCGTTGCGCACCGCGTGCGCTCGCTAGATCAAGACAGCCCCCAAGGCCCGCGGTGGTGTTCAGCAGAATGCGACCCATGGTGTTGAGCGCATCCACTTGGCGACCTTGTATGGCGCTGTTGAACATCGACCAGACGTCGCCAATGTTCAGAAAAATATTGTAGATACAGGAGCGAACAGGCTGGGGCGTAATAAACGCATAGGCCTCGGCGACAGGCTTAAAAACGGCACGATCAATAGTTTCATTGACATCAAACATCGCACGGTTGGAGGCTTCGAGTGGATCGTTGGTGTTTGCTGTCCCTGCGGGTTGTGTCGAGACACACCCTGTCAGCGCGCAGAGAGCAACGGCGCTTAGCCAACGACGTAGAGATGTTGTGTTCATAGGATGAAGGCGCTACTTTGCCGCAGGCGGCGTTGTGGCTTGGGGGCTGCCTTGTTTCTCGGCTTGACCGTATAAAAACTGACTGATGAGGCTTTCTAGCACGATCGCGCTTTGAGTGAGCTTGATCGTGGCGCCAGCAGCTAACGCGGCATCATCCCCACCAGGTTCAAGGCCGATGTATTGCTCGCCAAGAAGCCCCGAAGTTAGGATCTTTGCTGAGGAGTCCAGCGGAAACTGATAGGATTTTTGCATCTGCAAGGTGACGACCGCTTGGAAAGTCTTCTCGTCGAGGGTGATGGACGCGACGCGTCCCACGACGACACCAGCGCTTTTGACAGGCGCTCGCACCTTAAGGCCGCCGATGTTGTCAAACTTTGCGGTCAGCGAATAAGTGGGTGCGAAGGAAAAGCTACTGAGGTTGCCTGCGCGCAACGCGAGGAAGGTCAGGGCGATCGCCCCGAGCAACACGAAGAGCCCTACCCACCAATCTGTTTTTTCGTTGGACATATTTGACTCCGAAATTAGTTACTGAACATCAAGGCGGTTAGCAGAAAATCGAGACCTAGTACGGCAAGTGAGCCTGCGACGACCGTGCGTGTGGTGGCGCGTGCGACCCCTTCAGGCGTGGGCCGAGCCTGCCAGCCCTCAAATAGTGCGATGAGAGTGACCGCCACGCCGAACACAATACTTTTAATCACGCCATTCATGACGTCTTTCCATACATCGACACCGCTTTGCATTTGCGACCAGAACGCGCCGGTATCAATGCCGATCAGTAGCACCCCTACAATCCAACCCCCCAGAATGCCCACCATTGAAAAAACGGCGGCCAAGACAGGCATGGCAATGACGCCACCCCAAAAGCGGGGTGCTAATACACGCCGCACGGGGTCAACGGCCATCACTTCCATTGCGGCCAGTTGTTCGCCGGCTCTCATTAGCCCAATTTCTGCGGTAAGCGACGTGCCGGCGCGTCCGGCAAACAGGAGCGCAGTGACCACGGGTCCGAGTTCGCGGGTAAGAGATAGTGCGACCAACAACCCGAGCGCTTCTTCGGAGCCATAGCGGTTTAGCGTGTAATAGCCTTGCAGACCCAACACGAAACCGACAAAGAGCCCCGATACCGCAATGATCAATAAGGAGTGGTTACCGATAAAGTGAATCTGTTGCGAGACGAGCCGCGGGCGCTTGAACACAATGCTACTGGCTGCAAGTAAGCGAATAAAGAAACGGGTGAAGACGCCCAGACCGATGACTCGTTTGCGTACTGCGGCCCCAAGTGCGGCAATACCCTTTGGAGAGGTCATTGGAGGGCTCCTTGCCGCGCCAGCCAAGATTCAAAGGCCGGCGTGCTTGGATATTCGAACGGGACCGGTCCGTCGGGATGGCCATTTAAAAATTGTTGTACGTAAGGGTCAGTTGAAGCGTGGAGCGTGGCAGGTGCGCCGTGTGCTTTGATGCAGCCTTGGCCGACAAGGTATACCTGATCCGCAATCGCGAAGGACTCTGCGATGTCGTGGGTGATGACGACGCTTGCGCAACCGAGGCGGTCGGACAGGTTGCGGATGAGTCGCGCTGTGATGCCTAAGGAAATCGGATCGAGACCGGCGAAAGGCTCGTCATATAAAACGAGCTCTGGTTCAAGAATGACGGCGCGCGCCAAGGCCACGCGCCGAGCCATGCCGCCCGACACTTCAGAAACTTTGAGATGCGCGGCGCAGCGTAAGCCGACAGAATCTAGGGTGTTCAGCACGCGGGAGAGCGTCTCGGCTTGGGTGAGCGAAGCGTGTTCGCGCAGGGGGAATGCGACGTTCTCAAACACATTTAAATCGGTGAAGAGCGCGCCTTGTTGAAACAAAACGCCCATGCGTTGACGCAGGGCCTGAAGTTGGCGGGCGTCGGTCTGCGCCAGATCTTGATCAAACAAGGTCACCACGCCAGCGCGTGCCCGCAACTGTCCAGTGGCGGCGCGCAGCAAGGTTGTTTTGCCTGAACCCGAGCCGCCCATCATGGCCACCACCTGGCCGCGGGACACTTCGAGGGAAATGTCGCGCAGCACAGTGAAATCGCCATAGCCTAAGGAGACGCTATCTAGGCGTAGCACCGGATTGTTAGGGGTGGAGGCGGGCGAGGGCATGTTGAACCAAAAGTATCGGGTCTTTGCCGTAAAGCTCGGTCAGAGCATGTGGGCAGTCGAGGCCGTATTGTAGCCCCGACAGCCCGCTATCTGCACCGTAATTGCAGCGTCTTAGAGGTCTTTAGCGAGGCAAGACGCTCGAGCCCATCAGGAACTCATCTACCGAGCGTGCGCACTGACGACCTTCCCGAATGGCCCATACCACTAAGGACTGGCCACGGCGCATATCACCCGCGGCGAAAACCTTGTCGTCACTACTACGGTAGTCTTCCGTATTGGCGCGAGCGTTGCCACGGGGGTCTTGATCGATACCGAAGGCTTTGAGTATGTTGCTTACTGGGGCGACAAAACCCATTGCTAACAAGACGAGATCGGCTTGAATATCGAACTCAGAGCCCTTCACTTCCTGCATTTTCATCTGGCCAGTCGACTCGTCCTTGACCCACTCGACGCGGCAAGCGACGAGTTTTTCCACTTTGCCATTCTTGCCAACCAGTGATTTGGTGGTCAGTGCCCAGTCACGCTCTGCACCCTCTTCGTGAGAGGATGAGGTGCGCAGTTTCGCGGGCCAGTAAGGCCAGGTTAGCGCTTTATTTTCGTTTTCAGGGGGACGAGGCATCAACTCGATCTGCGTGACCGACTTCGCGCCATGGCGATTACTGGTCCCGACGCAGTCTGAACCGGTATCGCCGCCGCCAATTACGACCACGTGTTTGCCCTTTGCCAACACTTGACCAGCGACTTTGTCTCCCGCAACGATTTTGTTCTGTGGGCGCAGGAAGTCCATGGCATACATCACGCCATCGAGCTCACGCCCGGTGACGGGTAGATCGCGAGGTGTCTCGCAGCCGCCCGCCAATACGACAGCATCAAACTCTTTTTTAAGCGCTTCGGGCGTCTTGACCGTGAGCGCTTTGTCAGGCGAATCCCCAGCCTGACCGATGTAGTGCGAGGTTTTGAAGGTGACACCTTCGGCTTGCATTTGCGCCACACGCTGATCGATTAACTGCTTTTCAAGCTTGAAATCAGGAATGCCATAGCGAAGCAAACCACCGATTCGATCATTTTTTTCAAAGACGGTGACGTCGTGACCGACGCGTGTCAATTGCTGCGCGCAAGCCAGACCTGCAGGACCCGAGCCGATGACGGCAACCTTTTTGCCCGTCTTTTGCTCAGGCGGTTGGGGCGTGACCCAGCCTTCAGACCAACCCTTGTCGATGATGGCGTGCTCAATGGACTTGATGCCCACCGCGTCGTTATTGATATTGAGTGTGCAGGCCGCTTCGCAGGGGGCAGGACAGATACGGCCCGTGAATTCTGGGAAGTTGTTGGTGGAGTGCAGTACGTCTAACGCACCCCGCCAGTTTTGGCGATAAACAAGATCATTCCAGTCGGGGATGATGTTGTTAACAGGACAGCCGTTGTTGCAAAACGGGATGCCGCAGTCCATGCAGCGCGCGGCTTGTTTGCCTGCTTGTTCGTCTGTTAGGTGGAGGACGAACTCGCGCCAGTGTTTGAGGCGATTCGCTGGGACCTCGGATGCTTCTTGCAACCGATTGACTTCGAGAAATCCAGTAATTTTTCCCATGATAATTCCTTAAGCTGCTTTAGGCTGAGGGTTCGCCGCACGCCACATTTCACCGAGCGCGCGCTTATAGTCGACAGGCATAATTTTGACAAACTTGGAACGAGCGCTTTCCCAATTGCTGACCAGATCGCGCGCGCCGAAACTGCCGGTGTAGCGGAAGTGGTTTTCTACCAAGCGTTTCAAAATCGCTTCGTCGGTCTCACGATCACCACCGCGAGCCATGCTGTGCCAGACATCGATGCCTTGAACTTTCTGCTGTTCGCTCGATGAAAGAACCGGTTCGATTTCGACCATTGTCATATTGCAACGCTCGGCGAAAGTTTTTTCTGGATCCCAAACGTAGGCGACCCCTCCGGACATGCCGGCAGCAAAGTTACGGCCGGTTTGACCCAACACGACGACCGTACCGCCGGTCATGTATTCACAACCGTGGTCACCCGTGCCTTCGACGACCGCAGCAGCGCCCGAGTTCCGCACGGCAAAGCGTTCGCCGGCGACACCATTGAAATAGGCCTCGCCGGCCGTGGCGCCGTAGAGCACCGTGTTGCCGATGATGATGTGTTCGGAACCAAAGCCACGGAAATCGTTTGGCGAGCGAACGATGATTCGGCCGCCTGACAAGCCTTTGCCAACGTAGTCGTTGCCTTCACCGACCAGATCCAGCGTCACGCCTCGGGCAAGGAACGCGCCAAAGCTTTGCCCTGCGGTGCCGTTGCATTGAATATGAATCGTGTCATCTGGCAGGCCTTCATCTCCGTAACGCGAGGCGATACGACCCGACAACATGGCGCCAATGGTGCGGTTACGGTTGCGGACTGGAACGATAAAGGAGACTTTTTCGCCACGCTCGATAGCAGCTTTGCTACGTTCAATGAGCTGGTGATCAAGGGCGGCTTCGAGACCGTGATCCTGGACCTCAGTTTGGCGGCGAGGACTGTCGTTACTTGGCTGATAGAACACGCGACTGAAATCCAGGCCGTGTGCTTTCCAGTGCTCAATGCTTGTGCGTGTGTCGAGTAAATCGACACGTCCAACGAGGTCGTCGAAATTACGGATGCCCAACTGCGCCATGATTTCACGCACTTCTTCGGCGACGAAGAAGAAGTAGTTCACGACGTGTTCAGGTTTGCCTTGAAACTTTGCGCGCAGAACGGGGTCTTGTGTGGCGACTCCGACCGGGCACGTGTTCAGGTGGCATTTGCGCATCATGATGCAACCTTCCACGACCAGTGGTGCGGTGGCGAACCCAAACTCGTCTGCGCCTAACAAAGCGCCAATCGCGACGTCGCGACCCGTTTTCATTTGACCGTCTGCTTGAACGCGGATGCGACTGCGGAGTTGGTTCAGCATCAGTGTCTGCTGGGTCTCAGCCAAGCCGAGCTCCCACGGTGTTCCAGCATGCTTGATCGAAGAAACAGGCGAGGCACCGGTGCCACCGTCGTGTCCAGAGATCGTGACGTGATCCGCTTTCGCTTTCGCAACGCCCGCGGCAACAGTACCTACACCAACTTCGGAGACGAGCTTGACCGAAATCGATGCTTTGTCGTTGACGTTTTTGAGATCATGAATGAGCTGCGCCAGATCTTCGATCGAGTAGATATCGTGATGAGGGGGCGGCGAAATGAGACCGACGCCGGGCACGGAGCAGCGCAATTTAGCAATGTATTCAGACACCTTGTGCCCCGGGAGCTGGCCGCCTTCACCCGGTTTGGCGCCCTGCGCCATTTTGATTTGAATTTGATCGGCGCTCGATAGGTATTCTGCGCTGACGCCAAAACGTCCCGAGGCAACCTGTTTGATTTTCGAGCGCATGGAGTCGCCTGCTTGCAGAGGAACATCGGCCGCGATGCGATCAGCGCCGAGTTCGGTGGCAAGCGTTGCGCCTGCTGCGATACCGCTTTTGCCAGTACGCAACTCGTTGCGATAACGCAGCTCATCTTCACCGCCTTCGCCTGTGTTGGATTTGCCACCGATACGGTTCATGGCGACTGCCAAGACAGAGTGCGCTTCGGTGGAAATCGAGCCCAAAGACATCGCACCGGTTGCGAAACGCTTGACGATCTCTTTGGCGGGCTCGACTTCGTCAAGCGAAATCGCGCGGGCGGGATCCACTTTGAATTCAAACAAACCGCGCAACGTCATGTGGCGACGGCTTTGGTCGTTGATCAGCTGTGCGTACTCTTTGTAAGTGCTGTAGTTGTTAGCGCGCGTGGCGTGTTGCAGTTTTGCGATAGAGTCTGGTGTCCACATGTGTTCTTCGCCGCGTACGCGGTAGGCATACTCACCGCCCGCGTCAAGCGCATGAGCCAAGACGGGATCGTTGCCAAACGCGGCGCGGTGTGTGCGCAATGCTTCTTCCGCGACCTCGAAGATCCCAATGCCCTCGATCGTGCTTGCCGTTCCAGAGAAGTACTTGTTGACCAAGGCGGTACGTAAGCCAACGGCTTCAAAAATTTGCGCGCCGCAGTAAGACATGTAAGTCGAGATGCCCATCTTGGACATCACCTTGTTCAAGCCTTTGCCAATCGCCTTGACGTAATTCTTGATGGCCTTGTCTGCGTCTTTGCCCATGGTGGCGAGCGTTTCCAGCGCAAGGTAGGGATGGATGGCTTCGGCGCCGTAGCCACCAAGTAAGGCAAAGTGATGCACCTCACGCGCTGAGCCCGTTTCAACGACCAATCCGGTGTTGGTACGCAAGCCTGCGCGAATCAGATGTTGGTGAATGGCCGAAGTAGCCAGCAGCGCGGGAATCGCGACGTGCGCGTTGTCCACGTTGCGATCCGTCAGAATCAATACGGTTGTACCGCTTTTCACGGCGTCGACTGCGCGTGCGCACAAGGCGGCAAGGCGCGCTTCGATGCCGTCTGCACCCCATGCCGCGGGGTAGCTGATGTTTAGCTCCGAACTACGGAACTTGTCCCCTGTTACTTCAGAGATTGCACGAATACGCGCCATTTCTTTGAAGTCCAGAATAGGCTGTGTCACCTCAAGACGCAGAGGTGGATTGACGTTGTTGATGTCTAGCAGGTTTGGCTTGGGGCCAACAAATGACACCAACGACATCACCATCTGTTCGCGGATAGGGTCGATTGGTGGGTTGGTGACCTGTGCAAACAACTGTCGGAAGTAGTTGTAGAACGGCTTGGCGCGGCTCGACAAAATCGCGAGTGGCGCATCGTTGCCCATTGAGCCAATGGCTTCTTCGCCCGATTCGGCCATGACTTCGAGCACGAACTTGTAATCTTCCTGCGTCCAGCCAAAAGCCTGCTGACGATCGAGCAAGGATGCGGGCGCACCAATGGGCGCGTCAAGCTTAGCTGGGGAGGGCAATGAGTCAAGCTTGACACGCAGACGGTCGATCCATTGACGGTAGGGCCGTGAGCTCGCTAACTGTGCTTTGATTTCAGCATCGTCGATGATGCGACCCTGCTCAAGGTCGATCAAGAACATCTTGCCAGGTTGCAGACGCCATTTTTTGACGATACGGTTTTCAGGAATAGGCAGAGTGCCCGCTTCTGAGGCCATGATGACCATGTCGTCATCGGTGATGAGGTAGCGCGCAGGGCGCAGTCCGTTACGGTCGAGCGTCGCGCCGATTTGACGGCCATCGGTAAAGGCGACGGCTGCTGGGCCATCCCACGGTTCCATCATCGCGGCGTGATATTCGTAAAACGCACGGCGGCTAGGATCCATGTGTGTATGCTGCTCCCAGGCTTCCGGGATCATCATCATCATCGCGTGCGCGAGTGAGTAGCCGGACATGACAAGCAGCTCAAGGCAGTTGTCGAACGTTGCCGTGTCAGACTGACCTTCGTACACAATCGGGTAGAGCTTTTTGAGATCATCGCCCAGCACAGCAGACTGCATCATGCCTTCGCGTGCGCGCAACCAATTGAAGTTACCTTTGACGGTGTTGATCTCGCCGTTGTGCGCGATCATGCGGTACGGGTGTGCGAGTGGCCAAGCGGGGAAGGTGTTCGTCGAGAAGCGCTGATGCACGAGCGCAACGGCTGAGACGGTTAGGGGATCTGCCAGATCTTTGTAGTAACGACCGACCTGATCGGCCAGAAGCAAACCTTTGTAAACAACCGTACGCACAGACGCAGAAGGAACAAAATATTCTTTTCCGTGCGCCAGGCCCATCGCTTGAATCGCGTGGCTTGCTGTTTTGCGAATCACATAGAGTTTGCGCTCGAGTGCATCAGGCACCATCACGTCGGCGCCACGACCGATAAATAGTTGACGAATCACGGGCTCACAGGCACGCACCGTGGGCGACATCGGCATGTCGGTGTCTACGGGCACATCACGCCAACCCAATACAACTTGACCTTCAGCGCGCACTGAACGCTCGAGCTCTTGTTCGCATGCCAAACGCGAAGCGATTTCTTTTGGCAGAAACACCATGGCCACGCCATATTCACCGGGAGCGGGCAATATGATGTTTTGTTTGGCGAGATCTTGTCGATAAAACGCATCCGGGATTTGGATCAGAATGCCCGCACCGTCTCCCATAAGTTTGTCCGCACCCACTGCTCCCCGGTGATCCAGGTTTTCCAGAATCTTGAGGCCTTGCTCCACGATGGCATGCGTCTTGTTCCCTTTGATGTGCGCCACAAAGCCCACGCCACAAGCGTCATGTTCGTTGGCGGGTGAGTACAGCCCTTGGGCGACAGGTAGTCCCGGCTGAGGGGCTGCTGTGGTGCGGGTGGTCTTGGTAGGGTGAAAACTCAAAGGGAACGTCGACATAAAAAGCTCCGAGGGCTTGCGCCATGTTGCAGTGCGAGGGAGAAACAATACGCTTGGTTTTGTGGGGGCGCAAGGAAATTAATTGGGGTGCGTCCCCAATTAATAAGATAGAAGGCTTGTCTTTTCTTAATTAGGGACGCACCATTGTTTTGGCGTTAGGCCGAAGTTTTATCCGACGTCGATTTTTTTGGTCGCCCGCGTCTCTCGGGCCGCACACGCCGATTGGCAAGCTTGCCGAGTTCAGTCAGGAAAGCGTCGTCGCCGAGGCCCCATTGGCCAAGCAAGCAGGCCTGCACCTGCGCATCGTCCGATGCCGCGTTGCCCTCTTGTAACAGTCGGCGGTAGACCGCTTGTCGATCAAAGGGTGTGTTGCCACAAGCCCAGTAGTCGGCGTGTGGCTGGAGGCCGACGGCAGAGGCCCCCAGGCTACCTGTGTGGGCACCCGCAGAGGACCAACGCCAGATGTCTGCCTCAGTGACGAGGCCCTCGCGTACCGGCTGACGCTCAAGCCAAATCAGGCAGGGCAACAGCCAGCGCTGCGGCTGGGCAATGGTGGAGTGAAACCGCCCCTCAAAGACGCCACCCGCGTGAAGTCGACTGGCCAGATGGCGCCCCACCTGTTGGATGCTGCGGGCTAGGCTGGTTTCGTCGCCGGGCGTGGCGAGCAGGGTCAGGCTGCTAGGTGTTACGACCCATCCGTGCAGCAGGGTGTCGGTTTCAGCTAATGCCAATCTAAGCCAGCGCCCAATGTCTGCAAACTGTAGGGTTAAGGACTGGCGCACCAGAGCATCGGGTTGGTGCTTGAACTGGGCTTGCGCAAGTTGAGCAAAACCCTCGGCATACAGTCGGGCGAGCCTGGCCATTGAATTCGGATAAAGCCCTGACTCAGGGCTTCTTTAGCTTGTAGAAGAGATTGGGCTCGCTGACGATGTAAATGTTTCCCTCATCATCAGTGGCGATTCCTTCAGGGCGGGGCAAAGGCTTATTTCCTTTTGTAGAAAGGGACAGCATGCCCTTGCCATCACCGCTGTCTCCATCGAGCTGCACGATGAGCTGGGATTCTTCACTCAACAGGTAAACGCGGCCGGTGGTTGGATCGACCTCGACAGAGGAGAGGTCCGTCGCGAAGGGGACATCATTGAGCCAATGACTGATGTTTTCAATCCGTAGCCCTCGGGAGTCAGCCGCTTGTAGATTGTTCAGGCCACTAATGCGGTAAAGCGCGCGCGGACTGTGCTCTTTGGACAGGTACAGGCGATCGCGTTTGAGGTCATAACCTAGGCCATTAAACCCATAGTTCGCATCTTCACCTTCGGTGAAGCGCAAGACTAAGGCAAAAGCCCTAGTGACATCAAGCACTTGAGGTGTTGCGGGCACTTCCGTGATCACCACCCGGTTACGACGCCCGTTTACTAACCCGATTTTATTTCCCCCGAGCCACGCCACGCCATCGATGTCAGACATCCCTTTGACGGGGTAGGTCGCCAACACTTGGCCATCGGTTGAAAGGGCAACCAGCGCGGTGGGCTTATTAACTACCGTCCACAAGCGCTTTTGCAGGGGGTCGTAGGTCAAGCCGGAGAACTTGCCCCCCACTTGCGTGTCAACCACTTGGGGCTCGGTTGGTCCAGCATAACCAGTCAGCGTGTTGCCGCCGGATTCAGCAATCTTTTTCTCCCAGGCCGCTTGTTTAGCCGCGAGGCCTGAAATCCATCGGTAGGCCACCTGTTCAGCGTGGTAGTAGCGCACGCCGATGTAGGTCGCCCAGCCTACACCAATGACGAGTAGACAGGCCAGCAGGATCTTTGAAAGAAATTTGACTAAATCGGACATACCCAAATCCAGGGACGGACGTTACGGCTACCAATCACGGCAGCGTTGCGCCCGGAGCATGCTGAGATTAACACCCTCGCAAGAATTGCGGAACTTTTACACAAATCAATCGTCTTATTAGCACTCGCTAGCCCAGAGTGCTAAAATGGCATCGAAAGCTCCGAGGTAAGGAGCTAGTTTAATGACAACGAGTTCTACCGCTTTGATACTGCAGCCTTCACAACTCGCAATGGCGATATCGAACCCCGGCGCATTGGGGACGATTGATGCCTACATTTCGACGGTCAACCGACTGCCGATGCTCTCGGCTGAGCAAGAGAATTTGCTTGCGCGTCGTCTGCGCGACGAGCAGGACATTGCTGCGGCCCGTGAATTGGTGTTGTCGCATTTGCGTTTAGTCGTTTCGGTGGCGCGACAGTACCTTGGGTACGGCCTGCCGCATGCGGACCTGATTCAAGAGGGCAACGTTGGCCTGATGAAGGCCGTTAAGCGATTTGATCCTGAGCGTGGCGTGCGATTGGTGTCGTTCGCCGTGCATTGGATCAAAGCAGAAATTCATGAATATATCGTCCGCAACTGGCGGATGGTAAAAGTTGCCACAACGAAGGCGCAGCGTAAGCTTTTCTTTAATTTGCGTAGCATGCGCCCTGATGGGCAAACCCTCGATCCCCGTCAAGTTGACGAAATTGCGGCTAACCTAAAAGTCCGCCAAGAGGACGTACGTGAGATGGAAGTGCGTATGTCTGGGCGTGAAATATCGCTCGAAAACCAGAACGACGATGACGACGTGTACGCGCCCATTGCCTACCTGTCAGACAACGGCCATGCGGATCCCGCGCAAGTTCTCGCTCGGCGAGACGCGGACGCCCTGCATGGCAGCGGTTTGGAAAAGGCGCTTGAGCAACTCGACGAGCGCTCACAGCGCATCGTTCGCGCGCGCTGGTTGCAAGATGAGGGCGGCGCAACCTTGCACGACTTGGCGGCAGAGTTTGGCGTCTCCGCTGAACGTATCCGTCAAATCGAGGTCGCTGCGATGAAAAAAATGCGAGTGGCGCTAAGCGCTTAATTTTTGGGCGCGCGGCGCCATAAGTCTTCGGTCAATACGATCGAGGCCTCAAGCGTAAAGTCGCCTGCCACCAGCATTTCATAGACCGTTTTCGGCGCAAAACAGTCTATCTCCATCACCTCACCATCCCGATTTTTTGGGATGATGCCGTCTGTGAGCTCGCACTCACAGGTTAGAACCTCTTCACATTGGTATCCCTCTGGGATTTGGCGTTGCATACGGGTGATCTTACGCAGGGGCGACCGATTCTGTATGTCCGCACGATCGAGTCCGGCCTCTTCGTCCGACTCACGCTCGAGCGCTAAGTCGGCGGGCTCCCCAGCACTCACCAAACCTCCGACCAAGGTGTCCCACATGCCTGGGTCAGTGGCTTTGGTCAGGGAGCGCCTGGCCACCCATAGTTTGCCGTCTTGCGACCAGCCGCTTAAGTGCACGGCCTGTGTAATCAGCCCGAGTGGGCGCATGGTGCCGCGTTCAATTGCACCGATCGGTGCACTGTCGGGGGTGTCTGGCATCACATCTAACAATTCGCCACGCCAACCGGGTGTTTTGCCGGCCTGTCGCAAGGCTTGGGCGATTTCAGCCAATAGGTTATTCAGCGCAACGCCGGTCGGGTGATTGCGTCCAAAATCGACGCGATTGGCCGCAAGCTCGACCCCGGGCATGTTGGCGATGGCTGAAACAGCCCCTGGAAATAGCGTTCCGCAGCGACGGCCAGCGATAAACAATGGCAGAGAGCCGTGGTGTGGGGCCTGCGCCGCGCGAGACAGTAAGGTCTGCAGAAAGCGGTACAACTCGGCTTTGTTGGGCAAGCGGTTGGTCTGTTGCATTGATATTGATTGTCAAATGGGGTTTTACGATTGTAGCGGAGCAAGCTAAGCGAGCCTCCGCTATAATATGACCCGTTTCCATACGATGCGCGGGCTTATGCGTACGTGGCCTTGCCGCGGCTTAAGCCCTCTGATAATTTTTGCGCAGTATCTGTCGCGGGTTAAAGCTCACTCGTGAACAGAGAAGTGCGATGTGTTTCGAGGTAAGCATGAAGAAGTTGACAGGGTTGCTGGGTGCCTGTGCCATGTTCTGGATTGGCGCTGCCAGTGCACAAGTTAAAGACATGCCGGGTGGCCCGCGTGTCAACCAACTTAATCTTTCCGAGGGAGTCAACCAGATCGCGCGCGACGTGGCTTGGCTGCACTGGTTCATGCTCATCGTTTGTCTGGTGATCTTCGTCGCCGTTTTTGGCGTGATGTTTTACTCAATCTGGGCCCACCGAAAGTCCAAGGGGTATAAGTCTGCCACCTTCCACGAGCACATGGGTGTCGAAGTCGCTTGGACGGTCGTGCCTTTCTTGATCGTGATTGCCATGGCCCTGCCCGCAACACGCACAGTCGTTGCGATGAAAGACACCAGCGGTGCAGATCTTACGGTCAAAGTGACCGGTTACCAGTGGAAATGGGGGTACGAGTACATCGACGGCCCAGCCACTGGCGTAAAGATTCTCTCTAACCTGGCTACGCCGCGTGCGCAGATTGAGGGTCGCGAGCCCAAGAGCCCAACTTACTTGATGGAAGTGGACAATCCCCTTGTCGTCCCAGTCGGTAAAAAGGTCCGCGTTGCCGTCACTGCAGCCGACGTGATTCACTCATGGATGGTTCCAGACCTAGCCGTCAAGCAAGATGCGATCCCGGGTTTCATACGCAATACGTGGTTTCGTGCTGACAAAATCGGTGAGTATCGCGGGCAATGTACGGAGCTCTGCGGTAAAGATCACGCGTTTATGCCAATCGTTGTCAAGGTCGTGTCTGAAGCTGACTACGCTAAGTGGGCGGATGAACAGAAAAAACTGCTTGCTGCGCAGGCTGACGATCCTAACAAAGAATGGACCGGCCCTGAGCTGATCGCTCGCGGAGAGAAAGTCTACGCGGCAAATTGCGTAGCTTGCCACCAAGGAAGCGGTAAAGGGGTAGTGGGTGCGTTCCCTGCGCTTGATGCGAGCAAGATTGTGATGGGCCCCAAGGCGGATAACATCCAGATTTTGCTTAAGGGCAAGCCTGGTACTGCGATGCAATCGTTCGCTGCACAGTTAAACGATGTTGAAATCGCTGCCGTGATTACTTACTCACGTGCGTCTTGGACCAATGCAGGAAAGGGCCAGGATCCCGTGGTGGCGCCGGCGGATATCAAGGCAGCACGATAAGTTAGGTAGAGTGATGCGGCCGCATATGGTTGCGGTTGTTCGTAAAGATGCGTTGATCACCAACAGAGTATGTTGGTGACAGCTTAAAGTGGGATAGGAGTCCAACATGAGTAGCGTTCCAGCAGATCACGTAGCAGGTCACGGCCACGGTCATGGGCATGATCACGACCACGCACACGATCACGACCATCACGGCCCATCCTTGCATGGTTGGCGCCGTTGGTTATTTGCGACCAACCATAAAGACATCGGAACGATGTACCTGATTTTCTCGTTCGCGATGCTTATGCTTGGAGGCGTCTTGGCGTTGTTGCTGCGTACGGAGCTGTTTCAGCCCGGTTTGCAGTTCTTCCGCCCTGAGCTGTTCAACCAATTCACGACCATGCATGGTTTGATTATGGTGTTTGGCGCCATCATGCCTGCCTTCGTTGGCTTCGCGAACTGGATGATCCCTTTGCAGATTGGTGCATCGGACATGGCCTTCGCGCGCATGAACAACTTCAGTTTCTGGCTTCTGCCCGTAGCGGGTCTCTTGTTGTCGAGTTCGTTTTTTGTGCCAGGTGGTGCAACGGCAGCAGGCTGGACGCTCTATGCGCCACTGACCTCACAGATGGGCCCAGGAATGGACATGGCGATTTTTGCTATGCACCTGATGGGCGCCTCGTCCATCATGGGCGCGATTAACATCGTCGTGACAATCTTGAACATGCGTGCGCCTGGCATGACCTTGATGAAGATGCCTTTGTTTTGCTGGACATGGCTGATTACCGCTTATCTACTCATTGCCGTGATGCCCGTCTTGGCGGCTGCGATCACAATGGTCTTGACGGACCGTCATTTCGGTACAGGCTTCTTTAACGCAGCGGTTGGCGGTGACCCAGTTCTTTACCAGCATATTTTCTGGTTCTTTGGTCACCCCGAGGTGTACATCATGATTTTGCCGGCGTTTGGAATTGTGTCGGCAATTATCCCAGCGTTCGCCCGTAAACAGTTGTTTGGTTATGCATCGATGGTGTACGCAACAGCATCAATCGCGATCCTCTCATTCATTGTTTGGGCACACCACATGTTTGCGACCGGTATGCCGGTGACAGGCCAGCTCTATTTTATGTATGCGACCATGTTGATTTCCATCCCTACGGGTGTGAAAGTCTTTAACTGGGTCGCGACGATGTGGCGTGGTTCGATGACATTTGAAACCCCGATGCTGTTTTCGATCGGCTTTATTTTTGTGTTTACGATCGGCGGGTTTACTGGCTTGATCTTGTCAATGGCCCCAATCGATATTCAGGTGCACGATACGTATTACGTGGTTGCACACTTTCATTACGTGTTGGTTGCCGGCTCCCTGTTTGGACTATTCGCAGGGACCTATTACTGGCTACCCAAGTGGTCGGGATATATGTATGACGAGCGCCTGGGCAAGTGGCACTTCTGGATGAGCATGATTTCGTTCAACATCACGTTCTTCCCCATGCACTTCATGGGCCTAGCCGGTATGCCACGTCGCTACGCAGATTATGCGGCGCAGTTCACTGATTTCCACCAGGTCGCAACACTTGGTGCATTCTGGTTTGGTCTGTCGCAGCTGTTATTCTTGTACATCGTGTTGAAAGCCTACGCCGGAAAAGGTGAGCGGGCTGCCGCCAAGCCATGGGAAGGCGCTGAAGGGTTGGAGTGGACGGTACCTTCGCCTGCCCCATTCCATACTTTCGAAACACCCCCTGAGGTTAAGTAAGGCGATGGGGATGACACCAGAGCAACGCAAAAAAAATAGACGAGCAGGTTTGATTTTCCTCGTGCTGGTTTTAGCGCTGTTCGGGTGGACAATCAGTCGTCAGTTTTATACGCATTTTTTCGCTTGAACATAACGGAACACGCTAAGTTATGAGCGAAGATCTCAAGCGGTTAGCGCAGCGCAAGCTTAACTTCTTTCAGACGCTCAAGGCGATCGCCTGGGCGATGTTTGGAGTTAGAAAGGGCACGGGATATCAAGAGGACATTGAAAAGCTTAATCCTGTGCACTTGGTCGTTGCAGGCTTATTGTTTGGAGTATTGTTCGTGGTCAGCCTAGTCACCATCGTGGGCTTGGTATTGTCTAGTTTTAAATAATTTAACTATTCGCAGCATGGAGAACACTATGAGTGCATCCCACTCGGTCCACGGTAAAGAGGCACCTTATTACTATGTGCCACCAGACTCTGCGCATCCTGTGCGCGCGAGCGTCTGTTTGTTGGTCGTGATGCTTGGAGCTTCTGCTTGGATCAACGGCGTGAGCCCCGCAAAGTGGGCGGTGCTGGCTGGCGTGCTTGGCTTGTTTGTGGTTTTGTACTACTGGTTTGGTGATGCCATCCATGAGTCTGAGGCCGGCATGAATAGCCAGCGCATTGACCTCTCCTATCGTTGGAGTATGAGCTGGTTCATCTTCTCTGAAGTCATGTTCTTTGCGGCATTCTTTGGCGCGCTTTGGTATACCCGTACGATTACCTTGCCATGGCTAGGTGATTTGGATCACAAGCAGTTGTTGTGGCCAGACTTCAATGCCGTATGGCCAAACCTCGGCCCAGCTGGAGTGGTTGAGTCGTTTCAAACCATGGGCCCCTTCTGGTTGCCCACGATTAACACGGCTCTGTTGTTGAGCTCAGGCGTGACGCTGACGATTTCTCACCATGCGTTGCGTGAAAATCATCGTAGTAAGGCAAGCCTGTGGTTGTTTGCGACGATTGTGCTTGGCTTTATCTTTGTGATCTGCCAGGGCTATGAGTACTACCACGCCTACACAGACTTGAACTTAAAGTTCAACTCGGGCGCTTTCGGCTCATTATTTTTCATGCTGACGGGGTTCCACGGCTTTCATGTGTTGTTGGGCGCAACAATGCTGACTGTTATTTGGATCCGTTTGCTTAAAGGTCATTTCACAGCCGATCATCATTTTGGCTTTGAAGGTGCGGCGTGGTATTGGCACTTTGTCGACGTAGTTTGGCTAGGACTGTATCTTTTTGTGTATTGGTTCTAAGCCGCCAGTCTGACCATACGGAACAAAATAGGCCGGCTTAGCTGGCCTCTTTGTTTTTAAGGTGGGGCGTTAACGTTGAAAGCCTGTCGTTTCTATCCACCCCATCCAGTGGGAAAAAAGCAGGAACAAAAACAGAGCGACGGAAATACCGATGCGCACAGTGAGCGCGTTGACCGTCTTGTTTGAAGTGCCTTTGTCTCGCATCAGATAAAACAATGCTGAACCAAGGCTACCTAGAATTCCAATGAATGCAATGATCACAAAGATACGCATTAAAGTCCCTCAGATAAAAAGGAATTATCGCAGACATGCAGCACTCTTCGTCCAATAGGCTCACTTTGCTTGCGTTGCTGCTGCTTGGGACCGTGGCGCTCGTGTGCGGTTCGCTTGGGCGGTGGCAGTTAAACCGTGCCGATGAGCGACGGGCCATTAGCGCCGAGATTGAGCGAGGTCGTCAGGCGGCACCGCTTGAGATACTCCCCAACATGACCACAGAAGCGGTTCAGCCCTGGCGAGCGGCGTCGGCAACAGGGCAGTGGGCGGGGCAGTTCAGCGTGCTGCTGGACAATCGTAATTTAGATGGTCGCCCAGGCTTATGGCTGGCGACGCCGCTGGTGCTTGAGGGTGGCTCGGCCGTGTTGGTCGTGCGGGGCTGGGTTCCCCGTCCCATCGGATCCCAACAGGCACCTAAAATAGAAACGTTGGCGAGTCGACAGACGATCGAAGGCGAAATGTCGTTGCGTGTCCCTCGACTGTTTGAGTTGTGGACTAGTCAAAAAGGCGAGGACAGTGGTTTGCCTTTGTCATGGAAGGGTATTGCTGCAACCGAAGCAGGCTGGGTGGATACTTCTATTATCGCTCGCGTGCAAAATTTGGACCTTGCTTCGTTGGCCGAGCGCACAGGGTTGAAGTTTTTGCCCTTGGTGTTGCTGCAACGTAGTCCTGCGCAGGATGGACTCGTACGTAACTGGCCCTTGCCATCGTTGGATGCAGACAAGAATGTTGGGTATGCGACCCAATGGTTTGGGTTCGCGGCCATTGCCTTGATTGCATGTTGTGTCGTGCTGTGGCGCTTTGTTCGCCGTAGACGTCGACAAACTTAACAAATGGGATGTGTGTGAATACCTCCGTGAAACCTGAACCCCTAGTTGCTGCGAAGCCTCGTGGCCGTGGACCGTTGATTGCTATTTTTCTCATGAGCTTGGCTCCCGTTCTTGGGGCTTTACTCGTTTATTTCAATCCAAGCTTGCGACCGGAGGGTAGTGCGAGCTACGGCACGCTGATCGATCCGCAGCGCCCTATTCCGAGTGTGTCGGCGTTGCCCGCAACGACATTGGATGGAAAGCCTTTCGATTTAAATTCGCTTAAAGGTAAGTGGTTACTGCTCGCTGCAGATGACGCAGCGTGCCCAGAGTCCTGCGCACGCAAGCTGTTTATCTTGCGTAACTCGCACGCGAGTCAGGGTAAGCATGTTGAGCGTTTAATGCGCATATGGTTTATTACCGATGACGCACCCGTGCCGGAGAAAGTGCTCGAGGCTTATAAAGGTGCGGTGATGGTGCGCATTAAGCCAGAGGTGTTGAAGCAGTTTTTACTTCCGCAGGTGTCGGATGCTGAGGCGCGTGAGGCGCTGGCAAAGCCTCTGTGGGTCATCGATCCGCGGGGCAACTTGATTTTGCAATATCCGCCTGAAGCAGACCCTGAAAAATTCCGTAACCAGATTCGTAAATTGATTGCCAACTCGCGGATCGGATAGTGAAAGATAGTGAAGAGACTGAATGGAAAGTAAGGTGATGAACGAGCCTATCGCAACGAAACCGACAACGCATGATGCGGCGCGCGCCCGCTATCGACGCATTGTCTTTTTGACATGGTTCTTGACCTTAGATCTCATCATGTTTGGCGCTTTCGTGCGGCTGACAGATTCTGGCCTGGGCTGCCCTGATTGGCCGGGCTGTTATGGCAGCGTCACGCCGATTGGTGCGCTGGACTCCATCCGTGAAGCGGCCAAAGTGATGCCTGATGGCCCAGTGACCTTGCCTAAAGCCTGGATCGAAATGATTCATCGCTACGTTGGCGCCTTGCTGGGATTGCTGATCATTTTCATTGCAGGGCTTGGCTGGCGCCATCGCACCGCACTTGGGTATTCGCCCAAGCTTGCGATCGGTACGTTGGTGGCTGTGTGTATACAGGGGGCGTTTGGTGCTTGGACGGTGACGCATAAGTTGATGCCCGCCGTCGTCACAGCTCATCTGTTTGGCGGCATGTTTCTATTAGGACTGATGACATGGCTCGCGGCACGCGAGCGCGCGTACGATCGGCCAGCGGTTGCGACCGTCAGATATCGATCGTGGGCGTTACTGGGGGTGGTGTTGTTGGCCGTGCAAATCGTACTGGGGGGTTGGGTGAGTACAAATTACGCAGCCCTGGCTTGTATGGATTTTCCAACCTGTCATGGCAGTTGGATGCCGGAGATGGACTTGCGCAATGGCTTTTCTGTGGTGCGTGGGCTGGGCGAGATGCCTAGCGGTGAAATGATCTCCCAGACGGCATTGACGGGCATCCATTGGGTACATCGTAATTTTGCGTTTGTTGTGTTTGCCGTGCTCGGCCTCTTGGCATGGCGATTACTCGCGGATAGGGCGACGCGTGGCCCTGCACAATTGGTTTTAATTCTGTTGACGGCACAGCTTGTGACGGGACTGACAACGATTTTCTTTCATTGGCCGCTGTTGATCGCAGTCCTGCACAACGGGGGTGCGGCTGGCTTGGTGCTGGCCACGGTCACGATTGTTTATCGCCTTTCTGTTCAAGCTGGTCCGGGACAACAAGTACAATCAGGCTAGACTTTTTAAATCAACTCTCATGACTAGCGCCACTGCCTCGTCCCCCAGCCTCTTGCGCCAATATTTGGTGCTTACGAAGCCACGCGTCACGCAATTAGCGGTATTTTGTGCCGTCATCGGTATGTTTTTGGCGACGCCGACGCTGCCTGATTTACAGAAAGTGATTGCTGGCACCATCGGGATTTGGTTGCTTGCGGCGGCAGCTTTTGCGGTGAACTGTCTGATCGAGCAACGCATCGACGCGCGCATGCTGCGTACGGCTAGGCGTGCGACGGCCACCGGGACGATCTCGCCTATCCAAGTGATTGTGTTCTCGGGCGTACTGGGTGGGCTTGGTATGTTCGTGTTGTATCGCTGGGTGAATTCGCTCACGATGTGGCTAACCTTTGCGACCTTCGTGGGTTATGCCGTGATCTACACCATGATTTTGAAGCCGCGCACGCCACAAAATATTGTGATTGGCGGGCTGTCTGGTGCGATGCCACCTGCTTTGGGTTGGGCGGCAGTCGCAGACTCAGTCCCCGCAGAGGCGTGGCTCTTGGTGCTGATTATTTTTATCTGGACGCCGCCGCACTTTTGGGCGCTTGCTTTGTATCGAACGCATGATTACGCCAACGCAGGCTTGCCCATGCTGCCGGTTACCCATGGGCAGCAATTTACCCGTCTGCACATCCTTCTTTACAGCGTTGCCTTGGTCGCAACGACGGTATTGCCCTACATCGTTGCCATGAGTGGCTGGTTGTATTTGTTGTCTGCGCTTTTGCTCGGCGCGTTGTTTGTTTGGTACGCATGGAAGCTGTACCGCGTCTATAGCGACGAACTAGCAAGAAAACTTTTTCGGTTTTCAATCCTTTATTTGTCGCTTTTATTTGCCGCACTCTTAGTGGACCATTGGCTAATCGTGGTGGGCGGCTAATCGATGCGCTTGACGACTCCTGTCGGCCCTACACTCGTTCGACGAGCGCTGCTTAGCTTCGGGCTGGCGGTCCTCATCGCCGGCGTGTCGGCGTGTGGGGAGAGTTCGTCCGTAAAGTTTAAAGGCAGTGATATTTCCGGAACAAAAATAGGTGGCGGCTGGGCACTGGCTGGCATGGACGGTAAAAGCTACACTTCCACGGACTTTGCCGGAAAAGTTCAACTGGTATTTTTTGGTTTTACGCAATGCCCCGACATTTGCCCGACGGCGCTTGCTGAGCTTTCCGAGATGATGCGAACGCTGGGGGACCAGGCCAGTCGCGTGCAAGTGTTAATGATTACCGTCGACCCAGAGCGTGATAGCCCCGAAGTGTTGCGTGCGTATGTTTCCGGGTTTAACGCTAGCTTTTTAGGCTTGACTGGTACGCCAGCCCAAATCAAGCAGGTCGCTGCATCCTTCAAAGCCTATTACGCCAAGGCGCCGGCCGCAAAGGGCGGCTACAGCATGGATCACAGCTCGTCGTTTTATTTGCTTGATCCCAAAGGGGATGCGCGCGTCTTGGTCAGCAACACCGCTGGCACTGCTGCGCTTGCGCACGACATCAAGTTACTGCTGAAGTAGAGCTTTTGGGCAGACTGGGCGCGCGCCTTAGCGCTGTGCCAACCATTCCGTTAATGCCGCTTGAGCCTTTTCGGGCATCTCGGTCACGAGCATTTGAGCGCGGCGCTGGATAATCATGAGTGCATAAGGGGTTGCCAAGCTAGAGGCCTGCGCGCATAGGCGCAGTTCTTCACCGACTGAAGGGCTACGTTGGCGCCAAAAATTGATGGCGGCTTCTAATTCGGGCAGGGTGATGGTGTCTTGCATACCGTATTGTCCCAGAATATCTTGTTCCGTTTGCCTGCTAAGACCAATTTGGCCGACATTTTTCTTTACCAACGCGCTCTGTTGCTGAGTGGGCGTATACGAGTAATATCTAGGGGTTATCCCCTTTCAAGTTTGGGCATGTCATGACTGGATCCTCTTCCAACCCTTTTGTGTTGCCCGGACTCGGTCAAACCGGCGACATGGCCAACAATCCACTTTTTGCCAGTATGGAAATGATGCGCAAGGCCTTCGCAGGCTTGGCCGGCCCAGCTGGTATGGGGGCAGGGGTCGGCTTGACGCCATCCATGAATCCTGAAGAGCTCGAGCGCAAGATCGCTGAACTGAAATCAGTGGAAAACTGGTTGAAGTTGAATTTGTCGATGTTGAGCAGCACGATTCAGGGGATGGAAGTGCAGCTCGCAACGATTGCGACCTTGAAGTCTTTTGTTGCAGCAGCCACGCCGAGGGCACAAGAGCCGGCAGCCGCTGCACCAAGTGAGGTGCCTGCTGCGGCACAAGCCTGGTGGAACATGCTGACCCAACAGTTTAGTCAAGTGGCGGCGGCGAGTGCCGCAAGCATGGGCGGCGCCGATGCGGCGGGCGCCACAGCTAAAAAAACGACAACGGAAAAAAAAGCGACTAAGCGGACTACTCGAAAATCATCAAATTAACTTTTTCTCGATCCCACTATGCTTAACATCGTGATTCTTGCTGCCGGACAGGGCAAGCGCATGCAGTCTAATTTACCCAAAGTGCTGCACCCGATTGCCGGCCGACCGATGTTGACGCATGTTTTAGATAGCGCGCGTGCCTTGGGTGCACAGCGCATTGCCATCGTTGTTGGGCATGGTGCAGAGCATGTTAAGCAGGCCTACGCCGCACAAGAAGACTTACAGTTCGCGCTACAGCAACCGCAGCTAGGAACCGGTCATGCGGTTCTGCAAGCGGTGCCCTTGTTGCAAGAGTCTCTCGCAGACGACGTGACGATTATTTTGTATGGTGACGTGCCGCTTGTTCAGCCCGATACCTTGCGAGCGTTGCTCAACGCGCGTGCAAGCGGCGTAGCGATTCTTACTGAGATTGTGTCAGACGCGACGGGTTACGGTCGCATCGTACGCGACGCCCAAGGCAATGTCAGCGCGATCGTCGAGCACAAAGACGCCACACCTGAGCAGCGGGCCATCCAAGAGGTCAACACAGGAATCATGGCTGTGCCGACACGGCAACTGAAGTCCTGGCTCGCAAAGCTCACGAATAATAATGCGCAGGGTGAATACTATCTGACCGATATTGTTGGGTTGGCCGTTGCAGAGGGGATCTCTGTCAACGTGGCGCATCCAGTCGCCAGTTTTGAAACGCTCGGTGTGAATAGCCGCTTGCAGCAAGCGGAGCTCGAGCGTCTTTGGCAGCGTGAGCTTGCCCGCAGGCAGTTAGAGGCTGGCGTCACGATCGTTGACCCGGCGCGTTTTGATTTACGTGGTGAGTTGTTGTGCGGCCAAGACGTCTTTATTGATGTGGGTTGTGTGTTTGAAGGGCGCGTTGTCCTTGCCGATGGCGTGCGGATCGGCGCGCACTGCGTTCTGCGCAATGTCACGCTAGGGGCCGCCACGCGCATCGAGTCCTTTAGTCATCTGGAGCAGGCTGAGGTGGGTGCGGATGCACACATTGGCCCGTATGCACGCTTGCGTCCTGGCGCCAAGTTGGCAGATGCAACACACGTGGGTAATTTTGTCGAAATTAAAAACACGAATCTCGGTAAAGGCAGCAAGGCAAATCATCTTGCCTATGTGGGTGATGCCGACGTAGGTGAGCGCGTCAATATTGGTGCGGGCACCATTACTTGCAATTACGATGGCGTGAACAAGCACCGCACAACGATTGAAGACGATGCTTTTATTGGTTCAGATACGCAACTCGTTGCGCCGGTGCGTGTCGGCAAGGGGGCTACGCTCGGTGCGGGCACGACCCTCACGCGCGATGCGCCCGCCGGACAGCTAACCGTATCCCGAGCAAAACAAGTGACGATCGAAGGCTGGAAGCGGCCGGTTAAAAAGCGTAAGGATGACTGAAGCACAAGCGCCCCGCGCAGCAGATGCGCACGAAGGACTACCGACAGCGCGACGTAGAAAAGCAGCACTGGCTCTTGCGGCGGGATTGACGCTTGCAGTGTTGGATTCCACGATGACGAACGTTGCGCTTCCTTCGATTGCACAAGACCTGAAAGTCTCTGATTCTGCCGTGGTGTGGGTGGTTAACGCTTATACCCTGACCGTGGCGATGACCTTGCTTCCCATGTCGGCGATTGGGGAGCGTATCGGGTTTAAGCGATTGTTTTATTACGGGCTGTGGACCTTTATTCTTGCGTCGTTGTGCAGCGCGTTGGCGCCGTCGATGCCGGTGTTGTTGGGCGCACGCATTTTTCAAGGGCTTGGTGGCTCAGCCATTATGTGTCTGTTTGGTGCGCTGGTCCGAAACATTTATCCCCCGCATTTAATCGGGCGCGGCATTGGTCTAAACGCGATGACGGTTGCGGTGTCCTCGGTGATCGGACCTTCAATCGGCGCATTCATTCTGTCTTTTACGACCTGGGAGTGGATCTTTCTATTTAATTTGCCGGTGGGCATCCTCACGATGCTTGGGGTGCGTTACCTACCCGATGTGCCACGTATCTCGGCGCCTTACGATTGGTTTGCGGCTGCGCTGAGCATGACAACGATTGCGTTGCTCATCCTGGGAATTGACGCGTTATCGACAAACTTTTTGCTTGCCGTGGCCCTACTAAGTGCTTCGTTTGTGATTGGCTGGGCTCTGGTGCGACGCTCGGCGAAGCAGACCGCACCGCTTGTGCCGGTTGATCTTTTCAGAATTCCCGCGATGCGGTTTGCGTTAGCGGCCTCGGCCAGTACGTTTTGTGCGCAGATGGCCACGATGGTTTCGCTGCCGTTTTATTTGCAAGTGACACTTAATCGCCCTCAAATGGCCGTAGGTGTGCTGATGGCGGGTTGGCCCGTGGGGGCAGCACTGATCGCTGCGATCGCGGGGCCGCTGTCGGATCGATTCCCTGTGGCCATATTGAGTGGGCTAGGTGCGGCGGCGATGGCGATTGGTTTGGGCTTAGTGGTGGTGATGCCCACGAGTGCGTCAGACGCGTGGCTGTTTACTGCGATGGTCTTGGCAGGAATTGGGTTTGGATTTTTTCAAACGCCAAATAATCGTGTCATGTTAGGTTCGGCGCCACGTAACCGCGCGGGTGCTGTGGGCGGACTACAGGCGACGACGCGGGTATTTAGTCAAACGTTTGGTGCGGCCATCGTTGCCGTGGTGTTTAGTTTTGGTTTTAGTGGTGGACCTATGCTTGGACTCTGCGTCGCAATAGGATTTGCCTTGATAGCAGTCGGTGTGAACACGCTGCGCTATTTTCAAGCGCCACGCTCGCGCGCGGACGGCTAGTGCGGATGCGTATCCTGCAGATCAATTCAGAGCGGGGTTGGCGAGGGGGTGAACGACAAACCCTCCTCACGGCGTTGGGATTGTGTGAGCGGGGGCACGAGGTTGAGTTGCTGGTGAGGGGCGGCAGTGTGTTGGAGGCCCGCGCACAGTCGGAAGGCCTGAAGACCCACGCAGCCAAGAGCGCTGCTGAGTTTGGCCTGTGGCTGGGGCGTCATGGCGCGGCTTACGATGTGTTGCATGTGCAGACCGCTAATGTGTTGGCTTGGGCGCTGTTGGCTAAGCCCTTGCATCGTCGGCCGATAGTTTTTTCAAGACGGACAAGTTTTCCGATTGTTGGCTTTAGTGGATTTTCTCGTCTGAAATGGGCCTATACCGATGCGCGCGTTGCAATCAGTGAGGCGGCTGCCGCAGCGATGCGAGCAATGGAGCTGTCGGTCCAAGTCATTCCGAGCGCTGTCCCCGTTGTTGCGCCCAATCCTTCGCGTGTGCGGGAATTTCTCGAGCGTGAAAATTTGGTGGGGCAGCGTTTGATCGGTACGGCGGCCGCCCTGTCACCAGAGAAAGATCCTGTCACCTTGATCCAAGCCGCAGCGCAAGTGTGTGCAAAATATTCAGACGTGACGTTTGTACACTGGGGCGCAGACGGCGCGGCAGCCGACGCCGCGCGGCAAGCATTACACGAGCTAGGCTTGGGTAAGCGCTACCGGCTACTGGGATTTGAGTCTGGTGTCGAGCAGTTGTTTGCGGCACTGAACGTATTTGTGATGGCGTCGCGTCAGGAGGCGCTTGGCAGCAGCGTGCTCGATGCCATGGCGCAAGAAGTGCCGGTGGTCGCGACCCAAGCGGGTGGTTTAAAGGAGTTACTCGCAGACGAGCGAGGCCTTTTATGTACACCAGGCGATGCCCGAGGGTTGGCCGAACAGATTGGACAGCTACTTGACGAGCCTGCGCGCGGCGCAGTCCTGGCTGCACGAGCGCTTCGTGAGGTCCGGCTGCGCTATGGTGTTGACACGATGGTGCAAACGTACGAAAGTTTGTATCGCCAAGTCGTTGCGCAGGCGTGAGGGTGAAGGCGCAAGGTGGCAGAGCCGCTAAAGCTTTACCTCTCGGGCGTAATACAATAAAATACAACTGTATGCAAAACATGATCCGCAAGCCCTTTGCGCGTCATGAGGCTGACCTGATCAATGGGTAGTGGAGACAAAAAATGAATGAATTTGACGTGATCGTTGTGGGTGCAGGGAATGCTGCGTTGGCGGCGGCCGTATCGGCCAAAGAAAATGGCGCTCAGCGCGTGGTGGTGCTTGAAAAAGCCCCACGTGAGATGCGCGGCGGCAATACACACTGGAGCGGTGGCGTGTTGCGTTTCGCTTTTGACGATCCCAAAGAAATTGGCCCCTTGTTGCCAGGCGTTGAGCAAGAATACGAAGACTTTTATTCTGGCATTGCGCCTTATACGAAAGATGACTTTCACGGCGATCTGATGCGCGTGACCTCTGGGCAGACAGACCCTGTTCTTTCGCACGTGCTTGTCAATAATTCAAAGGATACGGTCTTTTGGATGAGTGAGGTCGGTAAGGTGCCGATGGAGCCAGCGATTACGCTCACGGGTGTCAGAAAGGGCAATCGAATCGTTTGGGCACGCGGCCTTGTGGTGCGTGCCGAGCACGAAGGGGTGGGACTCTCGCGTAGTTGGTTTGCGACCTGTGAACGCATGGGCATTGAAGTGCGCTATGGCGCCGCAGTCGTCGGGCTGCTACAGGACGAAACCGGAGCCGTGTGCGGCGTGACGGTGCGTGATGACAATGGCGTACGAGAGTTGCACGCTAAAGCTGTGGTGCTTGGATGTGGCGGGTTTGAAGCAAACGTACAAATGCGCACCCAGCATATCGGCCCGCTCGTTGGTGCAGCGAAAGTCCGCGGTACGCCGCACAACCAGGGCGATGGTTTGCGTATGGCGATGAACCTTGGCGCGATGCCTTGGGGTCAGTGGAGTGGATGTCATGCCACGCCGATTTCTGCTGACTGGGGTAATTTCGCACCGCGTGAGATGACGGATCGCAGTAACCGATTGAGCTATTTGTATGGCGTCATGATCAATCGCGTGGGCAAGCGCTTTGTCGACGAAGGCGCAGACGGAGCCATGTTCACTTATGCAAAATATGGACGTGCGATTTTGGCTGAACCCGGTGCGAAGGCATATCAACTGTTTGATTCCCAGGTCGTGCATTTGCTCGAGCCACGCTATTCGACAAGCGAGCCAATCATGTCTGACACCATCGAGGGGTTGATTGAGCAGCTAGACATCGATGATAAAAAACAAGCACTCAAAACGGTTCTTGAATACAACGCTGCAGCCAAGCATGCGGACGACGGTTTTGATCCGTCACAGAAAGATGGCTTGTCGACCCAAGGCTTAGCATTAGAAAAAACCAACTGGGCGACGAAGCTTGAGAAAGCGCCGTATTACGCCTACAGCGCAACAGGTGGAATTACCTTCACCTTTGGCGGTCTACGAGTGGATGAGAATACGCAAGTGGTGGGTACAGATTGGCGCCCAATCAAAGGGCTGTTCGCTTGCGGCGAAATGATCGGTGGCTTGTTCTACGACAATTACCCGGCGGGAACCGGGTTGGTGTCCGGTGCAACATTCGGCCGTATTGCTGGTCGTCAGGCAGCTGCCTTAAGCACTGGCAAAGCCTTGGCGAAAGCCGCTTAATCCGAAAGGAGGAGACGTATCATGTCCGATCAGGCAACAGAGCCACAAACTTTGCTCACTCGACTTGCAGAGTTGATTTGTGAGTTTGATACGTCACTGATTAATGATCAGGTGATCTCCCTATCCCGCACGGCGATTATCGATACGATTGGTGTCACGCTTGCGGGAGTCACCGAACCTTGCGTGACCAATTTGTTTAAAGTGCTAGGAGTAGGAACTTCGCCTGGCGCGTCCACGGTGTTCGGCACGGCGATCAAGACCTCGGCGCTTGACGCCAGCTTTATTAATGGCGTGGGCTCGCATGCGCACGATTACGACGACTTTAGCCAGCCGATGGGCGGGCATCAATCAGCGCCGCTTGTCGCACCTTTGTTCGCACTGGCTGAAGAGCGGGGCGTGACGGGCCTGAAGCTGATTCATGCCTATGTTGTAGGAATTGAAACAGAGATTCGAATCGCGCGTGCCGTGAACTTTTATCACTACGACAAGGGTTGGCATCCTACTGCAACGCTTGGTGTATTTGGCGCAGCAGCAGCGTGTGGCTATTTGATCGGTTTGGATAAGCAGAAAATGGCGACTGCGTTGGCCATCGCTGCGTCCTTCGCTTCTGGGTTGAAATCGAACTTTGGCACCATGGTCAAGCCTTTGCATGTGGGCCAGTGCGCACGTAATGGCCTGTTGGCCGTGTTGTTGGCAGAGTCGGGTTACAACGCAAACGTCGCGACACTTGAGCATAAGCAGGGCTTCCTGAACGCATTTAACGGCCCGGGAAACTTCAATGCTGAATTGATGTTTGAGAATTGGGCGAATCCCCTCGAAGTGCTCAGCTCTGAGATGGGCCTCAAGCAATTCCCGTGCTGTGGAAGTACACACCCGCCGGTCACGATGATGCTGAATTTACGCAGAGAAGAAGCAATCGATCTCAAAGAGGTCGCGAAGGTAGAGGTGCTTGTGCATAAGCGTCGCTTACCGCATACGAATAATCCGAATCCGCAGACGCCGCTTGAGGCAAAATTCTCGGTTCAGTACGCGGTCGCGCGCGCACTCGTTTCTGGCGCGGTGCGGCTTGCTGATTTTGAGGGCGAGGCACATTTTGATGCGGACGTTCGTGACATTATGGGCAAACTGTCGGCGGGACCACATCCCGACATGGCGGATGACTCGCCAGAGCAGTTTGGCGCGGAAGTGACGGTCACTTTAAAAAATGGACAGTCACTCACGCGCAAAATTAGCAATCTTGTTGGTCGCGGGATCACTTACCCCATGACGAGCGATGAGATGTGGGAAAAATTTAACGACTGCGCTAAGACTGCACTGCCGCGTGCGGACATACCACCACTTTTTGAAAGATTAGAAACCTTAGAAAAAGCGGCAGATATCCGAGCGGTCGCCAAGCTGTTGGTCAAGCGCGCGCTGCCCGGGCAAGCCGGCAGAACGCAGACGCACATCGACACGAGCGGGGGAGGCAACGGTACAAATGTCCTTCAAGAGACATCTTGGGTACCGTAAGCCGCGTGTGACGGTGTCAGTTGTTCGGCAGCAGGTGGAGGTCGGTCGGACTGAAGGTCACTAAGACGGGGTCGTCACGCGTAAACTCGATCTGGTCAAGCACATTGAGGGTTGTGTCTTGAACCTTCACGGAATACTCAATGTGCGGGCCCATATACTGAATGTGTTCAATGACGCCACTCAGGGTGTTGATGCGGTCAGACTGCACAGCAGCCGAGCGCGCCTGTAGCCGCAGATCCTCTGCGCGTAATATGGCAGTACGTTGCTCACCCTCTTTCCCAGCGACGGGCTGAGCAAGGGTGATGGAAGACCCATCAGGGGCAAACCATTGCTGGTTGCGACAGGTGAGCGTTAGAAAATTTGCTGCACCGATAAAGTCAGCAGTAAATCTGTTTGCCGGGCGGCGGTAAAGCGCGCGCGGCTGACCCTCTTCCACGATGAGTCCAGCGTCCATGACGATGACGCGATCTGACATGGATAACGCTTCCGCTTGATCGTGGGTGACATAGACCGCGGGGATGGCGAGCTCTTTTTGAATCCGACTGATTTCAGCGCGTGTGCGATCACGTAAACGGGCGTCTAGGTTGGAAAGTGGCTCATCGAATAAAAGCACTTTTGGCTTGCCTACGATTGCGCGCGCAAGTGCGACACGCTGTTGCTGGCCACCCGAAAGTTCGGAGGGCTGACGACCGGCAAGGCTAGAGAGGCCGACCACGTCTAGCGCCCAGGCGACCGCTTCGGGAATGGTTGCGCTATCTACGTTGCGTGCAATGAGGGGAAAAGCCACGTTTTCCGCGACGCTCATGTGCGGCCAGATCGCGTAAGACTGAAACACCATACCAAGGTCGCGCTCATGCGGAGCGATGAAGATATCGGCCTCGGGTTGGGAAACAATTCGACCATCGATCTCGATCGTTCCACCGTTCGTGCGTTCAAGTCCGGCGATGCAGCGCAAGGTGGTGGTTTTTCCGCAGCCGCTTGGCCCAAGCAATGTCACAAACTCACCGTCTGCGACATCGAAGGAAATGCCATGCACAATCGTTGTTTGACCAAATACTTTGATGAGATTACTAACTCGGATACCCATAGTGATTCTATCCAGTTGTGCAGTGTTATTTGACGGCGGGCGTTTTGCTGCGGTCAAGGAGTTTCATGGAGGGCCGATGATTGGTTATCAGCATGAGCAGATACATGGCGATAAACACGACGACCATGCCTACTAAAGACAGCGAACTGGCAAGTCCCCAATTCGCTTGTTCGAAGAATGACCAAATCGACGTCGATAAAACGCTTGTCGATGCAGTGTAGAGAAGTACCGCCGAGGCGATTTCTCGGAAGAACGCCATAAACAGCAGGAAGTATGCGCCTTGTAGGGAGGGCATGGCCAGTGGAACCAGTATCCGCTTAATGCCTTGTAGGCGCGTTGCACCCGCCGTCCAGGCAGCTTCCTCGAGGCTTTTATCAATTTGAATCATCCGCCCGCCAACCGTTTCCGTTGCATACGACAGAAAGCGGGTGATGAAGGAGATGACCAGAATACTCAGCGTCCCATAGATGGGTAAAGGAAGGTAAGCATAGGCCCAGAGCAGTCCGAGTCCGATCACAACGCCTGGGACGCCAAATGGGAGGCTGGCAATAAAGTCCAGCGTTCGATAGCCTGGAGGACGATGACGCAGCGTGAAGTAGCTAATGAAGGAGGCTAAGCCGACCCCTAACAGCGCGCCGAGCCCTGACACGATGAGCGTGTTCCAGAAAGAGCGCAGGGTCGCGTCCGACTCAAAGAGGAACAAATAGTTTCGCCAGGTATACGCGCCTTCAAACGGGTTAGCGCTGAAATACTTTAGAACAGAGACATAGGCAAGAATGATGACGGGCAGGATCAGCGCGCAGAGGATATAGCCCCAACAAAGCGTGTTTGCCGCCCATCTCCATTTGCCAAGTTCAATCAGCGTGAGGCGCCCGGCCTTACCTGTCGTGACGGTTAAGCGGTTGCTGCGCGCAATACGGCGCTGAAGCCAGATGGCTCCGCCGGTTAAGGCACTGAGCGTCAAGCCGATTGCGGCGGCTAAGCCATAGTCGGGCGGGGGAAATTGCACTAACAAATATAGTTGTGTCGCGAGAACAGAGATTCGGCCAGGAATCCCCATCAGAGCAGGGATAGCGAATTGTTCAATGGAAAGAATGAAGGTGAGTACTAGGCTAGAGGTAATTGAAAAACCAAGTAGCGGTAGCGTGATGCGTCTCAATACGCTGAAAGGAGAGGCCCCAGCTGCGCGAGCAGCCTCTTCGAATGTTGCGTCGATTCCCAGAATGGGGCCGCGCATCATCAAATACACAAAAGGAATTTGGTGTAAGACGGTTACAAAAATCATCCCGCTTTTTGTGTACGCGTCAACTTTCCAGGTCTCTGAACCGAATAGCGATTCGAGGACGCCGTTAATTAAGCCTCCTGGCGAACCGATAATGATCCACGCCATCGCCAAAATAAAAGAAGGCAGAAAAAAACTGAGACTCACTAGCGCGGTAACCGCGTTACCCTTACGAAAATCAGTACGATGCACGATCAGCGCAATCGCTGTACCAACGACTGCTGCAATCACAGCAGAGGCCACGCCAATTAGAATCGTGGTGTAAAACGTCCCGAGCACACCGCTTGAAAACAGGCCCTCCCAGTTACGAAGTGTCCATTCCCCAGCCTGTCCTGGCGCCGCGCTTCGCAGGCTGCCGTACAGCAGGGCAAGAAGCGGAATCGCAACCAGAGCGGCGACAATAAAAAATGTAACAAGATAGATTGTGCCGAGTAAGCGACCACTATCGAATATGCTCGCATTGCGAAAGATCGGCGCGAGCGCAGTCGGCTGTTGTGGGGTCGAAATATGACGCTCACTATTCATGTTCTTCGTTTTCCGCGGGGCATAATTTTTTAGGCCGGTCATCGTAACCGGCCTAAAAGAACTGTAAGACTAATTATTGAATACCGAAGGTCGTGCGCCAGTGATCAACAATTTGTTTTTGTTTGGCGGGCGGTAGTAACTCAAGACCATCGATCGTGTTGGGTAACGATGCTGTGGCTGGGAGGTGAGACAGCGGAGGTGCCCCCTTGCGTGTGACGGCGAGTCCCGCAAATTCTTGTAGAAAGTTTTGTCCCTTTTCGGTCATCAGCCAGTTCGCTAAAACTTTTCCTGCGTTCGGGTTCGGCGCTTTTTCGGCGACAAACATATACCCCAGCGAGAGCGTTGTTCCAGACTTAGGATAGACTATGCCGATTGGCGCACCGTCCGCCAGCGCAACGTTTACTGGGAGATCGGTAATTTCGGCGACATGCACATCGCCGCGAATGACTGCCTGAATAATACCCCCAGAGCCTTCAAAGAAGCGTACGTTGTTGTCTTTCATTTTTGCAGCGGTGTCACCGAGGCCAAGCTTGTCCCAATAGGCCACGACGCCCTGAATCGACACAGACCGCCATGGGGGGTTCATGCCGATACGTCCCTTCCATTTCGGGTCAAAAAGATCGGCCCACTCCTTGGGTACGTCAGCAGGCTTTACCCGTTGTTTGTTATAGATAATCCCTTCGCGCGCGGTTTGAACGTTGAACAACATGTTTTGTTGGTCGTGATTCACGGCAGCGGGGAAGTTTTTAAGCTCGGGCGGTGTCCACTTCGCCATCCAGCCGCCCTTCATGCCGTTAAAAATACGCTGGTCTGGAAAGGTGATCATGACGTCGGCGAGATGCCGGCCCGACGAGAATTCGGTGCCAAACCGTTGGATCAGAGGCGCGCTCCCGAGACGCGTCATTTCCATTTTGATGGCTGGGTATGCCTTACGAAACTCGTTGGCAAGGCGTTCGGCACCTGCTGGGTTCAGGTTGTGATACATCATCACTTTGCCTTCTTTGCGCGCTGCGGCCTCGATTGCCGGCCAGTCATTGGTCTGCGAAAGGGCAAACGGAGAGGCGACGATGAGACAAGCAGCAAGAAGAGCGAGTAAGCACTTATCTAATGCAACTCTCCACGCATGAGTAGAAAGTCCGTTTGAGCGGAAGAGGGGCTGAACCAACATGTTTGTCTCCGAGATTGACCCTATCGTTGGCAGGGGAATCCGTTATGGGTGGCGCGTTCGAACGACGCGTAAATACAGCAGTATATTCACGAATCCTGGCACAGATGTCAAGACTTATGAATAGTGAGCGGCGTATGAGCACCATTAAAAAAATTGGATTTATCGGTCTTGGTGTCATGGGTGAGCCAATGTGCCGCAACTTAGCTCAAAAGATGGGGCAACAGATTCTTGCCTACGACACCCAAGCGGCGCCGTTGACTCGGCTTGGTGCCGCGGTTAGTCCGGCACAGTCAGTGGCCCACGTCATGCAGGCAAGCGAGTTTGTTTTTCTATCCTTGCCTTCTGGCGAAGTCGTGGCCGACGTTGCCCGCCAGCCCGACGGTCTGCTGGCCCATGCACGAGCGGGTCAGACAGTGGTGGATCTCAGCACTTCCCCCGTCAAATTAACGCGTGCTTTGTTTGAGGAGTTCAAGGCGCGTGGCGTCACGCTGATCGATGCGCCCGTTGCCCGAACACGCGCGGCAGCCGAAGCAGGCACGTTGTCGGTAATGGTTGGTGCCACGGCCGAGCAGTTTGCGGTGGTCAAACCCTTGATTGCGTGCTTTGCGAGCGAAATCACTCTTTGTGGTGGGGTCGGGGCCGGACAAATCACCAAGATACTGAATAATATGGTGTTGTTTGAAACGGTGGTTGCTTTAGCGGAAGCGCGAGCGATTGCCCGCCGGTCAGGGGTAGACCCCCAAACGCTATTCGAAACCCTCTCGTTGGGTTCTGCAGACAGCTTTGCTTTGCGCAATCACGGTCTGAAAGCAATGATTCCTGGCGACTTCCCCGAGAGAGCTTTTTCTGTCGACTATGCTGTGAAAGACTTACGTTATGCACTGGAGCTTGCGCAAGACACAGGAGTCGATGCGGCGGGTGCTCGAAATGTACAACGCCTGTACGATTTAGCGCGTGCGCGTGGCGACCAAGACGCCTACCACCCGGTCGTTAGCCGAGTGATTGATCCGCAGTAAGGCATGCCATCAACGTCGAGATTCGGAGCGCCTGAGGCGGCGCGTCGAGCTCAGACCAGAATGTATTCGCCAACGTTGGCGTGATACGTCGGTCAATCAGGTCGTGGGCTTTGTCCTCTACAACCTCTGCTGCAATAGGGCGCGACCAACTTCCAAGTGGGGCCGCACATTGGTGGCGAACAACGGTTCCATCGACGAGCGTGACGCAAACCTCAACATGCATGGCGTCCAGGCGCCCAGAAATCTCGGCCGTTTGCGTCAGTTGCGTGACAGACAATAGGCGCGTGGCATCTTCGGCAAAGCGCCGTGCATCACTAAAAGAATCTAGGTTAAGACGAGCATCGAGTAGTGCTGCCACGACGCAATACTGGAGCGAAAACTTACCATCCAGTCCGGAGGTTGGAGTCGGTCGATCGATATAGGGCATTAACGGAGTCAGAATCTCCACACGCCTAATGCTGTTGGGGTCTGCGATTTCAGCGCGGCAGTCTAGCGCCGCCGTAATGACGAAATGGGTTGCATATTGCGAGGGAAACAATTTCCATGCCGGACCAGGTGTGAGCACACGCGGCACAAGCAAGGGCGCCACGAGCTGTGATGAATCGAAGCGATCACCAAAATAGGCATACCCGTAACCGCGTGGACCAGCCAGCGCATCCGTATCAGCAGTAAACCCGCTTTGAGCGAGTAGCGCTGCTTCAAGTCCGCTGCGACAGGCATCTGCGCAATGAAGTGCCTTGGTCATTGAGCCAACGTTCGCGAGCACGCCACCCGCGCGTGATGCCGCAATACCAACGGCTGCTACATGTTGTGCTTCAGACAGCTCTAAGAAATCCCCGCACGCAATCGCACAAGCCAAAGGACCCACGACGCCCGGAGGATGCAAGCTAAGCTCGCGTGGTTCGATCTGACCAGACGACAAGCGCAACCGCCCTTGCGCTTCGACGCCTTTGAGGAGTGCGCGCAGAAGCCGTGCGCCCTGGGGACCTGCACCTTGCGCTTCACGCTGCTCAGCTAACGCGAGTAAGCCAGGCAGCATTGTCGAGAGCGTATGATTAGGGGGATTCCACATCGGCTCATAGTCCAGCACATGCATAGACAGCCCATTGATTTGGGCTGCTTGGGATAGTGAGGTTGAAAACCCTTGACCAATAACCGTGGCTGATTCTTTGCCGCCTTGTTCACGAGCCAGAGCCGCGGCGAGGCGCGGACCCGGCTGGTCTGAGCCGGCCAGCGCAACCGCGAGCCCATCGATCAGTAACAAACGTGCCATGCGGACCAGCGCAGGATCCTCAATAGACCATGCACGTAGCAACGCTACAAAATCGAGAGTTATATTCTTAGACATCAGGCGCTTATTGATTTGAAATGAGTCGACGAATACGCATCTTTTGCGAAGCGTAAATATGTGCGCGGAGCGCTTTTTCTGCGGCCTCTGGATCGTGCTTGCGGATTCCAGCTACAACCGCCTCGTGCTCTTTGATGGTGTCCTTGACGCGTTTGGGATCTGTCAGTGTCGTGTTGCCTAACAACGTTAAGGTGTCGTGCAGCGTCTTTAACATTTTGATCAGATATCTATTGTGACTGCAGTTATAGAGCATCTCGTGAAACTGTCGATTGCTACTGGCCAGTTTTGCATCGTCACCGACAGAGTTGGCGTACTGTTCGCACATGTCTTCAAGCAAGGAGATTTCAACGCTTGAGGCATGTTGCGCCGCAAGCCTGGCTGCAGTGCCCTCTAGCACTTCGCGCATAAAGTAAAGTTCGGTCACCATGCTGTAGTCAAGCTCTGCGACCATGATTCCAAGCGTGGAATCATGGACAACAAGACCTTCAGACTCCAGTCTGGCAAGGGCCTCGCGAATCGGTGTGCGACTCAGGCCGATCATCTCGGCGAGCTCTACTTCACGCAGACGATCGCCAGGCATCAGCTGCTGGCTTGCGAGGGCTTGTCGGATGTAGCGATAGGCCCGTTCGCCACCTGGCAAATCATTCTCGAGTGCAGCCGCCAGAGTTGATTTTTTGACGCGAGCAGTAGGTGGATTTTTCATCGTTTTGTTACGCCGAACGTATTTCTAAAAGCATTAACTTTTTGAATGCAGAGGACTTTTGTGCATCTGCTTGGCGACCTGTGACTCTGGCAAAAAGGGATGCGCTGCGTTGATCACATTGATGGGTTGACCGGCAAGATAGGCGACGAGATTTTTATAGGACTGAGAAAAAAATTCAGTCATATTTTCTTGTGTGACGAACCCAATATGCGGGGTGGCAATCACGTTAGGCAAGTTTCTGAAGGGATGGTTTTGTGGCAGAGGCTCACACGTGAAGACATCCAAGGCTGCGCCGCCGATTTTTCTTGCGGTCAGTGCATGGATTAAGGCCTCTTCATCCACAATCTGTGCGCGAGAAGTGTTCACCAGATAGGCGCTGGGTTTCATGCGCGCGAGCTCATTCTTACCTAAGAGGCCGAGACTTGCGTCGGTGAGCGGATGATGGATCGTAATCGCATCGGAAGTTTCGATCAGTTCGTCCTTGGTCACACAGATCACATCATGCGGCGTTGCGCGCTCTTGCGTCAAATTCTGACTCCAGGCAATCACGCGCATTCCGAGGATGCGTCCGATCTTCGCGACAGGGATCCCCATGTTGCCTAAGCCGATGATACCCAAGGTCTTGCCGGCCACACCATCGCCCACTGTTGTTTGCCAGCCCCCAGCACGCACGGAAGCAGTTTCTTGCGGAATCGCGCGAAACAATCCGAGGATGAGCGCCCAAGTGACCTCAACCGTACTTTGATGCATGGCCTCGGTTGTGCAGACCGTAACACCAAGTTCATCGGTCGCCTGCAGGTCTAATGAGCGAGCATTACGCATACCGGTTGCTAGTATGAACTTGAGTTGCGGCAGGCGGGTCAAGACGGAGCGTGGGAATTCTGTGCGTTCACGGATACGCATCACACCATCAAAGCCCTGGAGTCGGGCAACCAAGTCGTCTTCGGTGTAGACATGATCTTTGAACGCAACAACAGATAGACCTGGGATCTGGCTCCAGTCAACAATGCGGTGGGCGAGATCTTGGTAGTCGTCAAGAATGGCGAGTCGGAGTAGTTTTTTCATATTAAGAGCTTAACCTGCGTGGGCAGTGGTTAGGTTAATGCAGTGAGCGTTTCAAACTTGCTGCGATGTACAGAGAAAAAAGTGCGAACGTTACGGACGTTAGCTTGGGCGGTGAGTGAGCGATGCACCAAGGCATGATAAGCCGCCATATCTTTGACCTGAATAATCAATACAAAGTCGGGCCCGGTCGATACCCGATAGCATTGCTGTACCGCACGTTCATTTTGCATCGCGGCTTCAAATAAAGGGAGTTGTTCGGACGACTGCGCGTCGAGGGTGACCTCAACAATGGCTGTGAGCGCGCTACCGAGCTTCTCTGGATTGAGAATAGCGACCTGCTTGGCGATCACGCCGAGCGCCTTGAGCCGTTTGACGCGACGCATACAGGTTGGGGGCGAGGCGTGCACCCGTTCAGCCAAGGCGTGGTTCGTGAGTGAAGCATCCTGTTGGAGTTGATCCAGAATACGTCGATCGAGATCGTCCAGAGCGGAGAGGGTCATGAGTGTCTGTTTAAACGACGTGGGATCATTAGGCGGATCATATTAATGAAATTATATTTCATTAATATTAATATGAAATTAATTATTTCATAAATATTTATTTTATGAAATAAATAGTCAACAAATATTGGCACAATAGTACGATCCTTAGGAGACGCTTTATGTGCGGAATTGTTGCTGCGGTCGCTTCGCGTGATATCACCCCAATCTTGGTCGAAGGTCTTAAGCGGCTCGAGTATCGCGGTTATGACTCGTGTGGGGTGGCTGTATACGATAACGGTGGGTTACGCCGTGCGCGCAGCACAGACCGGGTTGCTGAGTTGGCCGCGGACATCGCCCGCAACCATATCGCTGGCTTTACCGGGATTGCCCACACCCGGTGGGCGACGCACGGCGCACCGGTCACGCGTAACGCCCACCCACACTTTTCTGCCCTCGGGGCAGAAGAGCCGAGCGTTGCCTTGGTGCATAACGGCATTATTGAGAATCACGAGGCGCTACGCACGGAGCTGCAGGCGGCCGGCTTTACCTTTGAGAGCCAGACCGACACCGAGGTGATCGCGCACTTGATTCGCCATGTGTACAACGGCGACTTGCTTGAGGCCGTACAGCAAACTGTGCGTCGCTTGCATGGTGCGTATGCAATCGCCGTATTTTGTCGCGACGAGCCGCATCGCATCGTTGCTGCTCGCCAAGGGTCCCCTCTCGTGATTGGCCGCGGGAAGGAGGAAAACTTTTTGGCCTCCGATGCGCTAGCGCTTGCGGGCACAACGGATCAAATTATTTATCTTGAAGACGGTGATGTTGCGGATTTGCAGTTAGGAAACGTCTGGATCATGGACCAGGCGGGCAAGCGAGTCGATCGGAAAATTAATACGGTGCATGTTCATACGGGTGCGGCAGAGCTTGGCCCGTATCGCCATTACATGCAAAAGGAAATTTTTGAACAGCCGCGCGCGGTCGGGGACACGCTTGAAGACGTCGAGTCCGTCACCCCAGAGTTGTTTGGTGCGGGTGCGCGAGAGACCTTTGAAGAGATTGATCGCGTGCTCATTCTTGCTTGCGGCACCAGCTACTACGCGGGCTTAACCGCGAAGTACTGGATTGAGGCGGTTACGCAGATCCCTGTCGCGGTCGAAATCGCAAGTGAGTACCGCTATCGTGAAAGTGTGCCGCATCCAAAAACATTGGTCGTGACGATCTCGCAGTCCGGCGAAACGGCCGATACGCTTGCCGCACTTAAGCATGCACGAGGGTTAGGGATGGAACAGACCCTCACCATTTGTAATGTGTCGACGAGCGCAATGGTGCGTGAGTGCAAGTTGGCATACATCACTCGGGCGGGCGTTGAGATTGGCGTGGCGTCGACCAAAGCCTTTACAACACAATTGACGGCCTTGTTTATGCTGACCTTGGCCTTGGCGCACGCGCACGGCCGGCTGCCCCAAGACCAAGAGGCGGCGCATGTCAAAGCGTTGCGTCACCTGCCTGCTGCCATTAGCGCAGTGCTGGCACTTGAGCCACAAATCATGGCCTGGGCTGATCGTTTTGCGACGAAAGAGAACGCCTTATTCTTAGGTCGAGGGATGCACTATCCCATCGCACTCGAGGGTGCGTTGAAGTTAAAAGAAATTAGCTATATCCATGCTGAGGCCTACCCAGCCGGTGAACTTAAGCATGGGCCTTTAGCGTTGGTGACAGAGTTGATGCCAGTGGTGACCATTGCACCGAACGACGCCTTGCTTGAGAAGCTGAAATCGAACATGCACGAAGTGCGCGCGCGTGGTGGCGAGTTGTATGTGTTTGCCGACGCAGATACCAAGCTCGCGAGCAGCGAAGGTGTGCACGTGATCCGTATGCCTGAGAACTACGGTTTACTCTCCCCTATTCTGCACACGATTCCGCTGCAGCTGCTGGCCTATCACACAGCCTGTGCGCGCGGCACAGATGTTGATAAGCCACGCAATCTGGCAAAGAGTGTGACGGTAGAATAATGTTTGATGACGCGTATTCAAGACCACAACAGTCGCAAAGAAAGTGGCCGGAAAATTCGAAGTAGACCGCACATGTTGAAGCTAAAAAATAAACTCAAAACATTACTGTTTAAGCTTGCGCCGCGGCTAGCGGTTACCTGGGGAGTTGAGTTCCCCCATAAGTCAGCGAACCGATTGTTTTTAGAGCATGATATTTTTAATTATTTAGACACAGTGCTGAACCACGAGTCCGCGCAATGTTTGTTCATTGGCACCGACAAACGAAGTTGGCATTATCGGTCGCGGTTTTCTGCAAAGTTCTTCACCATTGACAGAGACCCTAGTAAGGCGATTTATGGTGATGTGCATAACCATCGAATAGGCTCGGCAACAGAGCTCACACGGCAATACTTGCATGATCAGTTTGATGTCATTATCGCCAACGGTTTAATTGGCTTCGGTGTCAATCAAATCGATCAATGCGAAGATTTGTTTGCCGGTCTTAAGACGATTATGAAAAGTAATGGTGTGCTTGTTTTGGGATACAGCAATAGCCCATCCCATATCGACTTCAAATTGGAAGACGTCAAAAACTACCAGTTGTTTGAGGAGTTCGCGCCGCACTCCAACGGACTTGAGCAGAGTGAATATGTATTTGGCGATCATGTGTTCGTATTTCTTAGGCGCGCTGGGGTAGGTCTATCGCAAGCGGCCCAAACAAATTCACAAGATGTTGTGTGACATGACACCCCATCAATAACGGTTAATCTCTATCTATGAAAAAATTAATGAGCGTGCAGGGTAATGATCGTGGTCACTGGGTCGGAGACGGCTTTCCCGTGCGCACACTATTTTTCTATCAAGACTTGGGTAGGGAGATGAGTCCATTCTTGATGTTGGATTTTGCGGGCCCGAAGCAATTTCCGGCCACAGCCGAGCGTAAAGGCGTGGGCTCCCATCCGCATCGAGGGTTTGAGACGGTGACCTTCGTCTATGAGGGCGAAGTCGAACACAAGGACTCCACGGGTCAAGGTGGCGTGATTGGTCCGGGTGAGGTGCAATGGATGACGGCAGGCGCTGGTATCTTGCACGAAGAGTTCCACTCTGCGGCATTCGCGCGAGCGGGCGGCGTACTGCAAATGATTCAGCTGTGGGTCAACTTACCAGCTAAAGACAAAATGACATCGCCTGGATATCAACCGATTCTGCGCCAACAGATTCCGGAGTTCGCCCTGGCGGACGGCTCTGGCACGGCGCGTGTGATTGCCGGATCGTTCGGCGGTGAAACCGGTCCGGCACGTACGTTCACCCCGATGCAGGTTATAGACTTGAAATTGAAAAAAGGCGCAGCGCTCACGATTCCGGTGCCAGCGGGCTGGAGCGCCGGGCTAGTTGTGCTGCATGGTGCAGTTCAAGCGCAAGACGGTGCTGTCGCGACGGATGCACAGATGCTGATGTATGAACATGCGGGGCAAGATATCGCTGTGCACGTTCTTGAAGATACCGTTGCGCTGCTGTTATGCGGCGAACCAATTGAAGAACCGATCTCCGGCCACGGCCCTTTTGTGATGAACACAAAGGCCGAGATCGTTCAGGCAATTGAAGACTTCAACGGCGGGCGTTTCGGACGAATCGCGTAAGTGATGACGGCCAGAGATGTCCGCTGCGACGGTCTCGCTAGTAGCCGACTGCCTGACCGTCACGCCGGTGGTCAGAGCCCGCAACATAGGCGTAAGGCGCTTTGTCGCCTGGTAAGCGCGCAATCAACTGGGCGCTGCCGAAGTCAAGGCTATCGGCCGGTGCAACGATCGGCTTGTGGCCCATCGCACGCAAACCTTCAACAACAGCGGGATGTACACCGGCTTCAACCGTGAGCTCGCCGATGTCGTTGATGCGCCAGCGTGGTGAGTCAGAGCAAGCTTGTGGGTTGTGCTTCTCAGTGACGTAACGCAACACCATTTGCATGTGGCCCTGCGCTTGCATGTTGCCACCCATCACGCCAAAGGCCATGTCTGGTTTGCCATCACGCATGAGGAAGGCTGGAATGATGGTGTGCATCGGACGCTTACCACCGCCGACTAAGTTCGGGTGACCTGGAGTCGTGACAAAACCCGATCCGCGGTTTTGCAGCGCGATACCTGTCTTGGGTACGACCACGCCCGAACCGAACCCTTTGAAGTTCGACTGAATGTAGGAGATCATGCGCCCTTCGGTGTCTGTCGCGCACATATAAATCGTGCCGCCCGAAGGGGGTTGGCCAGGCAGATAGGATCCTGCTTTCTTTGGGTCGATTAGTTTGGCCCGCTCTTTTGCATACGATTTGCTGAGCAAATCTTTTGCAGTCACTTTCATGAACTCGGGATCTGCTACGTGCGCATACAAATCTGCAAAGGCTGCGCGCATACATTCCACTTCAAGGTGCATGCGTTCGGCAGAGCCGGGTTTCGTTTGCGCGTAGGGCAACTGCTCAATTAAGTTCAGTGCGAGCAGAGCAGTGAGTCCCTGCCCGTTAGGTGGGATCTCATGTACGTCATAGCCCTGGTAGTTCGTAGATACCGTTCCAACCCAGTCGCAGCGGTGAGCGGCTAGATCGGCCTCGGTCATTGCAGCGCCACATTCTTTTGCAAATGCCGCGATCGCTTTTGCGAGGCGACCACGGTAGAACGACTCACCCTTTGTACGGGCGATGTCTTCGAGCGTGTCGGCTTGATCTGGAAAGCGCCAGATCTCTCCGGCTTCGGGCGCACGACCATTAGGCATGAATGCCTCAAAGCCTGGATGCATATGTAATTCGGCGGCAGCATCTTTCCATTGACGTGCGATCACGGGGCTGACAGGGAAGCCGTCGCGCGCGTGTCGGATCGCATCTTTGAAGAGGTCCTCAAAAGGGAGCTTGCCGAACTTGCTCGACAGCTCTACCCATTGTGAAACCACGCCCGGAACGGTGACGGATTCCCAGCCGCGGTGCGGCATGGCGGCCATACCTTTGAAGCGCTCGGGCGACCATGCGGCAGGAGCGCGTCCAGAGGCGTTTAGTCCGTGTAAGGCTTTGCCATCCCACAAGATAGCGAAAGCGTCACCACCGATACCGTTCATGGTTGGCTCGACAACAGTCAATGTGATCGCAGCAGCCAGTGCCGCATCAATCGCGTTACCGCCACGTGCGAAGGCGGCAGCGCCTGCTTGAGAAGCCAAAGGTTGCGAGGTCGAGACAACGTTACGCGCCAACACGGGTTGACGGCCAGAGGGGAACGGCAGTTGGTAGTTCATGAGGTGAAGGATTCCAGTGAGGGGAATACAGATAAAAATGTTGATTGATTGTATCTGAGCGGCGACCTGCAGCAGAGAGATCTTCGAGGTACGAAAAAGGGGCGCACAAGGCGCCCCTTCAGGTGTTACGCGAGGTTGCTTAGGCGACTTCGTGCAGAACCTTTTTAACCGTTGCGAAGATTTCTTCGATCTGGCCTTCCGATACGATCAGTGGTGGCGAGAAAGCCATGATGTCGCCGGTAAAGCGCGCCAACACACCTTTTTCCATACACTTGAGGAACACGTCATAAGCACGTGCACCTGGTGCACCGTCACGCGACTGCAGTTCAACGGCACCCATCAGGCCAAGGTTGCGGATATCTTTGACGAAAGGCTCGCCGCGCAACGCGTGGATCTCTTTTTCGAACTTGGGCGCTAAGCCTGCAGCGCGGGCAAACAAACCTTCCTTGCGGTAGATTTCTTGTGTGGCTAAGCAAGCAGCTGCGGCCGTTGGATGCGATGAGTAGGTATAGCCGTGGAAGAATTCAATTGCGCCACCAGCACTGCCGTTAACGATCGTGTCATGGACTTGACGACTTGCTGCGACACCTGACATCGGGATCGCTGCGTTGTTCATCGCTTTGGCCATGGTGAGAATGTCTGGCGTGACGCCTACGAGTTCGCTGGCGGTGGCTTTACCCAAACGACCAAAGCCGGTGATCACCTCGTCGAATATCAAGAGGATGCCGTGCTTAGTACAAATTTCGCGCAGACGCTGCAAGTAACCCTGAGGCGGCACCAGTACGCCGGTCGAGCCTGCAACGGGCTCAACAATCACTGCGGCAATCGTTGAGGGATCATGCAGTGCGCACAGGCGCTCGAGATCATCCGCCAGGTGAGCACCCCATGCAGGCTGCCCTTTGCTATAGGCCATTTCAGCCAAGTTGTGTGTGTGGGAAATGTGATCCACACCAGGGATCAGTGCGCCTGAGTAGGCTTTGCGGTTTGCCAGGATGCCACCAACAGAGATGCCACCGAAGCCCACGCCACTATAGCCGCGCTCGCGACCGATCAAACGCGTACGCTGACCTTCACCGCGTGCGCGGTGGTAGGCGAGTGCCATTTTGAGTGCGGTGTCAACGGCCTCGGAGCCCGAGTTCGCAAAGAAGATACGGTCAAGGCCGGCAGGCATCACCTCAGCAATTTTTTTCGCTGCTTCAAAGGCGAGTGGGTGACCCATTTGGAATGGAGGCGCGTAGTCGAGCTCCATCATTTGCTTGTGTACAGCTTCGGTAATTTCGTCACGGCAGTGACCCGCGTTCACGCACCAGAGCCCGGCACTTGCATCCAGTACTTTCTGGCCATCCGCTGTCGTGAAGTACATGCCTTTTGCGCTTTTCAGAATGCGCGGTGCAGCTTTAAATTGCTTGTTGCCAGTAAAAGGCATCCAGAAATTGGCCATGTCCAGATCGGTAGACAGGCTGATGTTTTCGGTAATAGCGTTCATGGGAGGTCTCCGTTTTCGAGCGAATGCACCACTGTAACGGGTGAAACTTGGTTTTTGCCAGTACAGTTACAGTACATTATGGCAAACTGTATTGAAAATAGGGGCTTATTTGCCTCGAACTGTACTGGTAAACAGCGATGACATTAGCTCTGGTCTTAGATCGACAGTCCAATCTGGGTCTAGTCGAGCAGATTGTAGATGGCGTTGCGCGTGCGATTGAGGCGCGCACATTGCGTGCGGGCGACGCGCTGCCTTCGGTGCGCGCGCTCGCGCGTGGACAAGCGATCAGTCCGTTCACCGTCGCTCAGGCGTATCAACGCCTGGTTGAGTTGGGGCATTTGGTGGCGCGCCGAGGCGCCGCGTACCGCGTTGCGGGTTTGACCTCCTCGGTGATCGCCCCCGCTCCCATTTGGTCTGCCCCCACATTAAGCGCCGCCTGGCTTTTGTCCGATGTCTTTGCAGATCACTCGGTCCCGAGTAAAGCCGGTTGCGGTTGGATTCCTGGCGAGTGGATCAACGAAAGTGGTCTGCAGCATGCGCTGCGCGCATTGGGACGCGTCCCGGGTCCGCGGTTTGGTGGGTATGGCCACCCGTATGGGATGGGCGCTTTGCGTGAGCATATTGCGCTGTCGTTAAGACGCTTTGATGTGCCGGTAGAGCCAAGCAACATATTATTGACCCAAGGTGCGACCCAAGCACTCGATTTGGTGGTGCGTACATTGTTGCGACCTGGCGATACGGTGGTTGTGGAAGATCCTTGCTACTGCAATCTTTTGCAGATTCTCCAGCTCGCCGGACTCAATGTCATTGGCGTGGCCCGTACGCAAGATGGCTATGACTTCGAACAACTTGAACACGTGCTGCAAACGATGCGACCGAAAGCCATTTTCGTCAATACGGTTTTACAAAATCCCTCAGGCAGCTCATTGTCTAAGGCGAACGCACAGCGGTTGCTCGCGTTGACAGATCGTTACGGTTTGTGGGTCATTGAGGATGATATTTATCGCGAGCTCGCGCCGCCTGAGGCGGCCTGCTTGGCGTCTCTGGAGGGGTTGCATAGAGTGATCTACATTTCCGGGTTCTCTAAAACCATTGCGCCCACGTTGCGCGTGGGCTACCTGGCTGCGCATGCGGAAGTCTTGGCGGATCTGGCCCGAACCAAAATGGCTGTCGGGTTGACGTCATCCGAAGTGACCGAACGTGTAGTGGCCAATGTGTTGAGCGAAGGGCACTACGACAAGCATGTACGCTTTATTACTGAGAAATTGCGTAGTGCACACCAAACGGTTGCGCAGAGCATGCGGGAGGCGGGCCTTGAGATTTTTGTTGAGCCTCAGGCGGGCTTATTTTTATGGGCAAAATTGCCCGTCCAGCCCGATCGAAGCATTGCGGTCGCGACACGGGCCTTGGATCGAGGGATTTGGCTCGCCCCTGGTTCGTACTTTCGGCCGAATGACCAGCCCTCGAGTTGGTTTCGTTTCAATGTTGCGACATCGAACAACGAGGACTTGTGGTCCTTTATACGGTCTCTGCCGCCCAAGGTTTAAAGACAAGCGGATGCTTTACCGGTCAACCGCTAGGTAAAGCGTCTCTTTGATCTCTTCCATCACCACATAGCTACGAGACTCTGCGGAAGCAGGAAGTCGTTTGAGGATTTCGCCGAGCAGCTGTCGGTATTTATTCATCTCTGGAAGCCGCGCTTTGATTAAGTAGTCAAAATCGCCTGATACGAGATGGCACTCCATCACCTCTGGGACGTATTCCAGCTCCTTCTTTACCTTGTCGAAGACGTCGCCCGACTTGGCGGATAATTTGATCTCTAGGAAAACAAGTAGATTTTTTCCGAGCGCTGCCGGGTTGACCCGCGCGTAGTAACCGGTGATGACGCCCTCGCGCTCTAGTCGCCGGACGCGTTCTGAACAAGGCGTGGCTGAGAGGCTCACGCGCTCGGCGAGATCCGTCATGGAGATCCGACCGTCGCGTTGTAGTACGTCTAGAATTTTTAGATCGATTCGATCAAGTGGGCGCATGGTGTCTCCTGTGTAGGCATTTTAGTGAATTTCTGCCAGAACCTGTCAAAATGTCGTACGGAATAAATTAAGCGAGAAAATATGTTTTTCAGACAAGCCCCAGAATGTGTGATGGCCGAGGTGTTCACCGAGATGCCTGGCAAGTTCCGACGCACGGGTGTCCGTTCGGCTTGGGCGGATGCCAACCGCGGCGGCGCTGCGATGGACTCGTTCCTGGAGGGCCCGGTCTTTGATGCGCAGGGCAACTTGTATGTGACCGATATTATTTTTGGGCGAGTCTTTCGTATCGACCCGAAAGGCGATTGGACGCAGATCGTCGAATATGACGGCGAACCTAACGGCATGAAGTTTTTGTCGGACGAGGAACTTCTGATTACGGACTACAAGAACGGATTGATGCGCTTAACGATTCAATCTGGAAAGATTGAGCCCTATCTTGCTCGACGCAATACCGAGAGTTTCAAGGGCGTCAACGATCTGACTTGCGATGCACAAGGCAATATATATTTCACTGACCAAGGCCAGTCCGGTATGCACGATCCGACGGGCCGAGTCTATCGCTTGCAACCTTCTGGCAAACTCGACTTACTGCTCAGCAATGTACCTAGCCCTAACGGACTTGTACTTTCCCCCGACGAGAAAGTCTTGTACGTTGGGGTCACGCGCGGTAATTGTGTATGGCGTGCGCCGCTCATGAGCGATGGCAGCGTTGCAAAGGTGGGTCAATTCTTTACGTCCTACGGTCCAAGTGGCCCGGATGGCTTGGCTATGGATGTCGCGGGTAACCTTGCCATGGCCAATCCAGGTCTGGGTTATGTGTGGTTGATTAATCCGCGTGGGGAACCAATTTTTGTCTGGACGAGTCCAACGCAACACGTGGTCACGAACGTGGCGTTTGGGGGTGCGGAAAATAGAGATTTGTATTGCACGGAATCCGAGTCAGGCAGCATCTTGATGATGCGTGCGCCACACGCAGGAGCGAAGGTGCATCGACCGCTTGCGCCCAAGCCTTAGCAAACGGAAAATACAGTTTTACAGTTCAACTACAGTTCAACGTATGAATGGCTTTACATGACACTTAATCGATCGATCTATGCCGCCACCGTGCGGTTCGCCTTTGCTCTGTGCGGACTTCTTGCCGCGAGCGTGTGGGCCGCCCCACCGATTCTTGTACTGAACTCGCTTAACGCAGATGTGAGCGTGATTGATCCTCAGACGTATACGGAAATAAAGCGGATCCCAGTGGGCAAGGAGCCCCACCACTTGTATCTGACGCCTGACAACAAGTCAGTCATGGTAGCCAATGCTGAGGGCGACTCTATTACTTTTCTCGATCCAAAGACTGCGGCAGTGCAGCGCACGATGACGGGGATTCTCGACCCTTACCATTTGCGGTTTTCTCCAGACATGAAATGGTTTGTGACAGCCGCTAACCGGTTGGATCACGTCGATATCTATCGCTGGGAGCGTGTCGGCGAAGAGTTCAAGATGCATTTGGTCAAGCGTGTGCCAGCAGGGAAAACGCCGAGCCATATTGCAATCGATAGTAAAAGCACGGTTGCCTATATTACGTTGCAGGATAGCAATCAATTGACGGCGATCGAGTTAGCGACGCAAAAGCGGCTATGGACGATTAGCGTCGGCAAGATCCCTGCCGATTTATATCTGACACCCGATGACAAAACGCTGTTGATCGGCCTGACAGGCGAGGATGCGGTTGAGGCGTACGATATGTCGACCGGCAAGGCCGTCCTTAAAACGCGCATCCCGACAGGGAAAGGCGCGCATGCCTTCCGTTCTCAGGGGGATAAGCGGCATGTGTTCGTGAGCAACCGCAGCGCAAATACGATTAGTCGCATCGACTGGACGACATTAAAAGTCGTTGACACGTATAAAACGCCAGCCGGACCAGATTGTATGGAAATGTTGGCAGACGGCAAGACACTCCTCGTGACAGCGCGCTGGGCTGGAAGGCTTGCCGTGATTGATCTTGAAAAAAAGGCAGTGGTGAAACAGATCCCTGTCGGTAAGTCACCGCACGGCGTATGGACGCTAAATCATGCGAGCCGGGATTAAGGGTTGGGCTGTCGCCCTTAGCCTGTCCGCCTCGATTGCGCACGCTCAGTCGTTGCCGCCGAGCTGTAGCCGCCCGGTTTACCTGACCTTTGATACGGGTCATATGGAAGTGGCACCGCTGATTGAAGACGTGTTGAAGCGGCAAGGCGTTCGCGCAAGCTTTTTTTTGGCGAATGAGCTCACGCGTACCGGCGGTACTAGCCTAGACGATGAGTGGGCGCCGTGGTGGGAAGTGATGGCCGAACAGGGGCACGTCTTTGCTTCGCACACCTATGACCATGTGTATTGGCGGGCAGACTTGCCTGATGGCTCGTTCCGGGTTCGGGCAAGCGCCGGACCGCTTCAAGGCAAGAACCAGATCTGGAGTGCGCAAGACTATTGCCGCGAGCTCGCGCGGCCGGGTGAGCGGTTTGAAGAAATGACGGGACGCAGAATGTTGCCGCTGTTTAGATCGGCAGGGGGGCACACCTCGCCCGCACTCTTGCAAGCCGCGCAAGCATGTGGATACAAGCATGTAGGCTGGGCGCCAGCAGGGTTTTTGGGTGATGAGCTGTCTAGTGAACAGTATCCTAATGCTGTGTTGTTGGAGCGCGCATTGCGGAACATTCGGTCTGGAGATATCCTGATAGCACACTTGGGAATTTGGTCGCGCAAAGATCCTTGGGCGCCGGCGGTCCTAGAGCCTTTAATTGAAGGCCTAAAGTCACGTGGCTTTTGTTTTGCGACGATCGATACTCATCCCGCGTATGTCCAGAGCCCGCCACCTGTGGCGCAACCTTTGATAAAGAATAGTGATGATTCAATTCGCAACTGACCTGTTTGATCAAGTACACCAATGGCTCTTTGAGGCGATTGTGCAGCCATTATTTTTTAATCTTGGTTTGAGTGGCTATCTTGAGGACGCCTTTAACGGGACGATGTGGTTGTTGATCGGCCTATTACAAATCGCAATGATCGCCATTGTTTTTGGTGCGTTACAGCGCTGGCGACCTGTCGAGCCCGTGAGCAATCGCAGGGAAATACGCAACGACATTTTGTACACACTCATTCATCGACTCGGACTGTTTCGACTTGTTTTGTTTTTTTCTGTGGTGCCCTTGGCCGATGCGCTCTTTGGACAGGCACGGGTCGCCGGATTTACGACCTTTCATGTCGATCAGGTTTGGCCCGGTGTTACGGATATCGCCTGGGTAAGCTTCGTGATCTATCTGCTCATCTTTGATGCAGTTGATTATTTTTACCACCGTGCGCAGCACCGCTACGCTTGGTTTTGGAGCCTGCATGCGGTGCACCACAGCCAACGTCAGATGACGATGTGGAGCGATAACCGCAATCACTTGCTCGACAGTTTGTTGCGCAGCATTGTGTTTGTGTTTATCGCTAAATTAGTAGGCGTACCACCGGGACAATTTATTTTGATTGTTGTCTTGACGCAGCTGGTTGAAAGCTACTCGCACGGCAACATTCGCCTATCGTTTGGCAAGCTGGGTAACTGGCTGATCGTCAGCCCCAAGTTCCATCGCTACCACCACTCCATCGAATACAACGAGTCCTCAGCTGGGCCTGCTAAGGGGCATAACTTCGCTGTTCTATTCCCCTTGTGGGATATCCTGTTTAAGACAGCACGCTTTGATACGCAGTACGCTAAAACCGGCATACATGACCAGTTGCCTGAGGACGGAGGCCGTGACTATGGCCGCAGTTTCTGGGCGCAGCAGTGGCTCGGGTTGCGCCGCCTGCTCGGATCGCATACAGCGGGCTTCCCAAGCAAGACCGACGCGCGGTAGCTGTTTAGTCGGAGCCGAGCGAAAGCTTGTTGGGCATGCGTTTTTCAATTGACCATTTCAGCAACGCCGCACTTCTGTAGACGCCGTGCGCAAATTTCCCGTAGGGCAAGGTAAGGAAAAGTGCCATGACGATTCCTAGGTGAATGGCAAGCAAAAGTGCCATGGCGCTCGTGTCACGCCATATTAAAAGCGCGAGGCCAGTTAAGCTGGTTAAAAACAGCAAAGATATAAATCCGATATCCATTGGTTTTTGTGCAGCGTCACCGTGCAAGGCAGAGCGATTGAGGTTGAGCCACAGCAAGCCAGCCGGCCCAATGAGCAGGCCGATGCCCCCCACGGTGCCGAGAATCACTGGCAGGCTGGTATAGGCGTAGGGTGCCTGCAACCCAAAAATGTAGTGATAAAGCGTCGCGACAGAGGTCGAAGCAAAACACAACATAAAGCCGTAAAACGTCAGATGATGGTAGCGTCTGCGTCGCAGCGTGAAGCGATCGTCTTCATCGTTGCAGCCGTCGCCGTGCCCGCCATCGAGATATTTGAGTTTTAGAGCGTTGTGCGCAGCTTCGCCGATCGCTTCACCCGTCGCCTGTCCCGGCGTGATTTCGCTCCAGAAGCGTTTAACTCCGATCCCTAAGGCAAGGACCGCAAAACCGAACGTAAGACCGAACATCAATACGAGTGTGTTGTGGGGGAAGATGGCATAGAAGTTACCAGCAAGCGGCTCATGCAATAGCTTGCCTGTCGACAGGACCGTCAACACTAGAAAAAGTGCCAGGCCAAAGGCCGCTGCAAGCGATACGGTCAGGCCGTTATTTTTATACAGCTTGCCGAGAGGGGCGGGCCATGCAAAGTCGGTGTAGGTTTCCATCCGTACTTTTGCCATGGCCTGCGGCACGTTCACCATAAACTCGTGTGGTGGTGCGTACTGGCAGGCGTGTAGACAGGCGCCACAGTTGTGACAGAGGTTAGCCAGATAATTTAAGTCCGCTTTACTGTCGAATTGCAGGCGACGTGCCATCGCTGGGAATACTGCGCAAAAGCCCTCGCAGTAGCGGCAGGCGTTACAAATCTGCATTTGACGGGCAACCTCGGCTTCGTTTTCCGAAATGCCTTTGTTGTGCCAAGAGATCGAGTGTTCAGTTTTCCCGGCCAGATCTTGTGCTTCGCGGGTCAGGGATTCAAGCGGTTGCATGCTGCACTCCTTCTTTTATTTTCTTTGCTGCTGCGGCAGCTTGTGTGCCGGCGATACGACCAAAGGCGGTACCGATCGACATGCCAACTCCGGCGGTGTAGCCCTTACCCAGGACGTTGCCTGCGCTGATTTCACCGGCTGCATACATGTTGGGGCTTGCTTTACCGTCAAAAAAGATACTAGCTTTTTCGTCTGTGGCGAGACCGAAGTAAGTAAAGGTCACGCCCGGCCGCACGGCATAGCCAAAAAACGGTCCGGTATCGAGAGGACGTGCCCAGTGCGTTTTGGCGGGAGTAATGCCCTCGGTGTAGCAGTCGTCTTGAATGTTGTGGTCGAACGTGCCTTCACGGCAAGAGGCGTTGAACGTATTCACGGTCTGCATAAACGTATCCACATCGAGCTCAAGCTTCGCGGCGAGCTCCGGCAGCGTGTCTGCCTGAACGCCTGTAAAAACGGGGGGCATGAAGCGTCCAACCGCTTTTGCATCGATGATCGAGTAAGCAATTTGGCCAGGCTGTAACGCAACCAGACGACCCCAGAGCGCATACCGCTTGGGCCAGAAGTCTTCGCCCTCATCGTAAAAGCGCTTGGCCTCGCGGTTGACGACAATGCCCAGCGATACACAGTCGATACGTGTGCAAATGCCGCCGTCATATAGCGGGGAGCGCGCATCGATCGCGACGCAGTGTGCTTGAGTGGGGTCGCCCATCGTATCGGCACCCACGCGCATCATGACCTTTAAGACGACGCCCATGTTGAAGCGTGTGCCACGGATTAAGAAGTTGTCTGCGGGCCACTCGCCACGCTCGTTTTGACCCCAGGCCTCGCGTAACCACTCGCGGTCGGACTCAAAGCCGCCGCAGCCCAGCACACAGGTGTTGCCAGGGTAGCGCTTGTCGCCCACTTTAGCCGCGATGAATTTGCCGTCTTGGATTTCTAGGTCGTCGACCGGCGAGTCATACAAAATATCGATGCCAAGTTTTTCAGCACTGTGGTAATAAGCGTTCATGAGTGCTTTGCCGCCACCCATAAAAAAAGCATTGGTCCGCGCGACGTGCAGCGTGCCTGAAAGCGGCGGCTGAAAACGTACGCCGTGTTTGCGCATCCAGTCGCGGCAGCTCGAGGACTCGCGAATGACCATGCGCGCTAGTTTTTCGTTGGTGATGCCACCCGTGACTTTGAGCAAGTCTTGCCAATACTCTTCTTCGGTGTAGGAGTCAACTAAGACATCTTGCGGGCCGTCGTGCATGCACCGCAAGTTGCGGGTGTGTTGGGAGTTTCCGCCACGCCATTCCTTTGGCGATGCTTCGAGAACCAATACGCTTGCGCCGGCCTCACGTGCCATGAGCGCACTGCACAAGGCGGCATTGCCACCGCCTACTACGATTACGTCCCACATATTCTTGCCTCGCGGTCTGGTTCGCGTTGAGTGTTCTGAGTGCTAAATAGTCATTCGGCGGCGGGGGTGATTGCTCGCCCGATTTGTGAGAGGTATTGTAGGGGAATGCGGGGGTGGGGGTGACGGTGTCCTGATTTGAGCTGGGGGATGGTTGGAAGGCGTGCGGGGGATTGGTTGACGGCGGGCTGGGTGGTGGGGCTCTGCCGCTGAGACAGCGGCGGGTGGGCGTTGCCCACTTCCCTCACCGATCGCTAGCTGGCGCGTCAGCTCCGAACTCGGCCCTACGGGCCTCAGACATGCGGAGCTGACACTGCGCCATCTTTAGCGACCGGATCGGCTCGCCGCAATGTCTCAGCGGCAGAGCCCCACCGCCCAGCCCGCCGTCAGCGTACCGCTTACGATGTCGTAACATACCTACCTAGATAAGAACCTTGAATCCCATGTCGAACACCACCACAATGGCCGAGCGAGTCGGCCAGATTCGCAACAGAATCGATCAGGCTTGCGCGCGCGCGGGGCGCGATCCTGCGGAAGTAACGCTTTTGCCGGTGAGCAAAACGTTTGATGTGGCGGCGATTCGTGAGGCGATCGCGTTAGGGTTCACGAGATTTGGTGAGAACCGCACACAAGAAATCGCACAGAAAGCGCCGTTACTCGCGGATTGCAATGTGCAATGGGTGGTGATCGGACAGCTGCAAACCAATAAAGCAAAAGAGGTTGCAAAGTTCGCGCATGAGCTCCAGTCCTTAGACCGGCTCGAATTAGCCGAGGCACTCGACCGCCGCTTGCAGCAAGAGGGGCGTGCCATTGATGTATTGGTGCAGGTCAAAACCTCACCGGAAGAGACTAAGTCTGGACTTGAGCCCGCAGAACTATTCACATTTTTGCGACAGCTCGCGAGCTACCAAACGTTGCGGGTGCAGGGGTTGATGACCATGGCCGTGCTGTCTGACGATACGCAAGCGGTTCGCGGTTGCTTCGCGCAGCTCAAGCAGTTGCAAGAGCGTGCGCGCCAAGAAGCGATCGCGGGTGTGTCGCTCGACCGCTTATCGATGGGCATGAGCGGTGACTTTGAAATTGCGATTGAAGAGGGCTCAACGGAAATTCGTGTTGGGTCTTCGATGTTCGGCTCACGGGCTTAGCTTACTGCAGGACGAGCGAGCCTTGCATCACGGGCGAGTGGCCTGCAAACGTGCAAAAGAAGGCGTAAGTCTCGCCAGGCTGCAGTGCGGACACTGCAAAGCTGACTGAGCTGGCTTGTCCACCCCCAATCACTTTGGTATGCGCGATGACTCGCCGATCGCTTGGATCCACGTAGTGGTTCTCGGCACCGGCTAGCATTCCAGTGCGCGCCACGCCCGCCATATCGGACTGCTTGGATAACACCCAGTTGTGACCCATGGCTAGGACCGGCAAGCGGCCACTATGGGTCAGCGTCACGGTGAAGTCCTTGCACGTGCGAGGCACCTCGATTGCGTGTGGCAGGTAACGCAGAGCGTCATCACTCTGCACGACCACGTTACACCCCTGCGTCTGCGCAGCGCTGGGCGTGCTTGCAAAAGCCATGGCCAAGGCCGACAAAGCTACAGCAAAACGTAAGGTCGTTCGAATCATAGGTTTTAGAGTCATTTTTAGCGGACGCCTAGCTGGGCATGCGACTGAGACGACCATCAGGGTGACGCTGGATGTGCCCAGCGAGCTCGAGGTCCAACAGCCCTTCGTGAAGCGCTGCCGCGCTCATCGCTGTGCGTTGTTGCAGCGTGTCTTCGGTAATAGGATCGTAGCCGATTGCGCCCCAGATTGGGGACGAGGGGGCAGATGGAGCGTGCGAGGCGTAGTCTCGGCCGCCCAACGGTAGCTGCTGCCAGCTGCCCAGCTCTTGAAGGATGTCATCGGCGCACGTGACAAGTTTTGCGCCCTGCTGAATCAGCGCATGCGGCCCGCGGGTTAAGGGCGAGTGAATCGATCCGGGTAGCGCAAAGACCTCGCGCCCTAAATCAGCGGCTAGTCGTGCCGTGATGAGTGAGCCACTTTTAAGCGCCGCTTCAATCACGAGTGTGCCTCGGGTAAGGCCTGCTACCAACCGGTTTCGTCGTGGAAAGTTAGCAGCAATAGGCGGAGCACCCAACATAAACTCGGATAGCAAAAGCCCCCCCTGCGCCACAATATCTTGCGCGAGGCCTGCGTGTGCACGAGGATAGATGGTGTCAATGCCCGTGCCAAGTACTGCAATCGTGGAGGCGGCCGCGGGCCCTGCTTGAAGAGCGCCGCGATGCGCTGCGCCGTCTATGCCGCATGCTAGGCCGCTGATGATGCACCAGCCCCGTTTGGCCAAGTCTTGCGCGAAAGCGTGAGCGTTTGCCAACCCGTCGGCTGAGGGGTGGCGTGTGCCAACGATCGCCAACGCATCTGCCGCGAGTCGTTCGAGGTTTCCGCGCGCGTATAAAACAATGGGTGCATCCTCGTTATGACGCAGCACCGCTGGGTAGGCGTCTTGATCTGGCGTTAAGAGGGCCTGTCCGGCGAACGAAGACCACTTCAGCGCGGTCTCGATAGTCGTCAGCAAATCAGGGGTGGGCGGGCAGCAGAGCTGTGCGGCCCTTGCTCTTGGTACGATGGCGCTGAGTATGTCTGGCGTACTGCGATAGAGAGCGGCCGGATCTGGAAAGCGGCGCAGCAGTCTATTGGCGAGAATCGGACCGATGCCAGGCTCCAAACTTAGTCTTAACCACGCCTGCCGCTGTGTTGGAATGTCTGAATCATGCATCCCCGTAAGTTTGACATGACGCCAAGCAGGCCAGCAGAGCAGTAGGGCAGGTTTGTCCAGCCTGCTTTTGGCTATCGCTAGGATTTAAAAGAGCTATTAGAAAACGCCGGATTATTAAATTAAAATCACGCTATAAGTGATGTTTACCTAAAAACAAAACAATTCATCAAACCAATCTATGGCACTACTGACTATCCTGCATTACCCCGACAAGCGCTTGCATAAAATTGCCAAGCCAGTCACTGTCGTGGACGATCGCATACACAAGCTTGTCGCTGATATGGCCCAGACCATGTACGAAGCGCCTGGCGTCGGTTTGGCGGCGACACAGGTGGATGTGCACGAACGCGTGGTTGTCATCGATGTCAGTGAAGAAAAAAATGATCTCCGCGTACTGATTAACCCAGAGATTCTTGCTTGTAGTGAGGATCAGAATACATACGAAGAAGGTTGTTTATCCGTCCCAGGCGTCTACGATGAGGTCGATCGACCCTCGCGTGTGCGCGTTCGCGCACTGGATTTAACAGGCAAGCCGTACGAGTTTGACGCAGAGGGCCTATTGGCGGTCTGTGTCCAGCATGAGATCGATCATCTCAACGGTAAAGTTTTTGTGCAACATCTTTCGACGCTTAAGCAAACGCGACTCAAGGCGCGCTTGCGCAAAGAGCAGCGCGAGCTAGAGCGCGTATAGGCCACCATGATTCACTCTGAGGTTATTGGCTATATCGCAGCATTTTTAACAACGGCTGCTTTTTTTCCCCAAACGATCAAAACGATTCGTACGCGGGATACAAAATCTATTTCGCTCGCGATGTACGTGATGTTCACGTTCGGGATCGCACTTTGGCTCTGGCACGGATTGTTGGTCGATTCAATGCCGCTGATCTTTGCAAACACGATTACTTTTGTGCTTGCACTGATAATTTTGGTGCTTAAGTTGCGCGAGCCCAAGACCAACCAGAAATAAATGCCGCTGCGGTTTGGCGTTTTCCTCCAGCACGTTGGAGCTCGAGCAAGCGCAGCGTGCCGTGGCCGGTGTCAATGTCGATGCCACGAGCTGAGGCCGAGAGCACCCGCGCTTGAGCAGGCGCCGAGCCATTTGAAACCGCGCTTGATGTCTGAGCGCTTGCGACATAAGTGGGCCCCAAGGCCTGCGCCAGCCAAACCTTCACGGGCTCATCAATGCCGGGCAAGCGTAGCGTTGCCCCCGGGACCGGGTTAAAGGCGCGGATCCGGCGCGCGAGTGTTTGCGCATCGAGGTGCAGATCGATTGCTGCTTCGGCCTTGTCTAACTTGGCGGCGTAGGTCACGCCATCCTTCGGTTGGGGGCGAGGTGTCAGCCTACCGCTTGCCAGCTGTTTGAGCGACGCAACGATGAGCGATGCGCCGATTTGTGCAAGCTTGTCGTGGAGTGAGGCGGCGGTGTCTGCGTCTGTGATGGCGACACGTTCTTCTAATAGCATGTCACCCGTGTCTAAGCCCTCGTCCATCTGCATGATCGTGACGCCGGTGTACGTATCGCCCGCTTCGATGGCGCGCTGAATCGGGGCGGCACCGCGCCAGCGAGGCAGCATACTGGCGTGAATATTTAAACAGCCGTAGCGAGGGGTTTTAAGCGCCCAACTCGGCAAAATCAACCCATAGGCCGCAACCACAAGTACATCCAGCGCGGCTTCCTTGAGTGTGTTGCCCGCCAGTGTCGCGTCTTCTGGATACTTTCCATCCAGACGCAAGCTTCGCGGTTGTGCGATGGGCAACCCGACCTCTAGGGCCAGTTGTTTGACTGCGCTGGGCGTGAGCTTAAGCCCACGGCCGGAGGGTCGGTCGGGTTGCGTCAGCACCAGAGGCACGACAAAACCGGCGTCAAGAATCGCACGCAGCGCTTGGCGCGAGAACTCAGGCGTGCCGGCAAATCCTACGCGCAGTGTCATGTGGTCAAATTGTGCGGCTAAAGGTGCTCGGCCCAAAGATCGTACTCATCCGAGTCCGTCACGCGCACGCGCACTTTGTCGCCAGGCTTGAGCGTTGTCTGACTGTCAACGTAGACACAGCCGTCGATTTCGGGCGCATCCGCGCTGGAGCGACCGATGGCGCCGTCTTCGTCGACTTCGTCGATGAGCACCTCAATTTCCTTGCCCACGCGCGCGGCAAGTCGTTCGGTCGAAATGGCTTGTTGATGCGCCATAAACCGATCCCAGCGCTCTTGTTTGACCTCGTCAGGCACGGGATCCGCTAACGCATTCGCCGACGCACCTTTGACGGGGGAGTATTGAAAACAACCCACGCGATCGAGTTGCGCTTCCGACATCCAGTCGAGCAAATATTGGAACTCGCTTTCGGTTTCGCCCGGGAAGCCAACAATGAAGGTCGAGCGCAACGTAAGATCTGGGCACTCTTGCCTCCAGCGGTGAATGCGTGCCAGTGTTTTGTCTTCGAAGGCAGGGCGTTTCATTGCTTTTAGAATACGTGGGCTGGCGTGTTGAAAGGGAATATCCAAGTAAGGGAGGATCTTGCCTTGCGCCATGAGCGGAATGACTTCATCGACGCTCGGGTAAGGATAGACGTAATGCAGCCTGATCCAGATGTCTAATTCGGATAGTGCTGAACAGAGCTCGGTCATGCGGGTTTTAACCGGCCTGCCATTCCAGAAGCCGCTTCTGTATTTGACGTCAACACCATACGCACTGGTATCTTGTGAAATCACAAGCAACTCTTTAACGCCTGCCCGTGCGAGTCGCTGCGCTTCATCAAGCACATCACCGACAGGCCGACTCACGAGATCGCCGCGCATGGAAGGAATGATGCAAAAACTGCACCGATGGTTACAGCCTTCCGATATCTTCAGATAGGCGTAGTGGCGAGGCGTGAGCTTGATGCCCTGTGGGGGAACGAGGTCGGTAAACGGGTCGTGTGTGGTGCTCGGAGGCGCCGCGGCGTGGACCGCACGCACCACCTGCTCGTATTGCTGCGGACCGGTGACAGCCAGCACGCTTGGATGCGCTGCGCGGATGACGGACTCTTCCACACCCATGCAGCCTGTGACGATCACGCGACCATTTTCGGCAATCGCCTCGCCAATTGCCTCAAGAGATTCGGCTTTTGCGCTATCGATAAAGCCGCAGGTGTTGACAACGACGACGTCCGCGTTGTCGTAGTCAGGAACAATTTGGTAGCCCTCGGTGCGCAATTGTGTGAGGATGCGCTCAGAATCTACGAGTGCCTTGGGACAGCCAAGACTGACAAAACCGACTTTTGGGGATGACATGATGTGCCGCCTGACGGGCCAATGCCCGCGTAAGAGAGAGGTGGATTTTACCTTGTACGGCAGGCCCGCAGCAGCGCGCAAAGCCCCTACAATCCAAGTATGAACACCGTTGCCCCCGCCTTATCTCATTCTTTGTTGGCCGCAGCCAATGCAATTGCTGGTGTCGAGTCCGGTCAGTCCTTGACCGAGGCGCTCGCGGAGCTGCCCTCGAATATGCGCCCCTCCGCCCAGGCACTGAGCTTTTTTGCGATGCGTAACTGGGGCCTCGCCATGGGGCTGCGTCACACCTTGGTTGAACGCGAGCCACCTAACGCGACCTTAAATGCCCTGGTCGGCTTGAGTCTGCTGTTACTTGAGACCTCAATACGGGCTGGCGAGAGCCCGCCTGCGGCAGGGACACCGGTCTACACAGCCCATACCTTGGTGGATCAAGCGGTTCAGGCAACCCAGCTGCAGCGCTCTACGGCTTCGTTTAAGGGCTTGGTCAATGCCGTGCTGCGTCGCTTTCAGCGTGAACGGCAAACTGTGCTCGCCGATACCGCCGATGCACCAGAGGTTCGCTTCAATCATGCGCGCTGGTGGGTCGAGGCGTTGCGCAAGGCGTATCCCGATCAGTGGGAGCGGTTGTTGGACGCAGCCAACTCCCATCCGCCCTTGACTTTACGTGTGAACGTCCGGGCGTCTTCGCGCGAAGCTGTTTTGCAGGCTTTTGCTCAAGCAGAGGTTGGTGCGACGGCCTTCGGTGAGGCGGGTATCGTGTTGGATGTGCCGCGGCCCGTGACGACGTTGCCTGGCTATGCCCAAGGTTGGTGGTCTGTTCAGGACGCCGGCGCACAGCTCGCCGCGCCACTGCTTGCGGTGCAGGATGGAATGCGAGTGCTTGACGCCTGTGCGGCGCCCGGCGGCAAGACTGCGCACTTGCTTGAGCTGGCCGATGTTGAGTTGACAGCATTAGATGTGGATCCAGCCCGTATGGCACGTGTGGAGCAAAATCTAGAGCGGCTTCGGCTGCTGAGTCCAAAAGTCAGGCTGGTTGCAGAGAGCGCCACACGCGCGCACTTATGGTGGGATGGAAAGCCTTTCGATGCGGTCTTGGCTGATTTGCCGTGCACCGCCTCAGGCATTGTCAGTCGGCACCCGGATATTCGTTGGCTGAGGCGCGAAAGCGATGTGCAGCAAACCGCCAAATTGCAGCGTGAAATCCTGGATGCGCTCTGGAGCGTTGTTGCACCGGGCGGCAAATTATTGCTCGCAACGTGCTCGATTTTTCCCCAAGAAGGCGAAATGCAGGCAGAATCATTCTCCAAGCGGCATGCGCAGGCGCAACGAGTGCCAGCGCCTGGGCAGTTGTTGCCGTCCCGCCCTGATACCGAGCATCCAGCCGGCCACGACGGGTTCTTTTATGCATTGTTTACCCGTCGCACTTAGACGCTACCTGAGATGACGTTACGCACAACACACGCGATGCTTGTCTGGCGCTTACTGGCGACATGGCTTTTGTGCGTGATCTGCGTAGGGCTGAATGTCGCACGGGCGTCCGAGGCCCGCATTTTGCGTATTGAGCCGCTGCCGCAGGATGGTCAGCTCACGATGGATCTTGACGTTGCGCTCGACCTGAGCCGCAGCGTACTCGACGTCGCAGAGCATGGCGTGCCCCTTTACTTTACCTACGACGTACAAATCACCGCGCCGCGCTGGTGGTGGTTTGATAAAGTGCTGGTGCAGGCCACGCTCAGTCGACGCTTGATCTATAACAACCTCACGCAGCAATGGCGCGTCGCCACAGGGGATTTGTTTTTACCGGCTGCGTCCCAGGAAGATGCATTACAAGTGATTAAACAGATACGCGGCTGGCCCATCGCACCAGTCGATCGCTTTGAGCCCGAGGCTAAATATGAGGGCAAGGTGCGCATTCGGCTCGACACCAGCCAGATGGCGCGCCCCTTGCAGCTCGACGCACGCAATCGGGGCGCCTGGTCCATGACGAGTCCGTGGGCAGCGTTTGATTTTTCGATCAGACGGGCGGAGCCCGCGAAATGAACACACTTTTACGCATCGCGCTTGTGGTTGGCGTGTTCAGCGCATTTGGCCTGTTCGCGCTGCTGGCGTGGTCCACTGGCAATGCCTCCCTCGTTGCGCGCTACCAAGACTTATTACTCTGGTTAAACGGCGCACTAGCCTTGGCATTATTTATCTGGGTTGTTGCGCTGACGATTCGTCTGGTCTCGCAATTGAGACGTGGCCAGTTTGGCGCACGCCTCACGGCGCGCTTCGCGCTGGCCTTCGCGCTGATCGGCGTCTTGCCGGGAGCCTTAATCTATGGTGTGTCGATTCAGTTTATGGCACGCTCGATTGAGTCATGGTTCAACGTGCGTGTTGACACTGCGCTTGAGTCTGGCTTGGCGTTGGCTCGCTCAGCGCTGAGCTCTCAGCTCGCAGAACTCGAAGCGCGCGCACGCGTGATGGCGCCGGCATTGAACAACACGCCAGATTCAGATATCGCAGCGACCCTCACACGCTTGCGCGAGACGAATACCGCCATCGATGCGCTGGTGTTTAGCGGGACGGGGCGACTCATTGCTTTTTCTACCGATAAACTCGGTTCGTTAACGCCGACCTTGCCGCCGCAAAGTGTGATGAATCAGCTGCGGGTATCGCGTGGCTATTCTGCTGCCGATAGTGATGATCTGGCGGCCGCCTTGACCCAAACAGGGCTGCAGTTGCGCGTCATTGTCCCGTTGGCAGCCCCCGAGCGTTTAGACGCTGCGCTCGGTGTGGCAGGCGAAACGCGTTGGTTGCAATTGGTGCAGCCGGTGTCTGAAATCATCGCGCGTAATGCCAGTGAAGTACAAAAAGGTAATCGTGATTATCAAGAGCTTGCGCTCTCGCGCCAGAGCTTACGTAATCTTTTCGGAGTCACGCTGACCCTTGCGCTACTGTTAGCGGTGTTCGCGGCGATTGCAATTGCCTTGTATTTATCTAAAAAACTGGTCAGCCCCCTGCTTGCTCTGGCGGCTGGTACGCAGGCGGTGAGTGTCGGAGATTTTCGCCCCTTGCCTGAGCCCCCCTCCAAGGACGAGGTTGGGCAGTTAACGCGATCTTTCAACGCGATGACGCGACAGCTGGGTGAGGCTCGGCGGATGGTCGAAACCAACCGTACGCAACTCGAGCGTTCAAACGTCTACCTGGAAAGCGTACTTTCCAATCTTTCAGCGGGCGTACTCGTTTTTGATGAGCAGTTCCGGCTCACAACGTTCAATCATGGCGCGCAAATGATCCTTAAGGTTGATCTACGCTCGGCTCCCGGGCGGCCACTCGAGACAATAGACGGGATGCTCGACTTTGCGCGCAGAATCAGACAGGCGTTCGCTGAGCATTCTGCTGTGGGCTCAGAGCGCTCGCACTGGCAGGAGCAGTTTGAAATTACCTTGGAGGATGCAGGGGTTGCCTCAGAATCTTACACCTTGACATTGCTGGCCCGTGGGACGCACCTGCGGGTCGATGGCAGTGATAACGGCTATATGGTCGTTTTTGATGACATCAGCGATGTCATCTCGGCGAGCCGCAGTGTGGCGTGGGCGGAAGTGGCGCGTCGCCTTGCGCACGAGATCAAGAATCCATTGACGCCCATCCAGCTTTCGGCTGAGCGTCTGGCGATGAAGCTTGCTCATAAGCTCGCGCCCGCGGACGCACAGCTTTTGGAGCGTGCAACCAATACGATCGTCAATCAAGTGACGTCGCTTAAACACATGGTGGATGACTTTAAAGAGTACGCGCGTAAGCCGGCAGTTGTCATGGTGACGTTAGATTTCAATGCGCTGGTCGATGAGGTATTAGGTTTGTACGGCTGGGATCCGGTGGAAGGGATGGTTCGCGATGCGCACCACGCCTGGCACCTCAACGTGTCGCTTGAGCCGGACTTGCCCTGGGTAGTCGGCGACCCCACTCAATTGCGTCAGGTCGTACATAATTTGCTGGCCAACGCGCGTGATGCGTTGGTAGACCAGCCAGAGTCTGGAATCATTGAGGTGACAACGCAGCGGGTTGAGTCCGCACCTAGCGAAGGCCTAGAACAGTCAGGCATTCGCCTCACCGTCAACGACAATGGCCCGGGTTTTAGCGCACAAATCTTACAGCGGGCTTTCGAGCCCTACATCACCACTAAAGCGCAAGGCACTGGCCTAGGGTTGGCGATTGTTCGTAAGATCGTGGAGGAGCATAAGGGGCGGATTGATATTTCGAACCGCAAGGAAGGAGGAGCCCGTGTTTCAATTTTATTGACCAAGATCGCCTCCATGGTGGACGGAAAGTCGTAAGATGACGATAATGCACGTGCGCAACAGGTGATAAGAAATATATGGCAAGAATTTTAGTTGTCGACGATGAAGTCGGAATTCGCGAATTGCTTTCCGAAATCCTCTACGACGAGGGGCATACGATCGAGCTTGCTGAGAACGCGGCACAAGCGCGTGCCGCTCGACTGCGCATGCGGCCGGACCTGGTGCTATTGGATATCTGGATGCCTGACACGGATGGCGTGACGCTGCTCAAAGAGTGGGGCTCGCAAGGCTTGCTCGATATGCCGGTCATCATGATGAGTGGTCATGCGACGATTGATACCGCAGTTGAGGCCACGCGCATCGGTGCCATTGATTTCCTAGAAAAACCCATTACGCTGCAACGCTTGCTCAAGACTATTTCTACTGGTCTGGCGCGGGGTCGCTTGCCTGTTGTGAAGTCAGCGAGCGGTGCGTTCGTGCCTGTCGCGCCTCCCGCCGCGGTACCGGCCGCCCAGGAGGTCGTTGAGGTGGTGGCCCCCCCCTTGCAAGAGGTCGCTGCCCCTGCGGCTGACCCCAGTTTGTTGGGAGACATTTCGCTTGAGTTACCATTGCGTGAGGCTCGCGATGCTTTTGAGCGCGTCTATTTTGAATACCATCTCGCGCGTGAAAACCACAGCATGACCCGGGTGTCAGACAAGACTGGGTTAGAGCGCACGCACCTGTATCGCAAGCTTAAACAGCTGGGTATCGAATCGCGTAAGCGCGGTGGGTGAGCGCTCGCGCTGATTCCTGAGTGTTAGCTCGAGTGCTTGGGTGGATGGCTCAAGCCTGCGACGCGCTCGTCCTCGAGCGCGCGTCTGACCTGAACCAGCTGGGCACCGACTGCAACGGCGATCTCTGCAGGCGTCCGACTACCAATTTGTAGACCTACAGGCCCGTGCAAACGAGCAATATCCTCCTCGGTCAAGTCAAAGTCTAACAAGCGTTGACGACGTTTGGCCTGATTGCGGGATGAGCCGAGTGCACCGACATAAAATGCTTTGGATTTAAGCGCCTCAAGCAGCGCCATGTCGTCTAGCTTGGGGTCGTGCGTAATAGCGACGATCGCGGTGCGCGCATCGGTCTGTATCGCTAGTACGGCATCGTCTGGCATGCCAGGTTGTAGAGATACACCCGGCATATTCCAATCGGCAGTGAATTCCTCACGTGGATCGCAGACGATCACCTGAAATTCCAGCATGGTCGCGATTTGCGCGAGCGCCTGAGCGGTCTGGTTTGCACCAATAATCAACAGGCGCCAGTGCGGACCATAGACGAAATGACAACCCTCTTCTTTGACTTCAGTGAGTTGCCCAGGGCGAGCGTTGGTGAGGGTTGACACGCCGGTTGTCAGATCAAGCCAGCGACCAATGAGCTGTTGTGTCTGTGTCACCTCGACCACGCGATCGATCCAGTCTTCGAGCAACAAGGGTTCGATGACAAGGCGTAAGGTGCCGCCGCAAGGCAGACCAAACCGTGCAGCTTCCTCTTGCGACACGCCATAGCGTGCCCATTCAGGCTTGGACGGCAATTGACCTGTTTGCGCGCGAGCAATCAGGTCATCTTCGATGCATCCTCCGGACACTGAGCCTACGACGCGGCCATCTTTGCGCACAGCCAACATAGCGCCCGCCTGCCGAGGCGCTGAACCCCATGTTTGTACGACGGTCGCGAGGTGCACGGCGTGCCCTTCGCGCAGCCATGCCAAGGCGTGTTGCAAGACTTCAGTATCTAGAGAGTTCATGCTTAGTATTCGTTAGGAGAAGAGGTAGGTGCAAACAGTAAGGGCCGGCACAGTAGAGGTCCTGTCAGTATACTGAGCCACTTTTATAGCGTCGAGACAAAGACCAACCCCATGGACCCACTATTTATTGTCGCACTTCTCATTCTAGGCTGTGTAACGGGCTTTGCCGCCGGATTGTTGGGAATTGGCGGCGGGATGCTGCTGGTTCCGTTTTTAACCTTGCTACTGACTTGGCAAAAGCTTTCCCCTGAACTGATTGTGCACACCGCGATTGCTACCTCGATGGCGTCAATTTTGTTTACGTCCGTCTCGAGCGTGCGTGCGCACAACAGCAAAGGCGCTGTTCGGTGGGACCTCGTATGGGCTTTAACGCCGGGTATTGTTGTCGGCGGACTGATATCGGGCGGAGCGATTTTTGCGGCTCTTAAAACCGGCTGGCTCGCGCTGTTCTTTGCGATCTTTGTTGGCTATTCAGCACTGCAAATGTTGCTGGATAAAAAACCTAAATCGGCTCGGCAGATGCCTGGAAAAGGAGGGGCGGTTGCGGCCGGCGGCACGATCGGTTTCGTCTCGGGGCTCGTGGGTGCAGGTGGCGGTTTCATTTCTGTGCCGTTTATGCTCTGGTGCAATGTGCCGTTGCACCAGGCTGTTGGAACGTCAGCAGCGCTGGGTTTTCCGATCGCGCTCGCGAATACGATTGGTTACGTTTGGTCAGGTTGGGGCAAAGAGGGGCTCCCCCCCGAAATGATCGGCTACATCTATTGGCCCGCGCTGCTCGTGTTGGGGTCGGTAAGTATTTTGTTTGCACCGATCGGCGCAAAAGCGGCGCATAAACTGCCCGTGAAAACGCTAAAACGCATTTTCGCGTTCCTGCTGTTTGGCTTAACCACGTACATGGCGTTTAAGGCCTATCAGTCATTCTTTGGCTGATTTGCGTCCAATCGCGCTCACGCTGATGCGAGTTTCACCGCTAGGCGTGCGGCGCAGAGCGCTGCGCCAAGCATGTCCGTAAGCCACCTCGATCGTCAAGTGAAGGCGTCCGTCTGGCTGGCGTTGCGCCTCGAGCGCCTGAATGAGTCGATCACGCCAAGCTTTGCCAACCAAACCAGCGACGCGCCCGACGGCGGCATTTCCGCCTAGGGCTTTCACGTCTGCGAGTAGCTTTTCTGGCGTCTCGTAAGTCAGGGTCAGCACTTCTTGGTCCATGACGGGGTCTGAAAACCCTTTTTCAACTAACAAATCCCCGAAGTCATGCATATCGACAAAGTCCGGTGTGCGTGTGCGCAACCTCGCGTCGTGCAGCGCGGAGCGAAGCTCTTTTAATGTCGCAGGCCCAAAGCAGGAGAAAAACACCAAGCCGTTCGGGCGTAATACTCTGCCCCATTCCTGGAGCACGTCGTGGGGGGCGGGATGCCAGTGCAAGCTCAAGTTAGACCACACGAGGTCAAGCGATTCAGGCGCCAGGTCGGTGGTGGCTAGATCTGCCTGAATCCATCTGGCGGGCGCGGTACGCCCCATCAGCTTGAGCAGCCAGCCCGGCATACGGCGTGGCCATAGTTGTTGTGCGCGACGTTGTGCGTGCACGAGCAGCGCGGGACAGTGATCAAGGCCGTAGTAGTGGGCACTTGGATAGCGACTATGCAACAGACCTAGTTGTTGCCCACCACCGCAGCCGGCATCCAGAATGACAGCGGGCTGCAAACGGATCAACTTTAGCCGTTGATCCATGCGCTGAGCGATTTCTGCATACAAAAACTGTGCGCTCGCTAGATCGCCGCGCCGCGCGAATTGCAGGGCAACGTGATTTGGATCAATGGGCAGGCGCGTCGGCGTGGATGGCGAAGTCATAGTTTGCACACAAGCTACCAGTCGGCTCGGACAATGGTCGCTGGAGGTATCAAAATGTACTCTATTCGAGAGCTGTTTCGGCGCTGTTTAGGGGGCACGTGTCCCTTATGCGACTGGCCCGCCCCGGCAGGCGACCTATGTAGTCATTGCGAAACTACTGTGCGATGCGACAAGAGCCTGAGCCGAACAAGCGGCGGACTTGCGGTGATTGCCGCGACGGCTTACGCACGACCGGGTGACCAATTGATGCGCGCGCTCAAGGAGGGTGGGCAGTTAAATCATGCGGGCTTGTATGCACGCTTACTTTGGTGTGCGATGCGTGCAACCCAACCACCCCTACCAAGTTTGGCGGCATTGGTTCCGATCCCAGCCGATCTCCGCGCGGCACAGCGCCGTGGTTTTAACCCTGCGTGCGAAATCGCAGTAGAACTTTCGCGGCTATCGCGCTTGCCGGTGAAACGTTTGTGGCTGACGCGCACGCGCAGTGGCGAGAGTCAAAAGTCGTTAGATCGCGCAGCCCGCCAGCAAAGTGTTCGTGGCCTCTACACGAGTGACAAACCACTCCCAGAGGTTTGGGTTGGCTTGGTGGACGACGTGACCACGACGGGCAGTACGCTTGATGCCGCTGCCCATGCGCTGCGTCAAGCTGGGGCGCTTGGCGTAATCGGACTCGTCGGTGCAAAAACACCCACGCGCGTCGGTATCTGACATTGGATGCTAGCTCTGGCACAATGCGGCCATGTTTCATGTGATTCTCGTTCAACCTGAAATCCCGCCCAATACGGGCAATGTCATTCGGCTGTGTGCGAACACGGGCGCATGTTTGCATTTGGTCAAGCCGTTAGGCTTTACGGTCGATGACGCCAAGCTCAGACGCGCGGGTCTGGATTACCACGACTGGCAGCCGATCGCCCAGCATGACAGTCTGGAGCAGGCCCTTGCGGCTATTGGCACTGCTGCAGAGCGTGTGTTTGCGATCACTACCAAGGGGACGCGTCACGCCGGTGAAGTCGCCTACCAGCCAGGCGACGTATTTGTGTTTGGTCGTGAAACCGCTGGCTTGTCGGCGCAACAGATGGGATTGTTTGCGCCGGAGCAGCGCTTGCGTTTGCCGATGTTGCCCACGCAGCGCAGTTTGAACTTATCGAATGCTGTCGCGGTGCTGGTTTTTGAAGCGTGGCGACAGCAAGGATATGCGGGCGCCAACTAAGTTGGCGCGAGATCGCATCAATCCAGCGATAGCTTTAGTCGAGCGATGACTTCGTCCCAGCGCGCAGTTTCTTCCTGCATCAAACGCGTGAGCGCCTGAGGGGTAGAGCCGACGGCCGTGAAGTATTGCGCGGCGAACTTTGCCTTGATGTCATCGCTTTGGATAATCAAAGACAATTCTTTTTGCAGACGATGAATGATGTCGGCGGGTGTGCCACCCGGGGCGAGCATTGCATTCCAGGAAATCGCCTCAAAGCCCGGAAAGCCTTGGCTGGCGACAGGTGCGAGCCCGGGTAACGCGGGTACTTCGACGAGGCCTGTCATCCCAAGCGCTTTGACCTTGCCGCTTTTGACTTGCGCCATCGCAATGGCTGGAACCATGAACGCAGCTTGAATGTCCTGACCCATCATCGCAGTCATCACTTGAGGAAAACCGGGGTAAGGAATGTGGGCCAGGTCTACACCGGCCTGGTGTTTAAAGAGCTCCATGGCGAGATGCGATGCGCTACCAGGCCCGACAGAGCCATAATTTGCAGCGCCTGGTCTGGATTTCACGTGCGAGACAAACTCAGCGATCGTGGTGGCCGGAAAGGCGGCATTAACAACGAGTACGTTAGGGCTGGTTGCAACCAGTGTGATGGGTGCGAGATCTTTAAAGGGGTCGTAGCCGAGTGTTTTTTTATAAAGCGTTGCGGCCGTGACGAGCGGCCCGTTGATGGTGTAGAGCAGTGTGTAGCCATCAGGTGCCGCGCGCGCTGCGAAGCGGGTACCAATATTGCCGCCTGCCCCGGGCTTGTTTTCGACGACGATCGTTTGTTTGAGCGCCTTTGACAAAGGGGTGGCCAATAGGCGTGCGAGCAAGTCTGGCGAGCTGCCGGCGGGAAAGGGGACAATGAGATGGATGGCGCGCTCAAGTGGCCAAGCCTGCTGGGCATTCACAAGGCTTGAAAAGCCGCCAAACACAAACGCACAGCTGAGAGCCAGGATGCGAGCCCTTTTGTTCAGGATAGACATACCGCGCAGCACGATGAGAGATCGCAAGGCTTTACTCCATGGTCGCTTCGCGCGCGAGTAAGCGCGTGACGGCGTCGATTGGGGAGACATCTTGAAATAAAACTTCACATACTGCGCGGGTAATGGGCATATCGACCTTTAAAGATCGCGCGCGTAGCAGCACGGCCTGTGCGCAGCGCGCCCCTTCGGCCGTCAAGCCGCTGGCAAGAATCTCTGACAAGGAGCGCCCGCGCCCGATCTCGAGGCCGACCTGTCGATTGCGTGACAGGTCGCCCGTTGCAGTAAGTACGAGATCTCCGAGTCCGGTCAGGCCATAGAACGTCGCTTGTCGCGCGCCGAGTGCTTCACCAAAGCGCGTCATTTCTGCGAGGCCTCGGGTAATGAGGGCGGCGCGCGCATTGGTGCCAAGCCCGAGTCCGTCACCGATTCCGCAGGCGATTGCCATCACGTTTTTTAATGCCCCGCCTACTTCAACACCCACGACGTCATCGCTCGCGTAGACGCGCACAGGGCCTCCATGCAGCGCAGCGATACACTTTGAACGAAGTTCTGCGCTTGCGCTTGCGACGGTCAGTGCGACGGGTAAGCCTTGCGCGACTTCGCGCGCAAAGGAGGGGCCCGAGAGAACGCCCGTTGCGAGGTCTAACGCAGAGAGCAATGTTGCTTGTGCGATTTCAGACGGCAGTTGCCCGCTGTTGGCCTCTAGTCCTTTACACGTCCAAACGACTCCGGCGATCCGATCGGTTCGATGCGCAAGCGCCTTCGTCAGTTGCTCACAGAGATCCCGCAAACCCGCCAGAGGAACGGCGAGAATTAACAAGCCCGAGGCGGCGTCGCTGCAAGCGTGTTCGAGGGCGCCGCCTAAGTCGTCGGTCGCCCGTAGTGAAGCGTGTAGCGCGATGTCGGGCAGGTATCGTTGGTTCGTGTGTTGGGTACGAAGCTCATGAACAACCCCATGATCGCGCGCCCAAAGCGCCGTGCTGCGATGGGAGGCAGCGATATTTGCAAGTGCCGTTCCCCAGGCACCCGCGCCGAGCACTGCAACGGGTTCTGTTTGGGCGTTAGCTGCGAGCATGGGCAAGATGCGTTCGGTGCGTTACTGGCGCGTCATGCCTGGAGGCAGGATTAAACCCGACTCCTTGCCAGCACCGGCCGCACCCGCTTCTTCAGCCGCTTGCGCAAGGCGCTGCTCGAACAGGGCCTGGAAATTTACCTCGGCCAGATGCAAGGGTGGCAAAGAGGTGCGCGTGATGGCGTCGGCCACGTTTGCTCGTAAATAGGGATACAGCATCGTGGGACACACAATGCCCATGATCGGATCAAGCTGCTCAGCAGGGATATTGGCGATTTCAAAGATTGCGGCCTGTGTGGCTTCCACCAAATACAGCACCTTGTCTTTAATGCGCGTTGTGACGGTGACCGTCACGGTTGATTCGTAAACGGTCTCGGCAAGCGCTTGGCCACCCACGTTGATCGCGACCTCAACTTCTGGCGCGTCTTGTTCTAGAAATATATTTGGAGCGTTGGGCATCTCTAGGGATAAATCCTTGAGATAGACGCGCTGCATATTGAAGGAGGGCGCGTTTGCGGCTTGGGTATTTTGGTCAGACATAAAGGATCCAGGGACAAAAGGGAGAAAGAAAGAATGGGTAAAGCACAGCAGCTTACCCGTTGAGCAGAGGCAATAACTTCCCATCGCGATCGAGCGCGGACAGGTCATCGAAACCACCGACATGGGTGTCGCCGATATAAATTTGAGGGACCGTGCGGCGCCCAGTACGCTCCATCATGATGGCGCGCTGTTCGGTGTCCTCATCGATGCGAATTTTTTCAATTTCAGCGACACCGCGCTGCGTCAGCAGCATCTCTGCACGTGAACAGTAGGGGCAGTAGCCCGTGGTGTACATGACAACTTTGTTCATGTTGTGACTCCGTTATTTAGTCGTAAGAGGGAGGCCAGCGGTAGACCAAGCCTTGATGCCGCCGTCCAGCACGCTGACAGCCGTGAAGCCTTGTGCGCGCAAGCGAGAGGCCGCGCCTACGGCGCTGCGACCCATTTCGCAGACGAGGATCAGCGGTTTGTCTTTGGCAAGACTAGCCGCCTTTTTTTCAATGTCGGCTAATGGGGCATGGCGCGCCTGGGGAATGTGCCCGCCTTGGAACGCCTCGATTGAGCGCGTATCAAGTAAAACTGCGCCTTGATGGTTAATCATTTGTACGGCTTGGGTGCTGCTCACGGTAGCGCCGCCGCGGCTGCGTTGAATCATGGGCCACGCTAAAGCGAGCCCCGAGCCAAGCGCAATGCCGATTAAAAGAAGATTGTTTTGATCTGAAAAGAAATCCACGGTGTGTCCAAAAGAGGCGGTTTAGCCCCAAAAAAAGGGTCGGCTGGTTGTAAAGGCGAAGACAATTATAAAATGGTGGTTTAACTACACTTTAACCTGTGTCTGCCATGTATAAATTAGTCTTAATGCGTCACGGCGAAAGCCAGTGGAACCTCGAAAACCGATTCACCGGTTGGACGGACATCGATTTGACCGAGACGGGCCGCGACCAAGCGCGCCGCGCCGGCGAGCTGCTTAAGGAAAAAGGCTATGTTTTTGACGTAGCCTTTACGTCGGTTCTCAAGCGCGCGATCCGTACCCTGTGGATTGCGCTCGATGCCATGGATACGATGTATTTGCCGGTCCATAACAACTGGCGCTTAAATGAGCGCCACTACGGAGACTTGCAGGGGCTCAACAAAGCTGAGATGGCCGCCCAGTATGGCGATGAGCAGGTGCTGATTTGGCGCCGTGCTTACGCCATAGCGCCCAATCCTATTGCGCTCGATGATCCGCGTCACCCCCGTTTTGATCCGCGTTATGCCAAGCTGACCCCTCAGCAACTGCCCGCCACAGAATGTCTCCAAGACACCGTGGCGCGAGTGTTGCCCTTCTGGGATGAGACGATTGCGCCCTCAATACGAGCGGGTCGTCGGGTGCTGGTCGCCGCGCATGGCAATAGCCTGCGTGCATTGATTAAGCACCTAGACAATGTGTCTGATGACGATATCGTTCACCTAAATATCCCGACAGGCCAGCCCCTGGTGTACGAGTTAGACAAAGATTTGCGTCCAATCCGACATTACTACCTAGGCGACCCCGCCGAAATTGAAGCGGCGATGGCGGCGGTAGCGGCACAAGGGAAAGCCAAGAAAGCGTGATCAAGCGGCGTATTGCCATCTGGCTGTGTGGCGCCCTGAGCCTTTTTGGGGGCGCGGGTGCAGCGTTTGCTGATCCTGAGGATATTGCTGCCCGGCAGACGCAAGCGCAGCGCCAGAGGGAGGATTTGCGCGGGCGTATTCAGACCGTGCAAAAAGAGCTCGATACCCGCGAGGCCGATCGCAAGGAGGCTGCGGATGCGCTGAAGGTGTCTGAAACCGCGATCTCCCAGACCTCTCGTCGGATCGTTGAGCTTGCGGCCGATCTTAAAAAAGCACAAACCGAGCTCGAAGGTCTGCAGCGTCAAATTACCCGTCAGCAGCACACCCTAAGTGTGCGACGCGACGAACTGTCCGACCAGTTGCGTAAGCAGTATTCAAGTGGCTTGTCACCCTGGTCCGCACTGCTGTCGGGCGACGATCCTCAGGAGCTCGGGCGTAACTTAGCCTACTTGGACTACGTCTCGAAGGCGCGTGCTGATACGGTCGCCGCCCTGAAGAAGGACATCGAGCGCTTGGCTCAGCTCGAAGCGCAGGCAGACGTCCGTCAAAAAGATGTTGCTCGGCTCGTCAGTGAAACCACGCAACAAAAGGAGGCGCTTGAGGCGCAAAAAAAGGAGCGCGCGACCGTTCTTGCTCGCATCGAAGGACAAATGCAAGCCCAGCGTGCTGAAGCGACGCGACTCGGAGAGGATGAAAAGCGCCTGGCGGGCCTCATTTCAGATTTGGACGGACAGCTTAAGGCTGCCCAGCAGGCGGCGGCTGAGGCTGAGCGTCGTGCACAAGAGGCGCGCAAACTTGAGTTGGCCCGCAAGGAGCAGGCGCAGCGCGCAGCGGAGGCAGATAAGCGCCGCCAGGCTGCCGAACAGGCTGCTGAGCAAGCGGCTCGAGCCGGACGCTCGACCCAAGCCGATCCAGAGACGGCATCCCTTGCTGCGGGTAAGGGATTGCCAAAGAGTGTGCGCTGGCCAATCCGTGGAACTGTGATGGCTCGGTTTGGGACACATCGTCCCGAAGGTGGCGTCTGGCGCGGCATTTTGGTGCGTGCCGATTCCGGGGCGGCGGTGCAGGTCGTTGGGGCCGGCACCGTGGTGTATTCAAACTGGCTTAGAGGCTTTGGTAATCTTTTGATCGTGGATCATGGACAAGAGTATCTCAGCGTCTATGCCTATAACCAAAGCTTGCTTAAGCAGGTGGGCGATTCGGTTCGGGCGGGGGAGACCGTTGCCTTGGCGGGAAGTACGGGTGGGCAAGTGGATTCGGCCCTATACTTCGAGATCAGACACCGTGGCGTCGCCGTCGATCCGATAGCCTATCTGGCGCGATGATTTTTATTGTGGTCTAGGTTTCCGCGTTAACGACCTTGAATTCAGGAATGTGCATGGGCACTCGCAAACTACGTAGTTTTGGCTTGGTTTCTGCTGGTATTGTGGCCGGGGTGCTGTTGAGCCTAGGCATCAGCGCTGTTGCACAGCGCGGTTCGCCGTTGCCGCTAGACGAGTTGCGCCAATTTTCAAGTGTGTTTTCGGCCATCAAAAATAATTATGTTGAGGCCGTCGACGATAAAAAATTAATCAGCGGCGCGATCGCAGGGATGTTGTCGGATCTCGATCCGCACTCAGCCTATTTGGATGCCGATGCGTTTAAAGAAATGCAAAGCTCGACGCAAGGCGAGTTTGGTGGCCTGGGTATTGAGGTGGGCACGGAAGACGGGATGGTCAAGGTGATCTCGCCGATTGAAGATACGCCTGCAGCACGCGCGGGCATTCGTGCCGGAGACTTGATTTCAAAAATCGATGACACGTCCACGAAGGGCTTGTCGTTGAATGATGCGGTCAAGATGATGCGCGGCCCCGTGAAAACGCCGATCACCTTGACGATCATTCGTCAAGGACAAGCGCAGCCACTCGTCATCAAGATTGTGCGTGACACGATTCGCGTGCGCAGCGTACGCAGCAAGATGCTGGATGGCAATATTGGTTATGTGCGCATTGCACAGTTTCAGGAAAAAACGGGCGCTGATCTTGCACGACATTTAAAGGAGCTCGGTGCAAAAGGTGCCCCGCGCGCCTTGATCCTTGATCTGCGTAACGATCCGGGCGGATTGTTGAGCGGCGCCATTGGTGTGTCTGCCGCTTTCCTCAAGCCAGATACGCTGGTGGTGTCGACCGACGGACGTGCGCCAGATGCCAAGCAGAAGTATTTGTCCAACCCGGCTGACTACGCGCGTGGCGAATCCGATTACTTGCGTGGTTTACCTGCATGGGCCAAGACAGTGCCGATGGTCGTGTTGGTAAACGTCGGCTCGGCCTCGGCCTCAGAAATTGTGGCGGGTGCTTTGCAAGATCATAAGCGCGCCACCATTATGGGTAATCGCACGTTTGGCAAGGGCTCTGTGCAGGTGATTCTGCCCATCTCCGACACCACGGCGATCAAGCTCACAACATCGCGTTACTTCACACCGAAAGGCCGCTCGATTCAGGCCACGGGTATTAGTCCAGATATCGTGGTGGCCGATACGGCTGAGGGCGACCTGTTTAAGTTGCCGCGCGAAGCCGATTTGCAGCGTCACTTGAGCAACCGCCAGACGCCGGAAGAGCAGGCGAAAGCCAAGGAAGACGAAACCCCCCTCGCAGATACGAACAAGGTGTTTCAGTTTGGGTCGCCAGAAGACTTCCAGTTGCAGCAGGCTGTGAATTTCCTTGACGGCAAGCCGATTCAGAAAGCGGTGCCTGCACCAAAGAGTGCGAAGACAGGTGCTGCGGCTGAGGGCTCCTCGAGCAAGAAATGAACGACGCTCAGCTGCTGAGATATGCCCGGCACATCTTGTTGGATGAGTTGGGTATAGAAGGCCAGGAGAAGCTTCTTGCAGCGCGTGTATTGATCGTGGGTGCCGGCGGTCTGGGCTCCCCCGCTGCGATGTATCTTGCCTCTGCGGGTGTCGGGACGATTGTGTTGGCTGATCACGATGTGGTGGAGATCAGTAATCTGCAGAGGCAGATTATGCACAACACCAGTCGCCTCGGTCAGCTTAAGGCTGAGTCTGGACGTCAGACGATGCTTGCGTTGAATCCTGAGCTGAAGGTTGAGATTCGAACGATACGAATGGATGAAAGCTCACTCGATCAGGAAATTTCACAAGTCGATGTCGTGTTGGACTGTACGGATAACTTTGCAACCCGCCACGCAGTGAACCGCGCGTGCGTCAAGCACGCCAAACCGCTCGTTTCAGGCGCGGCAATCCGCTTTGAAGGGCAGGTCAGCGTGTTTGACCCTCGCGATGCCAACGCGCCCTGCTATCACTGCTTGTTTCCAGAGGCCGAAGATGTGGAAGCGCTTAATTGCGCGACAACGGGTGTGTTTGCACCGCTTGTTGGCATCATCGGGAGTATGCAGGCCGCTGAGGCATTGAAGGTTATTGCGCAGATCGGGACAAGCTTAAAAGGTCGTCTCTTGATTCTTGACGCCCTGGATATGCAGTGGCACAGCGTGAAGGTTAAGCGCGATCCCGCCTGTATCGTTTGCGCCACGCGCTAACAGGCCTGAGCTCGGTTGCTTTATACGGGACGCGCGGTCACACCTAGAATTAATTTGAGTTGCGTATCCATGTGCAGCGTCGGCGTTGTTTGCCACGCGCTTTGGGCGAAGCGCAGCCAACTTCCGATGACAAATTGCGTCAAGGTGGCGGCCAAGGCGGTCGCTTCGATCGATGGCTCGAGGGTGCCGCTAGTGATCGCATGCCGCAGTGCTTGCTTAAAAGAGGCGTCGATGCGGTCGGTGATTTGATTGGCGCGCGCTTGCAGGCGTTCGTCTTCGGTCACCAAGGCGTCTCCGGTTAGCACGCGTGTCATGCCTCGGTTGCGTTGGGCAAACGTCAGTAACATTGTGGCGATCTTGCGAGCTTGTTCGACCCCGTTGGGCTCAGACTCAACAATTTGATTGACTAGCGTGAAGACGGTCGACTCGATGAACTCGAACAAACCCTCAAACATTTGGGCTTTGCTTGCGAAGTGGCGGTATAGCGCGGCTTCGGATAACTGCATGCGCGCAGCTAGTGCTGCAGTGGTGATGCGTGCCGCGCGTGGTTGCTCAAGCATTTCTGCAAGCATTTGCAGAATTTGATGTTTACGTTCGCCGGTTTTGACTGACATCGCGGTCGGCCCATCAAAGAGGGTTAAAAAACAAGACGTGGGCTGCGAAACGGCGTGTGCTAAGCCCGCAACGGACGCTTTTGAAGCAGCAAATCTGAAACACAGTTTACCCGCAAGTCGACGAAATTGGGGCGTCCGCTTTTACCTCGGCTAAAGGGCGTACCGGGGTGGTAGACATGTACGGTGCGCAGGCCAGCGCGCCGCGCACCCCTTAGGTTCTCCATGGTGTCCTCAACAAGAACGGCCCGGCGTGGAGAGACACCCTCATGCGCCAAGATGTGACGCATCATGGTGCTGGACGGCTTTGGCCTGAAATGACCATGTAAGCGCATCTGTTCGACACCCCATAGCCCGTCGAAACATTGCAGAATTTTGAGGTGTTTGAGTACCGCGCGCGCGTAGTGCAGAGGCGCATTAGTCACCAGTACTTTTCGCCCGGGTAGGCGACGCAGCTTGTTTGCGAGACCTGTTTCGGCACGAATGAGCGGCGCGACATCGAAGTCATGGCTGCGATGTAAAAAAGCATGGGCATCGATTGCATGGTGGCGTACTAGACCGATGAGGGTCGCTCCGTATTTGCGCCAGTACTGCGTGCGTAAAACGCTGGCCGCCGCCTCGTCAATCGAAAGTGCTTCCATGACCGCGGCAGTCATGCCCAGATTGATCTCGCGAAAAATTTTGTATGACGTGTCGTGCAAGGTATTGTCTAGGTCAAAAAACCAGACAAATTCTTTGCTGCGTGTGTTGCGCGCACCCTCAGTCAGATGAACGCGTGCACGACGCACGCGCACCCTCGGATGCTGCGGCAGTCGTTTTGGTGTCACGTGCGCACTATTGGGAAGAGATCATCGTGCCGACGCCTCGGTCTGTTAACACTTCGAGCAACAGACAGTGCGGCACACGGCCATCCACGATATGCACAGACTTCACGCCATTGCGAGCCGCATCAAGCGCAGAGGAAATCTTGGGAAGCATTCCGCCCGAGATGGTCCCATCAGCAAACAAGGTATCGATTGTTTGTGCCGACAATTGGCGCAGAAGCTTGCCGTTTTTATCGAGTACGCCTGGTGTGTTGGTCATCATGAGCAATTTTTCAGCGCCGAGCACTTCAGCCATTTTGCCCGCAACCACGTCCGCGTTGATGTTGTAGGCTAAACCATCTACGCCATAGCCAATCGGTGAAATCACAGGGATAAACTGATCATCCTGAAGGGCTTTAACGACAGCCGGTTCGATGCGGTCAATATCACCAACAAAACCGATGTCTAGTGGTTTGGATGGATCTTCCTTGTTGGGCATAAGCTTTTTACTGGCTTGGATCAGGCAGCCATCTTTGCCGGTCAGGCCGACCGCTTTGCCACCTGCTTCGTTAATCATTAAAACAATGTCTTGCTGCACTTGACCGCCGAGAACCCACTCGACCACTTCCATGGTGTCGGCATCGGTGACGCGCATACCCTGTACAAACGTGCCCTGCTTACCGATGCGGCGCAGTGCCTCGTCAATTTGCGGACCCCCGCCGTGCACGACGATAGGATTCAGACCAATGAGTTTGAGCAGTACGACATCGTGAGCAAAGCTGCGTTGCAGGACTTCTTCGGTCATTGCGTTGCCACCATATTTGATGACGATCGTTTTGCCATGAAAGCGTTTAATGTATGGAAGGCTTTCGGACAATACTTCTGCAAAAACTTCGGGGGCCATGGACGTGGTGTGTGTCTGACTGGTCATGAGCGTTCGGCAGGCAAGAGAAGGTGGATCGGAACAAATTATTGGAAACGGATTGTAGAGCCAAGAACGACCCGACGGGGGCTAGCCCGCTAAAGCTTTTTCTAGGGTGCGCCTAAACTCTTGCTTGTCGTATTGCCCGAGATAGCGCTTCAAGATTTGACCGTTTTTATCGATGAGGAACGCGGTCGGCGTTAGCTTGACGTCCCCAAAGGCTTTGGCTGCTGCACCGACTGTATCCAGAGCAACCGGAAATGGCAGTCTGCGCGTTTCCGCAAAGTTAACGACATAGTTGGCAGGGTCATATTGCATCGCAACAGCCACGAGCTCGAAACCTTGGCTCCGGTATTTTTCGTAGTTCTCGATGTTGTCAGGCATTTGAGCCACGCAGCTCACACAATTTGTCGCCCAGAATTTGACCAGCACGACCTTGCCGCGCAGTTCCGAAAGCGGCAGCTGCTTGCCAGAGAGCGTTGAGAACGTTACCTCGGGCGCTTGGGGACCTGGCGAAGTAAAGAACCACGCGCCGATCCCGCCAAGCCCCACAAGTAGCGCAAGCGCTACGAGTTTTTTCATTGAATTGGCATCACCTGTACGCCGCCCTGGGCGGGCGCCGCACCAGCACCGGAGCTGGTGACCGGAGCGGCCGGTTGCGCGGGGTCACCCAGACGTCCACCCATCAGCCGGTTTGCCGTGTCCAGACGGTTTGCTTCGGCCGGGGTAATGATTTGGAACAGCTTGTCTACGCGCTTGACCCCACCAACTTGTGCCGTGGTCGAGGCGGCCAGATCGCCCTCACGCTGCGTCACCAGACCCATCAAGTAGACGATGCCACGATCAGTGGTGACGATGATGGTGCGTGAGGGAATGTCTTTGGTTGTGGCCAGTGTTGCCATCACCTTGGAGGTAATCCAGATGTCGTTCCCGACCACCCCAGCTGAAGCGGTTTCCTTGGTAACGGTGATTTGATCTGAGACGGACTTCACGCCTTTTGTCTTGCGTGCAAGCTCGCCTGCTTTGGCTTTGACATCGTTGCCGATGGTGTCACCTGTAAGCAATACCACCCCGTCATAAACGGTGATGGAGGCGCGGATGCTATCGCCAAAAGCGTTGCGTAGCTCTCCGCCGATTTTCAGTTCGATCGTCTTGTCGTCCGTCAGTTGCTCGACCGATCGACGGTCGACCGCTACCAGCCCAGCGGTCGCCGCTGCGCCGCCTACGATTAATGGGATACAGCCTTGCAGCATGCCAACGGAGGCGCCAAGTGCGACGCAAAGCAAAACAGGACGAATAAGGCGGGCGGCGAGTGTCATGCAGAGTCTCCGAGTAAGAGGGTATCAATGCCATCGCACAGCATGTGCAGCAGCAAAATATGGATTTCCTGTATGCGCATCGTGCGGTCGTGCGGTACACACAGGTGGATGTCGTCGGTGCTGAGCAAATCGTTCATCGCGCCACCCCCCTTTCCGGTGAGCGCAATGACGCGCATCTCGCGCTCGTGCGCTGTTTGAATGGCCTGCTGGACGTTTGCTGAGTTGCCGCTCGTGGAGATTGCGACAAGCACGTCGCCAGGGTGCCCTAGCGCGCTAATTTGCCGTGAAAAAATCTGGGCATACCCGTAGTCGTTGCCGACAGCCGTCAAGATGGACGTGTCCGTGTTCAGTGCGATGCCGGCAAGCGGGAGGCGTTCGCGTTCAAAGCGGCCAACAAGCTCGGCGATAAAGTGTTGCGCGTCAGCGGCTGAGCCGCCGTTGCCACAAGCCAGAATTTTGCCGTTATTCGTGACGCAGCCAAAACACATATCGATTGCGCGCAGAAGTGGCGAAGAAAGCATGTTGGCGCTGTCTTGCGTGGCAACGACATGGTCATTGAAGTGGGCGGCGAGTGTCGAGGCAAGGTTCATGGCGATTGTTCGGCTCCTGAGTGTGAATTATCTCATTTATCTCGCGTCAGGCGAAAGGCGTCACGATGCCATACGAGCCCCGACGGCTCAAAGGCCAGCACATCGACCCGGCAATAAGGCGTTATGCCGCCAAAATGTCGCCGCACAAGCTCGCCAAGGAACCAGCGTGCCGCGCGCAGGATGCGACGCTGCTTGGCGGGCGTAACGCTTGCCGAGGCGCCGCCATAGCGACTTGAAGTGCGTTGCCGTACTTCGACAAACACGAGTAAGGAACCGTCACGCACGACTAGGTCTAGCTCACCGGCCGGACAACGCAGCTGACGAGCCAACACCACGCAGCCAGCGCGCTCGAGATGCTTTTGCGCAAGCGCTTCGTAAAGGTCGCCGCGCTGCTGGGGGGTGGAACGGGCTGAGGGGGGTGATCGTTCGGAGACCCTGGGCGCGTGGCGGCGCTGCAGGAGGTTGGCGCTCAGTGCCCTGCCTCGTTTGGCGACCGCTTTTTTTTGCGCGAAGGCGGCCTGACAAAAAAGGGCTGCGTACTCTTGGGCAGATCTGTGAGAGTCAGTCATTTTGGTTAAGGCGTCGTGACGAGGTGGGTTAAGCCGACTACACTGCCACAATTCGGCTTCGTTGACTTTCGCCATGACAGAAAATGTCCCACCGCAAGAGCGCCCTGATGCCTGGCACCGCCTAGGTCAGAAGGTCGACGCACAGCAGTGGCCGACGCATTGCTTGTATGTCGTGGCGACACCAATTGGCAATTTGGGGGATCTATCCTTGCGGGGCTGGCATGCCTTGCAGTTAGCCGATGTGATCGCCGCGGAAGATACGCGCGCCACACGCACGCTGCTTGATGCCTGGGGCTTGGATACCCCTACGATGGCAGCACACCGTCATAACGAGGCGGGCGCCGCAACGGATATTGTTCGACGACTGCAGTCGGGACAGCGTGTCGCCTTAGTGTCCGATGCGGGGTCGCCCGCCGTGAGTGACCCCGGCGGGCTGGTGGTGCAGGCCGTGCGCGAGGCAGGGTTGCGCGTGATCCCCTTGCCCGGCGCCAGTGCCGTGATCACGGCACTGATGGCGACTGGTGTGACAACAGACGCTTCGCCCGGGTTTGTGTTCGCCGGGTTTGCCCCAACCAAATCTATGGCGCGGCAGCGCTGGTTTCGCTATTGGACGCAACTCGTCACGACCGTGGTGTTTTATGAGGCCCCCCACCGTATCGCCGCGAGTTTGAAAGACTTGTTGACAGTGTTGGGGCCCGCGCGTCAGGTGAGCTTGGCTCGAGAAATGACTAAGCGGTTTGAAGAGATTGCGTGCGTCACCTTGGCCGAGGCACAACAATGGTTGCAGGCGGATCCTCACCGCGAGCAGGGTGAATACGTTGTCATTATTCATCCGGAACAAAGTGAGCTGGATCCCGAGGCAGCAGAGCAGGTTGATGCGGGAATCGACGCTTGGCTGGATGCTTTGCTCGAGGTCTTATCGGTACGCGATGCCGCCCGTGTGGCAGCCAAGGCGACAGGGCAGTCGCGTGACACGCTTTACGCCCGAGCGTTGGCGCGCAAGGGCAGCTAAACCGACGAAGAGCGTTTAGGGACCCGTGATCCGTGGCGCGACGCCGAGCGCATTTTCGAGCGGCCCGGCAGCCTGTGTCGCGGCCTCTGTGCTCGCAAAGGGCCCCACGCGCACACGGTGTAGGTTTCCAGCCCCGAGCTCAACGTTTACCGAGACACCCGCTTGCGTCGGCACTTGGGCCGCAGCACGTGCGGCAATTGCCTGCGCTCGCGCGGGATCACTAAATGCACCAAGTTGTAAGTAAACGGACCCCGCCGCCGCAGGCGTAACGGGCGGGGCTGACGGGGCCGGCGTTGCTGCAACCGGCGGGCTGGGTGCAGCAGCGGCTGCATTGGCCGCGAGTGCGGTCCCGTTGGCGATTTGCTGCGGCATGATGCGCTCTACGATCACCTCGGCGCTTCCGGGTGAGAGAACGCCCAGCTTGTGGGCCGCGACGTACGACAAGTCGATGACACGTCCGCCTAAGAACGGACCGCGGTCGTTAATGCGCAGCACGACGGTTTTGCCAGTGGCCACGCGGGTGACTCTGACATAGCTTGGGATAGGCAACGTGGTGTGAGCGGCTGTCATGCCATACATGTCGTAGCGCTCACCATTGGAGGTCGGTTTGCCGTGATATTTTTTTCCGTACCAGGACGCAGGGCCCTGTGCGCGATAAGGCTGTCCCGACGTATCTGGCACATAGCGCTGGCCGAAGATGCTGTAGGGATTATTTGGGCCGCGTGCCAAGGGTTCAATGCGTGGCACAGCATCGGGCACGGCATCGAGGTTTGCGGGGGGATTTGCTTCAGGACCGTCATCCATGTAGTACGCACCGCCTCTGCGCCCCGACCCTGAGCAGGCCGCGAGTAACGCGCATACGAGCGCAACACTCAAGAGGCGGCCAAGGGACGCGCTAGTCGAGCTCATCAGGAAAGCGTGGGTTGATCGCGATGACGCACGAGAACGGGACCATGATCGCTAAAGCGTTTGCCTAGCGTCTCAACCAAATAGACTGAGCGATGCTTACCACCCGTGCAACCAATCGCAACCGTGAGGTAGCTGCGCGTGTCCTCGGTATAGCGCGGCAGCCATTTGCGAATGAATGCTTCAATGTCATTGGCCATTTGACTCACATCATCAAACCCGGCGAGCCAGTCGGCGACCGGCTGATCTTTGCCGGTTAACGGCCGCAACACCGGATCGTAGTGTGGGTTGGGCAGGCACCGCACATCGAACACCATGTCGGCATCGCTAGGAACCCCTTTTTTGAAGGCGAAGGATTCAAAGGTCAGCAACAAAGGTTTGCGATCGGCTTGGACGAGGTCTCGGATCCATGTGCGCAGCTGTCCCGGGGTCAGACCCGAGGTGTCGATCACATGGCCAAGGTTACGTAGTGGAGCGAGCTGATCACGCTCTTGCGCGATGCACTGTTCGAGTGACACGGCAATCCCGCTGCTGCGCGCCAAGCGATCTGAAAGAGGGTGGCGTCTGCGCGATTCAGAATAGCGTTGAATCAGCGTCTGATCATCGGCGTCTAGAAACACAACGCGCAGCTGCGTGCCCATCGCGGATAGCGCGGTGATGATGTCCGGTAATTCATCCAGATCCCCGGGCGATCGTACATCGATTGAAATGGCGACGCGTCCTGTGGGATCGCCTCGCATGGACCCAATAAATTCGTGTAAAAAACGAACGGGAAGATTGTCGATACAGGTATAGCCGGCGTCCTCAAGCAAGCGCAACGCAACGGATTTGCCAGAGCCGGAGATCCCCGTGAGCAAGACAACGTTTAATTGGGGCATGTTACGGCTGCCCCCGTGCGATGGCTTCGGCTTGTCGCTGCATGAACTCTGCGAGGGTGTCGATTCCGCGCAACTTTAGAATCGTGTTGCGCACGGCCGCTTCAACTAAGACGGCTAAGTTGCGTCCTGCCGCCACTTGTAGCATGACCTTGCGAATCGGACAGCCCAGCATGTCTTGCGTCATATCTTGCAAAGGCAAGCGTTCAAATTTGTCCTGTGCTGTCGCGCGGACCAAATGCACGATCAGCTTGAGTTTCATTTTGCGGCGTACGGATGTTTCACCAAAAATTGTGCGGATGTTCAACAGCCCCAAGCCGCGGACTTCAAGCATATTGCGTAAGAGCTCTGGGCAGTGTCCCTCGACAACGTGCGGAGCCGTGCGTGAAAGATCTACCGCATCGTCGGCCACGAGGCCGTGACCACGTGAAATCAACTCGAGCGCCAGTTCACTTTTCCCCAGCCCAGACTCACCCGTAATCAGCACGCCCACTCCAAGCACATCCATGAAGACACCATGCACGGTTGTGGTGGGTGCGAGGCGACGACTCAAATAAATACGCAGCAGGTCGATGAGCTCAGCGGCCGGAACGGGGGTCGTCAGAAGAGGAATGTGATTACGCTCGCAGCCCTCAATCAAATCGCCGGTTGGTGGCAAGCCGTCGGCAATGAGAATTGCGGGCACGCCACCCGCCAAGAGCTCGTCAAGATGATGGACGCGCCGTTTGGAGTCAAAGCGAGTGTAGTAGTCCATCTCTTGTGTGCCGAACACTTGAATCCGCGAAGGATGGATCAGGTTTAAGTGCCCGATCAAATCGGCAGCGGCAGCGCCGTTATCCGGGATAAGGCGATCTGCAGCCGTTTGACCGGCAACCCAGGTGAATGGAATGTCTTCGGTCGTGTCGAGAACCAGATCCTGCACCGTCAGCATGGTGACTCCGTTGTGGAAAGGGTGGGTCCGCCCATGAAAAAATCAGCGTAGGTCTTCGGTCAACAACGCGTGGACGATTTTCGGATCGGTTTCCATCGCTAACCGTGACCTGAGCGCTTTGTCGGAAAACAGGCGAGCCACTTCGGCAAGTATATCGAGATGTTGTTGCGTTGAGGCCTCTGGCGTGAGCAGAATTAACAGCTGATCAACGGGTTGTCGGTCAGGCGCATCAAAAGGGATGGGTTTCGCGAGCCTAATAAAAGCGGCGATTCCTGCCCGAAGCCCCTTAACCCGGCCGTGTGGCATCGCGATCCCCGCGCCTAATCCGGTTGATCCTAGACGTTCGCGCGCGAATAAGCTTTCGTAGACAGCGGCACGTTCTACGCCTTGATTATTTTCAAGCAGCAGCCCAGCCTGTTCGAATACCCGTTTTTTACTGGTCGCGGGCATATCTAGCACAACGTTGTTGAGTGGCAAAAGGCGAGACAAGTGTTTCATGTGATGAATTATAGGTTGGCCGCAGGCAGGTCGGCTTGACTCTCCCACCTGTTCCCTTGGGGTGTCGGACAAAAAACAACGCCCGCGAAATGTCTGCGGGCGTACGTTTGGAACAGAGAGTCGACGAGCGCTTACGCCGTTTCGAAAACCTGTCGTTTAGTGGCTAGGTGCTGATGGTCCTGCGTGCGTGCTTTGTATTGAAGTACTTTACGGTCGACTTTGTCGATGAGAAGGTCAATCGAGGCGTAAAGATTTTGTTCCGACGCTTCGCAGTGAATATCCTTGCCGCGGACATGCAAGGTAATTTCTGCTCGGTGCTTGAGTGGCTCGAGCGACAGGATGACCTGCGAGCCGATAACGTGGTCAAAATGCCTTAAAACCCGGGTCATTTTGGTTTGGATGTATTCCCGGATGGCTGGGGTGACGTCAAGATGGTGACCGGTGATGTTCAGGTTCATTGCGTACTCTCCAAAAAGGAACGGCGGTTGTGCGGATGCACGGGGTGTGGGCGGCAGGTGACTCCTTGGGTGATGACTGATGTTTTAAGTGTAGTGACTTGCATGCGGAAATCAAGGGTAAAAATACCCATAGATTGATCTGCGTCAGGGATTATTTGGTGTGCGCTGCAGCATCCGGGCGGTCGCCGCCCCACGGCAGGCGTTACATCTTGAAGTGTTCGCCCAGGTACACACGACGGACTGATGCGTCATGAATGATCTCGTCAGGCACGCCGCTTGTGAGCACTTTACCCTCGCTAATAATGTAGGCGCGGTCGCAGATACCGAGAGTTTCGCGCACGTTGTGATCTGTAATCAGCACCCCGATGCCGCGACTTTTCAGAAAGCGCACGATGCGTTGGATCTCAATGACGGCAATAGGGTCTACGCCTGCGAAGGGTTCGTCTAGCAGAATAAATCGAGGGCGCGTGGCCAGCGCACGAGAAATCTCGACGCGTCGGCGTTCTCCGCCTGAAAGCGACAACGCACTATTTTTCCGAATATGCGTGATTTGTAGCTCTTCGAGCAAGGAGTCAAGCTGCCGCTCGATCGTGCTCGTTGAGAATTTCTTGCCTTCGTTGTCGATCTGTAATTCGAGTACAGCCCGGATATTTTGTTCGACAGTTAGTCGGCGAAAAACGGAGGCATCCTGTGGCAGATAGGACAAGCCCATGCGCGCGCGTCGATGAATGGGCATGCTGCTGATGGGGATGTCATCAATTTCGATACGACCGGCATCTGCCGCGACCAAGCCTACGATCATGTAAAAGCTTGTGGTTTTCCCGGCGCCATTGGGCCCCAGCAGACCAACGACCTCACCACTATTGACCGAAATAGAGACATCTTGCACCACCATTCGTCCACTATAGGACTTGCGTAGGCCGGTTGCGCTGAGCTTTCCTGGAGCATGCTCAGAGGCTGGATTGGAAAAGGTTGAGGCTTGCGATGTTTGCATAAGGGGTGCTTCAGGGGCGGGCGGCGCCGGCTGGCCGACTTACGGGCGGTGGCGGCAGATTGCCTTGCTTGGCTTGGCACTCCGCGACGGCTGCCTCCGCACGTGCTTTGGGTTGTGCAACGGAGCGCACGCGACCATCGGTGTTGGCAGAGTTGGGCCCCGAAAACGCTTGATAGACATCAGTTTTCTGGTTGTAGCGGACCTGTTGGCCGCTCACCGTATCAAAGTGTTTGCCACAAATGTAGCGCGAGACCACCGCCTTGCCGATTAAATCAAAGGTTTCGTTTTTACCGTCGTATTCAGCGCGTTGACCCACGCCTTCGAGCACTTCAAAGTTCTCTGGGCGCAATTGACGGATCAAAACCAGTTTGTTGCTTTTCATGGTGGCTTCGCCGAACTGGTTACCGTCTTTATCCTCACGCATTTGCAACACATCGGCGTTCATGGTGAGCAAGCCTCGCGTCATGACGACTTTGCCGGTGAAGGTGCTTTCGCGCTTCGTGTCATCGTAATGAAGCGTGTCTGACAAAATCGTCGTGCTTGGTTCTTCGGGTGTTGCGACTGCAGCGGGCGCTCGTTGCGCATGGGCCATTGCGCCAAGCGATAGGCACAGCATGGCGAGGAGTGATTGCACGGTGGCGCGCGGAGAGCAAAATGTAATCATGGTTTGGGTATAAACGCTTTAGGGGTCGACTCTGCCGCCTGATCTTTCGGGGCAATATCGACATCAGTCGATTTAAACACGTCTAGTTGCTGCGTGGCGTTGTTAAAGCGCATCCCGGTTCCGCTCATGCGCGAGCGGCCGCTGGTGGCGACGGCTGGAAGGTCCGTGTAGCTCACATCTTCCTTTACAAGCAAGGTGAGTTCTTCGCTACGAAAATTAAGAGGTTGACGCTCGGCATCCCCCAGGCGCAAGACGACGGCGTCACCTCGCATAATGATTCGATTGCCTTCGTCGTAAATCACAGCGATGCGAGATGTGGCGATAGTGAGTGGATTTTCAGGCTTGAGCCCAAAGGCGCGGGGTGCGATCAGTTCGTAGGACTTGTCGTCGGGGAAGTGCTCCATCAGATCGCCTTCTAGACGATGGATCACAATTCCTTTTTCGTCCGTGCGCAGAAGCACGATTTTTTTTGCCCAGGTGTCTGGCTCGTGTGTGATACGGCTAGGCGGGTCAATTTCAACGGCGCGTTGTGAATAGTCGGCGGCCCACCACGTGCCCATGACAAGCGAGAGTAGGATAATCAATGAGACGACGATCGAGGCGCGCTCTTTCATGACGGCTTACTGAATCGTGCCAGGGCCTAGACGCCCCGGCTGAAAAAATGTTCCAAGGCGATGCTGCGCGGCCAAAATAATGTCGCAGCATTCGCGTGCTGCGCCATGGCCGCCCGCCTTAATGGCGACCCAATGCGCAGCTTGTTGTACATAGGCTGGTGCATCTGGCACGGAGGCTGCAAAGCCCGACCGCTGCATGGCGGGCAAGTCGATCAGGTCGTCTCCCATGAACCCTGTTTGTTCCAGTGAGACATGGTGTTTTACGGCGAGCTCTGCGATGGCTAGGCCTTTGTCTCGGACGTTTTGCAGAACATCACCGAGCCCAAGTTCGGCGGCACGACGATCGACGATCGGACCGGAGCGGCCGGTCATCAGCACGACGGTGACACCGCTGGCCGCCAGCATTTTCAGCCCATGGCCGTCTAGCGCATTAAAACGTTTGAACACCTCTCCGTGCTCGCCATACCAAAGGCTGCCGTCGGTCAATATGCCGTCAACATCGAACACCATGAGTTTGATGCGTGCGAGCCGCTCGCGAACCGAGGCAGAAATTTTTGCTAGCACCAATGCTTCAGCGGGGTGGGGGATGAGAGGGGGTCTGTTCATGACGGTTTAGACGACCTTCGCCGCCATTAAGTCGTGCATGTGCACGGCACCGATCAGCTTGCCCTGGTCGTCGGACACCAACATCTGATTGAGTTTATGGCTATCCATGATCACTGCCGCATCGACAGCAAGCGCTTCGGATTGAATGTGTCGTGGGTTGGGGGACATGCCGTCTGTCACTGTCAACTTGCGGACATCTCCTTTGCGTTCGATGAGGCGCCGCAAATCGCCGTCAGTAAAAATCCCGATCGCGCGGCCATCGGAGTCGATGACGGCCGTCATGCCCATGCCTTTACGTGAGATCTCTTCTAAGGCTTCAAAAACAGAAGCTGACTGCGTGACGCAGGGCACTGCACTCGCACTGCGCATGATGTCAGCCACGCGGGTCAATAGCCGACGACCCAGTGCGCCGCCGGGGTGCGAACGGGCAAAGTCGTCAGCGCTGAAGCCACGCGCCTCAAGGCAGGCAACGGCTAAGGCATCGCCCATCGCCAGCGTAACCGTGGTGCTTGCGGTGGGTGCAAGATTGAGCGGGCAGGCTTCCTGAGAGACGCTCACATCTAGGTGTACGTCGGCCAGGCGAGCGAGTTCTGAATCGTTGTGCCCTGTCATGGCGATCACTTTGACCCCAAGCCGATGTGCGGCGGGCAGAATAGTGAGCAACTCTTGGCCCGACCCGGAATACGACACGGCAATCAGTAGGTCTTGTCCACCGATCATCCCGATGTCACCATGAACGGCTTCGGCCGCATGTAAGAAAAACGAAGGCGTCCCCGTCGAGGCCAGCGTCGCTGCGATTTTCCGAGCAATATGGCCTGTTTTCCCTAGGCCGCAGACCACCACCCGGCCTTGGCAGGCGAGCATGAGCGCGACCGCGTGTTCAACGCTCGCGTCTAGGCGTTGGTTTAGTTCGGTTAGCGCCCGGGCTTCGATATCCAGGGTGCGACGAGCGGATGCAAGCACAGAGGCTGCGGACGGTTTAGGTGAAGACATTGCCCGATTTTAATCGTTTCAGCCCGCAGGCGGGCTGCGTTTCTATCTGCTACTGTCCGGCCATCAACCATCGTTAATTTTTGACGTTTTTAGGTTTCCTATGGCCACAACCCCTTTTCTATCCAACCCATCTCCGTCTGGCGCGTTGGCGCCCTTTGAGGCCCCTCTGGGCACGCCAGGGTCACCCACTGCGCTTCGGGTGATGTTGTTGGGTTCGGGTGAGCTCGGCAAGGAGGTCATCATGGCTTTACAACGCTATGGGGTTGAAGTCATTGCGGTGGATCGTTATGCCCAGGCACCCGGGCAGCAGGTCGCGCACCGGGCGCATGTTGTCGCCATGACGGATAAAGAAGCGCTTAGGAAGATAATTGAACAAGAGTGCCCCCACATTATTGTTCCGGAAATTGAAGCGATTGCGACGGAGCTGTTGGTTGAACTTGAGGCGGCAGGTCAAGTGCGCGTGACGCCGACTGCGCGGGCCGCGCAACTGACGATGAATCGCGAGGGAATCCGCCGTCTGGCGGCTGAGCAACTGGGATTGCCTACCTCGCCCTATCAGTTCGCGGATTCCGTTCAGGAGCTTGAACTGGCGACCCAAAAAGTTGGTTTTCCCTGTTTGGTCAAGCCCGTCATGTCCTCCTCTGGTAAGGGGCAGTCGGTGTTGCGCGGGCCGCAAGATATCGCGGCTGCTTGGAATATTGCTCGGCAAGGGGGGCGGGTCGACGGTACGCGCATCATCGTTGAGGGCTTTATCGATTTTGAATATGAGATCACCCTCCTGACGGTGCGTGCGCGGGGTGCAGACGGCAAGATTTCGACACATTTTTGCGAACCGATCGGGCATCGCCAGGTGGACGGCGACTATGTCGAGAGCTGGCAGCCGCAGCCCATGCCAGAGCGGGCCTTGGACCGCGCCAAGCAAATCGCATTGCAGGTGACGGATAGTTTGGGGGGGCAAGGCATTTTTGGGGTGGAGCTCTTTGTGTCGGGGGATCAAGTTTGGTTCTCTGAGGTGAGCCCTCGGCCACACGACACAGGCTTGGTGACGCTTGTGACACAACGCCAAAGCGAGTTTGAACTGCATGCTCGCGCGCTCCTCGGGTTGCCTGTCGATACAGCCTTAAGTACGCCTGGAGCGAGCAGCGTCATTTATGGGGGAGTCGAGGCGCACGGGATTGGTTATAACGGCGTAGCGGCGGCGCTGGCCGAGCCGGGTACTGATCTGCGGCTCTTCGGTAAGCCGGAGTCCTATGTGAAGCGACGAATGGGTGTTGCGCTGGCGCAAGACCGTACGATCGATGAGGCGCGTGCCAAAGCGTTGCGTGTGTCGCGCGCGGTCAAGATACGACCCGCCTGAAATATATTCCTTAGCTAGACCTGTGTCGGTGCAGGCTTAGCGTATTCTTTGTTTTGTTTAAATGTTTGCGGAGAATCGTTCGATGAATACCCCGATTCCATATCAGGATCCAATAGAGCTTGTGCGCAGCCTGATCCGCAACGTACCTGACTGGCCGAAGCCCGGCGTTATGTTTCGTGACATTACTCCCCTGCTGCAAGACCCGCGCGCTTTTCGTTCGCTGATTGATATCTTTGTTTACCGCCACATGCGCCATAAGCTCGACGTGGTGGTTGGCATCGACGCGCGGGGATTTATTTTTGGTAGCGCGCTTGCCTATGCCTTAGGGGTCGGTTTTGTTCCGGTTCGTAAGCAGGGCAAACTGCCTTACAAGACCGTCTCAGCGGCCTACACGCTTGAGTACGGCGATGCGGTCGTTGAAGTGCATCAAGATGCCGTCAAGCCGGGACAGCGCGTGTTGCTTGTGGATGACCTGGTTGCGACGGGTGGCACGATGCTCGCCGCCGTTAAGCTGCTACAACAGTTGGGCAGTAATGTGGTTGAGGCAGCTGCCATCGTGGATCTTCCCGACTTGGGCGGGTCCTCCCTGATCGCGAAAACGGACACTCCGTTCTTTAGCGTATGCACGTTCTAGGCGCGCAGGCTGATTGACACGCGCAACGCTCGCCAGGTGCTCAGAGAAATAGTTTGTAGGCAGGATTGTCTGTTTCATTCCAGTGTGGGTAACCCACTTCGTCAAGAAAGGCTTTGAAGGCTTTTTTGCTACCTGCCGGCACTTGAATCCCAATCAAGACCTGACCGTAATCTGCGCCTTGGTTTCGGTAATGAAAAAGACTGATGTTCCAGTCTGGTTTCATCGATTGCAGAAAGCGCATCAGCGCGCCCGGCCTTTCTGGAAACTCAAAGCGGTAGAGCAGTTCGTGCTGTGCCAAGCCCGACCGACCGCCCACCATGTGACGTAAGTGCGTTTTTGACATTTCGTCATCGGTTAGATCGAGCGTATTGAAGCCGTGCTTGCGGAAACTGTTCGCGATGCGCACCGGTTCGCTTGAGTTAGATACTTGGATCCCAACAAAAACGTAGGCCGAGGTTGAGTCTGAAATTCGGTAGTTGAACTCCGTCACATTGCGGTGGCCGACTAGCTCGCAGAACGCGCGAAAGCTCCCGCGTTGTTCGGGCAATGTCACAGCAAAAATTGCCTCGCGCTCTTCGCCCACTTCGGCGCGTTCGGCGACAAATCGCAGGCGGTCGAAGTTCATATTGGCGCCGCACGCGATCGCCACCAATGTCTTGCCTTTGAGTTTATGTTCACTCGCGTATTGTTTCGCCCCGGCAATGGCAAGCGCGCCGGCAGGCTCAAGCACACTGCGGGTGTCCTGAAAGACGTCTTTGATGGCCGCGCATATTCCGTCGGTGTCGACGACAACATAGTCATCCACGTATTCGCGGGCCAGTCGAAAGGTTTCGACCCCGACTTGTTTGACAGCGGTCCCGTCCGAGAAAAGCCCGACTTCAGTGAGCATCACGCGTCGACCCGCCCGCACGCTGCGCAACATCGCATCGGAGTCGACCGTTTGTACGCCGATAATTTTGATGTCGGGACGCAGCTGTTTGGCGTAGGCTGCGATCCCGCTGATGAGACCCCCGCCTCCGACCGCGACAAAGATGGCATCAATGGGGCCTGGGTGCTGGCGCAAGATCTCCATGCCGACGGTCCCTTGGCCTGCGATCACATCTGGATCGTCGAAGGGGTGTACAAAGGTCAGATGATGTTTTTTTTCTAGCGTCAAGGCGTGCGCGTAGGCATCACTGAAGCTGTCTCCCTCGAGGACGACTTCGCCCCCCAGTGCTTTAACGGCCTCAATCTTGACCTCGGGTGTCGTGGTGGGCATCACGATGACGGCTTTGCAGCCAAGCCGGCGCGCGGATAGTGCAACGCCTTGCGCATGATTTCCCGCTGAGGCGGCGATGACGCCGCGAGACAGCACCGCCTTCGGAAGATGCGCCATTTTGTTGTAGGCGCCCCGTAGTTTGAAACTAAAAACGGATTGCGTGTCTTCCCGCTTGAGCAAAACGGTGTTGCCGATGCGCGTGGAGAGCTGGGGGGCGAGCTCGAGAGAGGTTTCGACCGCGACGTCATACACTTTGCTCGTGAGGATGCGCTTAAGATAATCGGTGTTCATAGTTTCCTGGCCGTGCGTGCTGCAATGCCGCAATTATCTCACGCCCAGGCTAAAATTTTCTTACTTATCGGTGGAGTTTGCTCTGAACGAACTATTACGCGAATTATTGGGTTGGCTGTCTTTGCCGGAGGTTGGCTTGCCCACTCTTTTTATTGTGGGCTTGTTGGCAGCCACCATCCTGCCAGTGGGCTCCGAGCCCGTATTGCTTGCGTATCTGGCAAGTGCACCGACCCTGTTTTGGCCGGCGATCGTTGTCGCGACGGCCGGCAACACCTTAGGGGGTGTGGTGAGCTATTGGATGGGGGCGGGCGCTCATGGGGCGTATGGTCGCTGGCGTGCAAACCAAAATACTGACTCCAGTTCTAAAGGCGTTAGGCATCATGCGGAACGCTGGGTTCGCCGATTCGGCCCAGCAGGACTATTTTTTGCATGGCTACCAGTCATTGGCGATCCGTTGTGTCTGGTTGCAGGGTGGTTGCGCTTGTCTTTCTGGCCGTGTGTGGCCTGGATGGCGTTAGGGAAGTTTTTAAGATACGCCGCGATTTCTTGGGCACTGACCCTTGCGTTAGCGCCAAACTAAACGCGTGCGCGACCAGCTAAAGACCCTGCCGTCACAGCACTGGGATGCAGAGTCGGGCTGAAGGGTTATTCGAGCAACCCTCGCACGATGCCTTAAAATAATCCTTTAAGGGCTTGAACCTATCATTCTATGAACGCCCCTCTCGCTAGCCACATTCTAAAAGCCATGCCCGCGCCGGACGCGCAGTCCCGCTTGCGCGAAATCCCTTACAACTACACGTCGTTTTCAGACCGTGAAGTTGTGTGCCGCTTGCTCGGTGAAGACGCATGGACACTCTTGTCGGATTTGCGCGGCGAACGCCGCACGGGCCGCTCGGCGCGCATGCTTTACGAGGTGCTGGGCGACATCTGGGTGGTACGACGTAATCCGTATCTTCAGGATGATCTGCTCGACAATCCCAAGCGACGTAAATTACTCGTGGAGGCGCTTGAACATCGCCTCAAAGAAATTGATCAGCGTCGCGCCGACGATGATACTGGACGTGACGAAAAAGTAGCTAGTCTGTTGACGCGTGCGCACGACGCTGTGCGTGACTTCGCCGCAGAGTTTGAGCGTATTGGCCAGTTACGTAAACAAGTGCTCAAGGTGCTCGGCAAACGGACTGCGCGCGACAACATTAAATTTGATGGTATGTCGCGGGTCGCGCATGTCACCGACGCCACGGACTGGCGCGTCGAGTATCCATTTGTCGTGCTGGCACCCGATACTGAAGAAGAAATTGCTGCGATGGTGCGGGCGTGTATCGAGCTAGGTCTGACGATCGTGCCACGCGGAGGTGGCACGGGGTATACCGGTGGCGCGATTCCGCTGACTTGGCGCTCTGCGGTCATCAATACTGAAAAGCTCGATACCCTTGGCCCAGTCGAAATCGGACCCTTACCTGGGGTGTCGACACCTGTCGCGACGGTCCGTGCGGGTGCGGGTGTTGTCACGCGCCGCGTGTCCGATATTGCAGATGAAAACGGTCTGGTCTTTGCCGTCGATCCCACCTCGGCAGATGCGTCTTGTGTGGGCGGTAATGTGGCCATGAACGCAGGCGGCAAAAAAGCCGTGCTGTGGGGGACGGCCTTGGATAATCTGGCCTGGTGGCGGATGGTTGATCCACAGGGCAACTGGCTTGATGTCACGCGCCTTGATCATAATTTGGGCAAGATCCACGAGGCAGGTCTCGTGCGGTTTGAGTTGAAGTGGTCCGACGGTGCTGCCGCGGCCGGTGCATCGGTATTGCGCACAGAGATCCTTGAAATCGATGGCGCAAGATTTCGCAAAGTGGGTCTGGGCAAAGATGTCACCGACAAATTTTTGGCGGGCCTACCTGGCGTACAGAAAGAAGGTTGCGATGGCTTGATCACGGCGGCGCGTTGGGTGTTGCACCGCATGCCCAGCCATACGCGTACAGTTTGCCTCGAGTTTTTTGGTCAGGCACGGGATGCGATCCCCTCAATCGTTGAAATCAAAGACTATCTCGACAAAAAAGGTCGTGCGCAGGGCGCGTTGCTGGCAGGCCTAGAGCACCTGGACGAACGTTATCTGCGTGCGGTGGGGTATTCCACCAAGAGTAAGCGCGGCGTATTGCCCAAGATGGTTCTGATTGGCGACATTGTCGGCGACGATGACGCGGCAGTTGCGGCCGCAACCAGTGAAGTCGTGCGTCTGGCCAATACGCGCCATGGTGAAGGCTTCATTGCAGTCAGTGCCGAGGCGCGTAAAAAGTTTTGGCTTGACCGTGCGCGCACAGCGGCGATTGCTCGCCATACGAACGCGTTCAAGATCAACGAAGACGTCGTGATTCCGCTGGAGCGGATGGGCGAGTATACGGATCATATCGAGCGCATCAACATCGAACTATCGACGCGCAATAAGCTCAAGTTGTTAGATGCGTTGCAGTCAGCGCTGGATGGTGATCTGGCGATTGCCAAACTTGATCGTGCAAGCGAAGAGGGTGCCTCGCTCGAAGAAGCGCTGGACGAGCGTCGTCGGCGCGCGACCGAAATGATTGCGCTCGTGCGGGCAAGGTGGTTGTGGGTGCTTGAGCACCTTGACATACCACTCGCCGAGGGGCTGTCGTCTATCGTTGGGCATGGCCTTTCAGAACTAAAGCCCGCTCTGGATGATCGTTTGGCAAGACAGCCGCAAGCACGAGTGTTCGATGTCGTACAGGATCGTACCCTGCGTATTTCCTGGAAAAAAGAAGTTAAGACGGAACTCGAGGGTTTGTTTGGGGGCAATGACTTTGCGCCGGTGTTGACGCAACTGCAGGCTGTGCATGATCGTGTGCTCAAGAGCCGCGTGTTTGTCGCGTTGCATATGCATGCCGGGGATGGCAATGTGCATACCAATATCCCAGTTAATTCTGATGATTATGAGATGCTGCGCGAGGCCAACGAGGCGGTCGCTCGGATCATGCAAATCGCACGTGATCTAGACGGCGTTATTTCTGGCGAGCACGGCATTGGCCTGACGAAATATGAGTTTCTGACCGAAGCGGAACTCGCACCGTTTCAGAACTACAAACGCCAGATCGACCCGCACAATCACTTCAACGCCGGCAAACTGATGCCTGGTGCGGATCTGCGCCATGCCTGGACTCCGAGCTTTGGTTTGATGGGGCATGAGTCGATCATCATGCAGCAAAGTGAGATTGGTGCAATCAGCAATTCAATCAAAGATTGTTTGCGTTGCGGCAAATGCAAGCCGGTCTGTGCGACCCACGTTCCGCGTGCGAATCTGCTGTATTCACCGCGCGACAAAATTCTTGCCACGTCGTTGCTGATTGAAGCATTTTTATACGAAGAGCAAACCCGACGGGGCATCAGTCTCAAGCATTGGGAAGAGTTCGAGGACGTTGCGGATCACTGTACGATTTGTCATAAGTGCTACAACCCGTGTCCAGTAGATATCGACTTCGGCGACGTCTCCATGAACATGCGCGCCTTGTTGCGGCGTATGGGGCGAAAGTCCTTCAATCCCGTCACGTCGGCCGCGATGTTTTTCTTGAATGCAAAAGATCCTGCCACGATTAATGCGACCCGTCAGGCGATGGTGGGAGTGGGGTACAAGTTACAACGCGTCGCGCATGATGTGTTGAGCAAATTTGCGCGCAAGCAGACGGCCAAACCCCCGTCAACGGTGGGTAAGCCACCGCTTCGCGAACAGGTTGTGCACTTTATTAACAAGAAGATGCCGGGCGGCTTGCCCAAACAAACCGCGCGTAAATTGCTTGATATCGAAGATGCGGATTACGTGCCGATTATTCGTCAGCCGAGCGCACCCGCCGATACCGAAGCTGTCTTTTATTTTCCAGGGTGTGGCTCTGAGCGTTTGTTTTCCCAGGTTGGCTTGGCGACCCAGGCAATGCTTTGGCATGCAGGGGTTCAAACGGTGCTACCCCCAGGCTATCTGTGCTGTGGGTACCCGCAGCGTGGCAATGGCATGAACGACAAAGCCGAACAAATCATCACGGATAACCGCGTGTTGTTCCATCGCGTGGCCAACACCTTGAACTATCTTGACATCAAGACGGTCGTTGTTAGCTGCGGTACATGTTATGACCAACTGTCGGGCTATGAGTTTGAAAAGATCTTTCCTGGTTGCCGCTTGATCGACATCCACGAATATCTTCTTGAAAAAGGCATCAAGTTAGAGGGCGTTCAGGGCACGCGATACATGTATCACGATCCCTGTCACACCCCGATGAAATTGCAAGATCCAATGAAGACTGTCCGTTCGTTGGTCGGCGAGAGTGCGATTAAGACTGAGCGCTGTTGTGGCGAGTCAGGCACGCTTGCTGTGACGCGCCCCGATATTTCCACCCAGGTTCGCTTTCGCAAAGAAGAAGAGCTTGCGAAAAACACCGCAACCTTGCGTAAAGATGGCTTTGACGGCGACATCAAGATGTTGACGTCTTGTCCGTCGTGTATGCAAGGGTTGTCACGCTTTGAGGCCGATAGCGGTGCGAAAGCCGACTACATCGTGGTCGAAATGGCGCGCCACATATTGGGCCCTGATTGGCTTGAGGACTATGTCAAAAAAGCCAATAACGGCGGGATCGAGCGCGTACTGGTGTAAGCGCTCGTCTTGATGGTTGTCAGTGCTGCTATCGCGCGCCGACTTCAATCCCCTCGGCCTGCAGTGCTTCACGAATGGCTTTGGCAAAGGTCACCGCGCCCGGTTGGTCGCCGTGAATGCAAAGCGTATCCGCGCGCACTTTTACAATGCTTCCATCGTTAGCGGTCAGGGTGCTGGTCTTGACCATTTGTAACACTTGCTTGATTGACACCTGCACATCTTCGATCATTGCGCCTGGCTTATTGCGGGGACTCAAGGTGCCGTCAGGCATGTAGTTCCTGTCGCCGAACACTTCGCTGGCGACTTGAACGCCGACGGACTCGGCGACGCGGACCATCGGGCTGCTGGCCAAAACAAAGAACACGAGATTTTTGTCGACATCGTAGGTGGCTTGCGCAAGTGCGCGGGCAAGCCCTTCGTCTTTCACGGCCATGTTGTAGAGTTGTCCGTGTGCTTTGACGTGGCGCAGCTTGGCGCCTTGAGATGCCGCCACCGCAGCGAGTGCGCCGATCTGCACCACCATCATGTCGTAGGCCTCCTGGTCGGTAATCGCCATGTTGCGACGACCAAAGCCTTGTAGATCTGGCAAACCAGGGTGCGCGCCGAGTGAAACGCCGTGCTTAAGCGCTGAGGCAACCGTCTTGCGCATGGTGGCGGGATCCCCACCATGAAATCCGCACGCGATGTTGGCAGAGGAGACGAAAGGCATGATGCCGTCGTCGTTGCCCATTTTCCAGGCGCCGAAGCTCTCGCCCATATCGCAATTCAAGTCAATTCGCAGTGCCATGTGGTGTCCTCTCAATGATGAAGAAGTAAATCTCGTATTGGTTTTAATGTTTGTGCGAGTGCCTGCCATGCGCGCTCGCGCGCCGCGTCTAACTCTTGTGCACGCTCTAGCGTGATGGCCTCAAACTGTAACGCATCGCCGGGCGCGCACTGCGCCAACAGAGGCAAGTCCACCGTCGCAACGTAGGCCATTTTGGGGTAGCCGCCGGTCGTTTGTCGGTCCGCCATCAAAATGATGGGCTGGCCTCCTGCAGGGACTTGGATTGTGCCGAAGGTCGTTGCTTCGGATAACAACTGCCGCGGCTCGGTCATCAACAGGGGCGTGCCGCTCAGACGATATCCCATGCGCTCGGAATCCGGGCTGACACGAAACGTTTCTGTCAGGAGCGCCACGCAACTTTCCGGGGTGAACTCAATCCATAGCGCGCTTTTAATCAACCGAATACGCTGGCGAGAGGAGTCCGCGATCGCGGACGGCAAATAAATTTTGATTGACCAGAGCTCCATGGCGAGGGCCTCTAAGTCTTTGGTGGCGAGTGCTCGTACAAACGGGATCTCGTCACCCTTCTGCAGTGCCCGCCCCTGCCAGCCACCGAAGTGGCTACGAAGATAGGTGCTTGTGCTGCCGAGTACGGGAGTCAGTGCAAAGCCGCCATGCACCGCGAGATAACAACGTGTGCCATGCTTGCGTAGGCCAAAGGCCAAGGTATCGTTCGGACGGACGATGATCGGACGATTTAACGCCACGGTTTGGCCGTTCAGCGTGGCGCTTAAGTCGCCACCACTTAAGGCGATGCAGCAGGGCTGTTGGAACTGCAGCGTCGGGCCAGTGAGCGTGATCTCTAGACTTGCGGTTTGCGCATCATTACCAACCAACATATTCGCTAAATGGTGCGCGCGCTGATCCATTGCCCCCACAACTGAAATGCCAAGAGGCTGCTGTCCGTGCCGACCCGCATCCTGAAAGCTAGAGAGCATGCCTGGCTTGATGACGACAATACTCATGGTCGTGTTCCGTCAATTTCAGCAGCGAGGCGATCGAATTCATTTTGGTCGATTGGGACAAATTCAATTTTGTCACCTGGTAACAGTAATGAGGGTTGCTCCCGAGAAAGATCAAACAGTCGCAGGGGAGTGGCACCTAGGATATGCCAGCCTCCGGGCAGACGTTCTGGATAAACCGTGGACTGGCGATTGGCAATGGCGACCGAGCCGCGTGGCACCACGGTGCGTGGGACATCTCGTCTGGGGATCGCAAAGATTTCGTCGTGGATACCGATGTAAGGATGACCAGGTGAGAAGCCCAGAGAAAACACCATGGTGTCTGAGGCACCGTGTTTCGCGACCACCTCCTCTTCGGTCAGCCCTGTGCGCTTGGCGACGTCGCTGAGGTCCGGTCCGTGCACGCCGCCATAACAGACGGGGATTTTGATCAGGCGCGAGGAAGCGTTTGCGGGTAGTAACGGGCCGCTCAGGACACGCTTGACCTCGCGCGACAGGCTCGCGAACGTCACAGGCTGTTCTTGTGTACCGGGGGAGTAGAACAACGCAACCGCGGTGTATGAAGGCACGATGTCGGAGACGCCGGCGAGTTCGGCCGCGCGCAAAGTGGCGGCTGCGCTGAGGCACATGAGGCCTGTTTCGGCGCTAATGTCTTGGCCAAAATCCAGGCTCAGGCACCGGTCGCCCTGGGGGCGTATCGTAAACACAGGTCCGTTCATGCGGGGGCGTGGTGAGTGCGCAAGAGATATCGGTTGCTGATTGGTTTTATACGGAATATCAGGCGACGAAATGAAGTCGAAGCGACTAGAATAGTACTTGTAATTTTTTAAGCGAAGATCAATGCTCGACGATAAAACCCACTTTGGTTTCCAGACCGTTGCCGAATCCGAAAAGGCGGGCAAAGTCGCGCAGGTATTTCATTCGGTCGCAGCGCGCTATGACGTGATGAATGACCTCATGTCGGCCGGGCTGCATCGCGTTTGGAAGGCCTTTACCATTGGTCGGGCAGCAGTCAGGCCCGGGATGAAGGTGCTCGACATCGCGGGTGGAACCGGTGATTTAGCCCGCGCGTTTGCCAAGCAGGCAGGCGCCCAGGGGGAGGTATGGCTCACGGACATTAACGACTCCATGTTAAGAGTCGGGCGTGATCGGTTGATCGACGACGGAATTGTCTTGCCGTGCGCCGTCTGTGATGCTGAACGCTTGCCGTTTCCCGATAATTACTTTGATCGGGTGAGCGTTGCGTTTGGTTTGCGCAACATGACACACAAAGATCGCGCGTTGGCGGAAATGACAAGGGTGTTGCGCCCAGGCGGCAAACTGCTGGTGCTTGAGTTCTCGCACATTGCCAAGCCCCTGGCGCCCGTCTATGACTGGTATTCCTTTAACGTGTTGCCCTGGTTGGGTAGCAAAGTTGCGGGGGATGCGGATAGTTATCGTTACCTGGCTGAATCGATACGCATGCATCCAGACCAAGAAAACCTTAATAAAATGTTGTCTGATTCGGGATTGAGCCGTGTTCAGTACTTCAACTTATCGGCGGGGCTGACAGCTTTACATGAAGGCATAAAAATCCAGTAAGTGAATAACTGAACTTATTTGTATGCTTAGGGTCTACCTACTTACAATTTTGTTCAGCTTTTAGTAAGATTAGGTTTCTTGAATAAAAAACACAAAGCATTGCTTTGTTGTGGTGCGTTAGTTGATCATTATCTTTTTACTGGCGATTTTCGCTTAGGAGCAATCGATGTCTCGTTCCCTTTCACGTTTTGTAGCAGCTGCTGTGTTAGCAGTGAGCGGTCTGGCACTGACCAGCATGGCGTTTGATGCGGATGCCGCCCGTGCGGGTAAAGGCGGTAACTCTGGGCGTCAGTCCAGTAACGTCAGTAAACAGGCTCCTGCCGCCTCCACCACCACCCAGAAAAGTGCAACAGCGCCCGCCGCTGCTGCGAGCTCCACCGCTGGCGCTGCCGCGGCGGCCAAGCCTAGTGGTGCCTCACGCTGGTTAGGTCCGTTAGCTGGTATTGCTGCGGGCTTGGGCATCGCAGCTCTCTTGTCGCACTTTGGTTTGGGCGGCGCGATGGCAGACTTCCTCGTGATGGCCTTAGTCGCCGGTCTCGTGATTTTTGCCGTGATGTTCTTTTTGCGCAGAATGCGTGGCGGTGCAACGGCTCAACCTGCTGCGCAGGGCGCAGGTGCTGGTTCTGCCGGCGGTGCTGCTCCGGCACCAAACGACATGTGGCGTCAGTCGGCTGAGCCGGCTGCTGCACCTGTTCAGTTGCCGCCGACGGCCACCGGTTCGATGTCTGCAGCAGGTTTTGGTTCGGACGCTCCAGCGCCCGATCAGAGCTGGTTTATTCCTACCGACTTCGACACACAGCGCTTTTTGGGCGAAGCTAAACAGCAGTTTGTTGCGATTCAAAAGGTGTGGGATAGCGGCAATGTCAATGAGTTGCGTAGCTTCCTGACCGATGATCTCCTGAAAGAACTCCAGGTGCAACTCAGTGGCCAGACCGGTGAAAACCACACAGAAGTGGTGTTACTGAACGCTGAACTGCTCGGTATTGAAAAGGTGAGCGATGGTCATTTGGCAAGCGTGCGCTTTTCGGGCATGTTGCGTGAGCAGGTTGGTGCTGAGGCCTTCCGCTTTGAAGAGGTCTGGAACCTGTTCAAGCCAGAGCAAGGTGGTTGGTTGCTGGCAGGTATTCAGCAAGTTCCAGTTACTCAGGCGAGCTAAGCTCTGTCAATTGACTGAGAAATTAACCCTTAAACGCCCGCGAAAGCGGGCGTTTTTACTGAGTGATGCCGCCACACCCGTTAAACTGTTGGTTTGGTGCCGATACGGCCAATATTCCTATAGCCCGATATTTTGAGACGAGCTCTTCCCCCGCTTCCACGCCTTGAGGTTTTTAAACCGGTGCAAGCGCTCGCGCACGCCTTCAATTTGTTGACGAGGCAGCAGCCTTGGGCAGCGGAACGTTTAGCACGTCATGCGGGTAAGACATTGCGAATCGTGCTGGGTGGTTTTTCGCTGACCTTTCAACTTTCCGCCGCTGGCCAACTGGTGCCCGCCGAGATCAGCGGCACGCCCGACGTGGTCCTTGAGATCAACCCCCAATCCTTGGATCCCTTGGCGTGGCTGTCACCGCGTGCGCGACCCGATATGGCAGAGTATGTGCATGTGTCAGGGCAGGCGGCGTTGGCACAGGTTGTGTCAGAACTATCACGTGATTTGCGGCCCGACCCCGAGGATGCGCTTGCGCAGTGGTTGGGGGATGTGACTGCCCGAAGGCTTGTGCAGGGCGCACGCTCTGCAGCGACTGGCGCGAGCGCTGCGCTGCGGGGTCTGGGTAGAAATGTGGCCGAATACCTGTCGGAAGAGACCGACGCCTTGGCGGGCCGCCCACTGATGGAGAGTTTTGTGCAAGCGCAGTCAAGTGCGCGGGCGCAGCTAGCCACCCTTGAACAACGAGCCGCTGAGCTCAACGCTCGACTGCGCAAATTTGAAGCAAACCGGAGCGCTGTGCGATGATGTCTTTGCCGCGACTGTTGCGAATTGTGCTGGTCGCGTTCCGTTACCGACTCGACGAGCTTGTACTCTCCGGTATCGATCATCCGATGGCGGTACGCCTATTATGGCTCGCGCGGTTGGGGTCTCGCCCGAAGATGGCGCGCGGCGTGAGATTGCGACTGGCGCTCGAATCACTCGGCCCTATTTTTGTAAAGTTTGGACAGGTGCTGTCTACCCGTCGTGATTTAATCCCCCCCGATATCGCCGATGAGCTTGCGCTCTTGCAGGACCGTGTCGCACCGTTTCCGTCAGACGAAGCGGCCGCGCTTGTGGAGGCTGCTCTGGGCGCACCGACAGATCAACTGTTTGGGCATTTTGAGACAGACCCTGTTGCGTCGGCGTCGATTGCACAAGTGCACTTCGCGGTGCTGCATGATGGCCGACATGTCGCGGTGAAAGTCCTGCGACCTGGCATGCTCGAGGTGATCGACAAAGATCTTTCTTTGATGCGCGTGCTTGCGGGCTTAATCGAGCGCTTAGCCCCCGACGGTCGCAGGCTTAAGCCCCGAGAAGTCGTTGGCGAGTTTGATAAACACTTGCACGATGAATTGGACTTGCTTCGTGAGGCTGCGAACTGCAGTCAGTTGCGACGTAATTTTGCCGCGGACGGTGATCGCCGCAATCTGTTGTGGGTCCCTGAGGTGATGTGGGATTACTGCACATCGAATGTCTTTACCATGGAGCGCATGTACGGAATCCCTGTTAGTCAGGTCGACCGGCTGCGCGCCTTGGGCGTTGATATCCCGACACTCGCGCGGACAGGTGTTGAGATCTTTTTTACCCAAGTGTTTGACGATGGCTTTTTTCACGCGGACATGCACCCCGGCAATATCTACGTGTCGGATCAGCCGGACACGCTTGGGCGCTATATTGCGTTGGATTTTGGCATTGTGGGGTCCTTATCCGAGTTCGATAAGAATTACCTGGCACAGAATTTCCTGGCGTTCTTCCAAAGAGACTACCGCCGTGTCGCGCGCCTGCATATTGAGTCGGGTTGGGTGCCACCCACGACGCGTGAGGAAGAGCTCGAGGGGGCAGTCCGTGCGGTTTGCGAGCCTTATTTTGACCGTCCGTTGGCAGAAATCTCACTTGGGCAGGTGCTTTTGAGGCTTTTCCAGACATCTCGGCGCTTTAATGTTGAAATACAACCTCAGCTGGTTTTATTGCAAAAAACGTTACTCAATGTCGAGGGTTTAGGACGTCAGCTTGATCCGCAACTAGATTTGTGGAAAACAGCGAAACCTTACCTTGAGCGTTGGATGCATCAGCGGGTGGGTATTAAGGGCATACGAAAGAAATTGACACAAGAAGCTGCGCAGTGGTCGCAGTGGTTGCCAGAGTTTCCGCGTTTGATGCATGCGCAACTCAGCAGACCTGATTTGTCTGCCGCGGTACTCGCTGAGTTGCAGCGGTCGCGTCAGGCGCGCGAGCAGGGCAACCGGTTGTTGGTTGCGCTAACTGGGGTGGCGGCAGTGTCGTTAGGCGTGGCTCTTTGGGCGTTGATCCGTTGAGCGGCAGTTGATTTTATTTATTAATCCGTTGGCGCGAGCCAAATATTGAAGGCTGTGAATATGCTTTACTCCGAATTGTTCAAGTCGATGGAATCCGTGCGTTGGAATATGGCAACTGATATTCCTTGGCAGGATTTTGATCGCAGCAAGCTCTCAGATGAGCAGGCACAGACGATCAAGATGAACGCCATCACAGAGTGGGCGGCCCTTCCGGCAACGGAAATGTTTTTGCGTGATAACCGCGACGACAGCGATTTCTCTGCATTTATGTCTGTGTGGTTCTTTGAAGAACAAAAGCACTCACTCGTGTTGATCGAGTATCTGCGCCGTTTTGCGCCAGATCTCGTCCCCACCGAAGAAGAGTTGCATCGCGTGCGGTTTGAGTTTGATCCCGCTCCGCCACTCGAAACACTGATGTTGCACTTCTGTGGTGAAGTGCGCCTAAACCACTGGTATCGCCGCGCGGCCGACTGGCACACAGAGCCAGTGATCAAGGCGATTTATAACGTGATCGCGCAGGATGAGGCGCGCCATGCTGGCGCATACTTGCGCTATATGAAGCGTGCGTTGACGCAGCGCGGACAAGACATTGCCACACAAGCGCGCATGGCGTTTGCAAAGATTGGCGTGTTGATGGCGTCTGCACACCGTACCCCGCAGGCGTTGCACCCGACTAATTTGCATGTCAATAAGGGATTGTTTCCCAACGACACGGTGCAGTCCAAAATGCCTGAGCCCGGTTGGCTCGAGCGCTGGCTGGATCACCAAATTGTGTTTGACAAGGTTTGGGAAGGTAAAGTCAGCACGCGTATTTTGCATAACATGTCTTTGTTGATGGACAGTTCGTTCCAAACCGTTCAGGATCTGAATCGTTATCGTAAAGAGCTGTTGCGTGCGGCGCCAGGCGCGACGGATGCAACCCCCTCGGCTGCATAAACCAGGATCCCCGGCGCTGTGACCGCTCGGTTCGAAAACAAGATACTGACGCCTGAGCAATGTCTTGAGCGTTTGTCGCGTGCGGTGTCGAGCAAGCCTGTGGTGTTCACCAACGGCGTCTTTGATATCTTGCATCGTGGCCATGCCACCTACCTGGATGAGGCCGCTCAGTTGGGTAGTGTCCTGGTGGTGGGTGTGAACTCCGACGCATCCGCTAGGCGCTTGGGTAAAGGCCCGGATCGGCCCTTGAATAACGAACACGACCGCGCCGCTTTATTGGCTGCAATGGAATGTGTGACTGCGGTCATTGTTTTTGATGAAGATACCCCCGTTGCGTTGATTCGACGCTTGCGTCCGGACATTATCGTGAAGGGTGGGGACTACGATATGCGCACGCTTCCCGAAACAGCTTTAGTAGAAAGTTGGGGTGGGCGGGCCGTTGCGATTCCGTTCGAGTTTGCGCGGTCAACGACGGCGCTTGTCACCAAAATCCGGCAAACCTAAAGACGAGCCCCGAATCCTAGGTTCGGGGCGGTTGCGCTGATAGCGTGATGACCGTTGGTTCTTGCTAAAACTTGAAGCGTGATGTTGTAAAGCCGCTCAGCGGCTTGATCACGGTTTCAAATAGCGGTGTGGTTTCGAAGCTTGCGGCGGTGCTGCGGGTGACCCGATAAACCGTCATGGCGGGCGCCTGACCCACGACAACGACCATTCGGCCGCCTACGCACAGTTGATATTTAAGCGCGTCAGGGATTGCAGGTACCGAACCGGTGACCAAAATGGCATGGTGCTCTGTCGTGCCCCAACCATTGCTGGCGTCGCCCGTTTCAACGGTGACGTTCGTGACACCGGCTTGTTGCAAATTCTGTTGTGCAAACGCGGATAGGCGCGGATCGATTTCGATCGAGGTGACGCAGTGCGATAGCTTGGCCAGCAGCGCAGCTTGGTAGCCAGAGCCCGTACCCACTTCGAGGACGCAGTCGTCTGCCTGAAGCTGCAGTAGCTGAGTCATGGTGGCCTCGAGCTTGGGCGACAACATCGTTTGATGGGTGTCACCCGAGGAAATCGTCAGGGGAATTTCCAGATCAGAAAACGCGAGGTTGCGATAGCCCGCCGGCACAAAGAGTTCACGACGCACGCTGAATAAGGCTTCGAGCACGTTGTTATCAAATACGCCGCATGGGCGAATCTGTTGTTCAATCATGTTGAAGCGAGCGCGTTCAATATCAGGCAAGGACGAAGCTTTCATGTGCACACTTTCAGGGCATATTACGGAAAACCCTCATTGTAAGGGTTTTCCAGCCCATAGTTTGTGGAAGTGGTGCACCGGGCCGTGACCATGGCCGACCTTGAGCATATCCGCGCTGGCGATCGCAGCGACCAAATACTCCTTGGCGGCGCGGGTGGCCTCAACCACGTCGTCCATTTGTGGCAAAAGTGCAGCTAAAGCGGCCGAGAGCGTACAGCCTGTGCCGTGCGTGTTTCGCGTCTGGATGCGATGGCCCGGCAGCTCAATCATTTTGTCCCCATCGTGCAAGATATCGATGGTGTCGTTACCTGGCAGATGGCCGCCTTTGAGTAAGACCCAGCGGTGACCACCATGGGTCATGAGGTTTCGCAAGCGTTCGGCGACACGCCGCATTTCTCGGACGGTTTCAACTGACCGCATTTCGAGCAAAACGCCGGCTTCTGGCAGATTGGGCGTGATGACTGTGGCCAGGGGCAATAATTGCTCACGCAGAGCGCCGACGGCTTTCTGTTCTAGTAATAAATCTCCGCTCTTTGCGACCATCACGGGGTCTAAAACCAGATGAGGTGGCTTGTGGTGACCGAGGCGATCTGCAACAACCTCAATGATGCCTGTTTGCCCAAGCATTCCGATTTTGACCGCATGGATTTCAATATCGGCAAAGAGGGTGTCTATTTGTGCGCGCACGAATGGGGGATTGACCGGAGAAATATCGGTTACCGCTTGTGTATTTTGGGCAGTCAGTGCAGCGACGACCGCGCAGGCGTAGGCGCCTAAGGCGCTCATCGCCTTCACATCCGCCAGAATGCCTGCTCCCCCAGAGGGGTCCATCCCGGCAATTGTGAGTGTGTTGGGGATCGCGCGCGGTGTGTCCGTCGCCATTATTTGTTTGCTGTCGAAGAGATTAAGCCCAAGGTGGGCGAGCTTGGAGCGGCTGCGTAGGTTTTGCGCGGGACACGACCCGCGAGGTAGGCCTCCCGCCCCGCTTGCACCGCTTTGTTCATCGCACTGGCCATGAGTACGGGATGCGTAGCGCCCGCGATCGCTGTGTTCATCAAGACACCGTCGCAGCCGAGCTCCATGGCAATCGCTGCGTCTGAGGCGGTGCCAACTCCCGCATCCACTAAGACGGGCACCCGAGCTTGATCAATAATTAAGCGTAGATTCCAAGGGTTGAGGATCCCCATTCCCGATCCAATCAGTGAGGCGAGGGGCATCACAGCGACGCAGCCAATGTCCTCCAGCATTCGGCACTGAACCGGGTCGTCGGTGCAATACACCATGACATGAAAACCATCCGCCACCAGAGTTTTTGCGGCGGCTAAGGTTTCGGGCATGTTTGGAAACAGCGTGTGTGCATCACCCAACACTTCGAGCTTGACGAGCTTGTGACCATCTAGGAGTTCGCGTGCGAGACGTAAGGTTCTCACGGCATCTTCAGCGGTGTAGCAACCGGCCGTATTGGGCAAGAGCGTGAACTGATTGGCTGGCAAGTGCTCCAGCAAACTCGGTTCCTCCGCATTCTGGCCGATGTTAGTGCGACGAATTGCAACAGTCACAATTTGGGCACCGCTCGCGTCGATCGCCTGACGGGTTTGTGCAAAATCTTTGTACTTTCCCGTGCCGACGAGCAGGCGTGATTGGTAGGCGGTTCCTGCAATCACTAGGGGGTCGTTTGTTGTGGCGGTCATGAATATGGTCTTTAAATTGAAAGCAAACCCTATTTTCGAACTTGTTGAAGCAGGGCGCAAATCGAGCTCGCGGCTTCGATTAAGCGCGGTCCAGGCCTAAATAGGACGTCAGCGTTCATCATATACACATGTCCGGCCTGTGCCGCAGGTGCACCCATTTTTTTCCAGTAATCTGCGGCTTGCTTGTCTTGCTGCGGTTGCGCAGCCGCGTCAGAGCGACCAACCAGGATGATCTGGGGCATACGAGCCAGGACGCTTTCGGGGCTAATCAGAGGCGCGCTAGCACTCGCCGCTGCAAACACGTTTTGCCCGCCGCACAGAGCGATCACCTCGGACAACAGGTTATTTCGATTCAACGAGTACTGCGCGGGGTGTCCGACTTGCAGAAAGACGCTCACGGGGCGGGTCTGCGGAGCCCGCAAGAGCGCCTCAAGACCATCGGACAACGCACGCGCCTTCAGCCGCGCCGTGTCAACACTACCCAAGAGTTCTCCTAAGCGAGTGATGTTGTCGCCCACGCCCGCCAAGTTTGTCGGTGCGCTGATAAAGAAGGGTATCTTCAGCACTTTGAGCGCTTCGTACTGCGAAGGCAGCCAGCCAACAATCAGGTCTGGCGCGTAAGCGGCCACTCGCTCCGGATCTGGGGTGACGCCATCGCCAATGCGCGGCAAATCACGCGCTTCGGAGGGATAGTCGCTGGGAGTCACGGTCGCGACAATTTGCTGGCCTCCTCCTGCCGCGAAGACCAGTTCGGTCGCGTGTGGGCTGAGCGTCACGACGCGACGAGCGGGCCGCTCAAGTAGGATGTCTCGGCCACTGTCGTCGCGCACCACGATCTGTGCCCATGCCTGCGGCCCGACCAACAGGCAGCAGACAAAGCACAGACTGAGGTAGCGTCGCATGGGGTTACATCCGTAACGCAAGGTTCATAAATACGTTTGAGCCGGGCGTGTTGTAGCCCTGTACCAACGTGTATTGTTGACCAAAGACGTTGTTCCAGCGCAGTTGCAGCTCTGCGTGCTCTGAAACGGGGTAGCTCGCCGCAAGATTGACGAGGTTGAATCCAGCCAAGGTATCCCCAGAAAATGAGTCGCGACGGGTGCTCGTGGCATATAACTCAGCCGTTAAACGGGCCCGGCCAATGGATTGATCCACGGCGAGCTTGAGCACTTGCTGGGCGCGTTGTGGTAACAGCTCTCCGGTGTCTGCGTTGCGAGGATCGAGCCAGTCAACGCTGCCACGCACCAGCGTTGAAGAGCCGAGTCGCTGGTTACCTGTGAGGGTCACGCCTTGAATGGTTGCACGACCAATATTCGTTGGTGTGTAGGCCGAGTAGGGATCTGCCGCAATGCTAGGCTGGTTCAGGATTAGATTGCTGATCTCGTTGCGGTATACCGTGAGCCCGAGCTGAGTCTTGTCTGTGGTGTATCGCAAACCAGCTTCGATGTTGCGGGACTTCTCCGGTTGCAGTAACGGGTTACCCATAAAAAACGGGGTAACGGGCCAATAGAGTTCGTTGAAATTTGGTGCGCGAAAGCCGGTATTCGCACCCACACTCGCCCGCCAATTCTTCGATAAATCAAGCCCGTAAGTCAGACTGCCCGTGACGAAGTTTCCATATTGCGAGTTATTGTCCGTGCGCGCGCTGGCCTGTACGGATTGTGGCCCCCAGTTGCCACGGTAGATGGCAAGCAGTGAGTTGGTATAACGGGAGGTCTGCTGATAGTTGACGAAGGCGGGCGCCAGGTAATCGCCATTCGAAAGCGTGCCGTCCACGCTTTGCTCAAGTCGCTCGTAGGCCAGGCTCACGACCTGTGTCGGAGAAAACTTCAGGTCGTTTTGCCACACGTATTGATTCTGGCGTGTTTTGAAATATTGGGTACCGTCTAGACCACTGGCAGAGGCCCCCGCCGTTTTGTAGTCGTCGATTGAGAACCCTGCACGTAAGGTGCTTGTCCAGAGCGAAGAAATCACGTTACGGCTGGTCAGCATGTTGCTGCTTAACGTCTGTACGCCACGGTCGTTGAAATAGGGCATACCCATGTCGTAGCCGCCATTGACCGTGGACTGGAAGGTCTGCAGCGTGAGCGTTTGGCCCGGCTTGTACGTGTAGCCAAGTGTGCCACCCACGTTGCTGCGGTAATACGAGTCTTTGTCGGGGTTGTAGTAATAGGCCGTGCTGCGGTTTGTGTTGAAGCCCCCGCTCTGCCCATAGCCTCCGAATAGGCTGTACACCCAGCCGTCGGCCGCACCGGAAAATCCGGCATCGAATTGCGTGGTTGCATAGCTTCCGACCCCAGCATTCGCATACGCAGAAAATGGTCTGTCTTGTTCGCCACGCGTAATGACGTTGATGACGCCACCAATCGCATCCGCACCATAGAGGCTACTACTCGTGCCTCGCACGACCTCAATGCGCTCGATACTATTCAGAGGAATTGCGTTAATTGAAGGGAGACCGTTTGTGGCGTTATTGACCCTTAAACCATCAATCAAAACCAAAGACTGATTGCTATTCGTGCCTCGAATGTTGAGGGTATTTAAGGTCTGCGGGCCACCGTAGTTGACCGTTTCAATGCTGTGCTGGCGAATGAGCGCATCGCCAAGCGTGCCGTTTGGCAAGCTGTCTAGGCTTTCACGACTGATGACGCTATTGTCCCCAAGTGTGTTGCCCAAGGGTTCAGGCGTTCGAGCGGGGGTCACCACAATGGTGGATAGTTGTGGGATTTGTGAAGCAGGAGTGGTACTTGAAGAGGAGCTTTGAGCGAAAACGCTCGAGACGACTGCCCAGACGGCAGCACCGGCTGTTAACCGGGATAGGGGGTGTTGCATGTGAAACCTCGTTGAAGGCGTGCGTCCCCGCACGACCATGACGTAAAAGAAATCGGGGAGATAAGTCCGTCAATTTCCGCTTGAGGTGGCCGGTATCGGGCTGGCCAAGGACTGAAAAACATGCAGTCCTTGGTTGACCGTTGCGGGGGCAGCACAGGCACAATCGTCGAAATCGACATATTTCCCTGTTTCCCGTTTAACTTTCCCAATGCGACCATTTTGCTTGTGGCAATAGGGTCTTTGCATCGAAAGCACCAACTCTGCCCACAATGTAGCATGGCCCTGTTTTTGGTACGATGTCGGGTTGGCTGAATCTTTTTTTGCAAGTGAATCATGTCCTATCCCAAGCTGCCCTATCCGATTGAAAGCTATACCCGTGGTGCCGAATTTGCTCGGCTCCTTGGAAAGCGCATGATGATTTTGGACGGCGCGATGGGCACGATGATTCAGCGCTACAAATTGTCTGAGGCCGATTTTCGTGGCCCACGATTTGCCGAGCATGGCAAAGACGTAAAAGGTAACAACGAGCTCTTGACGCTCACCCGCCCAGACGTGATCCGCGAAGTGCATGAGGGCTATCTGGCTGCCGGCGCTGATGTGATCGAAACCAATACGTTTGGTGCGACGACCATCGCGCAAGGCGATTACGATCTGGCCGAACTCGCGTATGAACTCAACCTTGAGTCCGCACGGATCGCGCGTCAGGCCTGCGATAAATTCAGTACGCCTGAGCAACCCCGTTTTGTAGCGGGGGCGCTTGGCCCACAACCTAAAACCGCTTCGATTTCTCCTGACGTCAACGACCCAGGCGCGCGCAACGTCACCTTCGATGAATTACGTATTGCCTATACCGAGCAACTCAATGGCCTGCTGGACGGCGGAATCGATCTAGTCTTGATCGAAACGATTTTTGACACGCTCAATGCGAAGGCTGCAATTTTTGCGGTTGAGGAAGTGTTCGAAGCGCGCGGTGAACGTCTGCCTGTCATGATCTCCGGTACGGTGACCGATGCCTCTGGACGCATCTTGTCCGGTCAGACAGTAGAAGGGTTCTGGAACTCCGTGCGCCATGCTCGTCCGATCACGATCGGACTGAACTGTGCGCTGGGTGCGGCCCTGATGCGGCCATACATCGCCGAGCTCTCCAAGCTTTGCGACACCTACGTGTGCGTCTATCCCAATGCTGGGCTGCCTAACCCCATGAGCGAGACGGGTTTTGATGAGACGCCCGCCGATACCTCGAGCTTGCTTGAAGAGTTTGCGCGCGCAGGTTTCGTCAATATGGTGGGCGGGTGTTGCGGCACGACGCCTGAGCACATTGCGGCGATTGCAGCGAAAGTGTGTGTGTGTCCGATTCGTGTCGTGCCAGACATCGCAGTCAAAACAAGACTGTCCGGGCTCGAAGCCTTAAATATTGATGACTCTTCGCTGTTTGTTAACGTCGGTGAGCGTACCAACGTGACCGGCAGCAAAATGTTTGCACGACTGATTCGCGAAGAGAAATACGACGAAGCGGTTGCTGTCGCGCGCCAACAAGTCGAAAGCGGTGCACAGATTATCGATATCAACATGGATGAAGCCATGTTGGATTCGTTGGCTTGCATGCACAGGTTCTTAAACCTGATTGCGTCTGAGCCCGATATTGCACGCGTGCCGGTCATGATCGACAGCTCGAAGTGGTCGGTGATCGAAACAGGCCTCAAGTGTGTGCAGGGTAAGTCGATTGTCAATTCGATTTCGCTCAAGGAGGGCGAAGAGCCCTTCCTGAAACAAGCGCAGCTATGTCGCCGCTACGGCGCAGCCGCAGTAGTCATGGCTTTTGACGAAAAAGGTCAGGCCGATACGCTTGAGCGCCGCAAAGAAATCTGTACGCGCGCTTACCGTCTGCTGGTCGATGTTGTGGGCTTTCCTCCAGAAGATATTATTTTTGATCCAAACGTTTTCGCGATTGCAACGGGCATTGATGAGCATAACCACTATGCGGTGGATTTCATCGAATCGACGAAATGGATCCGTGCGTCGTTACGGCACGCGCGCATCTCCGGTGGCGTATCAAACGTAAGCTTTTCGTTTCGCGGCAACGAGCCGATGCGAGAAGCGATTCACACAGCTTTTCTGTATTACGCCATCCGCGAGGGCATGACGATGGGTATCGTCAATGCCGGCCAGTTGGGCGTATATGCGGAACTGCCTCCTGCATTACGCGATCTCGTGGAAGACGTGGTGCTCGATCGCGCTCAGCCGGTCGGACACACAGACCCAACCGACACACGCACACCGACCGAGCGCTTGGTTGCTTTTGCGGACTCCGTTAAGGGTTCAGGCACCAAGCGTGAAGAAGACCTCACTTGGCGAGAGCAGGCCGTTGAAAAACGACTCGCGCATGCGATGGTCCATGGCAATACGCAATTCATTATTGAGGACACCGAAGAGATTCGTCAGCAAATCGCTGACCGTGGCGGCCGACCCATTGAGGTCATCGAAGGCCCTCTGATGGATGGTATGAATATCGTCGGCGATTTGTTCGGTGAAGGCAAAATGTTCTTGCCGCAGGTTGTTAAATCTGCCCGTGTGATGAAGCAAGCCGTTGGACATCTCGTCCCCTTCATCGAAGAAGAGAAAAAATTAATTGCCGCGGCCGGGGGCGACGTTCGTGCCAAAGGCAAGATCGTGATTGCGACCGTCAAAGGCGATGTGCACGACATTGGTAAAAATATTGTCACCGTTGTGCTTCAGTGCAACAACTTCGAAGTCGTCAATATGGGCGTCATGGTTCCGGCAGCAGAGATTCTGGCACGCGCCAAGGCCGAGAAGGCTGATGTGATTGGTTTGTCTGGACTCATTACCCCTAGCCTTGAAGAAATGGCATACGTGGCCAGTGAAATGCAGCGGGACGAATACTTTCGAAGCCGCAAGACCCCCCTCATGATTGGTGGCGCAACGACCAGCAGGGTACATACCGCCGTTAAGATTGCCCCGCACTACGAAGGCCCTGTTATATATGTTCCGGACGCAAGCCGCTCGGTTGGCGTTGCGCAGAACCTGATGTCTGAAACGGCGAATACCTATCTCGATGAATTGGCCGTTGAGTACGAAGACGTGCGTCGTCGCTATGCTAATCGTCAGATCGCACCCTTGATGTCCATGATGGATGCGCGCGCAGCCAAACCAGCGATTGAGTGGTCTACCTACCAGCCACCCCGCCCAAAATTTATTGGACGTCGCACATTCAAGAACTTTGATTTGGCGGAGCTGGCTCGTTTTATTGACTGGACGCCGTTCTTTCAAACCTGGAGTTTGTTTGGCCAGTTTCCGGCCATCCTTGATGATCATGTCGTGGGTGAGCAGGCGCGTAAAGTCCATATTGATGGTCAGGCGATGCTTAAGCGGATGATCGATGGGCGTTGGCTGACGGCAAATGGGGTGATCGCTTTTTACCCGGCGAATACTGTCAACGATGACGATATCGAGATTTATCAAGACGAAACGCGCGAGAAGGTTTTGTTCACCTGGCGCGGGCTGCGCCAACAAGGCATTAAGCGCGAAGGCGTTGAAAACAAATGTTTAGCGGACTTCATCGCACCTAAATCCTCGGGTGTGTTGGACTACATCGGTCTGTTTGCTGTCACCGCTGGAATCGGCATCGATAAGAAAGAGCAAGAGTTTGAACGTGCAAACGACGATTACTCTTCCATTATGTTCAAGTCGTTAGCTGACCGCATGGCTGAGGCATTTGCTGAAGCGCTCCATGCGCGGGTACGTCAAGACTTGTGGGGTTACGCGGCAAATGAAGCGCTTACGAACGAGCAGATGATCAAAGAGCAGTACGTGGGCATTCGACCTGCACCAGGTTATCCTGCTTGTCCGGAGCATGTGGTCAAGCGCGAGATGTTTGAGGTGCTCGATGGCGCAGACATCGGGATGATGCTGACGGAAAGTTACGCGATGCATCCCGCGGCGAGTGTGTCAGGATTTTATTTTAGTCATCCACAGTCGCAGTACTTCAGCGTGGGCCCGATCGGTGAGGATCAAGTCGAGGATTACGTGAAGCGTTCTGGGCGTAACGAGAAAGATGTCAAACGGACCTTGGCGCCTAACTTAGGCTAACTGGCCTTAGATAGATCGCTCAAGCACCAAGGTGAGGGCGACTGCCGCCACCAGAAATCCTGTTCGTGCGTTAAGGCCCAACGCATTGTTGCGTGTTTCGACGAAGCGGTACAGTAAGGCGCCCGCCGCTAAAGATAGGCCAACCGCGACAACGACACCCGCCCCATTGATCCACAGGCCGGTCGGGAACCAGAGACTCCACAGCGCATTGATGCCAATGCAGATGCCGTAGTGAATTAAAAAAATTGAGTAAGAGCGCTCGCCCAGCCAGTTCAGTGCGGGGTGATCACCCCAGTGTTCGAGTCGACCGCGTAGATCGGCAAGCGCTAGCAGCAAGGCCGTGATCGTGGCGGTCGCGACCGCTTTGCGAAACTCTAGCCATAACGCCACCACACCAAGCAGCGCGATCAATACAAGCCCAAACCGACCTAAGCGTGTGTGCGCTGTCCAATAGGCCAGCACGCCCAAACCGTAATAACCAAAGAAAAATGGTGCATAGGCCTCGAGGGCGTCATTGCGGTTCAGCACCCAAAGAGAAAAGGCCGTGAGCGCAATAATGATCAGTGGGTAAACGCGTTGCAGACCCGCAGGCATTCGCCAGCATAGCGCGGTAAAAATCGCCGTCAAGGCAAACAGTTGAAAATCAATCGCGACATACCAAACCCCTGCCGAAAGCGCTTCCAAACCAATCAAGTCATAGAGTAAAAAAACGTGTGCAAGCAATTGACCAAAGGTTGGAGCGGCCGACAGTGAGTCATGGATAAACCAGGGGCGCACAAGCGCCGTAATGAGCGCTGCCAGTGTCACGGCAAATAGAAAGGGCGTAATGAGCCGTTTGTAGCGCTTCCAGACTAGGGCGGGGACCTCTAGCGCAATCGGCGCAGCCCGAGGGGCCATTTGTGCCGCGACAAAGTATCCGCCGAAGACAAAAAACATTTGTACCGCAAGTTTGCCGTAGACAATCAGTGCTTCGATCAGTTTTGGGTACTGAGCACCGATCACTTCAGACATCGGTCCATACACGGCCAGGTGGTGGATGACAATGACCAGACAGCCAATGCCTTTTGCGGCATTGACGAGGGACAGTCTGGTCGTTGACATCGTTAGGTCTAGTTTGCTCAGTTACGTCTTATGATAAATCTCTGAGCCTTTTTTGACGAACTCCACGGCTTTTTCCTGCATGCCGGCCTTGAGTGCCGCGTCGTTCTCTAAGCCTTGTTTCTTCGCATAGTCGCGCACGTCTTGCGTGATCTTCATGCTACAGAAATGTGGACCGCACATCGAACAGAAGTGCGCGACTTTCATTGAGTCCTTGGGTAAGGTCTCATCATGAAAATCTTTTGCGGTATCGGGGTCGAGGCCTAAGTTGAACTGATCATCCCAGCGGAATTCAAAACGTGCCTTAGACAGCGCATTGTCACGAATGGCCGCGCCTGGGTGGCCCTTGGCCAAGTCCGCCGCATGCGCAGCAATCTTGTAGGTGATGATGCCGTCTTTGACGTCCTTTTTGTTCGGCAGTCCCAAGTGCTCTTTTGGCGTGACATAACAAAGCATGGCTGTGCCGTACCAACCGATCAGCGCGGCACCGATACCCGACGTGATGTGGTCGTAGCCGGGTGCGATATCTGTCGTGAGCGGTCCGAGCGTATAGAAGGGCGCTTCGTCGCAGTGCTTGAGCTGCATCTCCATATTTTCTTTGATCAACTGCATCGGAACGTGGCCTGGGCCTTCGATCATGACTTGAACGTCATGCTTCCAAGCGACCTTGGTGAGTTCGCCCAAGGTTTTGAGCTCTGCAAACTGTGCTTCGTCGTTCGCGTCGAAGCCCGAGCCAGGGCGCAAGCCATCGCCGAGCGAGAAGCTCACATCGTAGGCTTTCATGATTTCGCAGATTTCTTCAAAGCGCTCGTACAAGAAGCTTTCTTTGTGATGCGCAAGACACCACTTTGCCATGATCGAGCCGCCACGTGACACGATACCGGTCATACGATCTGCAGTCATCGGGATAAACGGCAGACGAACCCCTGCGTGAATGGTGAAGTAATCCACACCTTGCTCTGCTTGTTCGATCAGCGTGTCGCGGAAAATCTCCCACGTCAGGTCTTCAGCTTTGCCGTCTACTTTTTCAAGCGCTTGATAAATCGGGACTGTACCGATTGGCACGGGCGAGTTGCGGATAATCCACTCACGCGTTTCGTGAATGTGTTTACCGGTGGACAAATCCATGACGGTGTCACCACCCCAGCGGATTGACCAAGTCATTTTCTCAACTTCCTCAGCGATGCCGGAGCTGACGGCCGAGTTGCCGATGTTGGCATTGATCTTGACCAGGAAGTTGCGTCCGATCGCCATCGGTTCGACTTCAGGGTGATTGATGTTGGCAGGAATAATTGCGCGACCACGGGCGATTTCATCTCGTACGAATTCAGGTGTAATCAAATGCGGGATTGAGGCACCAAAGGACTCGCCCGGATGCTGACGCAGCATACGCTTAGCCATTTTTTCGCCTTCTGGGCCCGTGGCGCGCAGACTTTCAATATATTGCTCGCGGCGTAGATTCTCGCGAATAGCGACGAATTCCATTTCAGGCGTAATGATGCCGCGACGGGCATAGTGCATTTGTGAAACGTTGGCACCCGCCTTGGCACGGCGGGGGTGGCGACGCAAGTCAAAGCGCATCGCTGTCAGTTTTGGATCCGTTAAGCGCTCTTGGCCGTAGGCACTGCTCGGGCCTGCCAGCAGTTCCGTATCGGCGCGCTCATCGATCCAAGTGCGACGCAGTTCGGGGAGTCCGCGACGGATATCGATTTTGACGCCGGGGTCTGTGTAAGGGCCGCTGGTGTCATAGACCGTGAGAGGAGGATTTTTCTCACCGCCAAACGAGGTCGCGGTATCTTCTTGTTCGATTTCACGAAATGGAACACGAATATCAGGACGTGATCCTATCTCGTAGGTCTTGCGTGATTTGGGTAAAGGCGCAACGGCGGCCGCGTCGACTTCAGCGGTGGCCGCTAAAAACTTAGGGATGGCATTCATAGAATCGCTCCAAATAATTGATTGGAGCCGAATCGGGATCTATTCCGGCTTTACCGAAATGCGCTCCCAGCATCGGCATTATCCGTACTGGTACGAAGGGACTCTCTCAACCTGGCGACTTACCAAGTACCCCCGCATAATGGTGCAAAGTATAGGGCTTCTTGCTCCGTTTGGGAGGAGAACCCCTTAGAACTCAGTCAAGAATGATCAGATTGTCGCGGTGCATCAGTTCTGTCTCTGCCACGCTACCCAGAATGTCCGCGATTTTGGACGAGGGTTGCCCCATGATACGTCGGGTATCCGAGGCTGAGTAGTTCACCAGGCCCCGAGCGCACTCTTTGCCTGTCGGGTCGATGCAGGCGACGACGTCACCCGTCTCGAATTCACCCTGGACCTCTTTAACCCCGATCGGCAATAAGCTTTTGCCCTCTTCGAGCAGGGCTTTTGTTGCGCCAGCATCAAGAATCAGCTTGCCGCGCAACCTGAGGTGATCGGCCATCCATTGTTTTCGGGCCGACAGAACGGGTAACTCAGCCCGCAGTTCCGAGCCGATGCATTCGCCCGCCGCCAGACGAACCATCACGTCCGGCTCGCGTCCCGATGCGATGACAGTATGCGCACCGCTGCGCGCAGCGCGTTTTGCCGCCAAAATCTTGGTCAGCATGCCGCCTTTGCCGATACCTGAACCGGTGCCGCCCGCCATGGCTTCTAGGTTTAAATCGCCTGCACGCGCATGGGCTACAAATTGAGCGTTTGGATTTTTACGAGGGTCAGAGTCGTATAGGCCGCGTTGATCAGTCAGGATGATGAGGGCATCCGCTTCAATCAGATTGGTGACCAAAGCACCGAGCGTGTCGTTGTCGCCCACCGCGATTTCGTCCGTCGCGACGGTATCGTTTTCGTTGACGATAGGCACGACACCCAGGCGCAGCAACGCGAAGAGCGTCGAGCGCGCATTCAGATACCTCTGGCGATTCGCGAGGTCTTCGTGCGTGAGCAGAATTTGTGCGGTACGAAGATTATGTTTAGCAAAGGCGACCTCGTAAGCCTGAGCCAAGCCCATTTGGCCAACGGCTGCTGCGGCTTGCAGTTCGTGCATCGAGGTCGGGCGCTTGTCCCAACCGAGACGCGCCATTCCCTCGGCAATTGCGCCGCTTGATACCAGCACAACTTGCTTACCCTGCTGTCGCAAGGCGGCGATCTGTCCAGCCCATTGTGCAACGGCTTCACGATCTAAGCCTTTGCCATCGTTCGTGACAAGGGAAGAGCCCACCTTAGACACGATGCGGGAGGCCGAAGCAATGACAGAGACTTGAGCGGGAGAGGCGGTCATGGCGGGTGACGATGGTTAGTCAGTGTTGGGTGCTGGCCCGGCGCTGCGGGTTTCGTCAAAACGCGGATCTTCAGCAACATAGGTGCCGTCTGCTTTATCTTCTGCGATATTGTCTTCTTGGCGATACGCATCGATTGCATCTTGCAAATCCCAGATCAGTTGCTGCGTGCCATCCCCCGACAAAGCGGAGATCGCATACACAGGCCCTTTCCATTTGTATTCTTTGCAGAAGCGTTTTTTCACTTCATCTGGGTTGGGCACCATGTCTAGCTTGTTCAGTACGAGCCAGCGTGGTTTGCTGTGGAGCGTTTCGTCATACAGACGCAATTCTTCGACAATGGCGCGCGCCTCGCCCACTGCACGTGAGACCGCGTCCTCATCGGGGTCGTGCGAAGAGACGTCGACAACGTGCAACAAAATGCGAGTGCGCGATAAGTGCCGTAAAAATAGATGCCCCAGCCCTGCGCCCTCCGAAGCGCCTTCGATCAAACCAGGAATATCCGCCACCACAAAGCTGCGCGACTCGGAAGTCCGGACGACGCCGAGGTTTGGGTGCAGCGTGGTGAACGGATAGTCAGCGATCTTGGGCTTTGCGTTTGAGATGCGGCTGATGAGCGTCGATTTGCCTGCGTTGGGCATGCCAAGCAAGCCGACGTCCGCCAGAACTTTTAGTTCCATGCGTAAGCGTCGGTGTTCGCCTTCTTTCCCAGGCGTCCACTGCTTAGGGGCACGATTTACGCTGGACTTAAAGTGTACGTTGCCGAGTCCGCCGTCTCCGCCTGCAGCCAGCACGACCTTTTGGCCATGACGCGTCATGTCGAAGAGTTCTTCACCCGTCTCTGCGTCAAAAATGATGGTCCCGACAGGTACGCGCAGCGTGATGTCATCAGCCGCTGCGCCATACTGATCCGCTCCGCGACCGTGCTCGCCGTTACGACCGACATGTTTGCGTGCGTAGCGAAAATCAATCAAGGTGTTGATATTGCGGTCGGCCGCAGCAAAGACGCTACCGCCTTTGCCACCATCGCCGCCGTCTGGCCCACCCTTTGGGATGAATTTCTCGCGGCGAAAGCTATGAGAACCATTGCCGCCTTTCCCAGCAATGACTTCAATAGTGGCTTCGTCGACGAATTTCATAGGTTGTTACCGTTAAATAAAAAGCCCTGCCGCTCGCGACAGGGCTTTTTGGACTGACTTACGGATTACTCTGCAGCGATAATCGAAACAGTCGACTTATTGAGTTTGCCTTTGACTGCAAACTTAACGTGACCGTCGGTTAACGCATAAAGAGTGTGATCCTTGCCGATACCAACGTTGGTGCCGGGATGAAACGTCGTGCCGCGCTGACGCACGATGATTGAACCGGCCGGGATCAGTTCGCCGCCGTAGGCTTTCACGCCTAGACGTTTCGATTCTGAGTCGCGACCGTTGCGGGTAGAGCCCCCGCCTTTTTTCTGTGCCATTTTTTACTCCTGGTGCTTTTCCGTGATTCGATGAAACAGGCAATTAAGCCGTGATTTCACCAATGAGAATCTCGGTGTAGTTTTGACGGTGGCCCTGATGCTTCTGATAGTGCTTGCGACGACGCATCTTGAAGATCGTGACCTTGGCATGGCGTCCTTGCGCAAGAACTGTAGCTTTAACCACCGCGCCAGCCACAAGCGGAGTGCCAATCTTTAATTGGTCACCTTCGCCTACGGATAGCACCTGGTCTAGCGTAATCTCTTGCCCAATGTCTGCCGGTATCTGTTCTATTTTAAGTTTTTCGCCAGTAGCAATGCGATACTGCTTGCCACCAGTTTTTACGACCGCGTACATGGGTTAACCTCTTGTTTTAGTGCAAATGGAATCCCGGCAAAACGCCGAGCCAGACATAATAGCGTCTAACCACTTGAAAGTCAAAAGAAAGTCCTGTGCATAAGCTCTCAAATCTACTGGCCCTCGTGGCTAAAGACATGGCTGAAGTCGATGCCGTGATCCGTTCTCGCCTCAATTCCGAGGTTGTGTTGATCCGCACGATCGGGGATTACATTATTGGAGCGGGCGGCAAGCGTATGCGCCCGGCCCTGGTTTTGCTGGTGGCTCAGGCCCTGGGGTACCGGGGGGACCACCAACATCTGATGGCTGCTGTAGTTGAATTTATCCACACGGCGACCCTGTTGCACGACGACGTCGTCGACGAATCGGCCCTAAGACGTGGGCGCAGCACCGCCAATGCGGTGTTTGGGAATGCTGCGAGTGTCTTAGTGGGGGATTATCTGTATTCCCGGGCTTTTGAGATGATGGTCGACATCGATGACATGCGGATTATGCAGATTATGTCGGGCGCCACGACAGTGATCGCCGAAGGCGAGGTGCTCCAGTTGATGAATGTCCATGACCCGGACGTCTCTGAAGCACGCTATTTGCAAGTCGTTCGGTTTAAAACCGCCAAACTGTTCGAGGCTGCTGCCGAAGCGGGGGCGGTACTCGCGGGCGCAGCCCCCGCCCAACGCGAAGCGGCTGCCGCTTACGGTCGGCATATTGGGACGGCTTTCCAGCTCGTCGACGATGTACTTGATTACAGTGGTGACGTGGGGGCGTTAGGTAAAAACGTGGGCGATGACCTACGAGAAGGCAAGCCCACTTTGCCCTTAATTCGTGTTATAGAAGTTGGTACTCACTCTCAAAGAGAGCTTGTTAGGCAGGCTATTGAGAAAGGCGAGGCGGATTTCGATGCGGTTGCGCAAGCGATCCATGATACGGGTGCACTCGAGCATGCTCAGCGCTGCGCGGTTGCTGAGGCTGACATGGCGCGAGAGGCCTTGAAGGCCTTGCCTGACTCCGAGGCAAAATCTGCCTTGCTCTCTTTTTGTACATTTGCGACAGAACGGGATCGTTAAAACGGCGTCTTGATTGCAGCCTTGTCGAAGGCCGGATATCAACAGAAAATGACGTTGGACGTGGGAGTATTTTAAAAGCTGATCATGTAGCGCAACGCCAGCAAGCGGCTCTGCGAAAAACCGTTGGCGGTTTCCATGTCTCGGCCGTATTGCAAAGAAAATCTGCCGACATTGGTATAGGCTTGGAGGCTTAGAAGAAACCGTTGCGTGTTGATTTCATTATTTTGATAGATGCCGTTCACTGTGGTGCCGCCGCCGTTGACATAAAAATAACTCGCGCCGACGGTAAAGGTTTGGTTGATTTTATAGATAGGCCCTAGCTGTAGCGTTGTAATAGGCTTTTGGTTGAGTGTGAGGTTTGTCGCGGAAGAGCAGGCCGCCGCGCAGCTGCGGTTTGCACCATACCAACGCGTGTCGACCGCGATCATGCCATCTAAATCGCCTGCGATCGGCGTTTGAAAGGCCAACTGCAGATCAAGACGGTAGCGGTTTTCTCCTAGGTTAAACGCCCGATCGTTTGCGTAATTGCCTGTCGGGAACGTTAAGAAACCCATCAAACCGAGGTAGGTGCGCGTATTTCGGTTGGCATAGGGCCAAATTGCCGTCGCAAGCGAGACGTCGGCGACTCCGGTCGCGCCACGCAGGCGTGAGAGCGAACCGCCAAGTTGTAGATCGCTGTAGGGCACCTGAACGAATGAGAGCGCGGGCAAGCCGAATAACGAATAGGTTCTAGCTAAACGAAGAATGGCAGTGTTGTACTCAATCCGAGGGTCTCGTAGTGATGGTGTTGAGACAGCCGAGCCGTTCCTATAGAACGTGCGGTTCTCTGTGCCAAGGTATGAGAGCATCGCAACCGTCTTGTCGGGTGGCGGCGCAACCACATCGTTGGGCTGAAGATCAATCGCGCGAGCTAGCGCGGGGATCAACAGAAGGCAAAAGACTACTAATCGAAACATCGGACCTGTCTCAGGGGAGGTCGTTACAAAGCACTTCAAAATAGAATGCTTGTTATCCGCGAAATAATGTACACCAATTAGCTGATAATGTGAACCGGGTGCGGTTAAATCAGCAGGCTATCTGTTTAGGAAACCACGAAAAAATGTTGCAGTGTTGATTGCAAGCGTCTCGTAGTGGTAGCCGCCTTCCTGAACGATCACGGTCGGTAGTGCCAGCCCGGCAATTGCTTTGCCGAGTTTACCGAAGCCTTCTGTGGTGACAGCGACTTTGGACTGAGGATCGTCTTTGTACACATCAAAGCCGAGCGAAAACACCAGAGCCTCGGGTTTGAATGTGCCTAAAGCATTCAGCGCACGGTCAACGTTTTCGAAAAATACTTTCTCAGACGAGCCGTGTGGCATAGGGAGGTTGAGGTTGAAACCTTCACCTTGCATCGTGCCGCGCTCGTCATCAAAGCCAGCCGTCGCGGGATAAAAATTAGTAGGGTCCCCGTGCACAGAGATATAAAACACATCTTCGCGGCCGTAAAAAATCTCTTGAACGCCCTGGCCGTGATGCATGTCGGTGTCTAGGATCACAACGCGCTGGTACTTGCTGCGTAAGAGCTGCGCCGCAATCGCGGCATTATTAAGGTAGCAAAATCCGCCTGCGGCATCCTTGCGCGTATGGTGTCCTGGCGGACGGCATAGTGCATAGGCGCTCGGGTCACCCGCAAGCACCGCGTTAGTCGCGGCGATCGCGGACTGAGCGCCCCAGTAAGAGGACGTCCAGGTATGTGCACCCACGGGTGCGCTGCCATCGGCTAAATAGCGGCCAGCCTCGCCCAGAATCCCACGCAGCGCATTTGGCTCGCGTACAAAAACATTGGGAATGACCTCGTCGCCCCAGTCCTGTCCGACTTCCTTCCATCTTTGATGCGCGGTCTGTAGGAAGTCCAAATATTTTGGATCATGCACGGCAAGCAGCGGTGCCATGCCTGCGTCCGTTGGCTCGGTCACCGGTAGGTTCAGCTGCGCCAAACCCTTCAGTATTTGCGTGGAGCGCTGCGGCACTTCTTGGGGTTCTCGCATCTGCCCCCTTGAAAAATAAGTCGTCGGATGATGCAGCTGCTGATTGGGGTGAAAGAAAGATTTCATCAAAGGACCTTGGCTGTCTTTTTAATCATCATACCTACCAAGCTCGAACGTGTCGATCTAGTCCGAAGATATCTTGGGTGCTATTCCAAGACCGAGTTGCTGTTATTGAGCGGCCGTTAACTCTACGCCTTTAATCATCAGGCGGTAAAGAAACCGTTTCTGTTCAGGATCATAATCAGCGTTTGCCTGATGCATCACTGCCTGGTTATCCCAAATGACCAGGTCACCCATCTGCCACTGATGACGATACTCGTAGCGCGCATGCGTCGCGTGCTGGTATAGATCGTCGATCAGGGCGTAACCCTCGTCAGCGGGCATGCCATCAATGCCTTCCATCCGGCCTGTGTTCAGATATAGAGCGGGTCGGCCGCTCCCCGGATGGCGAATCACGAGAGGTTGCAGTGCGGTTGGAATTTTCGCGAGATCCTCAGCGCTTAGCTTAGTGAGCTCGCGCGGGCTGCGACTGCTTTGATGCACATGTAGTGACCGCAGATCCTTAATCGTATCTTTGAGCGGCGCAGGCAAGTCGTCATAGGCTTGTCTGACATCGACGAATTGCGTGTCGCCACCTGTTGGGGGAAGCTGTAGCGCATGCAGCGTTGTCGCTTTTGGCGGGCAACGGTCATTAGAGTGGTCTGTGTGGTAGTTCTCTCCACGCACTTGAAGCTTCCCATTCTTTCTAGGCAGGTCGTCTGTTGAGTTGCACCCAACCATTGGATAGTCTGAGAGGACATATTTTTTTAGCTGTTGGTCCATCAGTTCGCCAAAGATTTCGGCCGCAGCCATAAATTGAGGCGGCGTCAATTTTTGTTTACGAAATATCAACACCGCATATTGTGCGAGTGCCGCATTAAGCTGTTGCTTAATGGCTGCTGTCGTAGGTTGACTCAGATCGATGCCGGATATTTCAGCACTAAACTCTTTCCGGATCGGTTCAATGATCAATGTCATAGAGGTCTCGAAAAAGCGAAAGTTACTGTGCTGTGATGCCAGTTTGTTTTGCGACGGCGGCCCAACGAAGGAGGCCGTCATGGACGAGTTTTCTGAAGTCCATCACGGTCATTGGCTTTGGCGTGCCACCATCCGCAGCAAGAAACTCTACGAGGTCTTTGGAAGCTAATGCCTTATTCACCGCGCTATTAATGATCTGCTGTATGGCCGGATCCACATTGGCGGGACCAAGTAAGCCCCACCACTGTTGAATGTCATAGCCCTTGATGCCCGCTTCTTGAAACGTTGGCATGTCAGGCGCTGCGGCGGAGCGCTGGGGGCTTGTGACGGCGACACCACGCAAGGTGCCATTTCGGATCTGCGGAAGCACTTGCGTCATGCTGCCAATTGAAAATTCAATATGTCCGCCCATCGTATCGGTCATCGCAGGGCTGCCACCTTTGTATTGCACGGCGCTCATGTTATTGCCAAGTGCTTGACTGAGCATGACGCCTGCGAAATGCTGAATGCTGCCGACCCCAGTCGCGCCGTAGTTCAAGTTTGGCGTCGTCCTTAAGTAATCGAAATATTCTTTTGCATCTTTACCCGGCGACTTGGGCTTTGCGGCAAGCGCGAGCGGCACTTCGCCAATCATAGCGATCGGTGTGAAGTCTTTCACAGGATCAAATGGCAAGCTATTGACCACTGCAGGTGCCATCGTAAACGTTGAAGAGGCAACCAGAAGGGTGTAGCCATCATTGCGTTGCTTGGCGACATAAGCTGCACCGATTGCCGTGCCTGCACCCGGTTTATTTTCAATGATGACGGGTTGGCCCCATTGCGCAGTGAGTTGTTTGGCGAGCTGGCGCGCAACGATGTCATTCGACCCACCCGGGGCAAAGGGCACAACTAATGTGACGGGCTTCTCAGGATAGGCAGCCCAAGCGTGGGGAAGGATAAAAAAACTTAGAAAGCATAAGAGCTTGGGTAGCAACGCGACGATTGATTTCATATGATCATTTCTCTAGTCAGAGGCAATACACAATACTATGATGTGGCAACTTGTGAAAGAGACGGGAGCATAAAATGAAAGCCGCATGGTATGAAAAAAATGGTGAAGCAAAAGACGTCTTAATGTTGGGCGAGATTCCCACCCCCGAGCCGGGTCCTGGCGAAGTTCGCGTCAAGATACACGTGTCGGGCGTAAATCCGTCTGATGTGAAATCGCGTCGCAATCGGCCCATCAATGATCCCAAAATAATTCCGCATAGCGATGCGGGTGGGGTGGTTGACGCTGTCGGTGCCGGGGTATCGCCCTCGCGGATCGGTGAGCGGGTATGGACTTGGAACGCACAGTATCAGCGCCCCTTCGGCACTGCCGCCCAATATGTTTGCTTGCCCCAGGCACAGGCTGTCAAGCTGCCTGATCATGTCAGCTTCGATGGGGCTGCGTGCATGGGAATTCCTGGCTTAACTGCTTATGAGGCCGTGCGACGCTGCGGCGACATTGCAGGCAAGACGGTGCTGGTAATTGGAGCGGCCTCCTCAGTCGGGCACTATGCGGTACAGATGGCTGCACTGAGAGGGGCACGTGTGATTGGCACGGTGAGCTCGGAGACAAAAGCTAAACACGCTCGGGCAGGTGGTGCGAGCGAAACGATCAATTACAAAACAGAGAACGTAGCCGAACGGGTAAAGGCTCTGACGGAAGGTCGAGGTGCAGATGCGATCATTGATATGGATTTTTCGACCACGACAGACTTGGTTCGCGACGGTGCGTTAGCTGCTCACGGGACGGTGGCCTGTTTTGGCTCGAATAAAGTTGAGCCACCATCCATCCCTTTCCGTCTTTGTCTCACAACAAGCCTAAGTTTGCAGTTCTTTCTCGTGTATGAACTCACGCCAGCGGAGCGTGCAAACGCTCTCATGGGGTTATGTGGTTTGCTGCAGTCAGGCAAGCTTACGCACGCGATCGGTGCGCGCTTTAAGCTCGATGAGATTGTTACAGCCCACGAGGCCGTTGAGCAAGGCCGGGTAATGGGCAACGCGGTTGTGGACGTGATCTAAGGTTGTTGTCCCGCGCGCAAGAGAAAACGCTCATTTAGATCGTCAAAGTTTTGACAGCCGATCTGAGTGAGTATCGCTTGCAGCTCCCGACGCAAGATCGCGAAGACTTGGTCCGCACCTTCTTGACCTAGTGCGGCGACAGCGTACAGCGTTGGGCGACCAAAAAAACAGAATTGCGCCCCGAGACACTTTGCAATCACGATGTCCGAGCCACGACGCACACCGCTGTCGAGCATGAGCGTTATCTTGTCGCCCACTGCCGCTTTGATCGACGGGAACATGGTGATCGACGAAGGCGCCACATCGAGTTGCCGAGCGCCGTGGTTAGAGACTACGATCCCATCGAGGCCGAGCTCCGCGGCCTTGAGCGCATCGTCGGCGTGGAGCAATCCCTTGATGATGAGCGGTCCTGACCACTGTTCGCGAATGCGCGCGACGGTATCCCAGTTGGTCATCGGCGCGGGCGTGAGCGTCCCGTATAAGTCAGCGACCTCGTCGGCTGAAGCGCCCTCCGGGGCATAAGGTTGCCAATTGCTCATCAACGGCATACCACCCGCTCTGAGGTACTCAAGGACCCAGCTTGGCTTGGTCATGGCATCCAGCATGATGGCGGGTGTCATTCGGAACGGTCGAGTAAAGCCGTTGCGCTTGTTGCGTTCTCGATTTGAATTGACAGGTACGTCCACCGTAATCGCCAGTACACCCAGGCCCGCATTTTTTGCGCGATGAACGAGATCGTGATTGATACGCTCATCACTAGTGGCATACATCTGAAACCAAACGTTGTCTGGTGCGAGTTTGGCGGCGTCTTCTAGTCTGAAGTTACTTGCGCTCGACAGCAAAAACGGCACGTTGGCTTTTTTTGCGGCGGCCGCAAGCATAGCATCCGCGCCTGTGCGAAACAGCCCCGCCATACCCGTTGGGGAAATGCCAATCGGGCTTGCGTACTCACGTCCGAACAGGCTGGTCGTCTGATTGATTTTGGTGATATCAGCTAAATACCTTGGGATCAACTGATAGTCCTGAAAAGCATTTCGATTACGCACGAGACCCGTCTCGTCGTCGGCACCGCCATCGATGAAATCGAAGGCGATTTTCGGTAGGCGACGTTGCGCCATTGCGCGAAAGTCATGAAGATTGATAGCGGTAGCCATGGTGTGCTCGGTTAACTTGTTGGCGATGATGCGTCAATGCACCGACAGCAGATAGTGAAAATTTACTACAGACGATACGTGAGTGGGCAGTGAGACCCAATAAAATGCTGCAAAGCAACAGCAAACTAGGTGCGTTTGCACCTTAACTTGTGCAGGTGCGATTTATAGTACAACTATGCAAGCGTATTCCTTATCATTTATTTTTAACGGATCGGTTTATGAAAATCACGGTATCTGGAGCAAGTCCCTATGTTCGTAAAGTGATCGCTTGTGCGATCGCACGCGGTATTGAGGGAACCTTTGAAAAATGGTCAATTTCAACAACGGATCCGGTGCTCTCGGACTCAAACCCACTGGGAAAGATTCCCACCCTTGTCACTGACGAGGGTGTGGCCATGTTTGATAGCCCTGTCATTTGTGAATACATCGACAGCCTAGGCGCTGCGGCACCTTTGTTTCCTGCGGTCGGCCCTGCGCGCTGGCAGGCGTTGCGCCTTCAGGCGATTGGTGATGGCATTCTGGATGCGAGCCAGCCACGTCGCCGAGAAATCGCGCTGCCTCAAGACGAAGGGCGCATCGGCTACATCTTGCTACAGCAAGGAAAGGTGGCTCGTGCGCTTGACGTGCTCGAGGCCGAAGCCTCGTCGCTTGGTCAGTTAGCAACGATCGGTGAGATCGCTGTGGCGTGTGCACTCGGCTATCTTGATTTCCGGTTTGCCAATGAGCCTTGGCGCGCAGGTCATCCTAAGCTTGCAGCGTGGTATGCGAGTGTTGAGAAGTTGGCGCCCATGGCAAAGACGCTTCCCGTCGCCTCTTAAAGTGCTCAGCTTGATGTGAAACAGCCCTCCAAGGAGGGCTGTTTTTTTTGCCTGACTCTACAGAAACACTTATCCGACTTTTGGTGCTTGACTGATTGCGAGCTTCACGGATTCAGGCGTAAACGGAATGGTGCGCAGTCTCACACCGATTGCGTCATAGACTGCGTTCGCGATCGCTGCAGGAACAGTCGTTGGTGCTTGTTCGCCTGCACCCCACACGGGTTGGCCTGGTCGGTCAATCAGTGTAGTGACGACTTTGGGGACATCCGGGAAGCGCAAGATCGGGTAGCTTGTCCAATCAACACTCGTCACGGTATTGCCGGTCCATTTCACTTCTTCCATGAGCGTACGGCTGACGGTTTGGATCACACCGCCTTCGACCTGATTGATCACGCCATCCGGATTGATAATTTGTCCGCAGTCGTGCGCGACACAGACGCGTGTCACTTTAATCTGCCCCGTTGTACGGTTCACTTCTACATCCGCCACGGTCGCAACGTAGGTGATCGTGTTGTTGTAGCGAACATAGGAGATGCCGCGACCCTTGGCGATGTTGCCTTGCGCACTCGCCGGATTCGGGCTTGGGCGAGCTTGCCAGCCAGAGTCTTTCAGCACGGCCTTAATTACGTCTACTGCACGTGGATCTGAAAGGTGTTTGAGACGGAATTCAGCAGGGTCAGCTTTTGCGGCTGCGGCAAGTTCGTCCATGAAGGACTCGTTGGCAAAGCTGTTTTCGATACGACCAGGGCTACGCAAATGTGAGGCACGGAAGATCGCCTGCTCGATATGTTTTGTGGTGACCTTGATGTTCGGGAGCGCGTAGGGAGCCGCGGAGTTTTGGAACAAGAAGCCGACCCAGTTGCCGGGGCGGGGATTACCTGTTTCAGCTGTGGCAAGTAAAGGGAAATCCAAAGGCTTAAATGCCGCGATGTGGTTTAAGGCAATATAGAAATCACTTTGCCAGCCAGTCACATTGCCCTGTGCGTCAAAGCTCGCCTCGAAGTCCATGGACCTTGGCGGACTCTTGGGTGCTAACGCAGTTTCATCGTGACGCATCCACTGAACGCGGACAGGTTTTTTGATGATCTGTGCGATTAGTGCTGCGTCGGCTGTGGCGTCTTCATGTCCGTTTCGGCCATAGCACCCCGAGCCGTCGAGGTACACCAGACGAATCGAATCTTTGGGCAGCTTGGTCAACGTTGCGATTTCGTCTTGCATCGAATGCGTCGCTTGCGACGCCGACCAGAGCGTCATTTTTCCATCGCGAAAGTCGGCAACCGCACAGGAGGGGCCTGACGATGCATGTGTTTGCACAGCAAAGTTATAGGTGGCTTTGATGCGCTTGGCACCGCCTGCGAATGCGGCATCGATATTCCCGACGTTTTGTGTGACATCGGTTTTTGCGATGGGCAGCTGGCGCCAGTGCTCGTATAGCTTCGCTTGAGGGGGGAGTTCACGACCTGCAGACCAAGTTGTCTTCACGGCCTTAGCAGCTTTCACCGCACTCCACTCGTCTTTGCAGACGACTGCTAAGAAGTTACCCTGACGAACTGTCTGCACGTAACCCTTCAGTTTTTTTGCATCGGTATCGTCAAAGCTCACGAGATTTGCGCCCATCTCAAGTGGTCGAATCACGCGAGCATGGACCATGCCCGGCAAGCGGAAATCATGCACAAAAAGATGTTCGCCCGATACCTTGTCCGGGATATCCACGCGCTGGATAGATTTACCGACAAGCGTATATTCTTTGTGCGACTTAACAGGCGCCTTCGGGTCAACTTTAAGCTTAAAGCCCTCGCCAATCACATCACCATACGAGAGACTTTGTCCTGGCTTAGACGCGGCAGTGATCACGCCATCTTTCAATGTGAGGTCAGTGACAGGTACGTTCAGTTTTTCAGCTGCGCGTGCAAGCAACGCGATGCGCGCGTTCGCCGCAGCGATGCGCAGTTCACTGCCTCCTTGAGACAGCGTGATCGCACCACCCGTTAACCACTGATCAGGCGTTGTGGCGGTATCGCCCATGATCATAGAAATTCTTTCGAATGGGACAGACAGCTCTTCGGCAGCAATTTGTGAGAGTGCGGTCTTCGTGCCAGTGCCCAGGTCAACTTTGCCGACAAAGACGGTGACCTGACCGTCACGGCCAATCGATAACCACGAGTCCAGCACATCCTTCGCTACACTCTTAGGGGGAAGTAGGCCATAGTTTGCGGCGGCGGGCTTCGCGCCCATCGAAAAACTAACAACCAACATACCAGCACCGCTGGCTTTCAAAAATTCGCGTCGTGTGAATGCGTTCATGAGTTCACCTGTGAATAAATAGTTGTGGGTTGAGATCAGGCAGCAGAGATGTAGCGTTTGACTGCCGCCACAATCCGCTGATGGGTGCCACAACGACACAGATTTCCTGCGAGTACCTCGTTAATTTGCGCGTCGGTCGGATTTTTATTGGTGGCGAGAAATGCGCTGGCGGTCATGATCATGCCATTGATGCAGTAGCCGCACTGCACGGCCTGCTCATCAATGAAGGCTTGCTGCAATTTGCCAGGTTTTTTTGAGCTTCCTAGACCTTCAAGCGTGGTGATGTTCTTGCCTTGCATGGCTGTCGTCGGTGTCACGCACGAACGCACGGCTTGCCCGTCTACAACAACCGTACAGGCGCCACATTGCCCGAGTCCGCAGCCAAATTTCGGCCCGTTGACTTCAAGGTGATCGCGCAGTGCGTAAAGCAGCGGCGTGTCGTCTTCAATTTCGACTTTGTGTGACTTGCCGTTTACACTCAAATTTACAGTTGCCATGCTTGTCTCCCGCTTTTTAATTGTTACGACCAAAATAGATAGTCAGATTTACAACGCGAATGTACCTAAATGGCGTGAAATTGAAAAGCACCGAATAACCCGCACTAATAGATGGCGAGCCCATGACCATAAACCTACATACCGTAAGGCTATTGCGTGTTGGGCGCCTCGTGCTCGATGACATTAGCCTTGCAGTGGCGCCTGGGGAGATCGTTGGCCTCTTAGGTGAAAACGGCGCAGGGAAATCGACACTGATTGACGCCATCGCCGGTGAGATTCCTGCTGCTGCGGGCCAGATCACACTCTCGGGCCGTCAGTTAACCGAGCTAGATATAACAGAGCAGTCTCGTCGGCGAGCGGTCCTGCCACAAAAGCCGAGCCTGGCCTTTGATATGACGGTGGCAGAAGTTGTCGAAATGGGGGCCTACCCGTTTGCTGAGGCGAGCCCTGCGGCCGTCGAGGCTTGGGTGCTGCAGTCGCTGACTTGGGCGGACATAACGGGTCTGGGACCACGGCACTACTTGGCATTGTCTGGTGGTGAGCAGCAACGGGTACAACTTGCGCGCGTATTAGTCCAAGGCTTGGCCATTGCCGCAAGCGGAGAGCAGCCCTTTATTCTTCTTGATGAACCCGCGGCGAGTTTGGATGCACGACACCAGATCGAGCTGATGCGCTGTCTAAGATTGTTCGCCGCGCAATACCAAGCAGGCGTGCTTGTTGCGCTGCACGATATTAATCTCGCTGCGCGATGGTGTGATCGCTTGGTGCTACTGGCAGGTGGGCGTGTCGAGTCGCAGGGGGCACCGCAGCTCGCTTTGACGCCTCAGGCGCTCAAGAAGACCTTTGGTCTGGAGATGGTGGTGCTGCCGCATCCCTTAGATGCGGGGCATGTGCTGGTGCTTGATCAGGTAACTTGGTAAGCTGTTCTAACTTAGTACGCTTCAATGTTGCGGTGCAATGCGCCAGTGACTTCAGCAAGGAATAGATATGAATATTGCAATCGTAGGTTCGGGACTGGTGGGCCAAGCGTGGGCGATCGTTTTTGCGCGCGGTGGGCATCAAGTCAACATGTGGGACGGAGACCCAGCGGCGGTCACGCATGCGCAGACGTTGATCGCAAAGCAAGTAGCCGACTTACATGCGGCGGGGCTTATTACGGATCCGGCAGGCCTGACGGCACGCATCAAGAGCGTGGCGACGTTAAAAGAGGCGCTGGCTGACGCGCAATACGTACAAGAGAGTCTGCCGGAGCGACTCGACATGAAAAAGGAAATCTTCGCAAAGATGGATGCGCTTGCCGCGCCGACGGCTGTTTTGGCAAGCTCTACGTCTAGCATTCCCGCCTCTGCCTTTACGAAAGAGCTCGCGGGGCGCGCACGGTGCTTGATTGCCCATCCGGTTAACCCACCGTATCTGGTGCCTGTCGTTGAAATCTGCGGTGCGCCCTGGACCGATGCCGCAGTGGTGCAACGTGCATGGGATGTGATGGAAGGTGTCGGTCAAAAGCCTGTAAAAATCCTGAAGGAACTCAAGGGGTTTGTGCTGAATCGTTTGCAAGGTGCGCTGTTGCGCGAGGCGTTCCGACTGGTGGAAAACGGCTATGTTGACGCAGAAGGATTAGATGTCACGATCAAAGAAGGCTTGGGCTTGCGCTGGTCGTTCATGGGGCCGTTTGAGACGATCGATCTCAACGCACCGGAGGGATTAGCTGATTACGCGCATCGCTTTGATGAAATGTATCAGGCGATGTCTCTCGAGCAAACCTCCACAGACCATTGGTCCGAAGAAGTCATCCAAAAACTTGAAGCCCAACGTCGTACATTGCTACCCAAAGAACAACTGTTGGCGCGACGGCTTTGGCGTGATCGACGTTTGATGGCGCTTGCTGCACACAAAAAATCTGCTGAATAGCTAACACGCTTTATTCATTATCTAATTTTTAATTAACGTATCTAATGGTCGCCACAATATGAAAGTCAATGACGCTTTTGCAGACTACAGTCGCTTTATCAACATTCGCCGTGACATCCACGCGCATCCAGAACTTGGCTTTGACGAGCACCGTACGTCTGAGATTGTGGCCGGTCTATTAAAAGAATGGGGCATCGAGGTACACCGCGGCATTGCCGGCACGGGCGTTGTGGGTGTGCTTAAGGCCGGGAGCAGCAAGCGCACGATTGGTTTGCGTGCGGATATGGATGCACTGCCGCTGCAAGAGTTGAATCAGTTTGAACATCGATCGACGAATGACGGCAAGATGCACGCCTGTGGTCATGATGGGCACACCACCATGCTTCTTGCTGCGGCTTGGCATCTGTCGCAGACGCGTAACTTTGACGGCACGGTGCATTTTGTTTTTCAGCCAGCTGAGGAGATGGGCAAGGCCGGCGCCAAGAAAATGATCGATGATGGTTTGTTTGAGCGTTTTCCTTGCGAAGCTATTTTCGGTTTACATAATTGGTCGATCGGGTCGGTTGGCGGCTTTGCTTTGAACCGCGGCCCGCTCATGGCCTCAAGCAGCACGTTTAAAGTCACCATCAAGGGACAGGGCACGCACGCATCGCTGCCGCATACCGGGACCGACCCGATCACTCCAGTCTTGTCGTTGGCCACGGCGTTGCAGGGTCTCGTCGCAAAGGTAATACCTGGCACTGAGCGCGCGCTATTGGCAGTGACGCAACTTGAAGGCTCTTCAGCCCCCAACGTCATTCCAAATTCCGCCTCTGTGGGTGGCACGATCCGCACGTTTTCGGTGTCAGCACTCGATCGTTTAGAAGAGCGACTACGTACGCTGGCCACGCAGACGGCTCTGGCCCATGAATGTGAGGCAGATATTTTTTTCAGGCGCGCCTCACCGCCCGTGGTCAATCATGCAAACGAGGCGGATTTTGCGGCGCAGATTATGCGAGAGATCGTAGGGCCGGATATGGTCAACGATCAGTATCCCGGAGTGATGGCAGGAGAAGATTTTGCGCACATGCTGTTGGTCAAGCCAGGTTGTTATGCCTTTATCGGTAACGGCGAAGGTAAGCATCGTTTGGACGGGCATGGAGAGGGCGCCTGTGTCGTGCACAACACTTCTTATGATTTCAACGACTCAATTATCCCGGTGGGTGCGAGTTACTTCGTGCGCCTGACTGAGCGTTGGCTTTCGGACGCGCGATAGCCGAGGACCCGCCCTGCTTCTAAGGGTAAACCACGGGTCTGTTGGTCTCTAAAACCCACTTGAAAGTAGGGTTTCGCCCTGCACATTTCGTTATCATCTGACGTTAGCCTTTAGCTCGCGCCTTGTTGTGATGGCGCAGCTCAACGCTCGGAGATACAGGAATGACTCAGTTACTGGTTTTGGCGCGCCTGATTGATCGGGTGAGTGATTTTTTTGCCGTATTTGCGAAATGGGCGGTCTTGCTTTGCAGCTTGATTAGCGCAGGCAATGCCGTGATGCGCTACACGTTTTCTTATAGCTCAAATGGCTGGCTGGAAATTCAATGGTATTTATTCGCCGCCTGTGTGATGCTTGGTGCTGCACAAGTCTTGCGCGTCAATGAGCATGTCCGTGTCGATGTAATTTACGGAACATTAAAAAGTAAGAGTCGCGTCTGGATCGACCTCTTTGGGCTCACGTTCTTTCTGATGCCTGCGATGGTCTTGTTTGCGTACCTCTCTTGGCCGTTGTTTGTGGGGATGTACGTTTCAGGTGAAATTTCCGGAAATGCCGGAGGTCTCATTCGCTGGCCTGTGATGATGTTATTGCCGCTGGGCTTTGCGTTGATGGCATTGCAAGGTGTTGCTGAACTGATCAAGCGCGTCGGCTGGTTAATGGGTGCCTATCAGATGGATCTGACCTACGAGAGGCCGCTCCAATGAGCATGGAAAATTTCGCACCCGTGATGTTCATGGGGTTGATTCTAATCATGCTGATTGGATTCCCCGTCGCGTTCTCGCTGTCTGCGCTAGGGTTGCTCAGTGGCTTTATTGCTATCCAGATGGGGTGGTTTCCTGCCGCCTTTATGTACAACTTGCCGCTGAACATTTTCAGTATTTTGTCTAACGATTTATTGCTGGCCATTCCATTTTTTACCCTGATGGGGGCGGTACTTGAAAAGTGCGGACTCGCCGAAGACATGCTCGATTCAATGGGACAATTGTTTGGCCCCATTCGCGGCGGTGTTGGCTACTCTGTCATCCTCGTAGGATTTATTTTAGGTGCGGTCACGGGCACTGTCGCCGGACAGGTGATCGCGATGGCGATGATCTCGTTGCCGGTGATGATGCGCTATGGCTACAACATGCGCTACGCCACGGGCGTATTGGCCGCCTCCGGAACGATCACGCAGCTTGTGCCTCCCTCTTTGGTGCTTGTCGTGATGGCAGATCAATTAGGCCGCTCTGTGGGAGATATGTACAAGGGCGCTTGGGGCCCTTCCATCCTACAGATACTTATTTTTCTTCTTTACACCTTTGCGCTTTCCCGACTGCGCCCTAACCACGTGCCGGGCTTGCCCCCAGAGGCGCGCACCTTGCATGGCTGGACGTTATGGCGCAAGTGTCTGCGCGGCATCATTCCATCGGCGCTGCTGATTTTTGCCGTACTCGGCAGCATGGGTGGCCTACCCTTTATGACGACAGCGATTGCGACGCCGACTGAGGCGGGTGCAATGGGTGCGGTCGGGGCAATTTTGCTGGCGGCGTTCCATCGTCGCCTGTCGTGGGAAGTCGTGCGTGACGGGATGACGGGAACGATGCGTATCACCGCCATGGTCGTTTTTATCTTGATCGGCTCGCGCGTGTTCTCTTTGGTGTTTCAGGGTGTAGACGGTGCCATCTGGATCGAACATTTGTTGACTGGTTTGCCGGGTGGGCAGACAGGGTTTTTGATTGTCGTCAATATTTTCGTCTTCTTCTTGGCCTTCTTTTTAGATTTTTTCGAGATCGCCTTCATCATTCTGCCCATGCTTGCGCCGGTCGCGAGCAAGCTTGGTATCGACATGATTTGGTTTGGCGTGCTGTTGTGCGTCAATATGCAAACCAGCTTCATGCATCCACCGTTCGGTTTCGCGCTGTTCTATTTACGGAGCACGGCGGACAATCTGTTTAAGTCTGGATCGTTACCGGCCAAGGTTTTATCTAAGGACATTTATCTGGGTTCAATCCCTTGGGTGTTGTTGCAACTGATGCTTGTTGTCATTGTCATTTTCTTCCCCCAAACGGTGACGGTCTTTTTGGATAAGCCAATAGAGGTAGATTTAAAGACAATCAGAATCGAGGTGCCTCCCAACGATTTGCAGCAACCAGACGATCAGAATGAGCAGGACACGGTCAATAACCTGATGCGCGATTTGATGAAAAACACCCCCCAAGCAAAATGAGTGAGGGACTAGTCACCACCGGCGGAATCGCTGACGATGTTGCCGTCGAGGGACCTGCCTTTCCCTTGCTGATCAAAATCGTGGCGACATTATTTGTTGCCGCGATCTTGCTCTCCGGGATGCCTGCGTTGCAGGAGATGCAATGGTCCGACCTCACGAATACCGCAGCCTTTGTTTGGGGATGTGCAGCACTGGTGACTGGGCTGATTTATTTTTGGATGCTTAAAAGTCGCACATCGATTCGCGATGGGGTGATCGAGCAGACATGGATCTGGAATAAACGCATCGCGATTGATCAGATCAGGCAAGCTAAATTTATTTATGTTCCCCACCTAACGTGGTTGATTGCACCCCGACTGGTTGTGCGTAGCGGCGTGACCGCGACGGTTTTTTATGCTGCCGAGCCTGCCGTTCAAAAGGCTTTTGCCCGCTTGGTCTCAGGCGGGTAATATGATGCTCAATATAAAAACAATCACTTGGGGGCATTGTGTTCAGACTAGACGGCAAGGTTGCATTAGTCACGGGTTGCGGCACGCTCGGTGAGGGGTGGGGAAACGGCAAGGCGATTGCGGTAGCACTCGCACGCCAAGGCGCGAAGGTGTTTGGCTCAGACCTCAATTTAGAGGCAGCGGAGCAAACGCAAAAAATCATTGAGCAAGAAGGCGGAGCGGCAGGCGTGATGGTCGCCGATGCCACAAAAGCAGACGACGTTAAAAAACTTGTCGATGCCTGTATGGCCAAATATGGTCGTATCGATATCTTGGTCAATAACGTAGGTCGGTCGGAGCCGGGCGATCCTGTGACCATGTCGGAGGCTGTGTTTGATGAACAGCTCGATGTCAACGTCAAAGGTGCGTTTCTTGCTTGTAAATATGTATTGCCCATCATGGAAGCCCAGGGCAATGGTTCTGTGGTGAGCATTTCTTCCGTTGCGGGGCTGCGTTACATTGGCAAGCCGCAGGTTGGCTATTCGGCTGGCAAAGGCGCGCTACAGCAACTGATGCAGACGACTGGGGTGATCTACGCTGACCGCGGCATCCGTTTAAATTGTGTGGCACCTGGCTTAATGTTTACCCCCTTAGTTAAACGCCTCGCTGACAAATATGCCAAAGGTGACTTCGAGGGATTTGTCGCGCATCGTCACAAACAAGTGCCAGCAGGATACATGGGCGAATCTTGGGATGTCGCACATGCTGTTGTCTTTCTTGCGAGCGACGAAGCCCGATACATCAACGGACAAACTCTCGTTGTTGATGGTGGATTGACCTCCGCAACACGATAGCGCGCAAAGTGACGTTGGTGACGGTGGTCTATCGCGACGATACCTTATTTTAAAAAAAGGAAATGTTATGAAAGCAGTTGTGCTGACCGAGACAGGATTTGAGATTGGCGACGCTCCTATGCCCAAGCCTAATGACGATCAGGTGCTTGTGCGTGCCCACGCGTATGCGCTGAATCGTGCCGACCTTGGCGTGCTGTCGGGCGGGCAGCACGGCAGCGTTGGGGGCCCCGGAACGATTCCTGGCATGGAATGGGCAGGCGAAGTCGTAGAGGTTGGCGCACGTGTGCGTGGCATCAAACCTGGTGATCGCGTGATGTGTTCAGGTACGCGAGGTTATGCGGAGTATGTGGTGACGGACTGGGGGCGTGTGATGCTTATCCCAACGGCTTCCATGACCTATGAGCAAGCAACTACCTTGCCTATTTCAATTTTGACGATGCATAACGCACTTATAACGGCCGGTGAGATGCGCGCCGGTGAGACAGTATTAATACAAGGTGCGTCCTCTGGCGTGGGCCTCATGGCGATGCAAATCGCCAAGGTCATGGGAGCGAAAACTGTTATCGGCACATCGTCTAACCCTGGCCGACTGGCACAGCTAAAAAAATATGGGGCTGATTTTGCGATTGATAACAGCGATCCAACGTGGCCCGCGCTCGCAACAGAGGCGAATGGCGGAAAAGGTGTGAATCTGATTGTTGATCAATTGTCCGGTAAGTTCGGCACACCAAATCTAGAAGCCTGTGCCGTCTTAGGTCGCGTTGTAAACGTCGGACGACTTGCTGGGAGATTCGCCGAGTTTGATTTTGATCTACATGCAGCCAAGCGCATTAAGTACACGGGCGTCACGTTCCGGACTCGAAGCATTGAGGAGGTGCGTGACATTGCTTCGCGAGCGATGGGGGATCTGTGGCCGCATATTGAATCGGGTAAGTTAGCCTTGCCCATTGACAGCACCTATAGCTTTGACAAGATCGCAGATGCCTTCGCAAAAATGCGTGGTAACCAGCACTTCGGCAAGATTGTGGTGTCGATGAACTAAGCGCCATGTTTATTCACTCGATCGAACAACTGCGCACCTTATACGCTTCACCGAAGGAGCGTGCGGTAAAAAAGCAGCTACCTGCACTGGATGTGCACTGCCGACAGTTCATTGCGCTGTCGCCTTTCGTCGTGTTGGGCAGCCAGGGGGCAGATCACGCACTGGATGCCTCCCCACGAGGTGGCCCCCCTGGTTTTGTCAAGATCACTGAAGCGGGGCAGGTGCTCGTTCCAGATTCGCCGGGAAATAATCGACTGGATACGCTAGAAAATATTATCCACACGGGGCGGATCGGGATGTTGTTCATGATTCCTGGCGTCGACGAAACGCTGCGCGTAAACGGCAACGCACACCTAACGACTGCTGACGATCTTTTACGGCTTTGTACAACTGACTTAAAGCCACCTAAGTTGGTGATTCAGGTTGATGTGACACAAGCGTATCTTCATTGTGCGAAGGCGTTTATGCGCTCGCAGTTGTGGGATGCTTCTAAGAAAATTGATCGAGCATGTCTGCCGACGATGGGGCAGATGATTGGCGAACAGACGAATATGTCTGGGCCGGCTGAAACAGACGCGGAAATGCTTGAGCGCTACAAAAATGAGTTATAGCCATTGGATTTGACGAGGCAGAGATGACAGCACCGCTTGCAGGAATTAAGGTCGTCGAGATTAGCGTAGCAATGGCGGGACCCTTCTGCGGCATGCTGCTGGGGGACTATGGCGCGGATGTCATCAAGATCGAGCGAACAGAGGTTGGCGACGATAGTCGTGCGTGGTCGCCATTCTTTCATGACTCCTTGAGCTATTACTATGCCGCGGCTAATCGGAATAAGCGCGGAATGGCCATCGACTTGAAGACGCCCGAAGGCGTCAAGATCGCACGCGAACTCATCGAGCAAGCCGATGTGCTGGTGCATAACTATCGCGTTGGTGCATTGGAGCGGCTGGGTCTTGATTACGAATCGCTGTCTAAAGTGAATCCCCGCTTGGTGTATTGCGCCATTAGTGGCTTTGGAGCGACAGGTCCATTGAGCAAAGAACCCGCAAATGACTTGTTCATGCAGGCGTATGCTGGCTCGATGAGTATCACCGGTGACCCCGAAGGCAGCCCAGCAAAAATGGGCATGTCGGTTGCAGATGTCGGTGCTGGCATGTTTGGTGCAATCGGGGTGATGATGGCTCTTGAGACGCGTCATCGCACCGGTCGCGGGCAGCGTGTTGATACGTCGCTGCTTGAAGGACATATGGCAATGCTCGCGCAATTTTTTACGCGCTATTTTTCTAGCGGAGAGGTGCCGGGTCCAAGCGGCAGCGGTGCGTTAACGAGCCCTACTTACCGCGCCTATCAGGCGAGTGATCAGTGGATTGTGATCTCCGCCTTCAATCAGCGGATGTGGAAAGGACTTTGCACCGCGTTGGAAAAGCCTGAATGGTTAGACGATCCCCGTTTCATCAATCCACAAATGCGTTCCGACAACCGCGCCTTGATGATCAAGCTGATCGGCGCCATTATTATGACGCAGCCGCTCGCCTACTGGGAAAAGCGGCTCATAGAAAATGAAGTGCCCTGTTCGCCGGTCAATACGATTGATAAAGTGGTGCAGCAACCACAGGTGCATGCACGCGATATGGTTCAAGAAATGAATCTGGAAGGCTTGGGCATGATGTCGATGGCTGGACTGCCAATCAAGTTCAGTGAGTCGCCAGGTGCAATCCGTTTGCCACCGCCGCGACTTGGTCAGCATACCGCTGAGATTTTGGCAGAGTCTGGTTATTCGCCAGACCAGATTGCCGAATTCGCGCGCTCAGGCGCGGTTGGGCTTGATCCTGGTTGGGTAAAAGTAGCATCTGCGGGCGGGGCGTAATCTAGCGCTACTCAGAACTTTCAGGAATGAGTTTTTTAAACTTCACTCCGAAGGCCTTCGCAAGCAGATATTGGATGGGCCCCAGCAGTAAGACCAGGATCACAAGCGTCCAAATCCCGATGGCCAGGGGGCTTGTGTAAAAAACAGATACATCACCAAGACTCATAAAGAGACCTTCGCGTAGGTGCTTCTCAATCAGTGGCCCCAGAACGACACCAACCACCATGGGCGCGAGCTGGAAATTCAGTTTGGTTAAGCCAAAACCAACAAAAGCGACTAAGAGCAGCATGTATACATCGACCATACTGTTGCGCACGCTGTAGCAACCGATTGTTGCGACCATCAAGATGATTGGCAGAAAAATATGGCTGGGCACACGTAGCAAGCTAACCCAGACGCTAATGAGCGGCACATTCAAAATCAACAGCATGGCGTTACCGATCAGCATCGAGGCAATCACGCCCCAAAATACTTCTGGATGCTGAGTGATCATCATCGGGCCAGGTTGAACACCATGCACCATCATCGCAGCAAGCATGAGCGCCGTCACAGAGCCAAACGGAATCCCAAGCGCAAGCAGCGGAACCATGGATGACGTAGCGGCCGCATTGTTCGCGGTTTCAGGGCCTGCAACGCCCTCAATAGCGCCTTGACCGAGCTCTTCCTTGTATTTGGATACCCCTTTTTCTAGGCGGTAGGAGGCGAAGCTCGCCATCGTGGCAGAGGGCCCGGGGAGTAGCCCAAAAATAAAGCCTAGTGCGGTGCCTCGTCCAAAAGGTGCCACTGATCTTTTCCACTCTTGCTTGGTTGGAAACATATCGCGCAGACGGACGGGAAGGGGCTTGACCTGTTTTTGCATACTCGCAATCACCGACATGATTTCGGTAATGCCATACAGCCCCACGACAAGAGCAACGAGCTCAACCCCGAGGGTAAGATCGCTTATCCCAAAAGTAAACCGATCTTGACCCGTGACAAGCTCCTGCCCCACCGTGCTCAGCATCAGGCCGACCGCCATGGGGAAAATGCCAGCCGCTAATGAGCCACCAGAAATCCTTGAAAACAACAGTAGTCCACCTGCCGTCAGTGCAAAAAACTCAGCCGGACCAAAAAGCAAGCCGAGTTGTGCAAGGGCCGGGGCGAACAGCATCACACCAATGACGGATACTACGCCGCCGACAAAAGAGCCCGCAGCCACGATAGTTAGCACTGCGCCGGCTCGCCCCTTTTTTGTTAGCTTGTAGCCATCGATACACGTAATGACCGAGGCGGATTCACCAGGCATGTTAACGAGAATGGCTGTGGTCGAGCCGCCGTACATCGCGCCATAAAACATACCAGCCATCATAATGAGACCGCTTGTTGGATCGAGCGAGTAGCTCAGTGGCAAGATCATCGCGATGCCGGCGGTTGGGCCCAAACCAGGCAGGACACCGATGAGTGTCCCAGCGAGTGCTCCTGCCAATGCGGCAAGGAGATTGTTGAAGGTCAAGGCAACGCCAAGCCCATATAGAAATCCGTTAATAGCATCCACGGCGGTGATTTCCTTTTTTAGAATCCCAAGGCCATGGTAGGCATTGGAACTTTCAACAAATAGATAAACACCCCATAAACAGCAGCGGTCATGATGGCGGCGTAAAGAACGCAGCGAATCCAGTTCGTATCTGACAGAAGACGAATTAAGACACAACAAAAAACAAAGCTGCTGATTAAATACCCAAGCCATGGAATCGCTAAAAAATAAGCGGATAGCAATAGCACTAACTTAATGAGGCGTGCGCGATCGGTTCCGCTTGGCATTTCAATGACGTCGGAGGCAGGGGCCTTAGCGCCCTCCCACATCGTCGCACAGCTGGCGAAGGCCATGATGGCTGAAACCAATATCGGGAACAATCCAGCGCCAGGCTCATCGAGGGCCCCCATTGGGAGGTCTAGAGCCATTCGCAGATAGCCTATCGACAGGAGTAAACCAAAAAGCCCTGTCCATAGATAGGATTTCTTCTTGGAAATCGTACTCGCTGTCATGGCCTATTTCTTTGCGAGAATTTGTTTAGAAAGGTATTGTTCATTTTTGATCGAGTGCTTTGAGCAACTCGATAAAGGTGGCGGTATCCCGAACGATTTCCGTGCGTAGAGCCGTCGGGCCTTTAGGGTCTAGCGCGTAGCCTTCTTTTGAAAATTTTATAAATTCTGCGCTCTGCACGATCTCCATGGATACCTTAGTCAGTTTATCCAACACATCGGGTGCCAGCCCCTTGGGCGCAATGACATAAAACGAAGCGGCTAATGTTGTGTTGTAGCCGATATCAACAGTAGGTTGCGCTTCAGGGACCGGATCGTATACGCCTTTCTTGAAAACGGCCAATACCCGCACTTTGCCTGCTTGTACGTGGCTCGGTATTCCCACAGCACCTGTAAAGAGAGTCGCTTCCACGCGGTTTCCGAGGAGTGCGATTAGCGCTTCGCCACTACCCCCGGTAAACGGGACGGTGCGCAGTTTTATTCCAGCAACTTTATTGAACTCTTGCGCCAATAGATCAGGCACAGTGCGCAGCCCTGATACAGAAGCACGCACCTTCCCCGGGTTGTCTTTTACATGTTGCAAGAACTCGGCAAAGGTTTTCCAAGGCGCATCCGCACGCACCACTAAGATGACAGGCATCTCCCCAAGTTTCGTGATGGGTTGATACTGATCTGGTGTTTTAAAAACCAAACTTGAATTGACGAGTGGTTGGTACGCGAGGATGCTGTTGGTCGCAAGACCAAGTGTGTAGCCATCTGGCTTTGAGCGCACCACCATTCCCGTACCGATCGTGCCAGAGCCTCCGGGTTTGTTTTCAATATTGACTTCAACGCCGAGGGCCTTTTGTAATTGCATTGCATACTGCCTTGCCACGGGATCCGTTGAGCCACCAGGCCCGTAGGGCACAACGAATGTGATGGGACGACTCGGGTATGACTGTGCATAAGTCGAGAGACTGGCCAACGATATGCCGATGATTGCCAAGGTGCGCAGGACGAAGGTGCTGATGTTGTTCATGTTTTCTCACTTTTGAAAGAGAAATAGTCTTTATAGTTTTTATCCACAGCAGTTAGCGTACCAAGCTCCAGCATCATTTGGGTGTTCATCGTGCCCGAGATGCCTGGATTGGTCGGGATGTCGCTAATAATGCCCTTGGCGCGAGCGGCGTCAATTTGTTCGGCTGACATGCCAACAATATCACGCAAAATAGCGGTGTTATCTTCACCGAAACGCGGCCCACTTTTTTTTATCTTCGCATCTCTGAAGCGCAGTCTATAAGGACGTCCGATGATGGGTCGCTCGCCGACCGGCTCGTGATGACGAACCTTTTCGTAAAAGCCTCTCGCAATAAGGTGAGGATCGGACAGTAGATCACGGCTGTCGCAGACATGTCCGGCAGCGATCCCGAGACCTTGTAACGTCTCGGTAAGGTAGCGGGCATCCTGTTGCAAAGCCCAGGCGCTAATCGTTTCATCAATCAGCTTGCGGTGTTGGCGTCGCGCTTGCGCGCAAGCGTAGCGAGGATCGGTGCTTAGGCTTGGTTGTTGCATGTAGGCTGTGAGAGCCTGCCATTGTGTATCGGTTTCAACGGTCAGTGCGATCCACTGATTAACCCCTTTGGCCTTGTATAGATTGCTCGGAACATGCTCGGCATGCTCGTTGCCGATGCGCTCTGGCTCGGTACCATCGAGTTGGAACTGAATGAAAGGCTCTGGCATCATCGCGACACCGAGTTGATACATACCGACATCAACCCATTGTCCTTCGCCTGTTTTCCTGCGGTGGTTGATGGCAGCCCACAACCCATTTAGACCCGCCCAGCAGGCGATGAAGTCGGGGTAAGACTGTCCGACTTTCCAGGGCTTGTCACCCCGGTAGCCGGTGTAGTAGGTGATCCCCATCGTCGCTTCAAGTGTTGTCCCTTGGCTTGGAAATGCAGACCAGGGCCCCGTTGAGCCGTAGCCCGTGTTGGACAGCATGATGAGAGAGGGTTTAATTTTTTTAAGTTCGTCGTAATGCAGGCCCCACTTACGCAAGACCCGGGGCGTGTAGTTATCCAAGACGATATCGCTCTTGCGGACAAGTTCCTTGAAGATATCTTGGCCTTCGGGGGTGCTCATATCCATCGCCAGCGAGCGCTTGCCACGGTTTACAACATAGAAGATTCCGGAGCGGTTCCAAGGATCTTGCGCTGGATCATTATCAAGATATGGTCCAAACGCGCGCCCCCGAGTTTGATCAAGTTTGTGCGGGGCTTCGATTTTGATGACTTCTGCCCCTAGATCGCTGAGTAGTCCAGCCATGTAGGGCACTGCAAATACATACGAAAGATCGAGCACGCGAACGCCGACGAGTGGCAAAGTAGGCTTTCCAGTGCTCATACCCTTGCCTCATGATCATTTGGCCCAACTACTTCAGCGAGTACCTCGTCCCTGTGCTCATCCAGTCTAGGCGCACGACGTCTGAGAGCAGTGGGCGTCAGCGATAGTTTGGCGAGCTCTGCAGGTAAACGTAAATCAGTCTCTGTATCTGGATGAGAAACCGTTGCAAACGCTTTGCGATCCTCTAGGTGCTCACATTCAAGTAGATCGCTAGCGCCTTGAACGACGCCTAGTAGCAGCCTCTTTTTAGCACCCGCTAAAAATACTTCCTTAGCTTCTCGGTTAGCAACGCACTCCTCAAGCAAAGCCCGCACCTCTGGTACGCGTTTCTCGCGTTCAGGGGGGCTTGTAAATCGTTTTTCTAAAAACTCTGGTCGATCAAAGAGTTCTGCAAATGTTTCGAAGGGTGCACCGCCCCCCGTTTGAAATGCGACAAATCCCTTGCGTGTCGCGATCGGTTCACCGGCGAAGGGGTCTTGAACAATAGCGCGTCGCCCTTGAATAGCACCGAGAAACGCATAATAAGACTCGTTAAGCACCAGTTCGGAAGCCAGGCATTCATGAATAGACACATCAACATGTTCGCCAAACTGATCCTGCTGCGCAGCGGTGTAGGCCATGATGGAGGCATAGGCGCCGGTAAGGCCTGCGCAATAGTAGGATTGCGATAAGCCGTGCTTCAACGGTTCGCGATCGACTTGCCCACTGATCGCCATAATCCCGCTCATCGCCTGTAACGTCAGGTCGCTCGCTTCATAATGCGCGTATGGTCCGGTTTGTCCGTAGTTCGTGATCGACGTAATGACGAGCCGTGGATTCCATTCAAGCATCATGTCTACGCCAATACCCCATGCATCGAGCGTACCTGGCCGAAAGCTTTCGATCAGAATGTCGCTGCGCTCAATCAGCGCACGCAGGGTATGCTGATTGAGCGCATTAGAGATGTCGAGCGCGATGCTGCGCTTGTTCCAGTTTAGATACTGAAATAGAAGGCTTTGTTCCGGCTCAGGCGCATCGGCCTTTAGTGGTGCAAGTCTACGGCCCGATTCGCCCGTGCGAGGAGGCTCGACTTTGATCACATCGGCATCATGATCGCCGAGTAAGCGCGCCGCAAAGGGGCCAGCAATTCCCTGACTGAGATCTAGTACGCGTACGCCGTGTAGCGCCCCATGGATCCGCGGCTCGGGAGTTGCTGGTGTATTCACGTGATTGACGGCCTACAACTTGGGTGGAACAAAAGGATAGGGAACGGGTTTACCATTTTTGTAGGGTAGTGCGACGGTCGCGGTACCAGGCGTCGATTCTTTGCCCGCATCGTTAATGATGCCCAATTCGATATCGATGAGTCCGAAATCGGGTGTTTCTCGTTTTCCCGTGACACGGCCCCAGACGCGCATAGTCTCTTCGACCAGATTCATCGCCCGAAACTGGAAGCTCGTTTTCCATGGCCAGCCGTGTGGGCCAGCCCAGTCAGCGATGAGCTGCATCACAAATTGCTGCTTAAGCGATCCGTTAATCAGCAGGCCGGGCAGTTTGTCGTGCTCGATTGCAAAGGGTTTGTCATAGTGAATCTTGTGCCAGTTTTCCATTGCGGCCGACCAACGCATCAAATGCGCAGTGGTCAGTGGGCCTTTTTCAAGGCCGGGTAGCTCTAGACCGACTGCGATGTCTTCAAAATAAGGTGTTTTGCCAAGCGCCATTTTATTTTCTCCGAATCTGTGTACGGCGTGTGCGAATGAGCAACTCGCCAGTTCCTGTGCGGTATTCCGACTCGGTCACAACCAAAACAATCGGACCTTTGCTGGTTTCTTTTTCAACGATGTCAGCGTAATGAGAGACCAACTTCACGGTCTCACCGCGCAAGGCATAACGGAAAAATTCGATCTCAGAGCCGCCGTTCAGTAACGCGTAGCCATTAAGTGGCTCAATATTTGGTAAGCCTTGTGAGCTCGTGGCGGCAACGATCCCGTCGAAGTCTGGATTGCGCGCATTGGCTTGGATAGGATCTTCGGTCCCCATCGGCCGACGAAACAAATGGGTTGGAAATAGTGGCGGTGCGACGGGGCCGCCGTAGCGTTCGTTATTCGGGCAGGATTTCGCAAAAATTGGATCGTCATACATGATCGCTTGCGCGTAACGACGCACAGCGCCTTGTTCAACCGGATCACAGGCGATCTCGGTTTCTGATCGCATGCCGATATATTTTTTTAGTGACTCGGAAAGTGTAGACATACTAAACCTCTCTAGTTAAGTACAGCCAGCAATGATGAGCGTTGAACGGTTGAATTAAGCTTTTCCAGCGAGGTATCTTTGCGGGCTCATCGTAAATTTTGTGCGGCAACCCAGCGAACACAAGAAGTACCATTCGCCATCGTGAAATTGCCGAGTGCCTTTTGATGGATCAACTTCTCTCGCACCAAAAGCCGTTTCTCCGGTTTTAGAGTCTGCGCCTTCGATATCAATATTTTTTGAACATACCGGACATTTCATAAAAGATACTCCATCCAAAATTATTTAAGCTGCGAGAGGTGGGACGGGTCTGCCTAATACGACATTGCCCGGAATATCCAGCAACGCATGCGCAATCCGTTCACGGTGCTCGAATGTCGTGCCGAGTCGCATAGACCACGCTGTGATTCGTCGCAACCAAAGATGTAGATCAAACTCCATCATGAAGCCGATCCCCCCGTGAATGGATTGGGAGTTACGTGCGACAGCGGGACATTTTTCGTTACAAAACGCTTTCGCTTGTGACACTTCAACCTGCGCAGGCAGACCGTTGTCCATTTTCCAAAGTGCCTCATAGGCAAGCAACTCACCACCGTCGATCCAAATGATCATGTCGGCACACATGTGTTGTATCGACTGAAACGCACCGATTGGCTGACCAAACGCTTCGCGGAACTTTGCGTGGTCGATTGCCATTTCCGCATCCATACGCGTTGCACCTAACATCTGAGTGCAAAGCAAGACCGTCGCTAAGTCGAGCAACTGTTCCATGACAGCCCAACCGTGATGCAGTTCCCCGATCAATGCGGACTTCGGTACACGGACCTGAGTAAACACCACCTCGCACTGTTGATCTTTCGCGAGTGTACGCAATGCGGTGGACGAGATCCCGTTGGCTTTTGTATCCACTAAAAACAGTGAAAGACCCTTACTGGACGAGCTTGAGGCAGAGGTTCGACATGCGACTAGGCAGTGGCTTGATGCTAAAAAGTTGTCTACGAAGAGTTTTCGGCCGCTCAAGATAAAGTTGTCGCCGTCCGCGTTGGCGGACATTTTGACTGACTCGGGTACGAATCGCGGATCGTCTTCGGAAAACGCCCAAGTCAAAATCGTCTTGCCAGCGGACACGCTTGGCAGAAGCTTTTCGCAGACAGCCTTGTTCGCGTGACGCGCAAGAGTGATGGCTGTCACCGCCGTGCTGTGCAAGGGCACAGGTGCCACGGCGCGCCCGACTTCCTGTAGAACTAAACCTAGATAGGCGAGTGGAAGAGCTTGTCCGCCGTACTCTTCTGGTAGACACATTCCAGGCCATCCCATCTCGGCACACTTCGCCCAGAGCTCAGGCGGATAGCCAATCGGATCAAGTTCCATCTTTCGCACTAGCGCGGTCGAGCATTCTCCATTGAGAAACTCCCTGGCGCTCGTTGCAACCATTTGTTCTTCTTCAGTTAACAATACATCCATGATTCTTTCCTGTAGCGAGTGCTTTATTTTGATTTTGCGCGACGTGAGGAGGGCAGCTCAAGCCCTCGCTTTGCTACTTGATCCCGCATAATCTGGACGCTGCCATGATTGATGCCAGACTGAAACGCACCCATCGTGTTGTGCGCGAAGACGCCTTTTTCAACTGCATGAGGAGATCCGTTCAGTAGCGTCGCGTAAGGCCCGAGCATTTGTGTGATGGCCTCCGTTGTGCGCACGCCGTGCTCAGGCGACCATACTTTTTCGGCTGAACCTTCGTATGTGAAGTTGCCGCCGTGTTCGACGATAGACATACTGCGCATGGTCATGAGACGGCAGATCTGCCCCTCGATCCAAAGCTCCGCAACCTTGTCACGAATAGCAGGATTTTTTGCAGGCGAATAATCGCCAAACGAATTGGACTTGATCCAATTCACAATGTCTTCATCGCGACGTACAGAACGAAGATAACGAGATGCCCCAACGCGATCCAGATTTAAACCCATCGAGCCCACACGCCAACCCTGATTCTCACGACCTAACAAGCAGGACTCATGGATACGAGCATTTTCAAAAAATACTTCATTGCTACGCGCATCGCCATATGTGGTGCCGCGCGGTGCACGAGGATTATTTTGAATCGTCCAGAGTGGCCGCACCGTCAAACCTGGTGTATCCATTGGGAAAAGAAAAATCGATATGCCGTCGTGTCGCGCGGCTTCTGGGTCGGTGCGTGCCATCAAATACATATGCGTAGCGGTATGCGCTGCCGTGGTGTACATCTTTTGGCCGTTGATGACGAAGTGATCGCCATCACGCACGGCTCGACATCGCAGGGCTGCTAGATCGGCACCAGCGTGCGGCTCGGTAAAACCTAATGCAAAGGTGTATTCCATCGCGATGAGTTTGGGCAAGTAGTGACGCTTTTGCTCTTCGGTGCCCGCTGCGATGATGGCGGGTGCGCCACTGCCAGCCAAGCCGACTTGAATACCTGCGCGCTGAAACTCTTCTTCGATGATGTTTTGGCCAACGCGATCACCGCCACCACCACCATATTCTTTAGGGTAGCTATAGCCCAGCCAGCCACGCTCACCAATGCGCTTGAAGACCGCGCTGACCAAGGGTCCTTTTTTTCCAGGGTGACGTTCGCTTTTTCCGTTTTCGAGCGCCTCTTCGTCGGCATCGAGCTCCGCATACACTTCGGCGGTCAAATTGACGCGAATGAAATCAAGAACCTCTTTGCGAAGAGCTTCTTGCTCTTTGGTATATCCAAAATCCACTGTGTATCTCCCAAGAATGCAGTGCTGACTAATTTTGTTTTATCGTTAGCCAAGAACGCCTATTGTTCTTTTTGATTTGACGGCGCTTTATTGGAATTTATCCTAGCATAAAGGTTCGCTTGAATCACCCTATTTCAGAGGGCTAAGGTAAATAGGTGGGGGTTTTCAAAATATGGACTTCCTTGGTTTCAAAGGCGTGACCTGAAAGGCGCGATGCTAAGGTTGACACGCGACAAGACAAAATCTTTTTGATGGAGACTCAAAAATGAAAATACTGTTTTTTGATGATTTCAAGCTTGGCATTTTGAAAGGCGATCAGGTGGTCGATGTCTCTGCCGTTGTGGCAAACATCCCCCGTTTGGGACCGCATGACCTTATCAATGGGCTGATTGCTCAGTTTGAGACATATCGTCCGCAGATTGAGGCGTTCGTCCGCGGTGCGACGGGCGTGCCAGTTGCCTCGGTGCGTATTCGTCCTCCGCTGCCCAAGCCCGGCCATATCGACTGTATGGCGGTTAATTACATGGAAGATGGCACGCGTAGCGAGCCCGCTCCCATCAACGCCTTTCAAAAAGCGCCGGGCGCCATCATCGGCCCTGGTGATGCAATGGTATTGCCTGATGTCCCAGCGACTATTTTTGAGGGGGAGGCGGAGATTGCATTGGTGATTGGCAAGCGCGCCACCAATGTCGCAGCAAAAGATGCGATGAAGTACATTTTTGGCTATGTAAACTTCATCGATGGCTCGGCGCGAGGACTTGGTCCGGAGGGCAACATTTTTTTCAAAATGAAGTCGCGCGATACGTTCGCACCGATTGGGCCCTACATCGTTACGGCCGATGAGATTCCTGATCCACAAAAATTACAAATTCGGTTGTGGAACAACGGCAAGCTCATGCAGGATTTCAATACCGACGATATGGCGCACAATATTCCTCGCTGTATCGAGTGGATAAGCTCGATTCACACGCTGGAGCCTGGCGATATTGTTGCCACCGGTACCAACCACCGAGGTCTCAATCCTTTTATGGATGGAGATGTCATTGAGCTTGAAGCGGAGGGTTTGGGACGCTTGAAGATAAACGTGCGCGACGATTTAAAACGCACTTGGGCTCGTCAAACCCGGCTGGAAAGACAAGAAGCTAACCTGCCTGGCGTGCATACCCCGCAATTAAGCGGGAAGTACACGCCGGCGGCTAAGTAGTCACGACACACTGCTCAATGCGCGGGGCTTAGCCCCACGCTTTTTGAGCGACTGCGCTTCGGGCGGCGATACGTCCGAATGCAAAGCATTCACCGATATTGCCGGTACCTTGGTAGAGATAGCTGAAAATTGAACCGAGTTCGCCCGCGCTATACAAGCGTGGAATGGGCGTTCCATCAGGTCGAACGATTTCAGCGTGGGCATTACGGCGTGGGCCACCTTGGGTATTGAGCATCGAAGGTGAGAGCTCAACGGCATAGAATGGGCCTGCGCCAAAGGGCTGGAACATTTTGGTTCGACCGCAGTCCGAGTCTGCCCCCGCCGCGACCAGGTCGTTCCAGCGTGCCGCAGTTTGATCTAGGCTACCTTCGGGCAAGTCGAGCAGTTTCGCCAGAGCAGCTAAGGTGGGTGCGGTTTTGATCCAGCCTTTCGCTAATTCTGTTTTGTTGTCTTTACTCCAGGTATAGCCGCTCATGATTTGGGTCCAGCCATGGGTTGGCTTTCCGTCATAAATCGGACCGTCACTCATCATTGCTTGATCGAAGATCATGTACATCGGGCAGGGCGTGCGCAGCGCGTACCATTTACCATGGTGCTCAACCTTGCCATGCCTTGTTTTGTACTTCTCGTCCGTAAAGCGTTTGCCATCTGGCCCCACGACTACCATCCCACCTGCTGGCTCGTGGGAAAAATGCAGCGCCATCATCGAAAATGTTGTGGGGTAGTCTGGCACTTTAAGCGCCATCGACGGACCAGCAAAGTTGTTCATGTGCCACAGGTCAGCACCCAGCTCCATCGCCATACGCACACCATCACCCTCGTTGAAAGGGCTACCCGATGTATAGCAATACGGCACACCAGTAAGGTAGTTACGAATCATCTCTTGATTATTTTCAAAGCCCCCACAGGTTAAAACAACACCCTTGCGCGCCTTGATATTGATAGACTTGCCTTTGTGGTTCGCCACCACGCCGATGACTTCCTGCGTCAAGGGATCTTGAACCAAGCGCGTGGCCGGACACTCGTACCGCACTTCAATGGGCCGCACGCGCACAGCTTCAGCCAACATTTCCCATGTTTTTGAATAGCCAAGAATGTCGCCGTGGTGAAACTTGTGTACCGAATCGGCTCCTGGGAGGTCGGGGAACTCGATCCCCACCTTATGTTGATGTTCTTGCGGGTCGCCGCCAATGGATGACAGCCACTCGTTGTTCTTACACATTTCTTCGGCCCAGACCTTAACCATGTCTTGTGGCACGGTATAGGGGCCACACAGGGCATTTAGATAGGTGGCTGCACCTTCAGGCGTTGAGGTATTGAGATAGCCTTGAGCAGCGACCCGAGTGTTACCGCCCTCTTGCCCCTCTGGTGCCTTGTCTAACAAGATGACAGAGGCCCCTGCTTCTACTGCAGTAATTGCTGTGGCTGCACCCGCCCCACCAAAGCCCACAACGACCAAGTCGGCCGTTGCATCCCAAGTAATATTTTGGGGGTTAGTTTGCTTCATATTCTGATCCAGTTTCGTTTATCTAAGTGTCATGCCAGCTTCGGTAAAATATTTTTTGTACCACTCAATTTCGGCCGGAAATTTATCTTGTACAGACTTGCCATCCTCGTAGGCATAGTCGAGATTATATTTGTCTAGCAGCTTTTTAAATTCAGGTGTTTCTGAAACCTGCTTGAAGGCAGCGGTTAGCTTTGCAGCGATCGGATCTGGCAGACCGGATGGGGCCACCACAATCATCCCATTAGGCGGATTCGTTGGAGGACAGCCAATATCTTTCATCACGGGAATATCAGGGCGTTTAGGATCGCGCGCATCAACGTGGAAGGTCACTAGCTCACGAAACGTCCCTTGCTGCACGAGTGGGATGTGCGAACCGGAGCCTGCGATGAAGTCGACATGCTTGCCCATCAGGGCAGTATTCGCCGCTGAGCCACCCTTTGTGGGTACATGTTTAAACGTCAATCCCTTGCAGCGTGCGAAGGATTCAACACCGATTTGTTGCTGAGTATTCGGGCCGCTCGAGGCGTATGTCATGCCTGGATTTTTCTTCGCATGTGCGACGAATTCATCGACTGACTTCCATGGGGAGTCCGCTGGCACAACGAGGCCGCCGATATAGAAGGTGTACTGCATCAGTACCCGGAAGTCTTTTGGCGTATAGGCTAGCTTCATCAGCAAGGGGCGCACAGTAATCGAGCCCGTTGAGGTCACCAAAAGAGAGTAACCATCAGGTTTTTTGCTGGCGAGCAAGCCGTTCGCAACAGTGGCTCCGCCACCCCCTTTGTTTTCAACGGCAATAGGAACGCCCAATATTTTTTCAACGCCTTGTGCCAGTGTGCGAGCGGTAAGGTCGGTCGTTGCGCCGGCTGCGAAAGCAACATACAGAGTGATGGTCTTATCGGGGTATTGTGCTTGCGCTGCGGCAGGCAGTATTAAGGAGGTTAAGAGAGCTCCGGCTGCTCCAGCTGCGCGTAAGGCGGTATTGATTTTCATGTGCGTCCTCGGTAGATAAATGGATATTGTGTATTAAGCGTTTTCATCAGCCGTCGCAGCCAACGCGCTGCGTTTCTTTCTTATGCTGGGCATGACGGCCGTAATGAGAAGAACGAGGGAAACGAATAAAAAGCCCGCTGCGATCGGGCGCGTGACGAAGATTGACATGCTTCCACCAGAGATGATGAGTGACTGGCGCAGTGAGTCTTCCAGGATGTTCGTCAAAACGAAAGCAAGAATCAACGGAGCAGGTTCATAGTCAAACTTGCGCATCAAGTAGCCGATCACGCCGAAAAACAGCATCAGGTATAAGTCCATTTCACTGCCGTTGATGACGTAAGCGCCAATCAGTGCAATAAAAAGGATGAGTGGAAACAGCACCGCGTATTGAACTTTGAGCAAACGCACCCAAAGACCGATCAGCGGTAGATTCAGCACGAGCAACATGAGGTTGCCTACATACATGCTTGTGACCGTTCCCCAGAAAAGCTCGGGATTTTTTTGGATCATCATGGGTCCGGGTGTGATGCCATGGATCAGCAACGCTCCAAGCAAAATCCCCATGACAGCATTGGCAGGAACCCCGAGGGTTAGGAGCGGGATGAATGCCGCTTGTGCAGCAGCGTTGTTGGCAGACTCGGGGCCTGCCACGCCAGCAATCGCACCGTGACCAAAGGTCTCTGGGTGCTTGGACAGGCGTTTTTCTATTCCGTAAGAGATAAATGACGCCAGTACGGCGCCGCCACCCGGCAAGATGCCTAGAAAAAATCCAGCAACTGAGCCTCGTGCGATCGGCATGGCAGAGTCTTTCCAGTCTTGCTTGCTGGGTAGAAGATTCTTAACCTGCTTGACCACCACGCTTTGCTTGATCGTTTGCTCGACATTGAGCAGTATCTCTGACACGCCGAAGAGCCCCATGGCGAGGGGTGCGATGCCGACTCCGTCGATGAGATCAGGAACGTCGAAGGTGAACCGTGGCATACCCGTCATCGTATCGAGTCCCACCATGCCGATGAGTATGCCGACACCTGCCATCATCAGAGATTTCACCATCGATTTTTGCGCAAGGTAGGTCAGAATAATCAGGCCCATAATCATCAAGGCAAAATATTCGGGCGGTCCAAACTTCAGCGCCACGGCGGCCAAGGGGGGGGCAAGCAGCATCAAGCCGATAATTCCCAAGGTGCCGGCAATAAAAGAGCCGAAGGCGGCGATGCCCAACGCAGGGCCCGCACGACCTTTGAGTGCCATTTGATGGCCATCAAGCATCGTGACGACCGAGGCGGCTTCGCCCGGTATGCCGACAAGGATGGAGGTGGTCGACCCCCCGTACTGGGCGCCGTAGTAGATGCCAGAGAGCATGATGATGGCGGTGACGGGCGAAATGCCAAATGTCACTGGTAAAAGAATAGACATTGCACCGACGGGCCCCAGTCCAGGTAACACGCCGATCAGCGTGCCGATCAGAACACCGATAAAACAGAACAGCAGGTTATGCGGTTGAAAGGCGACCGCTAGGCCAGTGAGGAGGTTATCTGCGAAATCCATGTGTACGTGTCTCTCGTCAGAAGCCGAACATTCCCGCCGGAAGCGAGATTTTCATAAAGAATTTGAAGACCACGTAAGTGGTCCCGATCGCTATGGACGGCACCAGCAGGCAAAGCTTCCAGCTTAGGCCCTCGAGCCAACGCATGATGATAATGAGCAGGGCTAGACTACAGAGAAAAAAACCGAGCGTTTCAAAAGAAAGGATAAATAGCGCGATCAGAATGGTGATTGCGACGGCTCGCTTCCATTTTTTGCCCTTCCAAAGATCCGCTACGCGTACCGATACTGCTGGATCCGCGCGATAGGACTGAATAATAATTAGCGTGGCCATGCAGGTCACGAAGGAGCCCGCCACAAAGGTCAGAAAGCCTGAACCTGGCTCTTGCATGGTGCCGAGTTCCAGGTCCAGCCCCCCATATATTGCGGCGCAACCAAAGAGAAACCAGAAAAGGCCCCCTGTTCTTTCGGCGTTCATCTTGAGCGGCTCTGCATGGATTGTCCCCTAATTTGTAGTTAGCTCTATCCGACCTTCGCGGATGAACAACTTCTTTTTCTTGTTGGCAATCCTAGGTCTAAGCGTACCTATTGTCAATCAGGCACTTCCAAGGCGTCGGGCGGTGGCTAAACCCAGTTTGATCACATATTGGAAGCGCTAACGACCTGCGTTGACATTGACTTGGCGCTGGGTTTACTCTGAACCCAATGATTTGGAATTTCAGGTCGCTTGCGCGATACACACTTATAAACAGGAGCAGACATGTCAGACTTGCCAAAGCGCGTACGGATTCTTGAAGAAGGCCCTCGCGAAGGGATGCAGATTGAGAAAGGCCCGATTCCGACTTCGCGCAAAATTGAATTGATCGATAGCTTGTCTGAAACGGGGCTTGAGCAAATTCAAGTGACATCTTTTGTGAGCCCAGCCGCTGTGCCGCAGATGGCGGATGCTCCGGAGATTGTCGCTGGCTTCAAGCGCAAGCCTGGCGTGCGTTACACAGGATTATGGTTAAACGATAAGGGACTCGAGCGCGCAATCGCCACACAAAAACTCGATATTCGCGGTTCGCTGTCCCTCACCGCCTCAGAGAAATTCTTGTTGCGTAATCAGAAGCGTACGCTCGCTCAAAACGTTGAGGCCGTGCGTTCGATGATCGGCATGTTTAATCACTACAACGTGACGATCAACCGTGCCAGCATCATGGCGGTATTTGGTTGTAACTTTGAAGGCGACATTCCGGTGGCGCGCATATTGGACATGATTCAGACCTTCCACGATTTAGCGGACGAGCATAAGTTCAAGCTTGAGGTGTTGTCCTTAGCGGACACGATGGCCTGGGCGACACCTGGGTCGATCCGCAAGGTGGTTGGTGCAGTGCGTAACAAGTATCCCGATTTGCAATTATCCTTGCACCTGCACGACACACGAGGAATGGGTATTGCCAATGCTTACGCCGGAATGGAAATGGGCGTTGCAATTTTTGATGCGGCCGTAGCAGGTCTGGGCGGATGCCCCTTCGCATCGCATTCCGGTGCATCGGGTAACGTCTGTACGGAAGATCTCGTCTTCATGTGCCATGAGATGGGTATCGAAACTGGCATTGATCTCGAGAAGCTGATTGAGTCCGCGTTGCTTGCAGAACAAGTCGTTGGCCACCCGTTGCCCGGCTCGGTCATGAAAGGTGGCTCGCTCAATAAATTACGTGAGAAGGTCAAGGCATCCATGGCCGCGAACGCTTAAGCGAGGAATTCATCATGACTGACATCACACGCGACCTCGGTCGCTTTGTCGCAGGTTTAAAGTTCGAGCAGATCCCGAAAGATGCGTTAGAAGTCATCTATACGGGCTTTGCCGATTGCGTTGGTGTGATGTTAGCGGGGCGCGACGAGCCGCCCACTCGCATCCTGACAGAAGTGCTTGCGCCGAATCCGGGACCAGCCACCTTGCTATTCGGTTCACAAACTGCAAGTGCGCCAGACGCTGCGTGGATCAATGGCGTGGCAGCGCATGCGCTGGACTTTGACGACGTAGCGCTCAAGGGGCATCCCAGCACGGTGCTTGTTCCGGCCATCTTGGCCGAGGCGCAAGCGTTGGGCTCATCGGGACGAGAGATGGTTGTGGCCTACGCGGCCGGCTATGAAGTGTGGGCCGAGCTCGCGCGACGCGATCCAGCTCACTACCACACCAAAGGCTGGCATCCCACCGGCATTCTCGGTGCGATCGGATCTGCCGCAGCGTGTGCTTCGTTAAACAAGCTCAATGCAGAGCAGTGTGCCATGGCTATTTCGATGGGCGCTTCGCAAAGCGCTGGCACCATGGCGAACTTTGGCACGATGACCAAGCCGTTTCATGCGGGTCGCTCCGCGCAAGCTGGGTTGATGGCCGCACGACTCGTGAAGGCTGGATTTACCTCGGCCTTGGACGCGCTTGAGCATCCCCAGGGTTTCTTATCTGCAGTATCGCCAGACGGACGCTTTGATGTGACGAGTCCGGTGCAGGCAGCCAACCCCTGGAAGCTGGCGATTAGCAAACTATCGGTTAAGAAGTATCCCTTATGCTTTTGTACCCATCGCGCGTTGGATGGGATGTTGGATCTTGTGGCGGAACATGCGATCAGTGGCAATGAGATCGAATCGATTACTGCGATGACAAGCGTACGCAATACTAAAGTGCTGCGTAATCACAATCCCCAGACTGGACTCGAAGCTAAATTCAGCATGGAATTTGCAATGGCGTCGTGCGTGGTTGCGGGCCGCGCGGGCTTGACTGAACTGGTTGATGACTTTGTTGTGCGTAAAGATGTACAAGATTTGATGAAGAAAGTGATGGTCTTGCCTGACGAGAAGGAGCATCCAAATTTGCCGGGTTATTCACCCTTCGATCTTGTGACGGTCAAGCTTAAAGATGGAAAGACCATTGAAAGTCGTCAGGTGGTCGCTGTGCGTGGCGGTCCTGATCTACCACTGAGTCGCGAGCAGTTATGGGCGAAGTTTGAGGACTGCGCGCGAGTGGGGCATGTTGAGTTTTCATCCCGTGCATTGTTTGATGCATTGATGTCGCTCGATCAGGTCGCACGCGTATCTGACTTGCCTGGTTTGGCTTCAGGAAAAAAATAAGCGTTGACTAAAAAAAGAGGCTCGCGTGTCGAACGCGAGCCTCTTTTTATTAGTGTGCGGCGAATGATTAGCCGACGTGCTTACGCAGTAATTCCACGGTACGTTCGCGTGCTAATTTGGCAGACGCAGCGTCGTAGGAACCACGTTGATCGCAGTTAAAACCGTGACCTGCCGGATAAAAGAAGCTTTGTTCTTTTGGATAGGCAGCCTCTACGACTTTTGCTTGCTCAAGCGTGATGGAGTGATCGGTTTCGCCAAAGTGGAACATGACTGGACACGTAGGTGTCTCTTTCAAGAAGCTTGGAATTGCGCCACCGTAATAGGGTGCCGAGCAGCTCAAGCCAGCCACACGTCCTGCAGCGAGCCAGGCAATGACGCCGCCCCAGCAGTATCCGACGATCCCAGCTTTGCCTGCAGACTTGCCGTACTCTAAGGCGGCCGCTACATCGAGCAAAACATGATCAAAGCTGACTTTCTTCATGATCTCGACGCCTGCAGCGATATCTGGCTGCGTGTAGCCGGCATCGTACTTGCGTTGGGCGCGATCAAAAAAGGCGGGAGCAATCGCGAGGTATCCATCTTGTGCATAGCCGTCGGTGACAGATTGGATATGGCTATTCACACCAAAAATTTCTGGCGCGATCACGACGAGACCGCGAGGTTTACCGCTTGGCTCAGCCACGTAAGCGTCAAATTGGTGGCCATCCGAGGCCTTGAGTTGTACGAATTTACCCATTTGTATCTCCTGTTAGCGCGATGGTGCGATAGGGTGAAGTGGTAGTGAAGCGAACGACAACAGCCGGTCGGGGCGTTGTTTGAAATGTGTCTCGCGAATTATAGGCATAGTTCGACCCGCGTATCGCTAAAATCTTGTCAGCTCAGCGGGTTAGGACGCAAGCACGCAGTCCCAGCATAAATAAATAGAGGCACTTGATGAAACATCGCTCGACACATGTCTTGGCGCCAACAGGGCGGTTGCGGGTTGGACTGTATCCGGGCAGCCCAGCATCTTTTTTAGGCGCCCAGGGGGAGTTGCCTGAGCGCGGCTTAGGGTTTGAGTTGGGACGTGCCTTTGCGAGCTTTTTGAGTGTTCCGTTTGAGCCTGTTCTATTCCAAACAAATGGTGAAATTCTTAGCGCAGTGCGGCAAGAGTTATTAGATCTCGTGTTGGTTAACGCGACACCGGTCCGGGCGCAATACCTCGCACTGGCTGAGCCTATACTGTTTACGGATCAGACGTATCTCGTTGGCCCCGATTGCGTGGTTAGAAGCATTGGCCAGATTGATCGTGTCGGAGTGCGGATTGGCGTGTCTGCAGGCAGTACGTCTGAGGCAACGCTGCCTGGTTTGTTAAAACAAGCGACGGTCGTCGCAACGCATGGTCTCGATCAGGTGGTTAATTTAATGCGAGAAGGTAAGCTCGATGCGTTTGCGACAAATAAAACAATTTTGTCCGAATTGGCAGACCGCATTCCGGGCGTAGTCATCTTAGACGGAGCTTGGGGCACTGAGAGTATTGCTTTGGGCATTCCCAAAAGCCGAGAGGCAGTACTGGATATATTGAAACAGTTTAGTCAAGCCGCTCAGGTGAGCGGCTTGGTCGAGCAGGCAATACGCCGCGCGGGGATGCGCGGCGCTAGACTTTAGTTCTCGTAGGCTGACTCACCGTGTGAGTTGATATCCAAGCCTTCGCGTTCTTGATCTTCCGCGACACGGATCCCGAACAGCATGTCAGCGATTTTGAACGCGATGAAGGCAACGACACCAGACCAGACTAGCGTCACGAGTACGCCTTGCGTCTGTATCCAGAGTTGGCCAGCGATTGAGTACTCAGCTGAGGCGGCATTCGTGACATAGTCAAAGATTCCTGTGCCGCCCAGTGAAGGCGCTGCGAATACGCCAGTCAAGATGGCACCCAGGATTCCGGCTACGCCGTGAATGCCAAACACATCGAGGCTATCGTCCGAGCCCAGTAACCGCTTCAAACCGCTGACGCCCCACACGCAGGCGAACCCGGCAAGTGCGCCAATGGCGAGTGCACCCATTGGGCCAACAAAACCGGCTGCAGGAGTAATGCCAACTAAGCCCGCTACACAGCCAGAAGCGGCGCCGAGCATGGATGGCTTACCTTTCAAGACCCATTCTGCAAATGTCCAGCCCAAGACGGCTGCCGCGGTTGCGAGCAAGGTATTGGCGAAGGCTAAGGCAGCGGTGCCGTTTGCCTCGAGTGCTGAGCCAGCATTAAAGCCAAACCAACCAAACCAGAGCAATGAAGCGCCGACCATCACGTGAACCATGTTGTGTGGTTTCATCGGTTCTTTGCCGAACCCAATGCGCTTGCCGATCACGAAGGAGCCGACCAAGCCTGCAATCGCTGCGTTGATGTGAACGACTGTGCCGCCTGCGAAATCTAATACGCCTTTTTGGAACAGCCAGCCCGCTCTGGCGGTCACGGCTTCAAGTGACGCCGCGTCCTTGATGTCGTCTGGACCAGGCCAGGCCCAAACCATGTGAGCGATTGGGAGGTACGAGAAAGTGAACCAGATCACCATAAACACCAGAATGCCGGCAAACTTCGCACGTTCGGCAAACGCACCGACGATCAGGCAGCAGGTAATGGTGGCAAAGACACCCTGAAACGCCATAAAAATGAGTTCAGGAATGACAACACCCTTGCTAAAGGTGGCTGCCACCGACTCTGGCGTGAGCTCTTTTAAGAACAGGCGGTCGAATTTACCAATAAAGGCGTTGCCTTCAGTAAAGGCTAGGCTGTATCCGTAGATGGACCATAAAACGATGATCAGTGAAAAGACCACCATACACTGAACTAATACGGATAGAACGTTTTTGCTACGAGTGAGTCCGCCATAAAAAAGAGCGAGGCCTGGCAGAGTCATCAGCATGACGAGTGCCGTACAAATCAACATCCAGGTGGTGTCACCCTTGTTTGGCTCAAGGGCTGCTGCCACCGCGGTGAGGGGCAAGGTCGCGGCAGCCAATAGACCTGTCGCGAATAGTTTCTTCATAATGTTAGACACGTTACACCTCATGTTTAAAGTGCTGATGCGCCGGTTTCACCGGTGCGAATGCGAACCACATGTTCGATGGGCGAAACAAATATTTTCCCATCACCAATTTTTCCGGTGCGTGCCGATTTTTCGATCGCTTCAATCGCGGTTTCAACTAGATCGTCAGAAACTGCGACCTCAAGTTTGATCTTTGGAAGAAAATCGACGGAATACTCCGCGCCACGGTAGAGCTCCGTGTGGCCTTTTTGTCGACCGAAGCCTTTCACTTCTGTCACGGTGACACCCGATACGCCGACGCCAGATAGTGCAGTCCGGACCTCGTCAAGTTTGAAGTTTTTTATAATTGCTGTGATGAGTTTCACTTGTATCTCCGAAAAAGTTAAAACGTTTTAGTCAGCGAGATCAGGAAGCCCGCCTTACCGAGGTTTTGCGCGTTGGGATTCACGTACGCGCCATTCTTTGCATTCGTCCCGACGTAAGCGACTGCGCCTGCGAATCCACTGCCGAAATCTTTAGTCACACCTAGCTTCCAGTCTGTATAGGAAAACAGACTAGCGTTGGACATACTGCCGTCCGCGACGCGACCAGCAACGGCTTGGTAGCCGACGTGTCCGTTCAGTGAGAGCCCCCAGACGCCGGTGTCGTAGTTGACGGTGAGGTCTGTGTAATTAGAGCCTGAGCTATTTAACGTGCCAAACAACGGTGTGACAGCGTAAGAAAACTTTAAATAGCCCGTGAAGGCATTCAACGTAAAGTTTTGCGCGACATACAGTTCAGTTGTGTTGGGGTTTGTTGCGAAGGCAGACAGGTTTGAGGTTGGGTAGTAGTACTGCAGGACACCAACGTCGGCAGCAAAGCCTTTTGACCATTCATGCTTAAAGCCGGCGTAGAAATCCATTTCGATGGGTGCTGATGCGCTGTTTCCAAAAGTGGACGCGGCGTCGGAGATCCAACTGATCGAAGAGTTCCAGTTGCCGACATAAAAGCCGCTTGAGTGGGCATAATCAAAGCCGCCCTGAATCGCTGGCTGGAAATTGGATTGGGAGATGCCGCGATAACGGTAGTCGTTAACCAAGGTGAGGTTTGCGGTGAAGGGGCCTGGCGCGGCGGCCTCAGGGGCGGCAGCAGGGGCCGTTTGTGCACAAACGGTAGAACTCAGGCAGCTAGCCGCGAGGACTGCTGTGGCTAAAGCCGAGGCGGAGAGTGTGTGCAGTTTGGTCATAAGGCCCCCGATTGATTGAAAAGACATCGTTTGAGCTTTTCAATAAGCAAATCCCATGCCAGCCTTTGGCTGCCATGGGATGCTGTTTTCTTCGGGGGTAGAGCGGGCGGTACAAGATATGCATGCACCAAGTTAGCAACATCGATGCACCAGATAGGTGCGCCGATGTTTCAAGCATTAATTGGCGGTCATTTTGGTACGCACGATCACGTCTTTCCACTTGGCAGTCTCAGCCTTGATAAACGCACCATATTCTTCAGGCGTGCTACCAACCACGATGGTGGCCTCATCTACGATGCGTTTATTGACTTCAGGCATCGCCAAGACCTTTTTGACGTCCGCTGATACCTTGTCAACAATCGCTTTAGGCGTTCCTGCTGGGGCCAAGAAGCCAAACCATGCGGTGATCTCAAAGCCCTTTACACCAGACTCGATCATGGTGGGTACCTGCGGCATTGAGGGTGAGCGTACGTCGCTTGTGATAGCGAGTGCCTTAAGTTTCCCAGCTTTTAAGTGCGGTAAAAGAACCGGCGTGTTGTGTATCAGGATATCGATCTGGCCGCCGAGCCCATCCGTGGTCATTTGAGCGCTAGATTTGTAGGGGATACCGTTGAGCTGGATGCCTGCGATGAGGTTCAACAGTTCACCTGACAGGTGTTGCGTTGTCCCTGGGCCCGCCGTGCCGTAAGTGATTTTTCCAGGGTTCTTCTTTGCTAAGGCAACTAGCTCTTGAATGTTGTTAGCGGGGTAGTTAGGCCGAACAGTGATCCAGTTAGGAGTCTTGGTCGCTAAACTGACTGGCGTCAAATCTTTCTGGGGATTGAACGTCATTTTGGATGGCATCAAACTTGGCGCTACAGCAATCGGGCCGATTGTGTTGTACAGAAACGTATAGCCGTCTGGTGGGGCTTTTGCAACGCGATCGGAGCCAATGAGGCCGCCCGCACCGACGATGTTTTCAACCACAACAGGCTGACCCCATATTTCGCTGAGCTTCTGACTAAACAAACGAATTTGCCCATCGGGGGCGCTACCTGGAGGCGCGGGAACGATCATTCGCACCGTTTTTTCAGGCCATTTGTTTTGGGCCCAGGCATTGTCTGTGGCCATGAGGCCGTAGCCTAGCGCACTAGCCGCTAGCGCAAAGGATAAGCCGCGATTAAGAATTTTTTTCATGTTATCTCCGTAAGCTCAGCAGAATTGACTGATGATTGAGTTTAAACGCCCAATATAGCCTAGGACACCACTCGCTTTCCCTAGGGAAAGCCAGCGGTGTCCTGGCTTAGCTGGACGAATCCCGCTTAAGAATGTCTAAATTATGCTCGCCAAGCTTAGGCGGCTTGCGACCCGCCTGGCCCGGGGTAGCCGACAACTTAATCGGGATCCCTAGTCCGCGATAGTCTGCCCGAGTAACCAGCATGTCACGTGCCGCAGTGTGCGCTTGCCCAAGCGCCTCGGCGACGTTGTGCACCGGACCTGCTGGGATGCCGACCTCCATCAAGCTGGCGCACAACTCAGCGCGAGTAAAGGGTTTGAGCGCCTCATCTATTTTTTTGTGTAAGACGTTACGGTGTTCAATACGACTGACATTCGTTTGAAAGCGTTCGTCTGTAGCGAGATCAATGCGACCAATTTTTTTACAGAATTTTACGAATTGCGCATCGTTGAGGATGCCCAAAAACATCTGTCCATCCCCGACATCAAATCGGTTATAGGTCGGGATATTGGGATGCGCGTTACCCCACAGGCCAGGTGTTTTTCCAGAAGCCATCCAGTTAACGGCATGGGGAATTAACAGGCTGAGTGCGGTATCAAACAACGTTGCATCGACCCGCTGGCCATGTCCGATTCGGGCACGCGCGAGCAGTGCCATAGTGATCCCTGCAAACGCGTTATACCCCGTGACAATATCGACAATGGGGATGCCAGTGCGCATCGGACCTGATTGTGCATCGCCGTTAATGCTCATGAGGCCACACATCGCTTGCAGCACGGCATCGTAGCCTGGCATCCTTCCCAGCGGTCCTGTTGCGCCAAAACCAGAGATGCCACAATAAATCAGCTGTGGAAATTTCTTTGATAAATATTCGTCATAACCAAGCCCCCATTTCTCCATGGTGCCAGGCACAAAGTTTTCAATCAGCACATCGGCTTGAACCAAAAGCGCTTCAATCACAGCGCGATCATCGTCCTTGCTCAAGTCGAGTTCGAGACTGCGTTTGCCTCGATTAAGCGCGGAGAAATAGGCCGCTTGGCCCGGCTCAATAAAGGGAGGTCCGAGGTGTCGGGTCTCATCGCCCAAGCGCGACTCCACCTTAATAACATCGGCACCATGGTCCGCCAACATCTGCGAGCACAGTGGTCCGGCGACCACTCTAGAAAGATCAAGTACGCGAACGCCCGCGACAGACCCTGTTGCATGCGTGCTATCTAACCATGCGTGAGGATAGTGGGGGGCGTTCATACGAATTAGCCTCGACTTGGAAGTTGAACGATCGCTGTCCCTAATACCGACAGCTCATCGGTTTGATTGTGCGCTTCCTGCGAAATAGCCACAAGATGTTTGTCACCCTCTTTGTATTTACGGGTGACCTTTGCTTTGATAAATAACATATCCCCTGCTGGGTTATGTCGTCGAATTTTGCAGTCGGCTTGTCGCAAGAAACCGTCGTCGCCCATCCAATTAGTCAGCTGGTGCATGAGCCATGAGCTGCGTTCCGGACCGTAGTCGTACGCACCTGGCGCACCCACCTCGAGAGCGAATTCCTCTTCCCAATGGACGCGCTCTGGAACATCCGGCACACCAAACCGATTTTTTATCCCAACACCTGGGTGGGCGTCGATGAGTTGCCAGGCAAGTTTGTTTGCGCGGATGTATAGCCCGCCCCAGCCTTGCGCGTAAGCAATGAAGCCTGTGACAGTCATCGGTCCTTTGAACAAAACGGGAAGATCTTCACCAACGGCGACATCTTCCCAGTAACGGGGAGTGGCCCCACGAATTTCTTCATTGGCATAGAGCTTATAGGCCTCCTTGATTTCCTCGTCTGTATAGGCCACATCACCTTTCTCAGCGAGCGCCTTGTACTTGGTGCCCTTTTCACGCGCGTGATCGCGCTCGGTGCGGAAGCACCAGCTATCGGCCTCTGCTAATTTATCGCCGGATTGATTGAAGAAGTCGACATGATAAATTTGTTGGACAGCTTTGCCGGCAAAACGAGTTTCGTGCTCGATACAATCTTTCAGATACGCTTCTGTGCTGATTACATCATTGCGTTGGGCATGCTTGTGCCAGGTCCAGTCCGAACCCGACCACATCGCATGTACGCCAGGCAGGCCACCTACATATCCTGAAACGATGCGGCTAGTGGAGTACAAAAAACTCGGCAAGGCGATGATGCCACCATGATTTGTTTTTGCTGCATAGGCCGGATCGCACCAAAGCGGATTGTCGTCGCCAATGCCGTGGGCATAGTGTCGAATATTGTCCCGAGTGGCCTCGTAGCACCAAGGTTCGGCCGTCGCACCGATTTTGACGCCGATGCGTCGTCGCAGGTCATCCAGACCTTCCTGAGTGATTTTCGGAAAGTTTCTTTGTCCGACTGACGTTGATGACATGTATATCTCCAGATTCAAAAAATAGATAATTAGGTAGAGTAAAGAGAGGATCTAGGGCGCAGCGGCGAGGGCAGTCTGCGCTGCATGGGCCTCTCGTAGTTTCTTGCGATGCACCTTTCCTGCTGGTGTCTTAGGTAATTCAGCCGTGAATTCAATCTGCCGTGGATATTCATGTTGACTTAAACCGGCACGCACGAGGTCTTGAATCTCTTTCACAAAAAGATCGTCACCCTTACGTGACGAAACGACAAATGCTTTGACAGCCTGACCGCGCAGAGAGTCGGGCACGCCGATTGCAGCCGCTTCCTTTACATCGGGGTGTTTGAGTATGGCGTCTTCAATTTCGACCGCGCTCATTGTCCAACCTGCAGAAATGATGACATCGTCGGCGCGCCCGCCATGATAGAAATACCCATCGGCATCCGTGCGCGCAAGATCCTTTGTCGCAAGCCACTGGCCCTTACGCCACACCATGAGATCACCGGTGACCCCTGGTTGGCAGGGCTTGCCCTGGGCGTCTTGCACTTGTACTTGAGCGCCCGGAATGGCTTTGCCGAGTGAGCCGTGTTTGACAGAAAAGTCCTCGGCACCTGGATAGCTGACCAAGATGACGCCGATCTCGGTAGTGCCGTACATGCTGCACACCTGCAGACCAAATGTTTGCTCAATGAAATCTTCGGTCGCACTATCAATGGGTTCGCCCGTAAAAGACATTTTGTTTAACGCGTAGCGATACTGTTGCGCGACGTCTGAATTTTTCATCATGCGATAGTGTGTCGCAGCGGCTGAAATATTGGTGAACTGATGATCTTGTAGTCCGCGAAGCAGAGTACCGGCATCAAATTTCCCGGCAAAAGCGCCTATCGTCAATCCAAGTGCCATGGGAGCAAGTGTCCCATGCCAGAGGCCGTGACCCCATGCCGGTGAAGAGGGGCACATATAGCGATCGCCAGGTCGAAGTCCTGTGCCGTATAGTGCTGCAACCATCAGTGTCACGATGGATCGATGCTTGTGTCGAACCGCCTCAGGGAGTTCACGCGTCGTCCCCGAGGTGTATTGAAAGATTGCGTAGTCCTCGGCGAGTGTATTGGCAGCAAACGACGTAGGGTATTGATCGAGACTTGCGATAAATGCAGCGTCCGCCAAGACAGAGTGTGGACGCATCGAGGTATCAACGATGTCGATTTTTTCTGAGTTGGTAATGAGCAAGGCTGGAGAACAGTCTTGGAGGCGGAGCCGCAAGCCATCTGGCCCAAATAGTGTAAACAGAGGGACAGCGATCGCCCCAGCTTTGATGATGCCAAAGATCGAAGCATAAAAGGCAAGAGAAGGCTCGAGCATGACAGCGACTCGGTCACCCGGCTGAACGCCACGCGCTTGCAGAAAATGCGCGACCTGCGCGGACCGTTGCGAAAGTTCCTGGTAGGAGATCACTTCGTCTGCGCCATCTGCTCTTATGACAATGACAGCGGTCTGTTTTGATGCCGCGTGGCGATCAACGCATTCGTAAGCGATGTTTAGTCGGTGCCTGTCCCCTTCAAAAAGCTCCCATAGTTTTTCCGAAGAAAAAAACGTTTGCGCATCAGCGTAAGAGGAGTATTCAGTGAGGCGAGTCATATTATTGGTCGAATGTGTAGAGGTGCACTGAGTGTTGCTCAATGTAGCGACACACCTTGCTATTGTCAAATAAGAATATTTGTTGTATTAGTACAATAGATTGTTTATGATGGTTGCCATGGTTACATTAACGACAAAGCTTCCCACCCCGACAAAACAAGTAAAGCCAGCCGTGCGTACAAGGGCCGTGCCTGCCGTATCGCGTGCGATCGCGATTTTGCGCTTGCTCGGTAAAGCCAAAGAGCCGATGGGTGTTAACGCCATTGCGCAGGCGCTTGACTTGATCCCGAGCACTTGCCTGCACATCTTGCGCACCCTAGTTGAAGAAAGACTCATCGCTGTTGATAGCGAGACAAAAAGGTATCGTCTGGGCATGGGCATGCTTACCCTTGCACGGAGTGCTCGGGAGGCAAACGCGTTTCCATCAACCGTGCAGGCAGGCCTCGATCGTCTTTCTTCAGCGTGGGGGGTGACGGCGATAGGTGTCGATGTCACGGATCAAGAGCAGATGGTGGTGGTAGCGCTCTCCAGGTCAAATTTACCGTTTAGACTGCATGTGGATGTTGGAAGCGTGTTCCCAGCACTGTTAAGCGCAACGGGGAGGCTCGTTGCAGCATTCGGCGGACAGCCTATGCCGGAGCTTAAGCGCCGCTATCAGAAACTGCGATGGGATAAGCCATTGGACTTCGAGGCTTGGTACAAAGAAGTGGCCTTCGCAAGAAAACATCACCACAGCATTGACCGAAATACCTATATCGCAGGATTAAATATTGCCGCTGTCCCGGTGCTTGATGATGTGCAGCGCATCACGCATACGATTGTGTGCGCGAGCCTCGCCGATCAACTGACGAAGCCCCAGCAATTAAAGTTAATCACTGCGATGCAACGCGAGGCGCGTTTACTGATGCGCTCAATACCCGAATAAGGAAAATCATGTCCGCATTGAATACATTCGACCCAGCTGAGCAGGGATGGAAAACGCTCAAAAGTAAAGGATTCTTCGCAGAGGTCGGTCCACTTTGGTCTAGACGTCTCAATGAAGGTTGGGAGTACGGCCTGCTTGTGGAGCCGAGGCACGAAAACGGCGTGGGTGTTGTGCACGGAGGCATGCTTGTCACCTTGTTAGATCAAGCCATTAGCTTGGTGGCCTGGGCTGCAAATGAACAGCAGCCTTGTACAACCATTCACTTAGATACGCATTTTGTTGCGCCGAGTGTTGCTGGAGACTTTATCGTCGCGCGCGGGGAGGTTGCGCGAAAGACCTCATCACTTATCTTTCTGCGTGGAGCGCTCACGGTCAATGATAAGCAGATCATGTACGGCCAAGGAATCATGAAGATCTTGCGCAAAAAATAGAACTAGAACGCTATCTCTATTTCGCATCCAGAGTACGCAGTAGCGCTCGCAGCTTCTTGTATGCGTCCTCACGCGACCCCGGATCGGGTCCTGAGTGAACGCCGCGGCCGGGCGTCACCCCATTGGGGATCTCCGGTCGGAATTGAACCTTTCCAATCGGGCTGTCAAACCCATGATAGGCCTCATCGTATACCCAGACCGTCGCGCCAATTTTTTTCCCTAGCTCGACGCAAGGTTGTGGAGCAGTCCAGTCATCCTTGCCCGCTAAGAAAAGTGTGAGTGGAATGTTCGTTCGGTAGTCACGCTTGAGTTGCGCGGAGCATCCCGGATAAAAAGCGACCGCTTGATCAATGAGCCCGCGCGCCGGATCGCCCCGTTGCGTAGTTTCAATGCTCTGTAGGACTGCTGAGCCCCCATGCGACCAGCCAAGAAGAACCGTCTTCAGAGGCTGGGTCGACTGTTCACTTGTCCAATTTTGGTCATGCACCCATTTTGCAGTGTTGAGCGCATCAAGCTTACGGTGCCCGCTATTGATTGTGCGTTCGGAAAATTTTTGGGTACAGATTTCTCGTCGCCCACGCGGGGAGAAGCTATCGGGAAACACGGCGATCCAGCCCGCTTCGGTGATTAGTTTGGCCATACCCGCATGTCGAGCAGAGAGTTCCGAGGCTTTTGATTTAGCGCTAGATAGCAGGCCGCCGCACCCGTGCAAGGCAATCACTACGCCTTTGGCGGGAGTATTAGGCATAAATAGATGAAGACTTGTCGGCTGATCACTTTGGCTATGCGCGATTGCACTCATAGTCAACGAGATTCCGATTGCAGCGAGGTGTTCAAGCTTGAGCATATGAGTTCCACGCTTTCGTAATTTCGGTCGGCAGAGTGTCAGCGAGGCAAGTGCCCCAATTGTTTCAGTATACGAATGACATCTGGGCCAATGTGCTGATAGAAATGAAAGAGCCCCGAGCACAAATAATTAAGGCCAGGCTCACCATCACGCGCTTTAATCAGTCGATTCTTAGGGCATTCGCCCCAGCAGAGTTTGAGAAAATCGCAGTCAAAGCACTGCTTTGGCAAGGTGTCACGCTTGTTCATCCCAAAAGTTTTCTGCTCAGTTGAAAAAGCAAGATCGCCGAGGTGAGTGGTGTGAATATTTCCCAATCGATACGCTGGGTAAACAAAGTGGTCACAGGAATACACTTCGCCGTCATGTTCCACTGCAAGCCCTTTTCCGCAAAATTCCGCCTGAGTACAGGTTTGTGCCGGCATGCCCGCCGCTTGTGCAATGGCGGTCTCAAACAGATTGACGTGAATTCGTCCAAAATCTGTTGCGAGCCATTCGTCCCATACGCCCGATAGAAATGTTCCATAGTCATCTGGATCAACAGACCAATCCGTGACAATTGACAACGGGTGGCCGGGCTTTGCGCGAGCGCTATCTTGTAGCGGAGCATTAGATCTATCGAGCTTGCCCGGCGCGTTGTGCTTAAAAGTGGTTGGTTCGACAGCAGGATTGAACTGTATGCGCCAAGTGCCTAGCGCGTCGACCAAAAATCGGTAAACCTCTTTGGGGTGTTTGGCATTGGCACGGTTGACGACACACAGTGCAGCGAACGGTACTTCGGCCTGGGCAAGCTTTTGGGCGGCTGCCATCACAAAATCAAAGGTAGATTTTCCGTTGCGTGTTTTGCGATAGGTGTCGTGAAGCTCACGAGGCCCATCGATTGAAAGGCCAACATGAAAATGATGCTCTTTTAGAAATTTGACCCACGTGTCGTCAAGAGCGATACCATTTGTTTGCAAATCATTTTCGATACGCTGACCCGGCTTCGCATACTTTTTTTGTAATGTAACGACCCGGAGAAAGAAATCTAACCCCATCAGTGTGGGCTCACCACCCTGCCATGAGAAAACAACTTGTTCACCCGTTTGGCTCTCAATGTATTGCCGGATGTGTTGCTCCAGCGACGTCTCGTTCATGCGGGCATGGGCAGGATGCTCGAGCAAATCCGTCTTGTGCAGATAGAAGCAATAGTCGCAGTCGATATTGCATTCTGCCCCCGAGGGCTTGACCATCGCATGAAAGCGATAATGTCTGCCGTCGGGCAGTGGTGGAAGTCTTAGCTCAGGTGCCGACATGGATAGACAACTATTTATTGATACGCGTGATCTTATTGCCCTGAATGCCGACACCAGCCATCAGCCCCTTCTGGCTAAAGACAAAAGCGTAGATATCGTTTTGCATAGTTGTTGTCGTGTGTGAGACGCCCACTCCCTGATCGATCACAACCACACTAGGACCAACTCCGACCTCGAATCCCTGCGTGACATTCAGCGCATTTAGAGCATTGTCCTTCATAAAAAACATGGCATAGCCATATTCCTGCACGCCCGCTTGAAAACCAAACGAAGCCCCGCCGGTGTTGTAGTAGGCAGTAGCTTTGCCATCACGCCAGAGAACACCCTCGCCATATTGGGCTCCAACCATCAGGCCAGCCTTTTTGACGCTAGGGAAAACGAGTACTGCAGCAGCCCGCGCATGTAAATCTTTAGCGATTTGATTTTGAGCGAGTAGATTATTCAAGGCATTTTTTGAGTCGCGCTCAAGTGCCTCGCGTGACTCCGCGTAGGCTGTGTTTGCAACACAAACAAGCAAGGCGGTCATGACGGTGCTCAGAAAAAACCTAAATGATTGGAAGCGGCGTGGTGCGAAAAACATGTGATCCCTCAACTTTGACACTGGAATTCTTAGATATTAGTATAAGTTTGGGTGTGTAAACGCTCGGCCTATCAGTCTCCCCCTCACCGAGACTGCATTTGTACTCGATGCCGTCTCGGACGGCGAGGCGAAAATGACTTGTTGGCTAAATGGCATACTGAGGTAAAGTAGTTAACGATCACAACATCAAGCTCCAATCACATCATGCAACATAGCAAAAAAAGAATTCTCACAACCCATACGGGTAGTCTTCCGCGCCCGCTTGAGCTGGTACAGATGTATGCGGATCGCGCCAATGGCGCTGCGGTAGACCCGGTTGCACTTGAGTCGCTTGGCCATCAAGCCATGCAAACTGCCGTGGATCTTCAGCTCGCGAATGGTATCGACGTTGGCAACAATGGCGAGCAGCAGAGGGAAGGATTCTTTTTGTATGTGCAACGTCGCATGTCAGGCTTTGGTGGCACGTGGAAACGCTTTTCGCGCGGTGATGTTGAACGCTATCCAGAATTTAAAAAAATGCTGGAACAGCAGTCTGGCGGAAAGGTCGCCGTCAGCAATTTCTTGCCTCCGCGCGTAACCGGTGAGGTTCGCTATATCGATCCTGATTTGGCAGCGTCTGAGGCGCGAGATTTTCGCAGCACGCTCAATGCACGAAAAGAAAAGACATTTACTGAGGCGTTCTTGACGGCCCCCTCACCCGGCATCATTGCTTCGGCCTGTAAAAATGAGCATTACGACACCGAAGAAGCCTATCTCGCTGCCTTGGCCGAAGCGCTGCGCCTTGAGTATGAGGCGATCGTTGAAAATGGCTTTATTTTGCAGATCGATTGCCCCGACTTGGCTCTGGAACGACACGTTTCCTATCATGATGAGTCGGACGCAAAATTTTTAGGTTTCATTGAGCGTGTTGTTTCAGCCATTAATGTGGCGTTACGCAACATTCCGCAAGACCGTGTCCGTATGCACGTGTGCTGGGGAAATTATGAAGGGCCTCATGATTGCGATGTGCCGTTACGCAAGATATGGCCTGTTATTCGTCAGACGAAGGTGGGTGGTTTTGTACTGCCCTTTGCGAATGCTCGACACGCTCACGAAATGAAGGTCTTGCGCGAGCAACCCTTACAGGACAACCAGGTAATTGTCGCCGGTGTGATCGATGTATTGACAAACTTTGTCGAGCATCCAGAGGTGATTGCTGAGCGGCTTGAGCGAGTGGCCGCAGATGTCGGAGATCCAACGCGCGTGTTAGCAGGAACCGATTGTGGCTTTGATACGTCGGCGGGCATGGGACGTGTCGCGACCGATGTGGTCTGGGCAAAGTTACGCGCACTTGCTGAAGGTGCGCGCATCGCAAGTGACCGCTTGATTAAGTAGTCAAACTGAGTAAGCCCAGGGTCGCTTCGCCCGATCAGACGTTCTGAATTGTTCGATTGATTCAGATTTTGAAAGTGTGAGAGAGATCTCGTCGAGACCTTTCAACAACATTTCTCGTAATGCGGGTGGAGCGGTAAAGCTAAAACGCTTGCCGCTCCCTGTGCTGACACAGAGTGCCTCTAGATCAACAGTGATGTGCGCTTGACCTGAGCTCGCCTCGACTTCTGAAACAAGTTCTTTGATTTGCTCAATCGGAAGTTCGACTGGAACAATGCCATTGCGATAGCAGTTATTAAAAAATATACCGCCAAACGAAGGGGCAATCACTGCGCGAAACCCAAACTCCCTCAGCGCTTTTGGAGCACGTTCACGGGATGAGCCACAACCAAAATTTCGATCTGCGAGTAAAACCTCAGATTGATCGAAGGGCGCTTGATTCAAAATGAATTCAGGATTGGGCGTTCCATCCACTAAAAAACGCCAACCGTGAAAGAGGTGTGCGCCATAACCTTTGGCATCCGTCCCTCCAAGGAAAAGTGCAGGAATGATCTGATCCGTATCAATATTGATACGCATGAAGGGTGCTGCCACCCCTGACACACGCTGAAGTGCTTCCATGTTTAGCTCAGCTCCCTAGCGTCTGCGATACAGCCCATGATGGCAGACGCCGCAACGGTTGCAGGACTGGCAAGATGCGTGCGTGTCTTGGGACCTTGTCGCGACTCAAAGTTTCGATTGGTCGTACTAATGACGCGCAAATCGGCAAAGCGATTGTCACCGATATGCCCACAGAAACCACAGGCAGATTCGTGCCATTCGAATCCTGCGTCTTTAAAGATCTTGTCAATGCCTTCAGCTTCCGCTGCGTGTTTAACCGGGGTAGAGCCCGGTACGCAAATAGCCTGAATCCCCGCCTTTACCTTTCGACCTTTTAGGATCTGCGCTGCGGCACGCAAATCGGTGAGGCGCGCATTGGTGCACGAGCCAATATAAGCAACGTCTATTGGAGTGCCGCGAATTGGCTCGTCTGCGTGAAGTCTCATATAAGTCAGAGCCCGCTCACCTAGCGCATTAGCCTCTTTGTCGACGGCCTGGCTAGGTTTTGGCACAGTTGCGCCAATACTACCTACTTGCTGAGGACTGATGCCCCAAGTCACTTGGGGCTCGAGCACATCGCAATCGATCGTAATCTCTTTATCAAACACGGCATCATCATCGGTTTTAAGTGTTCGCCAGTAGTTTGTGGCTTTCTCCCACGCAGCGCCCTTTGGTGAAAACTCCGCACCTTTCAGATATTCAAAGGTCTTTTCATCTGGGGCGACAAAACCGTATTTGCACGAAAACTCGATAGACATGTTGCAAAGAGTGAGTCGTCCGTCGATCGGAAGATCGCGCACCGCACTGCCTGCGTATTCCGTTGCGTAGCCAATGCCACCCTGAGCACCGATTGTGCCAATTAAGGCCAAGATCATGTCCTTTGCAAAGACGCCTGGTCTAAGGGCTCCTTCAAAATTCACCCGCATCGTCTTGGGCTTTGCTTGCGCGAGGGTCTGTGTGGCCAACACATGCTCCGCTTCAGACGCTCCAATCCCCCAAGCGAGTGCGCCGACTCCGCCTATCGTGCTGGTATGGCTGTCGCAACACACTAAGGTCGCACCGGGGAAGGCAATGCCCAGCTCAGGAGCTACGACATGTGCAATACCTTGTCGAGGGTCGTCGTAGTCGATAAAGTGCAGCCCGTATTTTTTAGAAGCGTCTCGAGTGGTCTGAATCATCGCGGGACCACTAGAGGAAACGGAGTCGCAGGGACCTCTTCCCGGTTGCGTTGATATCAAGTGTTCGATAACAGTAAAGACTTGTCCGCGGCTAATTGGCGTGCGCCCCGCTTCTTCAAGTGCCCTCAGTGCTTGGCTGCCCGAGAGTTCGTGCAAGACAAGGCGATCGACTTGTATCAGATCGGACTCTTCGTCCAGCTTCGAGATAACGTGATCTCGCCAGACTTTATCAAAGAAGGTGGTTCCAGTAGACGGCTTCATGTGTAGCGCTTCTCTAGGTCTTTGTAGTGATCTGCATTGAGCGCTGCCTGCCGTTCAGCAAACATCATGAGCTGTGACTCAAATCCTGTGATTGACCCGTGTGTAGCCAAATGCTGCATGGCATTCTGCATGGCCAACATGGACGCTTGTAGTGCAGCATTGGCATAACAGATCACAGAGTATCCCGCAGCTGCAAGCTCTTCGCGCGGCAATAGGGGAGTCTTGCCACCGATGACCATATTACAAAGGTGAATGCCTGGAACAGCGTTAGGAATTGCTAGCAACTCCTCTTTGGTCAACGGCGCTTCAATAAACAGAAAGTCTGCACCAGCCTCCTGATAGGCTCGCGCCCGATCGAGCGATGCTTCAAACCCTTCGATTGCGCGCGAATCGGTGCGAGCAAGGATCATCAGATCTGGGTCATGGCGGGCGTCAACAGCTGCCTTGATCTTTGACACCATCTCTTGTGTGGACACCACATCTTTTCCATCAAAGTGACCGCAGCGCTTTGGGTAAGTTTGATCTTCGAGCATGATGGCATTCGCGCCTGCACGTTCTAGTAAACGAATCGTTCGTCTAGCGTTGATCGCATTGCCAAAACCGGTGTCGCCGTCTGCCAAAATAGGAATGTCTACAGCCTCTCTGATCGCCGCTACATGCTCAGCAAGTTCGGTCACCGATACCAATCCAAGATCGGGCACGCCGAGGTAGTTGTTTGCAACTGCAGCGCCACTGACCAACATCATCTTGTGTCCCGCCGCGGCAATAAAGCGTGCGGCAAGGGCATTGCCCGCACCTGGCATGATGTGCCCGGCGCCGACGGTTAATTGCTGGCGAAATAGTTTGTTAAGTGTCATCCGCTTTATTAAAATTTGATATTGGCTTTTTTGATCACGCGCTTCCAGCGTTCGATATCCGATACGATCGTTTGCAACAGATGTTCAGGCGTACCTCCAACAGCGGTCGTTCCTTCAGCAGCGAAGCGCTCTGTCACAGACTTATGTTGCAATGCCTTATTCAGTTCAACATTCAAAAACTTAATCGCTTCGGCGGGCATACCTTTTGGGCCAGCGATCGCTTTCCAGTCAACAACGTCGTAGCCCTTGATTCCTTGCTCTTCAAAGGTCTGTACCTCTGGGAGATTCGGCAAGCGTTCTTTACCAGCAATGCCTAGCGCCTTCACGCGACCAGATTTAATGTGAGGCGAAGCGAACGTTGCGCTGGTAAGCATCATATCGACGTTGCCGCCAACCAAGTCAGTGAACGCTTGGGAGGAGCCTTTGTAGGGAACGTGGACTAAGGAGATGCCCATGAGAAATGCCAGCTCCTCGGTCCCGAGATGGGCGATTGAACCAATTCCTGCGGAGCCATGCGTAAGCTTGCCCGGTGTGGCTTTCGCCGCATTAATTAGATCTTTTGCGTTATTCAGCGCAGATGATGCTCGAACGATCATCACAACAGGGTCTCTTGAAACCATGATGATAGGCTGCATGTCTTTGATCGGATCGAAATTCATATTCTTACCAATCGAGGCTTGAATGGCATAGGTGCTCGACATATTGAGCACCATGTAGCCATCGGGGGGTGATTTCAGGACAAACGATGATCCGATAATTCCACCGGCGCCCGCTTTATTCTCTACCGCGATCGATTCGCCAATTTGTTCACCGAGTCGCTGCGCGAGCAGTCGTGCGACGGCATCGCCGCCGCCGCCCGCCGCGAATGGCACAACGAAACGAATCTGTTTGTTGGGGTAAGCAGCCTGTGCGAAGAGTGCGCTAGGGAGTGCGGTGACTCCCAGTGCAAGAGCTGTTTGAAGTGCTTTAGTCAGTACGGTGCGTCGATGCATGAGATGTCCTTGATAGTCTAGTTGGCTTTGATTCCAGCTGCGTTGATCACGCGAGCCCAACGTGTCTGCTCGCTGCGCATGAATTCATCTAACTGTTTTGGCGTACCAGTGCTGATGACCAGTCCTTCGCTCGCGACGCGAGACTTAAAGGCTTCAGCCTGGGCGACTTTTGTCGCGGCTGCATTGAGGCGAGCAATAACCGCCGTTGGCGTGCCGGCTGGCACATATAAGCCGTACCAACTGGTCGCTTGATAGTCGGGAACACCCGCTTCGACCATGGTCGGCAGTGCGGGAAAAGCAGGTGAGCGCTGTGGAGTCGTCACAGCAAGAGCACGTAGGCGACCTGACTCAAGGAGGGGTGTCGCTCCAGCGGATGTGGCAAACATCAAATCAACTTGGCCACCGACGATATCGGTGAGCGCTGCGCTTGCGCCTTTATAGGGGATGTGGAGAATATTGATCTTTGCGAGCGCGTTAAACAGCTCTGCCGCCAAGTGGGCGGAAGTGCCATTTCCTTGCGAAGCGTAGGTCAGTTTTCCTGGGTTGGCTTTGGCCGCCTGAACAATATCTTGTACGGACTTGTAGGGACTGTCAGCTCTGACAACCAGAACGTTCGGGGAGCGACTGATTAGCACCACTGGATCGAATGCCTTGTTCGTATCGAAGGGCAGCTTTGCAAGCAAACTAGGATTCACGGCAAAGGCAAATGTTCCCACCAACAGGGTGTATCCGTCAGGCTGACTTTTAGCGACAAAGTCGGTGCCGATCACGGTTCCCGCCCCGGCCTTATTCTCAATGATGACACTTTGATTTAGTTCAGTTGCCATCCCTGCAGCGAGCGCTCGCACAACGAGATCTGTTCCACCTCCGGGTGGAAACGGAACAACGATACGCACAGGCTTTTCAGGAAAGTTCGCTTGTGCGAGTGCGGTACTGGTTCCTGTCGCGAGTAGCAGGGCCAGTAAAGAAAAAAAGTAACCGAGTAATGAATTTAATTTTCTATTTTTCATAGTTGCCTCCCTGTCTGATCATAGTCTAAAGCGACTAATGTTGATACAAAAGTTGACCATAGCCACGCACAGCATCGTGAATCCCACTTGCACGCAAACAGTGCCATAGCATGGCTTGGTTGCTTGTGATGACGGGTGCCTCTAAGTGATGCTCGAGTTCGTCAATGATCGAGAGTACGCGAATATTGGTGCAGCTTAAAAAGTATGCATCGGCATCGGCCCGCTTCATGGCCAGCGCTTTTTCAAGCCACTGCTCTGGCGTCACGCTCGCAGTTGAAACTGTTGACGGCAAATTAAGACCGATCTCATGCAGCACATCAAAACCAAAATGATTCAAAAAGCGAACCTCGGCATCATTGACAGACTGGGGATAGGGGGTCAGCATCACGACTTTCTTTGCACGCAGTGTGTCGAGTGCTGCCACCAGCCCTTGCGAAGTAGCAATAGCCTTCTTATTTGCAGTTTTTTCAATGCGCGCAACCAACTGATCACCCATCGCTGGATCCGATGTGGAGACGGCAGTGCAGTGAAACACAATGATGCCGATGGGTGCTGCACCGAGCAGAAGAGCGGCGTTCTCGGCCCCATCGCTCATTTCTTTGATATCAGCGGGCGTCGTGCCATGTAACTTCAAACGAGTGGTATGAATCGATACGCCTGGCGGCAACATCGCCTGTGCATCTGCCTCCGCCACGACATTGCGATTAGGCAAGATCATGCCGATACGCAAACGTTCGCCATAGTCAGGCGTACGAATGTTTTGATATGCAGTTTTTATACGATCCATATCATCTATATAAGCCGTTGCCCTAATTAAGTTTGATATCCGCTGCCTTAATGACGCCTGCCCAAGTTGTCATTTCAGATTTGAAGAATTCAGCAAATTTTTCTGGTGTGCCACCCTGAGGCTGTGCGCCAAGAGACGCTAGCCTTGTCGAGACTTCCGGTGAAGAGATCGCTTTGTTGAATAAGGCATTAATCTGAGTGACGGTATCTTTTGGAATACCTGCCGGGCCAATCACTCCCCACCATACAAAGGCCTTGAATTCAGCAAATCCTTGCTCTGCGAACGTGGCAACATCCGGAAGTGCGCTAGAACGTGTTGGGCTCGTAATCCCCAATGCACGGAGTTGACCGGAGCGGACATAAGGTGTCGCGCCGAGTTGGTTATTAAAAAACAATTGGATTTGGCCACCGATTAAGTCGGTGTACACCGCAGCGCCGCCCTTGTATGGCACGTGCACACCATCCATACCAGTTTGACGCTTAAACAGCTCAAAAGCTAAATGCTCAGCAGTGCCGCTGCCACCCGAGCCCACATTCAGGCTTCCAGGCTTGGCTTTTGCTTGCGCGAGCAGTTCTTTTATATTTTTTGCAGCGACGGTGGGTGAAGCCAAGAGGACCATCGGGACAGTGCCTACCAATACAATTTGCGTCAGGTCTGTTGCTGCGTTGTAGCCCGCATTTGCGTAAAGATTGTTATTGATTGCATTGGCATTTGATCCAAGCAAAAGCGTGTAGCCATCGGGGTCGGATTTCGCGACAAACGCCGAGCCTACGTTGCCGCCAGCGCCGGTACGATTTTCGACGATGACGAGCTTTCCTAATTTTGTCGAAATGTAATCGGCTAGTGTGCGCGCAACGATATCTACGCCTCCGCCCGGTGCATAAGGCACAACTAATTTTATCGGTTTAGTGGGGAAGCTTTGTGCCTGAGCTGGCAAGGCCCCCAGTCCGCCCAACAAAGCAGCGGCACTAAGGGCGAAAACTGCAGAACGTCTAGTAAGGAATGCTTTCATTATGTATCTCCAAATCTTTTTTAGGCTCAGTCGCGACGCAGCAGGGTTGCTGTTCGCCCTGATTTTGTAACGTCCACCTTATTATTCATGCGTCAGTCTGTCAATTGATTTCGGCATCACGCACTTTTGCCCTGTGCACCGAGGCATTCGATGTATTCTTTCACTGAGATCTTATACACAATAATGGTTGGCAAGCCATCAAACTATCTTTGAGGTTAGATTTGTCGATTACGCCGAAAACACCGTCACTATTGTTTACTCCGTTCGAATTGGCGGGAAGGCCCCTACGTAATCGAATTGTGCATGCCTCGATGACGTCTCTCACGGTACGAAACGGCAATGTGGCGCCAGAGCAAATTGCCTACTTTGCGAATAGAGCGCGGGGTGGAGCTGCGATGGTTGTTACCGAACCATTTTCGATGTCTCCTCTTCAGGCGGTTCCCACTAAGACTCACGCGTTTGATCCAGCTAACGCGGAGGGCTTAACGCGCATGGCGACGGAGGTTGAGGGTCAGGACTGCAGGTTATTAGCTCAGATTCAGGATCCTGGACGTGCCCGACATCACGCTGGTAGGCATCTCAATGCGGTTGCCCCTTCCGTGTTGCCGGACGATATGAGTTGGTCGGTACCACGAGCTTTGACGGGGTCCGAAATCAAAAAATATGTGGTTGATTTCGCGCAAAGTTCTGCGCGCTTGCAGGCATATGGGTTTAGCGGTGTTGAGCTTTCTTGTGGGCATGGACATTTATTCCATCAGTTTCTATCGCCGCAGTCCAACATCCGCGATGATGCCTATGGTGGTAGTTTGGAGAATCGATGTCGATTCATTGCTGAGATCGTTTCCGCCGTCCGCAGGGAATGTGGGTCTAATTTCATTATCGGCCTTAAGCTCCCAGGTGACGATGGCCTACTCGGAGGTATTGGTCCGGAGGCGGCCGCGACCATCGCTTCTCTTTTGACGGCGAGCAAAGAAGTTAGCTATGTATGCTTTGCGCAAGGTACGCATGCAAACTCTCTGGAAATGCACATACCCGATCGCTTTGGGCCGCGAACGCCTTATCGTGAATTAATTCGGACATTGCGTCGTGCGATCCCGAATACCCCGCTCATGTCGCTCGGACGGATTAGCGATCCTGCTGAGGCCGAAGGTATTTTGGCCTCTGGCGAGGCGGAGTTGATCGGAATGGGACGGGCGTTAATTGCGGACCCTGCCTGGCCGCTTAAGGTGATGCAGTCACGTATTAATGAGATTCGATACTGTGTGGCATGCAATACATGCTGGGACACAATCATTAATCGTCATGAGTCGTTGGCCTGTGTCAATAATCCACGGGTACGAAAGGCCGATGAGGTGGACTATTGGCCCTCGATGGCGACTGAGTTAAAGCGGGTGGTCGTGGTGGGTGCGGGTATTGCTGGCATGGAGGCAGGGTGGATCGCCGCTGCACGCGGACATCAGGTAACTATATTGAGCGCTAGTGCGCAAATTGGTGGCAAAGCGTGGCTGCGTTCGCATCTACCCGGAGGTGAAGAAGTAAGCAGTGTTTATGATTATCAAACAGTGGCGGCGATGCGAGCGGGTGCGAAGATTGAGTTAGGCATTACGGCGCAGATCGATACCATCATGGATTTAAGCCCTGACGTTGTGATCTTAGCGACTGGGGCGTCGATGATCCCACCGTCTTGGTTGTCAGAGCAAGTTCAGCGAGATGGTTTTGTTTTAGATTTGCGTCAAACGATGGCTGGGTTGTTAAAAGTGACCGCTAAACAGCGAGGCACTGCCGTACTCTTTGATATGGACCATACGGAGGCCACGTATGCTGCGGCAGAGCAGCTGCATAGCTTGTTTGATCAGGTTGTTATTCTGACCCCAAGACATTCATTGGCTGACGATATGGCTGTCGTCACGCGACAGGGCGTATTACGTCGGATCTTCACAAAAAAAATAGTTGTTCATTTGTTGGCCCTGCCCGTGTGGGATGCTGGAATGGAGGACGGTGTGTTGGCCTGGGTCAATGTCATCACCGGGGAGCGCAACCTCATCCACAATGTAGCGCTGTTAACGTACGCCACACCACGGCGTCGTAACGATGCGTTATCAGAGTCGCTAACGCGCCTCGGCGTGACCGTGTTGACAGTCGGTGATTGCAAATCACCGAGAGATATGATTGCCGCTACAGCCGATGGCCATTTGGCTGGACACCAAATTTAATAAAACGCTTTCTCATCCAATGATAGATGTGGAAACGCGCTTAAAACACTCGATACACCTGAGGGTGAGGCTGCTTGCAAATAGCTTGGGTTAAGTTCACTTAGCGCATTCACGCCAAGTAGTCCCATGCAGATGCGCACCTCATCTTGCAAGATCTCAAGCATGCGCACGACTCCATCGGCTCCGTTTGCCGCTAGACCATAGCATTGCATACGCCCGAGGCCGACCATGTTCGCACCCAGAGCGATTGCCTTAACGATATCCGTTCCGCGATTGAATCCACCGTCAACGATGACTTGGGCCCGACCGTTCACGGCCTGTACAACTTCAGGAAGTACTGCGAGCGAGCCGCGGTCGTGATCGAGTTGCCGGCCGCCGTGGTTCGATACGTAGACCATATCGACACCGTGCTCAACGGCGAGAGCCGCATCCTCTGCTGTCGCAATTCCTTTGAGAATGAGTGGAATGGAGAGTTTTGACTTGAGGCGATCTACGTCTTTCCAGGTAAGCGTTGGTTGAAATTCGCGACCGGGTACGGTGCTGCGACGAATGTTGCGCTTTGCCGAGTCACGTTCACGACGGCTGTAGTGTGAGGTGTCGACAGTGAGGCAGAATGCACCATAGCCAGCCGCCATAGTGCGTGCTGCGAGGTCATCGACCCAATTTGCATCGCCATGCACGTACAGTTGGAATATTTTTAAGGTATCGGGTGCCGCGGCTGCGGTGGCCTCGATCCCCGGCTGACAGACCGAGCTGAGCATATGCGCGACGCCGTAGCGTCCGGCGGCGATCGAAGAGGTCGCGCCAGCACCCTCAGCAAATACCTCGAGGCTACCAACGGGCGCCAAGAGCACGGGTAGTTTCAGATCGCGACCTAAGAAGCGCGTGCCCGTATTGACGTGGCTCACATCACGCAAGACCCGAGGTTTAAATGCGAGGGCATCAATTGCTGCGCGGTTGCGGCTGACGGTTGTCTCGGTTTCTGTTCCGCCGACGATATAGTCCCAGTTATCGTGATTAAGCTTTTGACGCGCTTTTTGCACTATTTCGTGAAGGGTCAAAAAAGTCGGCGAGTAGGAGGTTGCTTGTTGCGGTGATGTTGTCATGTTGAGAGATGTTGCTTCTTTAGTTTGGTTTAGTTTGGTGCTAACTTAGGCGCGGCTAGGAATTTTGTCAATGACGGCGGTTGCGCACTGAGGTTTCCTTTAAGAATGCTTAGAAGTCATAACATTCGGTAATATGATGGGTTGCGTTGATCGCACCCTTATTCGGAACTTTTTTCATGAACAAAGCCTTAGTCCTCGAGATGGCACCGACGGGAACCCTTCGCGTTGCCTTAAATATGATCAATTTTTTGTTGATCAGTGGAAAAAATTCTGAGGGAGTTCCCGTAGGGGTTGCGCCTGATCTGGCGCGCACAATTGCAGATCGCATCGGGGTGCCGTTGCAGTTGATTCAGTATGGTTCCCCGGGAGAGCTTGCAGACGATGCAGACAAGAACGTTTGGGATATCGGCCTGATCGGAGCCGAGCCCGTGCGTGCTCAAAAAATTGATTTTTCAACGGCTTATGTTGAGATCGAAGCGACCTACCTTGTCCCGGCTGGATCCAGCCTAAAACATGCGTCTGAAGTTGATCGTCCCGGCAACCGTATTGCGGTCTCCGCGCGCAGTGCTTACGACTTGTGGCTCACCCGCAATATCCAGCATGCACAGCTGCTGCAAGCCGAAGGCTTCGAGGCAACGTTCGCATTGTTTGTGGAGCAAAAGCTAGAAGCAATGGCTGCGTTGAAACCTGGTCTGCTGGGTGACGTAGCGCGCTTGCCAGGCTCGCGTATTTTAGAGGGCAACTTTACAACTGTTCAGCAGTCCATTGGTGTTCCCAAAGGACGTCTTGCCGCAGCGACTTATTTGCAGTCGTTTGTGGATGAAATCAAAAAAGGTCTTGTCGCGCAGCTGATTGCAAAGCATCAGGTCAAAGGGCTATCTGTTGCGCCTTAAACTTTTGCGTGCAGGCGCGGCTGACGCAGCCTGCGGTTAAAGGACCTCGCAAGGTTTATCTGAGCTTGTTCGCATCATGGCGTCTACTCTGCGGGTCAGAGAACCAAATAAAAGTTCGCCGAGCCAGTGTGATCTGGCGGGTCCGATAACGATTTGGGGGCAGTAATTCTCTTTCGCGAATTTGGTGATTTCGTCAACTGTCTTGCCACTTACGTGGTGCGTGTTGTAAGGAATCCCCCTTGCGTCCAACACTAGGCGCATGGGCTGGAGGGCATCGTCCCCATCTTGTCGATTAAATTCAATAAGGTCTGCGCATGAAAAAAACAGACCGACAAGCCCGGTATATTGGGGTCGGATAGTCAGAAGGTGCACCCGAATGCGTTCTCGCTGGTGAAGCTTGGCGAGATAGCGGGCAACCCACTCGGTATCCTGGCCGGGATGAACCGGCACAAGGATATTAGCCATGAGTGATTGTTAGGCGCTGGCGTGCGCTTTTGGCGCGTGCCGGGACGCTAGCCATTTGCCGAAGGCGATCACTACAAAGATACCTACCGTCGGTATAACGTAGTGAAGGTATGCCGCACTGGAATCAATCCAGCCCGCAACCGCGCTATCGGTAACAAGCATTTCGCCAGCAACCCACCCGAGCAGTCCTGCTCCCAGTGTGATGATGACAGGGAAGCGCCCCATCAATTTCAGAATCATCTGACTGCCAAAAATGATTAACGGGATACTAATAACCAATCCAACCACGAGCAACACGACGTTGCCTTTCGCCGCAGCAGCTACGCCAAGAACATTATCAAGACTCATAATGAAGTCGGCGATGATGATTGTTTTGATTGCTGCAGCGAGATTTGAGTGTGCATCAACGTTTTCTTCATCGCCACCCGAGTCCAACATGCTTGCGCCAATCCAAAGCAATGCAATGCCGCCCACTAGTTTGAGGTAGGGCATATCAAGCAGCATGACGGCGAAGAACGTGAGGATGATACGCAGCACGATTGCGCCCACGCTACCGAAAATGATTGCCCGCTTTTGTTGTGCGGGTGGTAGAGAGCGGCTCGCGAGCGCGATGACGACGGCGTTGTCGCCGCTAAGCATGATGTTGATAACAATAATTTGAGCCAAGGCGACCCAGAATTCGTTGGTGTACAGCATGTCCATCGTTCTTGCTCCTCAGTTTTCCCGCGGCATCAAGTGTGCCGGTCGTCTTGGAGAAGGAGCGTAGCAAAGGACGGTTACTTCAAATTATCCGAAACATTATTTGTATATATCACTTTTATTACAGAAGATTACATTTACGTTTATGCATGGACGGTCACGGTTGGAAACGACACAACGACATCGTTCCCAATGCCGTCTTCCGTGTCTGCGTTTATTCGGATACTCGCTTGGTGCATCACGGCGATTTCTTTGGCGATAGCGAGGCCTAGCCCACTTCCTTCACCTGAGCCTAATAGGCGATAGAAGCGTTCAAAAATGAGTGCTTGTTCCGCTTCGGGAATTGATGACGCGTCATCCCGAATCGATACTGCAGGCGAAGGACTGTCTGCGATGCGTACGGTAATGTTTCCTGTTGATTTGCTATAGCGAATAGCGTTATCGATCAGGTTGTCAAACAACTCACGCAAACGATCGGGTGCGCCCAAGATGACGGTTGGATGAGGATTCGCTTCAAAACCCAAGTCGATGTTGCGTTTAATTGCTTGGGGCACCCAGTTCGAACAAATCTCAAGCAACAGGGTATTCAAGTCGACGCGCTCGAACTCTGGTGGCCGCGCCTCGTTAATGTCATTGCGGGCAAGTGCAAGAAGCTGAGATACCAACCGCGACATGCGATCCACCGCATCGTTAAGCTTAACGATGATGTTCTTTCGCTCGTCGGCATCTTGACTACGTTCGAGAAGCTCAACATAGGCGCGTAGCGCTGCGACGGGTGTTTTGAGTTGATGCGCGGCATCGGCTACAAATCTCGATTGCGCGCTGAACACCGTATCCAGACGAGTCAATAAAAGGTTGATGGACGCGACAAGAGGGATCACCTCGCCCGGAACCGTCGTCTCGTTCAATGGACTGCGGTCTCGAAACGAACGCTCAGCAATCGCGCGCTGCAGTGCTTTAAGGGGGAATAAACCCCGCGTCACGCCAAAGGGGACGAGCAGCGCCACGAAGATGATAAGGATGATCTGCGGCAACATCACACTTGCGATAATTTGTTGCGCCATCTCCGTGCGTTTAATCTTGGTTTCAGCGACTCTTAGGGTTGCACCGCCCATGCCAACTAAACTTAACTGCACGACACGCACGGGGCTATAGTCGATTTGAGCGTCATACAGCAGAACATTGTTTCTTGAGTGGGTTGCGTTAGTCGGCGCTGTCGGGATGGGGTCGCCCGCAATGCGCTGCCCGCGGTGGTCGAGAAGTTCAAAGAAAATTTTGTCTTGAGGATCTTGCAGCAATAGTCGTCGCGCAACCTCAGGAAGATCTAGGAAGATGCCGGACGCATTCTTGCCTATTTGTAAACTGAGCTCGTGCCCAACTTCAATCAAGGCTTTGTCGTAAGCGTTCTTAGAAAAGTGACCTGCAAGTCCGAAGCTGACAGCCGAGTCGATGATTAAGAGTGTAAGTAGAGGATACAGCAGCCATCGCAGCAGTTGCGTGCGTAGCAATCGTTGGCTAGTTTGCTGGGTCGACAAGATATCCCATCCCACGAATCGTACGGATGTCGCTACCGGTGGGCTCTAGTTTTTTGCGAAGCCGGTGTACCAATACTTCGACCGCATTACTGGCCATGCCTTCTTCCCAGCCGTACAAGTGATCGATAATTTGCTGCTTGGTCACAACGCGTCCAATGCGGGTGAATAAAAGCTCTACCAACGCAAACTCTTTAGACGTCAATTCAAGGGAGCGTTGCTCACAATGCACGCGTCGGCCGACTAGGTCGACTTGCAGTCGACCGTGACTGAGCTCAAGTCCTGCCGGCGTATGGGCTCGCCGTAAAAGCGCACGCACGCGTGCTTCGAGCTCAAAAAGATGGAACGGCTTGGTTAGGTAGTCATCGGCGCCTAAATCCAGACCCGTCACGCGATCTGTAATACTGTCGCGCACACTTAGCATGAGAACGGGGGTTTCAGAGCGCCGCGCGCGGTGTCGCCGCAATACCTCGAGTCCGTCATAGATCGGCATCCCGATATCTAGGATTGCGAGATCGTAGTCGTTGGCAGAGAGAGCATCGTCTGCCTGCTGGCCATCGCGCACCGCATCGACCCGATGTGCGTTTTGTGAAAGCGTCCGGAAAATAGCATCGGCTAGCATTTCGTCGTCTTCTGCAAGCAGGATGCGCACGCGGGTTGTTCCTTTGTTGGGTAGGGCAGCACGACCGATTATCACTTAAATCTGTTTGGTTTGGTCTGGATGGGCTACGCGTTTGACTGTTCAGCCTGATAGTCCTCGTGGGTTTACCCTAAGGAAAAAAAATCGATTTAACCGTTTAACCCAGAGATGAGTTTTCGAAGCATCAAAAAATATGTTTCTTCGACGCGACAGTTCTAGGAGTAGACTCGGCTTGGTAAGTAAAAAAAGTTGATTCATTCAAACACAACTGTCACGGAGACGCCTGTGAAAACACAATATCGCATTTTAGGTGGGGTAAGCCTCGCCCTCTCGTTTGCTCTTGGTGCATCGAGCGCTTATGCGCAGGCTGCCCCGGCGGCACCCCCACCGGCATGGAAGCAGGGTATGCCAGAATCGATGGCCAAGTCGACGTTGGCCCCAATGCCCGGTAAGTTGACCGTTACGAAGGCGGTTGATGTTCCAATTGAAAAAATTAAGCTCCCACCAGGTTTTAAGGTCGAGGTCTGGGCTGATAGTATTCCTGGCGCGCGCGCTATTACCCAAGGCGAGGGCGGCAAGTATTACGTGGGCACCCGTGCTCTAGGGCGAATTTACGAAGTCAGCGATAACGGGAAAGAGCGCACTTCGCGCGTGTTCGTAGACAAGCTGAACCAACCCACTGCCGCATACAAAGACGGTAACTTGTACGTTATTGCGGTAGATAAAGTTTTGCGCTTTGATGGTGTAGCAAAAAATCCGGCCGTCGCACCCGTAGACCTAACCGCCAAATTTAATTTTCCACCATTGCAGCATCACAACTGGAAATACGTCTCATTCGGCCCTGATGGAAAGATGTATGTTCCTTTTGGCGCACCTTGCAACATCTGCGAACCGCCGACAGCAGAGTACGCGCAGATTCGTCGCTACAACGCAGACGGTTCCGGTATGGAAGTCCTGGCCACAGGAGTACGTAACTCCGTAGGTTTTGATTGGCACCCCGTAACCAAGGAACTGTGGCTCAGTAACCATGGCCGTGACTGGCTGGGTGATGACAGCCCTAATGACACGATGCTGCGCCTGAAGACGGGTGCAAATTACGGCTTCCCCTATTGCCACCAAGGTAATCTGCCAGATCCCGAAATCAAAAAGGCAAATGCTTGTGCAGGCGTTGAGCAGCCCGTTGCGTTGATGGGACCTCACGCTGCAACCATGGGTGTGAAGTTTTATAACGGAACGATGTTCCCAGAAGAGTATCGCAACGTTTTGTTCAATGCGCGTAAAGGCTCATGGAACCGTACAAAGAAGACTGGCTATGATGTCGTGATGGTGCGCGCTGATGCAGATGGCAAAAATGCAAAAGTTGTACCTTTCATGACTGGCTTTATGAACGAAGCCGATCAGTCATGGTGGGGCCGCCCTGCTTATTTACACATAATGGCCGATGGCTCGATGTTGGTCTCTGACGAACAGATGGGTGTCATCTATCGCGTTTCTTATAGCAAGTAATTAGATGTCACTGTTGTCGTCTATAAAGACTGCAGTGCTTCTCGGGGTGGCCGTGATGGCTGCCCCGTTTTGTTCTGCGCAGACAGATTTCCCCAGGCAAGCCGTGTGTGTGGCGTGTCATGGCGCAAAAGGTAAGTCTGATATCAAAGGCGTGCCCTCGTTGGCAGGACAGCCGAAAATATTTATAGAAAACCAGCTTGTTTTAATCCGTGAAGGTGTGCGCGACATACCGTCCATGAAAGGTATGCTCGATGGCTTGACGGATGATGAAGTCATTGTGATTGCAAAATATTATGCGGGATTGAGCTTGACGGACATTCCTGCCGACAAAGATCCAGAGCTTTTCGCGCAAGGTGAAAAACTGGCGCAGGGTATGCGTTGTGGAATTTGCCACTTACCAAATTATGTAGGCAGAGAGCAAATCCCTCGGCTTGCAGGACAGCGAGACGATTTCCTGCTTCATAGCCTCTTGCAGTTTAAAAATGGGCAGGCGATAGGACGGGATTCAAATATGGCGGCTTCCGTTATTGGCGTGTCGGATGCTGACCTTGCTGCGTTGTCATACTACTTGGCACGCATCAAACCCTAGGCGCGGTATAGTTTACGTTAAAGACAATCGGTGCTCGCTTCCGTAATCTGAGCCACATATTTTGGGTAGGATGATGTCAGATTCGGTGACTAAAGTTGATTTCGTCATTATTGGTGCAGGCATCGCAGGCGCTTCTGTGGCGTATTGGCTCGCACCGCATGGCAAGGTGGTGATCCTAGAGCGCGAGCCACATCCTGGCTTCCATTCGACGGGGCGCTCTGCCGCTCTATATATGGCGAGTTACGGAAATGCGCAGGTGCGAGCGCTTACGCTAGCAAGCAAAAAGTTTTTTGACGTGCCGCCGCAGGGATTTTGTGCTCATCCATTGCTTAGCCCTCGCGGGGCGTTGATGGTTGCCGAGCGGGGACAGGAGGCTGCACTTGAGCAGCATTGGGCGGTGTTAGCGCAAATGCATACCGGAGCGCGTCGCCTCACTGGTGCGCAGGCCTGTCAGTTATCACCTGCATTACGGCCTGAAAGGGTCGTGGACGCGCTGATTGAGCCTGATGCGGCGGATATGGACGTGAACGCTATCCATCAAGGATACTTGCGGGGCGCCGTGGCACGAGGCGGCGAAGTGCGTGTTCACAGCGAAGTCGTTGGTCTAGACCAGCACGATAATCAATGGACTGTCACCACACAAAAAAATGAAACGTGGCAGGCCCCCGTCGTGATTGACGCAGCTGGTGCTTGGGCCGACGAACTCGCTAGGATGGCCGGTGCGTCTAGGATTGGGCTGCAACCCTGTCGACGGTCAGCCTTGCTTTTTAAGCCGGAGGGTTTCGGTGATTTCTCTAAGTGGCCCATGACTTACGGGGCATCAGAGAATTGGTACTTTAAACCTGACGCAAGGCAGGTATTAGTTTCCCCTGCTAACGCTGACCCTGTCCCACCACAAGATGTGCAGCCTGAAGAACTCGATATCGCAATTGCGATTGATCGAATCGAATCCGTGACGACGTTCAAGATAAGACGTCCTAGCCATACCTGGGCGGGGCTACGTTCGTTTGTTGACGATCACGGTTTAGTAGGAGGCTTTGATGAAGTGCAGCCAGGATTTTTTTGGATCGCAGCGCAAGGCGGCTACGGTATCCAAACCTCTCCGGCGATGGGTGAAGCGTGTGCCGCACTTGTTCGAGGACTTCCCATCCCTCCCGCGATTGCGGATTGGGGGTTAACAAAAGAGATGCTGGGTGCGTCAAGACTTGTCTAGATCCGGCGCATCGTTCTGAGTGTGATGCTACGCACGCTTTGCTTTAACCAAGTCTATCAAATCTTTGACGATGGGAGGCAGTGAAATCAATATCAGAAAGCCTGCAAGGGGAACTGTCGTCACGTAACCGAAGTGCTTAAAAGAAATCGCACCCACGATACCGCCAATCAAAAAAAGCGAAAAAATGACAAGGTGAATTTTTAGCTTCTCGCGGTCTGCCACGACGCGCTTCTGCGGTATCGATGAATGATCTCGATTCCAGTACAGCAACCTACCCAGTTCGATGCCGATGTCGGTGACGACACCTGTCATGTGCGTCGTGCGAATTTCGGCCTTTGAAATTTTAGTCATAATGGCATTTTGTAAGCCCATCACAAAACATAAAACCAAGATCGTTGTCGGTACAAAAACCTCAACTAATATGTTGAGCGAAAAGCCCAGCACGCCGAACAACAGCAGCAAAATCGCTTCGAGGCATAACGAAAGTGCAAACTCGCTGTGTAGATGTTTGCGCCTCGCCCAGTTGATAAGTATCGCGGTGACTGCAGCGCCAAAGACAAAACTCATCAGGAAAGCGATGCCCGCAAGGACGATGGCAATTTCACTGATGACAAGGTCATCGGCTATGCCAGAAATAATGCCAGTCATGTGCGAGGTATAGCGCTGCCCGGCGAGAAAGCCACCCGCATTCACTGCGCCGGCGACAAATGCCAAGATCCCACCGAGGGCCCAGTTATTCTGCTTGGTCCGAGCCCTATCCGTCAGTGTGACCGATAGGTGGGCGAATTGGCGTGGACTCAAATCGGCCCCGTTTTTTTAGAGTTGTTTGGCGGCAAGGGAGAGGCAGAGCCCGCCTCTTTCGATTTACGTGAGATATGCCCGATCGAATAGAAAACCGACTTATTTGGGTCCGGCTGAGCAGGATTGGCATTTGGGTGCATAAACACATATTAAACTTAAGTGCAAAGAAAGCACCCTGGGCCGAGATCCCGGTTGAATTAGAGGCTATTCATCATTTCAAAGGAGCCGCTCATGCTTGAAAAACTATTCCATCTTCGCGCGCAGCAAACTGACGTGCGTACCGAGCTTGTTGCAGGATTCACCACCTTTTTGACGATGTCCTACATCTTGTTTGTCAATCCGGTCATTTTGTCGTCGACCGGGATGGACAAGGGGGCGGTCTTTGTTGCGACCTGCTTGGCCGCGGCGCTGGGCAGTTTAATGATGGCGCTTGTTGCAAACTGGCCTGTAGGGATGGCGCCAGGTATGGGATTGAACGCTACCTTTGCATTCACGGTGGTCGGTGCAATGGGCTTCACTTGGCAACAGGCATTAGGTGCAGTCTTCATCTCCGGGGTCATTTTTTTGTTACTGACGATCACTGGCATTCGAGCGTGGTTGATCGCGGGTATTCCTAACGTACTGCGCAGCGCTATTGTTGCGGGGATCGGATTGTTCCTAGCAATTATTGCGTTAAGTGGCGCGGGTGTTGTGGTGGCGAATCAAGCCACAAAAATTACGCTCGGAAGCTTACATGAGCCCTCTGTCCTGTACGCCATTTTTGGGTTCTTTGTGATTGCAGCGCTTGATGCATTACGGGTACGTGGTGCAATTCTGATTGGAATTTTGGCGGTTACCGTGTTTGCAACGTTAAACGGTCATAATGAATTTATAGGATTTTTTGCCGCACCACCAAGCCTCACTCCGACCTTCTTGCAGATGGACTTAGCGGGTGCTTTGCAGGCGGGCTTGATCAGTGTGATCATGGTCTTCGTGCTGGTTGAGGTGTTTGATGCGACCGGCACACTAATCGGTATTGCGAAACGCGCGGGCCTGGTCACCGATGAAAGAAAAGGTAATCTTGGACGCGCCCTGTTTGCAGATAGCACGGCAATTGTGGCCGGTGCCGCGTTTGGCACTAGCAGTACGACCGCCTATATCGAAAGCGCAGCAGGCGTGCAGGCGGGCGGGCGAACTGGTTTGACCGCGCTTGTCATAGGACTTTTGTTTTTAGCCGCACTATTTATTTCGCCGCTAGCAGGTTCAGTTCCTGCGTATGCAACCGCTCCCGCGCTGTTGTATGTCGCGGGGTTGATGATGCGAGAGTTTAAAGAAATCAACTGGGACGATGTGACAGATGCCGTGCCGGCTGCATTGACTGCGCTCATCATGCCGTTTACCTATTCCATCGCCAACGGCTTAGCGTTTGGTTTTATTAGCTACGTCGTCTTAAAAACCTTGACAGGCAAAGTGCGCAGTCTGCATCCCGCAACCTGGTTGGTCGCGATCTTATTTTTGGTCAAGTTCGTCTATTTTTAAATAGTGCAACATGCGGCAGAAAACCGTCGACATTTAAATCCATCAGCATTCAAGCAAAAGCTTAGATGAGCCGCTTTCTCAGCCTGAACACCTCATCACTTGCATTGAATGGTTGATTTTCACTACAACTCTCCGTTATCTAAGTAAAATGAAGCTAATTCCGTTGAACGCTTAATCTTTAAAGGTAAAAACAATGCGGTTATGTAAAAAGCTGTTGATCACTACTTTGCTTTGTCATAGCCCGTTGATTTTTGCTCAGGCCGATACGGTTTTCTTGGGTGGACCGATTGTCACGGTTAACGAAAAAAATGACGAGGTTCGGGCCATTGCGGTTAAGGATGGAAAGATAGTTGCGCTGGGCACTGAGGCCGACATCAAGAAGACATGGGTAAATCAGACAACTAAGCTGATTGATTTGCAAGGCCAAACGTTGATGCCTGGTTTTGTGGAGCCCCATGTTCATATCGTGCTGACCTCAATGGTCGAAGGGCTGTGGTTGGATCTATCTAACTTCACCTTGCCCTACGACACAATCGAGACCATTAGTGAAAAGCTCAAGGCTGCACTCAAGAGCGTTCCACCAGGCGGCTGGCTAGCAGGCTTTGGTGTGGACCCATCAAGAACTTCACCATTTATGGCAGAGCTAACGGCTGAAGTCCTGGACAAAGTTTCAAAAGATGTGCCGATCTTCATCATCAACCAATCCGGGCATATCGGCTATGTGAATACTAAGGCGTTCGAGATGGCGGGGGTCACGAATCTGACACCGAACCCGCCCGGTGGTGGAATTTATGTCAAAGACGAAAAAGGTAACCTGACTGGCAAGCTCATCGAGCCGCCGTCTTATCTGCCTTTCCAGGCCAAGATGCCTGTGCCAACGCAGAAAGAATTGATCCAAGCCATGCGCAATACTACAAAAAAGCTCGCGGCCAAGGGCGTGACGACTTCGGCGGAGATCACCGTGGGCGCCAACCTTGGTCTTGAGAATGAGATGAATCTGTACAAATATCTCATGGCAAATGGAGGACTGCCTGTGCGCGTTCGTGCCTATCTTTATGGAACCGCGATTCCTCCCAGCTTTAATGCCGTTAAGCCAAATGACGGGGATGACTTGTTTCGCTATGTTGGTGTGAAATTCATTTCGGATGGATCGACGCAAGGCCTGACTGCGGCGCTGAATGAGCCCTATGCTTACCCGGTTGGGAGCCAGTATCGAGGCGACTTGAATTACAAAGACGAGCAGCTCTTGGGGATGATCAAGCCATACTTTGATCAAGGTTGGCAAATCTCTGTTCATGCGAATGGCAGTCGCGCTGTCGAGCAAACGCTCAATAATTATTCGAAGCTACTTCAAGGCAATCCTCGTCCTGAGTCTCGTCGCTTGCGCATCGAACACTTCACCGTGACAACACCCGAGCAGTTAGTCAAAGCAAAACAACTAGGCGTTGTGCCAGGCTTTACGATCGGCCATGTCCACTATTGGGGCCAGCCCTTTAATGATCATATTTTGGGCGCTGCGCGTGCGGAGTGTATTGACCCCTCTGCGTCACTTAAACGGGAAGGTGTACGCTTTGCTTATCACAGCGACTCGCCTGTATCCCCCTACGGCCCATTGAAGTACATCACCCAAGGTGTCACGCGCGTCTGGCAGAGTCCGTTACAACGAAAGGTCTTGGGTCCAAACGAGCGGATTTCCGTTGACGACGCGATTCGTGCGGTGACAATTGACGCGGCGTATCAATTAATGTCCGATGACAAGATTGGAAGCTTAGAGGTGGGTAAGCTTGCTGACTTTGTTGTCTTGGAGAAAAATCCCAGAACAACTCCCACCGAACAAATCGGCGACATCAAGGTGTTGCAGACCTGGGTAAGTGGAAAACGACAGGCATGGTAGGGGAAGATCCTCGGAGCCCCCCTCGCTAGTCTGTCTGTCCTGTGAAGCTTTTTGAGTTAGCGTCAGTTCTAAAAATCAATGGAAATTCTTTTGAAGCATCAGCATTTGCTACAGCTGCTGCTTCACTGATCGCAAGTTTGACGACATGGTGATTGGGGGACTTGGCGCAAACTGGATCTGTCGCGGCAGGGTCGCCTGTTAATAGGAATGCTTGGCAGCGACAGCCACCAAAGTCTTTTTCTTTCTCTGAGCATGAGCGACAGGGCTCTTGCATCCAGCTGTCACCGCGAAAGAAATTAAAGGCTTGACTCTCAAACCAGATTTCCCGGATGGAGTGCTCTTTCACATTTGGAATGTTGAGGCCGGGTAACTCTCTAGCGTTGTGACAAGGTAAGGCCGCCCCATCCGGTGCAATATCTAAAAAGATCGAGCCCCAGCCATTCATACAGGCTTTCGGACGTTCTTCAAAGTAATCAGGGACGACAAAGAGTAGCTTGCACTGCTTACCTATTTTTTCACGATAGGCATTCACCGTGGCTTCAGCTGCGACAAGCTGTTCGCGGGTGGGTAAAAGCTGTTGACGATTTTTCATCGCCCAGCCGTAATACTGTGTGTTCGCTAGTTCGAGATACTCTGCGGATAGATCAAGCGCCATATCGATAATCTTATCGATGTGCGGAATATTATGACGATGCAATACGACATTCATCACCATTGGATAGTCATACTTTTTAATTAAAGCGGCAACTTTTTTCTTGAGCTCGAAGGTTTTCGTGCTGCTCAGAAAGTCGTTCATCTCTTGTGTGGAGTCTTGAAAGGAAAGCTGAATGTGATCGAGTCCTGCTTGCTTAAGTGAGGCGATCTTTTTCTCGTTCAATCCGACGCCAGAAGTAATGAGATTGGTATAGAAACCAAGCCGTCGTGCTTCCGCGACTAAGATGTCGAGGTCATCGCGAAGCAATGGTTCACCACCCGAAAATCCTATTTGTGCGGCGCCGAGTGCACGCGCTTCCCGCATGACACGAATCCATGCGTCTGTATCAAGCTCATTTTTAATGCTGTCGTAGTTGACCGGGTTGTAGCAAAACACGCAGTGCAGGGGGCAGCGATATGTCAGCTCGGCGAGCAACCAGAAGGGTGGTTTGATAACAGGCTGAGTCATCGGCTGAGGGGGATCCTATTGAATCCAGTCTTTTTCAAAGGCTGCGCGTAACATCCCTTCGATAGGGTCGCGCAAATCGGTCTCACCAAATGCCTGTTCGAGCTCGGCGATCAGCTGGGTAATTGTGTGGTCTCCGTCGCAGCGTTTCAGGATCTCGGCTGCGCTGAGGTTGAGTTGGACCATGCCTTCAGGATAAAGCAGCACATAGGCTTGTTGTGCCTCTTCCCACTGCAAGCGAAAAAGTTTGTTGAGTCGGGGGCGCTCGGGAAGCGGAGCGGGCGTGGAGTCTCTCATACAGGATAGGCTCTTTCAATGCCATCAAGCATGGACCACAAAATATCAAGCTTGAATTGCAGGATGTCGAGTGCCCGTTCTTGTTGCGCGCGTGTTGTAAAGTGGTCGAGTGTGACCTCAAGACCATGATCGACATCACGTTGGGCTAAAGGAATACGCGAGCGGAAATAATGCAAACCTGCCGACTCGATCCATGGGTAGTGTGTGGGCCAAGTTGCTAGACGATCTTTATGAATTTGAGGCGCGAACATTTCTGTCAAAGAAGAACAGATTGCCTCTTGCCAGGGCTGCTGGCGTGCAAAGTTGACATAGGCGTCACAGGCAAATTTCACGGAGGGCTCGACTTCTTTAAGAGACCAGAGCGTCTCGCGATCTAAGCCAACCGCCAGTCCCAGACGAGTCCACGCCTCGAGGCCTCCGCACTCTGTGTCGGTTTTGTAGTCACCGAAGCCGTCATGATCCAGAATTCTGGAAATCCATCTGCGGCGCGTTTCACGATCCTGACAGTTGGACAGGACTGCGGCGTCTTTGATGGGGATGATCCACTGATAGTAAAAACGATTTAACACCCAACCGCGAATCTGTTCTTTAGAACATGCGCCAGCATTCATTTTGACGTTAAAGGGGTGATGGATATGATAGCTCTGACCTTTTGCGCGGAGTTGGGCTTCGAACTCTTCACGCGTCCAGGCTGGTTTTAATACGGTCATGGTCAGATCTCTATGTGCATGCCATCAAAAGCGATCTCAATCCCGAGCGCTTTCAGTTGCAGCGCTTGCGGTGAGTCCTCGCGAAGGATGGGATTGGTATTGTTAATGTGAATCAGAATTCGCCGCTTGGTTGAATAAGACGCCAACGCTTCAATCATTCCACCCGGTCCAGATTGGGCCAGATGCCCCATATCGATCGCGCGCTTAGATGACAGGCCCATACCGATCATTTCATCATCGGTCCAAAACGTACCATCGACTAGTAGCACATCGGCTTGCCGCATAGCTTGCTCGACTTGCGGCTCAATCACACCAAGCCCCGGTGCATAAAACGCTTTTTTTCCGCTTGTCATGTCTGTTATGAGCAGCCCGATGTTGTCACCAGGATGAGGGTCATGACGATGGGGCGAATAGGGCGGAGCTTTACTAGAAAGTGTGATCGGCTTGAAAGCAATGCCTGTTAACTCAGGAATGCTGAAATTTTCTTGTGCAGGGCTAATCAATCGCTGTTCTACCGTGCAGTAATGAGACAGCGTTTTGACCAGCGGCAGACCTGTCGTGAGATCGTCGAAGACTTGCTGGGTGGCATAAATGGGTAGGGGCGAATTTCTTTCGCGCAACATCATGAGACCCGTGACGTGATCCACTTGTGCGTCCATCAACACAACCGCAGCAATACCGCTATCACGCATTTGTCTAGCAGGTTGCAAAACAGGTGTTTGTTTGATTTGGGTCAGTACATCAGGCGACGCATTGATCAATGCCCAGTCGGGAGATCCGTTGCCAACGATGATAGAGGACTGAGTGCGCATCTGCGCGTTGATGCTGCCTTGGCGTACACCTGAGCAATTCGGGCAGTTACAGTTCCATTGCGGAAATCCCCCGCCAGCCGCGGAGCCCAATACGCGTATTTGCATCACAACTCAAAAAATAAAGGCCGGGACATTCGTCTCGGCCTTTTGAAAAACGATTAGCGATTGGCGATGTACATTGTGATTTCAAAACCAAAACGCAGATCAGTTGCTGATGGTGTTTCCCATTTCATGGTGGTCTCCTAGAGTGCAGTGGAAGTAAGGTATCGCAACGCCATAGGTTGGCATTAGCTTCAAGTATATAGAATAAATCGCAGGTATCTAGCAACTTTTTAACTGGTTGACCACATGAAAACTAAGCTATTTGCCGAGATCCAGCCCGTGGCGCACGGGTGGCTAGCGGTCGGGGATGGGCACCAGTTGCATTGGCAAGCTAGTGGTAATCCCGAAGGTAGGCCCATCTTGTGGTTGCACGGTGGGCCGGGAAGTTCGGCAAGCCCTCTGCATCGCCGATTTTTTGATCCCGCCCTATTCTGGATTATTCAATACGATCAGCGGGGTTGCGGACGGAGTCTGCCACTTGGGGCCATTGACCACAATGAGACGTCACACTTAATCGCAGATATTGAGTGCTTGCGCGAGCATCTGTCCATACCAAGGTGGAGTGTGGTGGGTGGCTCTTGGGGTGGTGCTCTAGCCTTACTTTACGCGCAGGCCCATCCTGATCGCGTCAACAGAATGCTGTGTCGTAGTCCGTTTTTATGTACCCAAGCTGAAATAGAAAACTTTATGGAACATCCCCCTGAGGGGTGTCGAGAACTTTGGGAAGCCCTGCAATCTCAGGTGCCTAAACTCTTTCGGCAGACCGTTCTCGAGTTTGGGTATCGCGTATTTTGTCTCGGGGAGGACGTTCAAACGCAAGTCCCGCTTGCACAAGCATGGGCCACCTACGAGGCAGCAATGAACGTTTATCCAATCCAAGCACCTACGATTGGCTTAGGAAATCCCGATGCGCTCATCGCTCGCTACCGGGTGCAGAGCCATTACCTTTGGCATCGGTGCTTTGTTGGACAAAATATCTTGGCGCAGGCTCATAGGATGTCAGAGATTCCGCTTACGCTCGTGCATGGCGATGCCGATGCGCTCTGTCCCTTTGAAAATAGCCATGACATCCAACGTGCCGTACCTCAAGCAAAACTTATCCGTGTCGCAGGAGGCGGCCATGACCTGACGGATCCGGGCATGCTGAGTGCAACGTTTCAAGCACTGACATCTTGGCGCGAGTCATTACCCTAGCGGCTTTTATAGCATCCAACTTTCACCTAAAAAGCGAAGGGTAAAGCAGTTGTCTAACTACCCAATTCTAGTAATATTGCCGAGCATTTAAAAACAAGATGAACTTGTTCGAACATCAAACATCACGGAGACGACTGTGAAAAATTACTTGCGTACGATTAGTGGCCTAGGTTTAGCCTTGGCATTTAGTATGTCTGCCCAAGCGCAGACTGCAGCACCTGCAGCTGCACCGGCTCCCCCACCTGCATGGAAACAAGGCATGCCCGAGTCGATGGCAAAGTCCACGCTGGCTCCTTTGCCAGGTAAGCTGGTGGCGACTAAAGCCGCCGATGTGCCGATTGATAAAATCAAACTACCTCCTGGTTTTAAAGTTGAAGTTTGGGCTGACGGTATTCCTGGTGGCCGCGCCATCGCGGAAGGTGAGAACGGTAAGTATTACGTTGGCACACGCGCACTCGGTCGTATTTACGAAGTGACTGACAATGGTAAAGAGCGTACCTCACGTATTGTGGTGGACAAGCTCAATCAGCCTACAGCTGCGTATAAAGACGGTTCGCTTTACGTTGTAGCCGTTGATAAAGTCTTGCGTTTCGATGGCATCGCTAAAAATCCAAACGCGACTCCTGTCGACCTGACTGCGAAGTTCAACTTCCCACCTCTGCCTCACCACAACTGGAAGTACGTGGCGTTTGGTCCCGACGGCAAGTTTTATGTTCCATTTGGTGCGCCTTGCAATATCTGCGAACTGCCGACAGCTGAGTACTCTCAGATCCGTCGCTACAACGCAGACGGCTCTGGCATGGAAGTATTAGCCACTGGTGTGCGTAATACGGTTGGTTTTGACTGGCATCCCGTCACCAAAGAACTTTGGTTTAGCAACCATGGGCGCGATTGGATGGGTGATGACACACCCAACGACACGATGCATCGTTTAAAACTGAAGGCCAACTACGGCTTTCCTCATTGCCATGAGGGTAAGATCCCTGATCCAGACGTGAAGAAAGTAAACGCTTGCGCTGGCGTCGAGCCGCCTGCCGCGTTGATGGGGCCGCACGCTGCCACGATGGGCGTCAAGTTTTATACGGGCGATATGTTCCCAGCCGAGTACAAGAACGTGCTGTTTAACGCACGCAAAGGCTCCTGGAACCGCACACAAAGGATCGGCTTTGATGTTGTGACTGTGCGTACAGATGCAAATGGCAACAATGCGAAGGTTGAGCCCTTTATGACTGGTTTTATGAATCCTGCAGATCAGTCATGGTGGGGTCGTCCGGCCTACCTGCATCAAATGAAAGATGGCTCTCTGCTGGTTTCTGACGAGCAAAATGGCGTGATCTATCGCGTCACATACCAGAAGTAATCTTCATGCAGTTGTTGTCTGTTGTACGTAGTGTTGTTTTGGTAGGGGCCGTCCTTGCGACGGCGCCTGCTGTATATGCACAGATAGCCCCACAGCGCTTAGCGCTGTGCGCGGCCTGTCATGGCGCAGAGGGGAATTCTCAATTAAAAGGAATTCCTTCTTTGGCGGCACAACCAAAATTGTTTCTTGAAAATCAACTTGTCCTGATTCGCGAAGGTGTACGCGATATTCCTGTGATGAAAGGCTCGCTTGACGGCGTGTCTGATGCGGAAATCACAGCGCTCGCCAAGTATTACGCGGAAAAAACACTCGCACCTGTCCCAACCGATAAAGATGCTGAAGTCTTTGCGCGTGGCGGCAAGTTAGCTGAAGGCATGCGTTGTGGAATATGTCACCTACCAACCTATCTGGGTCGTGAACAGATTCCCAGGTTGGCGGGCCAAAGAGAAGATTATTTGTTGCACAGCATGCAACAGTTTAAGAATAATCAAGCCGTCGGTCGTGATTCAAATATGGCAGCCTCGGTTTATGGTGTCTCAGATCAAGATCTAAATGACATCTCATATTATTTAGCTCGGCTCGCACCCTAGGTCTTAGGTCGGCCAAGCCTCTTACACAAGCCCTCGTAGAGAGAACAGATAGGCTTTGGCAGCTACGACACTCTATTCAGCGCGTCAATGTCATGTTATTGAGTCGGTCTAGTGCCTCTCGTAGAGGCATATTGCTCACAACGTCTAAACCAAAATAAGGATTTTGACTAACAAAGGCAAGATAAGAAGCAAGGAGAGTGACAAAAAACAGGAAAAAGTTCGAAATGAATTGTGTCTCTGGCCTGGTGATCATAGACAAGCTTAGGAGTGAAGAGGCAGCCACTAATGTGATCGCAACAAGCATATATCCGCGCAGCCCCATACCAAAATCACTGGCCTGTATCCTTTGTAATCTTTGTTCCCTGATGCGTGCGACCAGACTCGCTAGTTGTGTACTGATGACGGTCGGTAATTTTGCGATATGCTCAGGTGAATAGACCATATCTGACATGACTGTGAGTGAGGTAAGGGCGCTACTCGCGCCACTTCGTATGGCGTCGGCAGAGCCTCGCTTCAAAGCAGGCCATTCTTTTTCTAGCACGGCCGCATTGTAGTCTCGCACGCTTGCCATCAGTGGCACGCCTATTGTCGGGTCAATACTGAGTGACATTCGGCCTAATGTACGGATTGCATCTGCCTCTTGAAGAGTGGCGTTTTTGGCGCGAGTGTGCACGGCAGATATGTCGCTAAATACAAAAGCGAGCCCTAGCGACAACAAGATAATTGCTCCGGCGTTTAAGCCTGTAATCGACATACCGTCGTAGCGTGCTGCAAGCTTGGCGTGTCGTTTGGGAGAGAAGCACCATCGCCTAATGACGTAGGAGATCAGCCAACTTGCTCCGACAATCATCAAAAAGTTCAGAATAAGGAGTGCGATTGATGTCATCACGTTCGTTCTCGTTTGCTCGGCGGGTGAAAGTTGCGCGACCGTTATGCAACGAATGCTAATCGTTGTGTCGAGCAGAATAAATCAATTTTATTTTAATTCCTATGTGGCCGCTTCCTTGATCGTGCCTGAGTCGGGCTGGCATACGACGGAAGGAGTGCGCATTAGTCCGGATAAAGCGCATGCCAAAATGCGCATTGATGCCCTGCTCGAGACGCAACTTCATTCACGCCATACGCTTGGTATGTATGAATATTGTTGGGTGTAAAAAACATAACATTTTTTGAAGCGGGGTTGCTCTGCGTCCCGTCATATTTTGGCCATTCAGGTAGGCCTGAGACTCGTGGCTGGTTATCACGCAGAAAAGACGCTAGATAAGCAATCATTTGGTCGCCAAGCTGCTCTGAGGCCTTGGGTAGATCGGGGGCGTCTGTGGCAGCAGTGTTCGACAAGTTCGGGAAAAAATAATTGAGAATCGAAGAATGAACCGCTCCGAGTGCAAAGTCAGGAGCCTTCCCCTTGCCAATCCCAACGCCCAGCACGAGTGCATTTGGATCAGCGAATTCAAATTGATAAATCGGTGGCATTCTCGCAACGCCGTTCAAGCGATTAGCAGAATGTAAATACAAGCAATTGTTAATTCCAACGTGGGGATTAAAGTCAGACAGCATCGATCCGAGGGTGGCACCATTTAGGTCTTTTGGGTGTTGCGTGCTTTCGAAATAGCGCTCAATGATTTTTTTATAGACATCCCGATCATTTTTGCCGTAAAAGGCAGGCAGATAGTAATTCAGCAGCGTTTCAAGATTCACTGGAAATTGGGTGTGCGTGGCGTTGTCTCCTAAGGAGTCATAGGCAACGTACAGGCGCAATTCATTTTGCGCGCCGCCAATTATCAAGGGCACGGTTGCAATTTTTCCGCTCGCGACGCTCTCTTTGAACGAACGGGGCACGGTTTGATTGTGAGTCACCGGCACAAAGCTCAAGACTTTGTTGCCCGCCTCAAAGGTCTGCGCTTGAAGCAAGTCTTTGACAGATATTTTTTTCAAACACGCTAAGGATGCCATGGGCGAATAATCGGCATCGCCTGGAGTGGGGCAGTGGTAGCCTCGTTGGGGATCTTTGGGATTGCTGGCTACCGACTGCCATATGGGCGTGGCCAATGCCTGTTCGAGAGTGGGCAGCTCTTGTAAACAGGCCGCACTGATCAAAACTGCTTTATTAAACAAACCCTGAACTGCCTCCGGGCTCGCCAAGTGCTGACAAATAGAGCCGGCTCCTGCGGATTCACCCGCGACGGTTACGTTCGTTGGATCACCGCCAAAGGCCGCGATATTTTTCTGAACCCATCGCAGGGCTTCGCGCTGGTCTTCTAAACCTAAATCACCATTCGTGGCAGCATCCATCGCAGGATGCGGCATGAAACCAAAAAGTCCTACACGGTAATTGATTGATACAACAACCATTCGCCCACGCTGCGCTAAGCGATCAAGTCGATATAAATTTGAGCCGCCGCCAACAAACGCGCCACCAGGTATCCAGACGAAAACAGGCAGTTTTTCACCTGGTCTTAGCTCAGACGGGGTCGAAACATTTAGATATAAACAATCTTCATTCAAACTTTCTTCGGTCAGGTTAAAGCGCGCTGCCTGAGGGCAATGACTCGCAAATTTTGTGGCGTCTTTAACGTCAGTCCAAGGTGCTGTAGGAGCGGGTGGGGCGAAGCGCTCGGCAGTGGCGTATCGGATGCCCTTAAATTCATTCACATTTTCTTGGATATTTGCGAGCCCTGTCAATTTACCGGATGAAGTTTGAAGAAGAACCTCTCGCGGCTGGGCAGACGTCTCAAATACAAAGACCAATCCGACGAACGAAAAAAAGCTGAGAAGGAGATACTTCTTCATGCGGTCATCATGCTTATCGCGACTCGATGTTGAATTTTAAAAATTGTGAAAAAAATGGTTGATGGCGATTCTTACCTTGCTTGTAACACAGTTACTACGCCACTAAGCGCATCCGAAATGTAGGAGGGGGCGACCAAACTAGTTAACCATCGACCTTAACCTAATACACTGTTACCGTGGTCACGCAGTAGATTCGCTAAAGCCAGAGCATGCAAGCACCGCTCTTAATGCACTTATGAGCAACCAATGGCCTACAACGTCACTACTTTTTTTCAATATCTCAAGCGCTATATTGAAAGATTCTTTTTCAAAGAAGTAGGCGGGTGGTTCAAGATCATTCGGTTTTTGGGCTTGATAGGTTTTATCGCGCTTGCAGCGCTTGTAGCATTCGCGATTTACGTCAACCCGCTTCCACCTGGCACGGTCTACCTTGCGACAGGTCAAGAAGGATCCACGTACAGAAATATTTCTTTGGCGTTTCAAAAAAACTTTCATCGCCATGGCATTCACCTCAAGCTTGTACCAACCTCTGGCTTGGGCGAGGGATTACAAGGCCTCGACAGTGTGGCATCTGAGGTCAGCGCGAGCTTCTTAACCGCGGGAGTCGCGTCCGCTGAGCAATATTCAGAACTCGTGTCCTTGGGAAGTGTTCAATACTCTCCTCTTTGGTTTTTTTACAAGGGCGACACGGTCACGATTAATGATCCATTTGAATACTTCTCGAGCAAAAAAATTGCGATCGGATCAACGCAAAACGCTACCAACAAAATTTTTAGGATGTTGTACGCACTCAATCAAAACGAAGCACCCAATCCCGCTAATTTTGTTGAACTTCCCAACAAGGACGCTGCCGAGCAATTGATTGCGGGTAGCATCGATGCCGCATTTATCGTCGACAACTATGAGTCGGAAACGGTTCAAAGATTGCTGAAAAGCAAAGACATAAAGATTATGCATTTCGCCTTGGCGGACGCTTATCTAAAGGCACTCCCTTTTTTACAAAAACTTGTCGTACCCAAGGGCTCGATCAATCTAGCGTCAGTTTTCCCACGTGAAGACACAACTATCCTTGCGACAACCACCACATTATTAGTAGAAAAAAGAACGCACCCGGCAATTCAATGGGCCTATCTGATGGCGGCCCAGGACTTGGCCTCGCGCTCTGATACGTTCTTTGCAAAATCTGGCTACTTTCCTAAAAACCTTGAGCAGAGCTTCCCACTTAGCCCGGTTGCAAAGCGCTTCTACGCACAGGGTGTGCCGGAAGTGTTCTCATACTTTCCATTATGGGTGTCGAGCCTCATAGACCAAATGTGGATGTATGTGTTGTCTCTTTTTATTATTGTGTACTCCGCGTACAAGGTGCTCACGTCTGTGCGGTTGTTCCCAAGTGAATTTCTAATGAACAACATGTTTCTGAGTCTAAGAGAATTAGACGAGGCAGTTGCAAACGCTGTAACGAAAGAACAACTACAAGATATCGCGGATGCGTTGCGTATCTTTGAAAAAGAAGTCTACGAAAACTGGATCTTAGAGAAAAATTCACGCTTTTATTTCAATCTTAAAAATGCGCTCAATGGCATCAAGCGCGAGACGCAAGAAAAGCTCAACGTGCTAAGTGGATAAGACTTCCCACAGATTCAGAGCCATGGCTAACATTTTTTATTGAGATAAACATGCTTTCTAAACACTTCATCGACATGTCGTACAGTCAAATCATCATTGTTTACTGTGCCGTGGGTTTGCTTGTCATGCACGGCCTATTTTATTTATTGCGTCGGGTATGGCCTTATTTCATTGTTCGGGATGTAGATTCTGATTTTATTTCTGGGCTACATGCTGCGTTGTTCACTATCACTTTTTTGACACTTGGCTACTCACTCTCTAATGTGACTGAGACTGTTGATAAGTATCAACAGGACGTCACAGCGGAAGCAAATGAGCTGAAGACACTTGATATGCTCGCCACTTTTTACGACACGCCAGGTTCAATGCAACTGCGCCAAGACTTGCGCAAATATGCACTGTCGATTGTGACTGACGAATGGCCACAGCTATTTACGGGCGAGGGCAGCGACAAAACATTGGAGCTACAACGCAATATACGAGCAGAGTTACAGCGCTTCAACCCAACAAATGGAAAGGAATTGGCGATATATAGCCAGATGCTGGAAAGCATTCCTAGAATCGTTCATGCGAGAAACACAAGAATTTTAAATGCAGACACCAAAGTTTCGCCGCAGTTCTTGACTGCTAATAACATTGGATATCTTGGGGTTCTCATCATTTCGGCGTTAATGCTCACGCAATTTACGTGGTTCAGATTTTTTGCGCTCAGCATACAAGTTGTGGCTGTTTCGTTTCTTTTTGCAGCGACGATCGTCCTCGACAATCCCTTTGGCGGGGTTGATCGAGTCTCGCCCGAACCGATATTAAAGATTGCGCAATCCTCGTTGATAAGGTTTTAGGTCGAAGCGCGCAAGCCGCTTGTGCGCTGTTGTGTTTTGCGAAGATCCATTTGACAAGTAAAGACGATGAATAAGACCATTGAAGTCATTTCCAGCGATATTCTAAAAAACAAAACCTTGAGTGATAAAAAGCTGTATGTCATCGAGGGTGAGGTTCGCGTACGTACAGGCGTGACGCTTACCGTGCGAGATAAGGTGACGATTTTATTGGTCAATGGCGTATTTTCTAAAAGCGTGGTCCGACGTTCGGCACTCATTTTTGCTCAAGGCTCGGCGTTGTTTGCGAAAAGATTCTATGTCAAAGCCTGCAATGCGAAGCACAAGCCTGTCAAGAGTGCAGACAACGGCGGTATTTGGTTTCTAGGTAACTACAAGGACGCTAGCAAGGACAACGTCTCAGTGAAGGTCGATCGAAAAAATGGCTTGTCGAGCTTCACTGCAAGTTCTGTGACGACGCATTACCTTGGCCGCAAAGAACCCTACATCAGCGCTAAGACTGGCAGTCAGTTGGGCATGGGTGATGACGTTGACGGATTTTCAGTTTTGGGTGTCAGTCCACAAGAGTGGAACATCTCTTCAGTGCGTACTTTTTACTCGGCCGACGACGGTATCGATGTGACCAATTCACATATTAAACTTGATCGCCTTGAGGTCAGGCACCCAGTCGAAGATGGCATGAACATAAGTAGTAGCAGGGTCGAGATCCATAAAAGCTTACTGTTAGATGTCACGAAGACAAGCGAAACAGATCGCGACCTGTTTGATCTAGAGACGGATGACGGCGCGTCATTCGTAGAACTTTATAGTCGTTGCTGGGTACGGATCAAAGGCGTGTTTGGCGATCAGGTGGTGTTGAGTTCAGGCGACATGCCTCGCCCTAACACTAGAGATGACAACGAGGTACCTTATGTTTTCGAAGGCCAACTTAAAAAAGCCTCACTCATTTATTCGATTGATAGCGATTAACGACGGCTTCAATTAGCAGTCATCGCTCTTCGAAATAGGCCCCTCGACACTCAAGGGCTAATTGAGGCCTTATCTTTCACCCTTTTCGTCGATCGGTGTGGTTCCCGAGCCTGGAATCGAGTTGGCACGCCTTGTCAGCCTAAATAGGTCTGAGGTCAAAAAAATGAAATGACTGCTGAGCATTCGTGCTTTAGTTTGTTTAAAGTCGTAAATCAGTATCAACGTTATATCAGAATAAATTGGCCGTTATACATTGAAAAAAAGTATACTTGCGTGGTGTGGACACTCGCGGTTCCGAAAAGAGACATCAATCGGTTTAGTTTTTAAATGACACTGCCTTAACGTTATCAACTCTGAATCACTGGCCTGCGGAGTGCAAATTATTATGACTCATCCGAAACTGAGCGCAGCACCTAAGGCCGAAGAAATCATTCACGCTGAGCCCACAGAGTCAGCGACTGAAAACGAGTCGAACCACTTGAGTGCCGACTCGCCACAGTGGATACCATCTCAATTTTTCTCGACTTTTTCAACTGAACCAAACTCTGCGTTGGCTTCAGTTACTGCCCGTACGGTCTTGGTGCAGTTTAAGGTTGGATCAGCTGCGGCGGCGCAGTCGCAAGCGCTTGCCGCGGTTCAGGGTCAAACGCTTGAGGTGATTCGTGCTGGAGATAACGATTCGCCTGGCGACCGCTTGGTGCTTGTGAAAATTGGAAACGATCTCAGTGTCACAGATGCACTTAGGATTATTTCTAGCCATGATTCGGTTCGCTTTGCCGAACCTAATGATGTTGTCACGATATTGCCGCAAGCAGAACAGACTGGTTCACCTCAAGTTGAAGACCAGACACCGTCAGACACCTCAACTCAAGAGATTCAAACTGCGATCGGTGCACAAGCGAGTCCCTCCGAACAAGCTCCAGATAGCGATTTAAATATTGGGGTGACCCAAGTCCTAGATTTGATCGGCGCTGAAGCGGACTCCGACCAAGTAGCATCTGCTCTGACGGGCGCTGACTCTCGGGATGTCTCAGAGTCTGGTGGCATTGATACCGACGTATCTGTATCGGATGATTCGCAGGCAGAGCAATCGAATACCGCGCAAGCCGTCTCAGATGAAGACTCACTCGTTTCTATTATGGCCATTAGTAACGACCCCGGTTACACCCAAGGCCGTTTGTGGGGCATGTATGGCGATAAAACAGCGACGGCCAACCAATATGGGAGCCAGGCGGGTGAAGCGTGGGCAGCCGGATTTGTTGGCTCTACTAAAACAGTCATTGGTGTGATTGATACCGGGATTGACTACAAACACCAAGACCTCTACCAAAATATTTGGCTAAATCAAAAAGAAATACCGACTGCGATCTACGCCAGTCTGATTGACACAAATAATGACAGGTTGATTACGTTCAGTGATTTAAATGCGACGGCTAACCAAGCGTTCGTGGCTGATAAAAATGCGAATGGTTATATTGATGCTGCGGACTTGTTGAGTGACTCGCGTTGGGCTGACGGTATTGATACAGGAGCCAACGGCTATGTTGACGATTTAGTCGGTTGGGACTTTGCCAATAACGATAACAATCCTTTCGATGATAACGGTCACGGCACCCATGTAGCGGGCACCATTGGCGCAATGGGAGGGAACAACGTTGGCGTAGCAGGCGTATCCTGGAACGTTGAGCTTGTTGGCCTCAAATTCTTGGATGCGAGCGGTTCTGGCTCTACAGCCAACGCCGTAAAAGCGATCGATTACTTTACCGAAGCCTCGAAAGTTGCGGTCAACGGTGAAAATTTTGTTGCAACCAATAATTCATGGGGAGGCGGTGGTGCTTCTACCGCGCTGCAGGATGCGATTACTCGATCCGCCAAGAGCGATATCTTGTTTATCGCCGCCGCAGGTAATTCAGCTTCGAACAACGATGTGACTGCGAATTATCCTTCCAACTACAACACGACAGCCACTGCGGGTTACGACGCAGTCATTGCTGTGGCCTCGTTAACCAGTACGGGTGCGCTTTCATCATTTTCAAGTTACGGTGCAACGCAAGTTGATCTTGCGGCGCCAGGTTCGTCGATTTATTCCACGCTGCCCGGAAACGCTTACGGAACCTTCAGCGGCACGTCAATGGCCACTCCCCATGTCGCAGGGGCTGTGGCACTCTATGCGTCTGCAAATCCCAATGCGACCGCAGCAGAGATTCGGACTGCCTTGCTGAGCTCGACAGAGGCAACCGCCTCGTTAGCTGGCAAAACTGTGACCGGCGGTCGTCTCGATGTCGCAGATATGTTGAATTCAGAGGTGGTGCCACCGCCACCGCCACCACCGCCTCCACCGCCCGTTGCTGACTTGAACTTAGTTGGTACCTCGGGTAAGGATACGCTGACGGGCGGCGCTGGAAACGACACACTGACAGGCAAGGCTGGTAATGACACCCTGACCGGTGGCTTGGGTGTTGACAAATTTGTTGTAGACGCAGGTACCGACACGATTAAAGACCTCGGGAGTGGTGGGGCTGATTCAGTGGCCGTAGCCGTGGGTGCCACTGCGAAAGCGACTGCTGTGACCGACTGGGCCGCAACGAGTCAGACTAGCAACGCTGGGACTGCCATCGTTTCCAGCGGCGGTTTCAACCTGAATCTTGCCGCAGCCCTTGGCCCAAATGGCTGGCAACTCACCAATGCAGGTGGTGCCAAACAAGTGACTTTGATTGGCTCAGCGCAAGCGGACACGCTAGTCGGTGGCACGGGAGCGGATACGTTATCTGGTGGCGCGGGTATCGATAAACTAACTGGGGGTGCCGGCGCGGATCGCTTAACAGGTGGCACGGGGGCCGACAAGTTTGTGATCGATTCAGGCGTGGACACCGTGACCGATTTGGGTGCGGGTGGTACAGACTCAATGGCTGTCTCAGCTGGCGCAACGGTGAATGCGACATTGGCTGCGGCCTGGACGGCCACTTCGGCGACGACTAATTCAGGGACCGCTAATTTGATTACCGCGGGCAATAATGTGAACTTGAGCGCGGCCGTAGGTGCTTACGGCTGGACGGTCAGTAACACCTCTAGCAATATAGCTGTTACTGTTTTTGGCTCGAGATCGTCTGACACCTTGCTCGGTGGGTCTGGTGCGGACACACTAAACGGAGGGCGTGGCAACGACCTGCTCAGAGGTGGTGCCGGTAATGACACCTTGGTGGGGGGCGGTAACGTAGATCGCTTTGAAGTCGACTCTGGCACGGATACGATTTTAGATCTTGGCTTGGGTGGTGCAGATCAAGTAGCCATCAGCGCTGGCGCTGCAGCCAATATAACAATCGCTCAAGCCTGGACGGCTAACTCCGCAACAAGCAACTCAGGCCGAGTGAGCATTCAAGCCTCAGGATTTAACGTAAATCTGGCTGCGGCGATTGGTTCGAGTGGTTGGCTTGTCAACAATGCCGATAGTTCAGTTGCAGTGACGCTCACGGGTTCTTCAAATACCGATACCTTAGTAGGAGGCAGAGGCGTTGATGTTCTTAAAGGCGGACTCGGTGACGATGTTTTGATGGGCGGTCTTGGGGCTGACAAACTTACGGGCGGAGCGGGCCGCGACACCTTTGTCTTAACGAAGGGAGATGGCGGTACCACGGTGGCACGGGCGGATACTGTGCTTGACTTTACCGATGGTGCGGATGTCTTTGGCTTAGCTGGGGGGCTCACTTTCAAAGACCTCGTGATTAGCCAAGGTAACGGCGCGAATACCGCAAAAGCCCATGCCTTGATACAGAGCGTCTCGGGTGAATTCTTAGCTGTGATCTCAAATACAACGATCGCGAAGTTAACGTCTGCTGATTTTGTAACGACGACAGTAAGCCTGGCTCCTGTTTCGGCGGCATCGGTCTCGTCAAGCGCGGGCAGCAGTAAAACCGGCAACTCAGCGCTCTCGGCAACCGACGTCAGCAACACGAAGGCGTTAGTGTCTGACTCAACAACCGTCAACGCTACGTCTGACACGGCGACTAACTCTACAACGGTAAAAGCTTCAGCACCGGAGCTCGATCCCTCTCTTGAAGCTAAATTACCGACGGCTATTACTCCGTTGGCCGTTGCTGACTCTGGCACGAGCGCGACTGTGTCGAGTAGTGCGGTGCAAAAAAATGATTCTCCTGAACCGGTCAACAAGACCATAGCGCCCTCGACAAGTTCTGCGAGTTCAATCACAAGTGACCAAACCGAGATTGCAAGCTCAGCTGCCGTGCCTGTCGCGGAGCCGGTGACTGTCTCGGCTTACGTACCACCGGTTGCGGCCTACGTACCCGAGGTGGATCATTCTGCAGGGCTTCTGACTGTGTAAAGACGGAGCAAATTGTTGTGTGGGTACCTGCGGGCGCGGGTTGCCTGTCGCCCTGCCATCAACGCTCGCGTAACGCCTCGCTCAAGGCTTTGATGGGGCCAATCAGATAGTCTAAGACCGTTTTCTGTCCGGTGCGCAGCTCGACAATTGCGGTCATGCCGGGCAAGAGAGTCATGACCACTCCTTTGCGACTGAGGTCAGGATCTGTTATTCGCACTAAGATTCGATAATAGGTCTCTTCAAGATCGACGGGAGGCGCCCCAGGACGGCGAGGCTTGCTCTCATCGCGCATGGTGTTTGGACTGAGATGTTCGAGTACGCCAGCTAAACCCCCGTACTTATTGTAGTCATAAGCACTAAGCTTGACGGTCGCTGCTTGACCCGTTTTTAGAAATGCAATCTCTGAAGGTTTAACGAAGGCCTCGACGATCGGTTGCTCATCGAGCGGTACGATTTCCACAATATTTTGACCAGCCTGAATCACGCCGCCGATAGTATTGACCAAAATATTTTTGACAATACCGCGCATCGGTGAAACGATCGTCGAACGATTAAAGGCGTCTGCCCGGGCACGCATATTTTCTCGAGATTGGGCAAGTTCGGATTCTATCCGAACGAGTTCGTTAGCGGCCTCGCTCAGATAACGATTTAATCGTTCGGCAATACTGCCTTCTAGGTCTGCTTTTTGCCTCTGCAAACGCAGCAAATCTACTTCAGACACAACTCTTTGTTTCACTAAAGGGCTCACTAACGCCATTTCTCGATCGATCGTGGCGAGCGATCGCTTCATGGCTGCGATTTGATCGGTCACTGTACGTTTGCGGATTTCAAAGGTATGCCGCTCACGCGCTGCGATCTCCGGCTCTAGCAACACGTCTTTCGAAAATTCAATCGGACGATCGTTTGCCTCGGCTCGGAGTCTGGCTGCTTGTGCAGAAAGGGCAAGCCATTTCTCTCTGGCCTCTAGGTAAATGGGGTTGCTTCTTGAATCATCTAGCCGTAGAAGAGGCTGATTTTTTTCGACGGTCTGTCCTTCTTGCACGTACATTTTTTCTAAAATGCCCGAATCTAAGCTCTGTATCAGTTGCTCGCGGCTTGAGGGGATTACTTTGCCTTGTCCCGTTGTGACTTCATCTAACTGGAATAAAGCGGCCCAACTCAGCGCAACAATTAATGTCAACAGACACACCAAAAGCAAAGTGCGACTTGCGCTTTTTTCGTCGGAATTAGAAATTTGCATGCTTATTTTTTTAGCCGCCAATTTATCGTATAGCGAGCCGTTCTTGCTTGTTGTGTGGCGACGGGTGAAGTGACTTTGAGCTCTTTCTTTGCGGCAGATTCTGTACGCAAAGAGCGAATAAAATCATCTCGGCTACCGTCTCCGAGGATAGTACCTCGCTCGAAAACAACAACGCGGTTGACGAGCCTCAATAATTGGGTACGATGCGAGGAGAGCAAAACGGTTTTGCCGTTTAGCCAGGGCTCAAGTGCAGAGAGGACAAGGGCTTCAGTTTGTGCATCCATGTGGGACGTCGGCTCATCCATAAAAACATAGACCGGATCTCGCAACATCATACGTGCGATCGCGACCAACTGTTTTTGCCCCCCAGAAATCCCCCCTCCCGCCTCAGATAAATGCATATCTAAGCCTCTTGGATGTTTGGCGACCAACTCGTATAGTCCGATTTTCTTTAATAGTTCAAGAACCGTGCTATCGGTGATCGCGAGGTTCGACAGCATCAAGTTTTGCCGGAGAGTACCAAAAAATAATTGCGTGTCTTGTCCGATGTATCCGATCCGCTGACGCAAGGTGGCTGGGTCAACTTGCGACAGATTGATACCGTCGACTCTGACCTCACCGGCGAGCGGGGTGTATAAGCCTGCCATCGTACGCAAAAAAGTGCTTTTCCCGCTTCCGACTGCGCCGACAAGAGCGACACGCTCGCCAGGTTGCAGCCGCACGGAAACTTGCTTGAGCACGGGCACATTCAGTGCGCTTGGATAAGAAAATTCTAGATCTCGCGATTCGAGCGCACCCGTGAAATGAGTCGACTTTGCGTATTCCATCGTTGGATCAAAATCGCGAGGCCGTTTCATCAGCCCGGTTAGCGTGTCGAGAGCGCTGAGGGCTTGTTGGAATCGTGTCGCCAGCGACATCACGTTACTGAGGGGTGTGAGCGCCCTGCCCGCCAGTAAGACACAAGCGATGAGTGCTCCCAAACTCAAATCTTTCTCGTGTATGAGGTATACGCCGTAGACCACCATGCCGATCGTAGTCAGCTGCTGCAGCATGACAGTCAGCCCGGTCATCATGTTAGAAATAGATCGCAACTCTTTGTAAGACTCTGCGCTGGCTAGATTGGCACGCTCCCAGCGCGCTTGCAAATAGCGTTGCTCGTTGTGAGCCTTGAGTAATTCAAGATTTAGTACAGATTCAACTAAGACGCTTTGTCGATCACCTGCCTCTTTCATGTTTTGACGAATGGCGCGAGTCAATCCCGGTTGTGCGATAAGCCCCACTAGTAACAAGATAGGGATAATCAATGCGGGTATCACCACAAGTGGTCCGCCTAATATTCCAATCAAAAATAAAAATAAAAAGATAAACGGCAGATCGGTGACTAGCACCAAAGATGCTGAAGAGAAAAAATCTCTAAGTGCATCGAAATCGCGCATCGAACTGGCGAAGATGCCGACTGAAGTTGGCCCGTGCTCAAGTCGAATAGTCATAATTTCTTGCAGAAGCGTCGCGTTAATCTCTAGATCGGCTTTTTTGCCACCGATATCGATCAGACGTGCTTTGAGCCAGCGCATTAGAAATTCAAAAATGATCGCTAGCGTTGTGCCTATTGCGAGAGTCCATAAGGAGACATACGCCTGAGTTGGTACGATCCGATTGTAGACATTCATTGTGAAAAATATCGATGCCAGTGTCAGCACATTCGCCATGATGGTAGCGAGCATTGAATCGATATAAAAATTACGAAAGCGCCATAAAGTACCCCCGAACCAGTGAACTGCGTCTGCTTTCGATGTATTCAAGGGCTCAAGAGTAGGGGCCGCTGTGGCTTTTGCCATCAGATTTTCCCGTCAGTAAACTCAAGCGGTTTATCGTATGTCAAATTTGAAAAGCCTCCATCCGAACACGTTACAACGATATTCGATTGATCAGAAGAGGCTTGAGCCAGACTGCCAGCTCGGCCACTCTTGAACGACATTATCGCCAAAAGCATAAAAAACACGAGCGGTTGAGTTTTGATGTTCACCCGGGTCGCGATCAGACCATCAGAAAGCGCTAACTGAGGACAGGGTTCTGACGTTAACTTTGCGCAAGACTCCACATTGAGCCGCCTATCGCTTGGCTGAACCGTTAAATTGAACAGCCAAACGCAGGCAATGAAGCAATCTGCTGATGGGCCTGATACTGGTCGCGTGTAGGAAGATTTCAAGATCTACAGATATCAAAAATTAAGGTGCGTTTTTGACAGAGCGCAAATTAGGAGCCGTCCCTACCGGGAGGATGTTGGTTAAGGATTGAGTTTGAAAAGCTCCAGGTTCTGCTTGTTGCCTCGACAGACTGTAGCCGTTTGCCAGACGGCCAATATTGGCTAGGACAGCAATTCGAAAATTAAGTACGTCGAATCGAGAGGAAATTTTATTCACTTCAAACGTGAATAATTCATTTTGTGCGTTTAGAAGCTCGATAATTTGACGACGACCGACCTGATATTGTTGCCAGTAGCCAGTGAGCGTTTTCGTGCCATGGACAACTTGGTGGTTGGCAACTTTAACGCGTTCTTGAGCACTCATCCAGTTGATCCAATTAGTTCTAAGGTTTTCTTGGAGCGTGATGCGAACGTCTTTCAAGCTGTACTCAGCCGCCTCGAGTTCAGCAGCAGCTGACTGCGTCGCACCGTAGGCAGCGCCTCCTTGAAAAATCGGTACAGTCAGCATGACTTGAGCTACATAGTCTCCTTGCCCCGTTCCTTGAAACGTTTGTTTTCCATAGGTCGCATTTATCTGTGGGGCGTGTTGCGACTTGGCACTCGCCAAGTTAGCCCGTGCTGCGGCTAGGTTTGTTAACTGCCGTGCAATGATGGGATTGGTATCACCTAAATATGTCAGTGCGACCTCTAACGAGGTGGGCATTTGAGCGGGCAAGATGTCAAGCCCTGAAGGCTCTTGCGGCACAACACCTGATAGCATTCTTCGAACTCGCTCTGCCGCAACGGCAAGCCCAGCTTTATTTTGTTCGAGCGTCAATTGAGCACCGGCAAGTCGTCCGCGGACTTGCTCAAGATCCACACTGCGCCCTGGATCGACTTCGACCATTTTTGAAACAAGGACCTGCAGTCGTTGATATGCTGCGTAATTTACTCGAGCACTTCGCTCTAACTCTTGACTACGTGCCCAGTTTAAATAGCCCTGTGCTGCAAGTTGGGCCACTTGGTCGCGCGTGATGCTAACCGAATGCCTACTTGCGTCAACTTGAGCACGCGCGCGATCTACATCAGCTTGGATTCGTCCGCCTGACCAGAGGTTTAGGCTCACACTGGGGGATTGAATCCAAGTGCTTGGTACCATACCGGTATTGTAATAAGCGTAAGTTCCAGTCCAGCTCACCTGCGGCCAATACGCGCTTTGCGCACGGGTGACCTCATGCTCTGCGGCTTGTTGACTCGCTCGGGTCGCGGAGATTGTTGGATACTGTGTGAGCGCTAGGGCGACAGCCTCTGGCAGACTTTGTGCTTGCACCCAGCCGGCTGTGAACAAGCTTAGTAGCATCGTACTGTTCAGATTAACCGGTCTCATAGACTAGATAAATATTTGTAGCAATAGGATGTTGATGCGGTACGGTGACTAGTCCGTCCTGTAATGCAGTCCCTGCATCATAACTATGCAACGTGTGACGCGTTGCACGAGCCCCAGATTGTCCGCGCGGACGCGAAGGCCATAAAGCATATCTAACTTTTTTCAGCTACTAGATTATAAGTCATCCTCCCAAGAGGATTTAATTTAAAGCGATCACTAGTGGCTCAACTTCCCAAACAGGTTTTGTTTAATAGAATAATTCAAGCCCTGCTTGCGGTGTTTGAGATTACCATCAGCGTTGTTGATTAGGTCCAAGTACCGGACATACGACTTTTGCAACAAACCATAAACGATCGTGTGAATCAGGGTATGCACCCGCAGCCCAAGTACTAACGGTCACAAACAGTTGCTCGATACGCTGACGCATCGAGTTAGTGTGCTGAGCCGATACTAGAGCGGCGATATTTTGTTGCGCTGCGACATTTGTGTTGTCAGAGACTGCTGTAGCGACGACGGGAGGACCATGCGAAGGTAGTGATCGTGTTGAGCGCGAGCGGCATGACTCGCCCTGCATCAACTGCGGCTTAGTACTTTCCTTGAGAATCAAGGATTTATGTGTGGTGCCCGGGGCCGGAATCGAACCGGCACGCCTTGCGGCGGGGGATTTTGAGTCCCCTGCGTCTACCAATTTCACCACCCGGGCAGAGAGGTCGCGCGCAAGGCGCTATGGTACGAGGTCTGCCATTATACGGTGGAAAATAAATTTTCAGAAATCACTGACTAGGCATTAATTTTGACACCCGAACCCCTCCTGAGAGACGTTCCCGAGTCATAATTACGCCATAACAAAACCGTCACTGGAGACAAACCATGCAAGCCACACAATCCGCGCGTGTTCAGGTGTTTTGGCAGCCAGGCTGCTCATCTTGTTTACGCACCAAAGAGTTCCTGACAAAACAGGGTATTGATTTTGAATCGATCGATGTACTGAACGATCCAACAGGCATGGCTAAGCTGCATGCGCTAGGTGCTCGTAGCGTTCCGGTTGTTGCGCTCGGCGGGCGCTTTACTTTTTGTCAGTCGTTTAATGACGTGATTAAATTTTTGGATTTAAAAACCAAATTAATGGATCCGTTGCCTCCCGAGCAACTGATCGCGAAATTAGATACGATCATTCAAACCGCGCAGCGTTTGATCAAGCAGTTTTCTCCCGAGCAGTTACGTGAAAATTTTCGAGATAGGAATCGTAATCCTGCGGACACGGTGTTTCATATTTTTCGCGTCGCACAAATGGGCGCCGAGGCGGCTAATCAGATCGAGTTGAGATTTGAAGGGTTTGGAGAGTTAGCTCCTAAGGGTTGGTCTGCTAACGACCTGGCGGACTGGGGTTCGAAAGTGCATGCGCAAGTAGCAGATTGGTGGCGTAACGAGCCAAATCGTGACCTTCAGTATCTGGTGCCAACCTACTACGGCAGGCGCGCCATGCACGATGTTCTGGAACGCACGACATGGCACGCGGCTCAACATACGCGCCAAATCACCTTGATGCTCGAGACGTATGGGATCGTGCCGGACCAACCATTAAGTGCGGAGGATCTTAAAGGATTACCAGTCCCTGACGAAGTATGGGATAGGTAAGTGCGTACAGTTGAACCCGTTAAGGATTTTGGATGTCATCGTTGGATCTGCAATTAGCTGAGCATGCGGCCTCGGTTAGATTTGAAAATTTGTCTGCCGCTGCAGTTGAGCGCGCCAAAGTATTTACGCTTGACACGATAGGTGTCGGAATTGCGGGGGGCAGCACCCCCGAGATTGCGCCTTTGCTTCAAGCGGTTCAGGGCTGGGGAGACGGGCAGCAAGTGGGCTTGTGGGGAACGCGGCGAACGTTTAGTCCCGGGCAAGCCGTGTTGCTCAATGCCTATCAAATCCATTGTCAGGAATTTGATTGTTTGCACGAAGGTGCAGTACTGCATGCGATGGCAACACTCTTGCCCGTGCTGCTTGCTGAGGCACAACTGCGTGGCGACGTTTCTGGCAAAGCGTTTTTGGCTGCGGTCGCGGCTGGCGTGGATGTGGCGTGCACCATCGGGTTGGCCTCTAAGCAAGGGTTACGTTTTTTTCGTCCCGCAACCTCTGGTGGTTTTGGTGCGGTAGCGGGGTTGGCTAACTTGCGTGGCTTTGATGCGCAACGCACTCTCGCGGCGTTTGGTCATCAGCTCGCACAAGTCAGTGGAACGATGCAAGGTCATACAGAAGGCAGTGTGGTGCTGCCCCTGCAAGTTGGTATGAATGCACGTGCTGCCCTGCAGTCTTGCGATTTGGCACAAAGTGGATTTCCTAGTTTGCAGCTGCCGCTGACGGGTCGTTTCGGTTACCTGCCGATGTTTGAGACGCAATGGGATCTCGAGCCGCCCATGAAAGCCTTAGGTGAAACTTGGCGTATCGCCGAATTAAGTCATAAACCGTACCCGAGTGGGCGTGCCACCCACGGCGGTATTGAAGGCCTGATGGTGTTAAGGGAGCAGATTGGGTTTGGTGCCGATGAGATTGAACAGATCATCGTGCGTGGTCCTTCGTTGATTAATCATTTGGTCAATCGCCCGCCAGTCAAATCGCCTTCGCCAAACTACGCTCGTCTTTGTATGCCGTTTGCGCTTGCGAAGGTATTGCAGCATGGTTCGTTAGATCCTATGCATTTTCGGGGAGATGCATTGCATGATCCTCAGACTTTCGTATTGTCACAAAAGGTATCGATGCAAATCGATGACAACCCAAATCCCAATGCCCTAGCTCCGCAGGTGGTGTCGGTGCGTTTACGAGATGGGCGGATCTTGGAGCACGCGATAGACACCATGCTTGCCAGTCCGAAACGTCCGTTAAGTGAAGAGGCGCGCATGAAAAAATTCCAGCGTTGTTGGTCGCTGGCCGCCGAGCCGATGGGAGATAGCGCAGCGCTGGTTGCCGCGATCAACGGCCTCGAACATTGTCGAGACATACAAGAGGTCACAACGCTACTGGCGGCGCAGTCGTGAGCGTCACGATGTTGGCGGCCAAGCTCTTGCTTGTGCCGAGTTTGATCTTGTTGCTGTCTTTGGCGCAACGCCGCTGGGGAGCAGGGTTAGCTGGCTGGTTATCCGCCTTTCCGGTGTATGCCGGGCCGGTGCTGTTAATACTCTCCGTCGAACAAGGGCATGACTTTGCCGCGCAGGCGGCAGAAGGGACGTTGTATGCCGTCGTGGCGACGCTGGCATTTTGCATCGCCTATGGCTGGACGTGCCTGCGCCATGGCGTTCTGCTTAGTTTGTTAGCCGCTGCGCTCACGTATGCGTTGACGGTATCGATCTTGCAGTTTGTGCACCTTCCGTTATTCGTCGCGTTCGCCGTGGTACTGGTGCTGCTGATGTTGGCGCCCCGCGCGCTGCCAAAAAGACCGCCTCCGACACGCTCAGCGCCCCCGGGAAATGTAGATCTTGTTTTACGTATGGCTTTGGGCGCAACGATGGTGTTGCTTGTGACCTATTTTGCCGACGTGATGGGCCCGCGAACGAGCGGGCTATTTGGTATGTTCCCTCTAATGAGTACGGTGTTGGTCACGTTTTCGCATCACCACGCGGGCCCCGACTCTGCGGTCGCCTTACTGCGAGGTATGTTCTATGGGTTTTATGGGTTCGCCAGTTTTTGTGTGGTGATGACCTTGATCTTGCCCGGGCACGGCTTGGCGGTGAGTTTTGCCGCTGGCCTGTCAACTGTGCTTGCCCTACAGCTAATAAGTAAGCGTTTAATGCCCAAAAATGCCTTGGGAACTGACGCGAGGTCTTGAAATGCAGCAATGACCCCCCAAATACATTGCAGAATATTGCCTAGCGCCTCGGCCGAGGGCATGGCCCTGTGGATAACTTTTTGGTGAGCACCATGACTCAAACAACATCATCTTCTGACGCATCGCAAACGTTAGGTTTTCAGGCAGAAGTTAAGCAGCTGCTGCACCTGATGATTCATTCCCTCTATAGCAACAAGGAAATCTTTTTGCGCGAGCTGGTCTCTAACGCCTCGGACGCGTGCGACAAGTTGCGTTTCGAGGCGATTGATCAGCCCGACTTAATGGAAGGGGCGGGTGAACTGCATGTTCGCGTCGATTTCGATAAGACGGCACGCACCATCACGATTTCAGATAATGGGGTGGGGTTGTCGCGTGACGAGGCGGTCGCCAACTTGGGCACCATTGCGCGTTCTGGTACGCGCGAGTTCTTCTCCAAGTTGACGGGCGACAATCAGAAAGATGCTCAGCTAATCGGTCAGTTTGGGGTGGGTTTTTATTCTTCCTTCATTGTTGCGGACAAAGTGACGGTTCGAAGCCGGCGGGCTGGTACCCCAGCAGAGCAGGGAATTGTTTGGGAATCTGATGGCCAAGGTGAGTTCACCATCGCCGCCGCTGAGAAAGCGACACGTGGCACGGACGTTGTGTTGCATCTGCGTGCCGATGAAGATGAATTTCTAAGTGGCTGGAAATTGCGTGAAGTCTTGCGTCGCTATTCGGATCACATCTCTCTGCCAGTGCAAATGCTCAAGGAAGAGTGGGACAAAGATAAATCCGAACAAGTTAAAAAAGACGAATGGGAGTCGGTCAACCAAGCGAATGCGCTTTGGACGCGCAGTAAGTCCGAGGTGTCCGATGAGCAATATCGCGAATTCTATAAACACGTCTCGCACGACTTTGATGATCCGTTAGCGTGGACGCACAATCGCGTTGAGGGGCGCAGTGAATATACGCAACTGCTCTACATCCCGAAACATGCGCCTTTTGACATGTGGGATCGCGATGCGCGGCGCGGCGTGAAGCTCTACGTTAAGCGTGTATTCATTATGGACGACGCAGAGCAGATGTTGCCGTCCTACCTACGTTTTGTTCGTGGAGTGATTGATTCTGCCGACTTGCCGCTAAACGTATCGCGTGAACTTTTGCAGGAAAGCCGTGATGTCAAAGCGATTCGTGAAGGATCGACCAAGCGTATTCTGAGTTTGCTCGAGGATTTGGCTGAAAACAAAACAGAGGATTACGCGACGTTCTGGACCGAATTTGGCCAGGTATTAAAAGAGGGAACAGGCGAAGACTCAGGTAACATCGAGCGGATTGCAAAGTTGCTGCGTTTCGCCTCGACGCAAGTGGACTCTGATGCTCAGACGGTTACCTTGGCCGACTATGTGTCGCGCTTCAAAGAAGGGCAAGATAAGATTTATTTCGTGACGGCTGACAGCTATACCGCTGGTCGAAACAGCCCGCATCTTGAAATCTTCCGCAAAAAGGGTATCGAAGTACTCGTATTGTGGGATCGTGTTGACGAATGGATGTTATCCCATCTGCGTGAGTTCGACGGTAAGCAACTCATTTCTGTCGCGAAAGGCGGCCTAGATCTGGAGGCGCTCGCTGATGAGCAGGAGAAAAAGCATCAGACTGAAGTGGCTGAGCAGTTCAAGCCCTTGGTCGAACGTCTGCAAGAGTCCTTGAAAGAACGTGTGAAAGAAGTGCGTGTCACCTTGCGCCTGGTTGATTCACCCTCATGCGTGGTGGTGGGGCAAAACGATTTGAGTCCGCATTTACAGCGGATGCTCAAAGCGGCTGGTCAGGCGGCGCCAAATGTATTGCCAGTCCTTGAAATTAATCCAGAGCATGCCTTGGTCAAGCGCATACAAAGCGTGACGGATGATAGTTTCGGCGAGTGGGCGAATCTGTTGTTCGAGCAAGCGATGCTGGCCGATGGAGCGCAGTTACCTGACCCGACGGCCTTTGTCCGGCGCGTCAATCAATTGCTACTTGGGTAAGGCCTCGGCCGTCCAGTTGGCTAATTTCGCATAATGGGCCCAGTCAAACGCTGGGCCCGGATCTGTTTTGCGGCCAGGCGCAATATCGCAATGGCCTCGAACAGCAGCCAAGGGATAGCGTGCGCGTAGGCACGCCGTTAAGTGCTTGAGCGTTTCATACTGCTGATCGGTGTAGGCAAGGGTATCTGTCCCTTCAAGTTCGACGCCGATAGAAAAATCGTTACAACGTTCTCTCGCATTATGCGAGGACACACCGGCGTGCCACGCACGCTGCTCGCAGGAAACAAACTGTGTGGTGTTGCCGTCGCGCGCGATAAAGAAGTGCGCAGACACGCGCAGCCCAACAATATTGACAAACCAAGGGTGTGCCGCGGTGTCTAATTGATTTAAAAATAAATCGGTGACATAGGGCGTATTGAACTGGCCGGGCGGCAAACTGATGTTGTGTAAAACCAGCAGATCGATATCGGTAGCTGGTGGTCGCTCGTCGCAATTGGGTGACTGTTTGAGCGTAATGTGGGGTGACGGGATAAGCCAGCCGCGCGAATCAAGGCTCCACATACAGACGCAAGTTAGCGTGATGCGCGCGGACCAAGGGAGGCGTGTGCTTGGCTACAAAAGCTCACACCTTCTTTGGTGATGGCTTCGGATTCGGGTAGATGGACGCCACAGTGCGCACAACGCACCATCGCCTCTGTTTCGGAGACTCTCGGCGTATTCGCTTGTTTAGGTAGAGAATCGTTGTACATTTTTTTTGCAGCGAGCTGCGCAAGCACGCGTGTCGCGAGCAGGCCGCCTAAAAATGCCACAATCCAGAATAAGGCTTTTCCCATTTCAGTTTCTCTGTAAGATCACTTCAACTACAAAACGGCTGCCAGTGTAGGCAAGCACGATAAAAGCAAAGCCAACCAGCGTATAGCGTAGCGCGATTCTTCCGCGCCAGCCACGCGAATAACGCCCCGCCAACAGAATACTAAAGGTAACCCAAGACAAAAGGGTGAAAATGGTCTTGTGATCAAGGGGAAGCCATTTCCCTGTCATATGAAGGGAAATAATAGATCCCGATAGAACGGTGAACGTTAGCGCAGCAAAAGCGATCCAAATGACGCGAAACAAGATTTGTTCTTGTGCCAGAAGCGGTGGCTGAGCATCCAAAAGCCGACCAATCGCATTGCGAGTCTTTGTTTGAACTGGATGAGTTTCCCTTGGAAAATGCAGACGATGATCGAGCGCTGCCATCAGCATGGCCTGCAGCGCAGAAATAGTGACCAGCGCATACGCGCACAAGGCAATCAATAAATGCGCTCTTAGACCAGCGTCGTTTGCGTGCGCGAGCAGCTGGGTCTTTGGGAATACGGCAGCGACCACGCAAATGAGCGCGCCAACGGGCAAAAGTAGGAGTTGCAGTCCATCAATCCGGATAATGAGACTTTCGAGCCAGAAAATAATCATACCGAGCCAAACAGAGGCCGAGAGGGCAAGAGACCAGCTTAATTTCAGATGATTGTCTTCGAGTACTGCAAAGTACAGCGCAGCCGCATGCAAGATAATTGCCGATAACAGACCCAGACGGGCGGAGCGACCAACTTGCTGGACCGGCTCGCCCGAGGCCAATGAGCGCCAAAGTACCAAAGCCAAGATGGCGTAGGCAAATGCGGCTAAAGAGTGAAATACAATAGCGTAAGACATGTGTCTAGTGTAAAGCGAAACCGCCACCATGCTTGAAAATCTTACCCAACGCCTATCCCGTGTCGTCAAAACGATTCGAGGTGAAGCGCGCCTAACCGAAGCGAACACCCAGGAGATGCTCCGAGAGGTGCGTTTAGCGCTGCTCGAGGCTGACGTTTCGTTGCCAGTGGTGAGGGATTTTGTAGCCAAGGTTAAAGAAAAAGCGCTAGGCGAGGAAGTTGTAGGCAGTCTGTCTCCTGGGCAAGCGCTGGTGGGTGTGGTGCACCGAGAGCTCACGGCTTTAATGGGTGGTGATTTAGGTCTTGAGGCAAGTGAACTGTCCTTGGCGATGCAGCCCCCAGCCGTGATTTTGATGGCGGGCTTGCAGGGTGCGGGTAAGACCACCACGACCGGAAAGTTAGCGCGTTGGCTCGCAGCGGGGGACCATGTTCAGCATGGGCGCAAGACGGGTAAGAAAAAAGTTGCTGTGGTGAGTGCGGACGTATACCGCCCTGCAGCGATTGAGCAATTAAAAACCGTTGCAGCCCAAGTCGGTGTGGAGTGGATTGCTTCAGATGCATCTCAAAAGCCCGAAGATATTGCTCGTACCGCACTCGATTATGCAAAACGTCATTATTTTGATGTCTTGATTGTCGATACGGCAGGTCGTCTGGGTATTGACGAGGCGATGATGCAAGAGATCAAGATGCTGCACAGCGTTTTGAATCCGATTGAGACCTTGTTTGTTGTCGATGCGATGCAAGGTCAAGACGCAGTGAACACGGCGCGCGCGTTTGGCGAGGCCTTGCCTCTCTCGGGCGTTGTTCTTACCAAATTAGATGGTGATGCGCGCGGCGGTGCGGCCTTGTCAGTTAGGCACATCACAGGTAAGCCTCTAAAGTTTGTTGGCGTGTCTGAAAAGTTGGATGGGCTTGAGCCTTTCCACCCAGAGCGCATGGCGCAGCGTGTATTGGGGATGGGCGATATCGTTTCGCTTGTCGAGCAGGCGCAGAAGAATATCGACATGGCCGATGCTCAAAAGCTTGCGGCCAAAATGAAGTCCGGCGATAAGTTTGACCTCAATGATTTTCGTGACCAGCTGGCGCAGGTCAAAAAAATGGGTGACATGGGCTCGTTGCTAGAAAAACTGCCCGCTCAGTTTGCGCAGGCGGCGGGTCAATTGCAGAATGGGCAGGCAGATAAACAATTGCGTCGCACGGAAGGTATTTTGAATTCGATGACTCCACAGGAGCGTGCGAAACCCGAGCTGCTCAAGGCCTCACGTAAGCGCCGTATTGCGACGGGGGCGGGAGTCCCTGTGCAGGAAGTCAATCGCATGCTCAATCAGTTTGAGCAGATGCAGGGCATGATGAAGCAAATGAAAAAAGGCGGCATGGCCAAGATGATGCGTGCCATGGGCGGCATGAAAAATCTAGGTAAGCTCGGCGGCTTTGGAAGATAGTCAACGCGCGCTAAAAGCGAGTGTTAGCGTTTCTTGAAGATTAGATCCCAGACCCCGTGCCCCAAGCGGAGCCCCCGGTTTTCAAACTTTGTCAGTGGTCGAAAATCTGGGCGCAGGGCAAAGTTTTCAGCGGTATTGATCAGGCTGGCTTCCCCAGAAAGTACCGCGAGCATTTGTTGGGCGTAATGTTCCCAATCTGTTGCGCAATGCAAGTAAGCACCTGAAGCCATTCTGCTCGATAACAACTCAATAAGTGGTGCTTGTATCAAACGCCGTTTGTGGTGACGTTTTTTGGGCCAAGGGTCTGGGAAATAAATGTGTACACCTGCCAAAGAGTTTGGTGCAACCATATCGCGCAGGACCTCAACGGCATCGTGCTGAATGATTCGAATGTTTTCGAGCGTTGAGGTTTCAATTCGTTTTAACAGAGCGCCGACGCCCGCATTAAAAACCTCAACCCCTAAAAAATTGTCCTGCGGGCGCGCCAAAGCAATCTGCTCAGTCGTTTCGCCCATGCCGAAGCCGATTTCCAAAATAGTGGGCGCCGACCGCCCGAAGGCCTGACTGAGGTCGAGCACTTCAGCGCGGTATGGGAGGGACCACTTGTCTAAATAAGTGTCGAGGGCTTGCTGTTGGCCTTGTGTCATGTGGCTGCGACGATTGACGAAGCTGCGAATATGTTGCGGATGCATCAGCCACCTCCAACGGCGACAACAATCTCTAGCCGGTCGGCCGCGACGAGCTGGACCGTGGTGTAGGTACTTTTTGGCACAATTTCGCCATTGCGCTCTACCGCGATCCGCTTGCCCGTGAAGCCGAGTTGATCAATCAGTGTGGCAACAGATATTGAGTCCGGCAGCGTCTTAGGCTGTCCGTTTAATAGGATTTCCATGGCAGACATTGTAGTGCGTGTCGCCATCATCTTGCGGGCCGACGGGCATCTCGTATAATGGCTCTCGGCAGGTGATAGAGCGGGTGTGGTTCAATGGTAGAACGGCGGCTTCCCAAGCCTCAAGCGTGGGTTCGATTCCCATCACCCGCTCCAGTATCGGTTCAAGCTTTAGGCGTCTACCACTTTAGGTTCGCCGTATTAAAGGTGAACTGGCTTGAGCCTTCTTGAAAAAATTCGATTTCAACGATGAGGCGGCGAGAGTTACGAAGCTCTGCCAAAAAGGGCGCTTCATCTTCAACAAAAATGGTGTCCATGCTGCCGCTTGAGGCGCCAGTCGCGGCGATTGTGAAAATTTTTCCCTCGTCAAAGCGAGCAAAGAACTTACAGCCACCACTGCATTTGAATTGGCCTTTGCTGATCGTGAAAAGGATGTTTAAGCCGTCTTGCGACCGCTCGCGAACCGTTAAGTCCAGCGTCGAGCCCCCCGCGTAGGGAGCACTGAAACTAACCTTGTTGGTGCTGGTGGTTTCAGCAAAACGAGTGCTTGTCCCGCGCATTTGGTCGGTACGGGTTCGATATTCCCAAGCGTACGCCTGATATGAGGCGAGTGCCAAAACAGTGATCGCGATTATTCTGAGAAACTTCATCATCCTCTCCGTGGGCATAAAATAAACAAAATTCATTGCCAATTTAATATATTTTCGACACTCAAGCATTTCTTTTTATATGTCTTATGACCCAAATTATTAATATCGCAGCCTATAAATTCGTGGGTCTTGCAGACTTAGAACAACGCAAAGCCGAGATGGTGGCTCAGGCGCAAGCGTTCGCACTCAAAGGGACCATTTTATTGACGCCCGAAGGCATCAATTTATTTTTAGCGGGATCGCGTTCGGCGACTGAGGATTTTTTAGCGTGGCTGCGGCAAGACAACGCATTCGCCGATCTAGAGGCGAAGTACAGCGTTTCTGAAGGCGTACCCTTTAAAAAACTCCTGGTCAAAATCAAAGAGGAGATTATTCGGATGAATCATCCGACCATCCGTCCCGAGGCAGGGCGAGCCCCAGCGGTTGACGCCCATACCGCCGCGCGCTGGATCGCTGAAGGTAAAGACGACACCGGACGACCGGTTGTTTTGTTGGATACGCGCAATGATTTCGAAGTGGAGGCGGGCACCTTTAAGGGCGCCATCAACTGGCATCTCTCTAAGTTCACTGAGTTCCCCCAGGCGTTACTTGAGCACAAGGATGAGTTCACGGGAAAGACAGTGATTAGTTTTTGTACGGGTGGTATTCGTTGCGAGAAGGCCGCGATTTTTATGGCAGACGCAGGAGTAGAAAACGTCTATCAGCTCGACGGTGGCATTTTGAAGTATTTCGAGCAAACGGGTGGTGTCGGCTACGAGGGTAATTGCTTTGTCTTTGATGAGCGTCGCAGCTTAGATGCGACGCTGAGTCCTCAACCGGTTTAACGAATGCGCATGCCTGGATGCGCACCCGAGGCGGGATCGAGCAGATAGATCCCAGCATCTGTTTTGTCGTCGGCATGGCTCGCGGCAAGCACCATGCCTTCGGACACGCCGAACTTCATCTTGCGTGGCGCGAGGTTTGCAACGAGTGCCGTGAGTCTGCCAATGAGTTGCGCAGGCTCGTAGGCAGATTTGATCCCCGAGAAAACGTTGCGGTGACGGCCTTCACCGACGTCTAGAGTCAGACGCAGCAGCTTCGTTGAACCCTCAACGTGTTCGCAATTCACAATCCGTGCAACGCGTAAATCAATTTTGACAAAATCGTCGATCGTGATGATGTCGGCAATCGGCTCGCCGCCTGGAACGAGCGCAGGTGTTACTTCCGGTGCTAGCTCGGCAGCGGGCGCATCGAATAGTGCGTCAAGCATCGTGGGCTCTACGCGCTGCATTAAATGTTTGAACGCATTGATACGCGTGGGCAGAACGCCCGCGTCGGACCAGACAAAGCTGCGAGTCAGCCCAAAGAGTTCGGTCGCGACACGCAGGGAAAGTACCGGCAAAATTGGCGACAACATGACCGAAAGTGCCTTAAAGCCGGCTAAGGCCGACGAACAGATATGTTGCAGCGCTTCGCGTTGCGCAGCGTCGGCCTGGGCGAGCGTCTTGGCGATCAGCCACGGTTGCGCGGCATCAAAGGCCTGATTGATCTGATCGGCGTGCGCCATGATTTCGCGGATGGCACGACCGAATTCACGCGCCTCGATATCGGCTTGTATGGCGTTTGTCGCGTTTTGCCAGTGGTCACTGAGCTTGGCTGCATCGCCAGAATATCCGAGTTCTCCGTCAAAATATTTGCTAATGAAATTAGCGGCACGGCTTGCGATGTTGACGTATTTGCCGACTAGATCACTGTTGACACGCGCCACAAAGTCGTCAGGGTTGAAGTCAATGTCTTCGACGCGTGCGTTGAGTTTTGCAGCAATGTAGTACCGCATCCACTCGGCGTTCATGCCAAGCTCAAGGTAGCGCAAAGGCGAAATGCCGGTCCCGCGGCTCTTAGACATTTTTTCACCGCTCACGGTGATGAAGCCATGTACATTGAGCTGATCTGGTACTTTTCGTCCGGAGAACTTTAAGGTTGCGGGCCAGAACAGAGCATGAAAATAGACAATATCTTTTCCGATAAAGTGCACTTGTTCGGTCGTGCTTGAGGGGTCAATCAGAGCGTCAAAATCCAGACCGATTTTCTTACAGTACGCTTTGAGTGAGGCGAGATATCCAATCGGCGCGTCAAGCCAAACGTAAAAATATTTGCCAGGTGCATCAGGGATTTCGATCCCGAAATAGGGGGCATCGCGCGAAATATCCCAGTCACCTAGATTTGCTTGATCGTCACCATTACCGAGCCATTCGCGTGTCTTGGCAAGTACCTCTGTTTGTAAGCGCTTAGAACCTTGTGCGTTAGCGCCAGTCGTCCACTCTTGTAAAAATTCGACGCAGCGCGGATCAGAAAGTTTGAAAAAAAAGTGATCTGACTTTTTAAGAATCGGTCGCGCTTTCGTCAGAGTGGAGTAGGGATCAACCAGATCCGTCGGTGCATATACGGCTCCGCACACTTCACAGGAGTCTCCATACTGATCCTTGGCATGACACTTCGGGCATTCGCCTTTGATATACCGATCAGGCAAAAACATACCTTTGACTGGATCGAAAAACTGTTCGATTTCACGCGTTTCAATCAAGTTTGCAGCGCGTAGCTGTCGGTAGATGTCTTGCGAAAGTTCGACGTTTTCTGGCGAGTCAGTTGAGTGCCAGTGATCGAACGCGATATGAAAGCCGTTTAAATACTGGGGTCGCTCACCTGCAATTCGTGCGACGAGCTGCTGGGGTGTGATGCCCTCGGCTTCTGCTTTGAGCATGATCGGCGCGCCGTGCGTATCGTCGGCCCCAACAAAATGCACGGTGTGCCCAGCCATGCGCATCGCTCGAACCCAGATGTCGGCCTGGATGTATTCCATGATGTGGCCGATATGGAAAGATCCGTTGGCGTAAGGTAGCGCGGTGGTGACAAATAGTGTGCGGGGCATGGGCAACTTGTGACGTGACATGGGAAGACAATCCCACGATTTTAAAGCAGTTGCACCAGGCCCGAGTAATGGACGATCAGAGCGACCGTTGTGCTCGCCGCCATGCCCCAAATGGGATTGGCCTTGGTGTAGATAACGCTGAGCGCGCTGACTGCGACTAAAACCCAGATAAACCATCCACCTGGCGCTGCGATGGCCAAGTCTAAGCCTCCCGCGATCAGTAGGCCGATGGCGAGGGGGACTAGGGCCTTTTGCGCCAGCTTAAAGCCTGCGGAATCCGCGACCTGGTTGGCAATCCGCCCCACAGCAAACGCGAGGATGGCCGCAGGCAATACCATTGATACAGTTGCCACCAATAGGCCTGGAAGCCCCGCGATTTGCCAGCCTAGTAGGCTCACGACAACAACGTTAGGGCCAGGAGTGATTTGCGCGATGGCAAATAGCTGAAGGAAAGTTCCATCGTCCATCCAGGCCATGTTTTCAACGATAGCCTGTCGCAAGGCAGGAAACACAGCGTTGGCCCCGCCAATGGCAACAAGCGAGAGCGACGCAAAGGTCTTTGCTAGCTGCAACAGGACATTCACATCGATCATTTTTTGCTAAGCCAATAGGTCAGTGCGAGTGCTGAAGGAATCAGACCAAGCACCACATAAACCAAGGGCCACTTTAAAATCAAGATACTGACTAGGGCCGCCGCAATAATCAGCCAGCCGGCCACACCGGGTTTGATTTTTTGAGCCATTTTTAGACCTGTACCGATAATCATTCCGGCGGCCGCCGCGGCTCCTCCGATCAGGGCCACGTTGACGCCCGGGAGATGTGAAAAATTGTCGTACAGGCCCGCAAGAATCAGCAGAATGCAAATGGGCGGAACCATGAGCCCCAACACACTGATCAGTGACCCTTTAACGCCTTGAAAGCGATCCCCTATGACAACGGAGGCGTTCACGACGTTCGGGCCAGGAAGCACCTGACCCATACCTAAAATGGTGGCGTATTCTTTTTCAGAGAGCCATTGGCTCTTTTCGACAATGATATGTCGCGAGATCGCAGCCACTCCGCCAAAGCCCAGTAGGCCAATCGTGGCAAAACCTCGAAAAAGCTCGAAAAGACTGACGTTGCGAGTTGGCTGCGTCATGACCGCTATTGTCTCAGCGAATGTCGCGCACTTCGACGTCTGTGACGTCTTTGTTGGCGAAAGCACCTGAGGCGGGAGTGGATTTACGTTGCGATTGACGCGTCTTCCAGTATTCTCTCACTTCGAAAGGTTTGCCTCGCAGCCGCGCCACAATGACTAGAATAGCGATGGCAAAAATCGTGGACAGGACAAAAATGAAGGCCATGGCGAGTCCCAACACCGTCACAACGATGAAGAGAGCTGTTTGGAGTGCACTGCGTAGTAGTTTGGTGATGTGGGACACGTTGGCCAGTTTCAAACAAATACGATCAAGGAATAATGATGAGTGTAACGCTAGTAGACGTGCGTGCGGCGCTAGAGCAACTAGTTGATGCGAATACAGGGCAATCTATTTCAGCCTTAGTTAAAGACACGCAGATTCAAATCGCGGGCGTACGCGTCAGTGTTCAGGTAGTCTTAGGCTATTACCCGGCAGAGGGAACCCTGCAAGAGATTCAGTTGCGAGTGTTGGGTGCGCTCAAGGCGTTAGGCGTGCCTGATCCAGATGTGCTGGTGTCGGTCAGTGTTGTGCCCCATGCGATACAAGGTGGGGTGCAGCGTGTTCCTGGGGTGCGCAACATTATTGCCGTCGCCTCGGGTAAGGGCGGTGTTGGAAAAAGTACGACGGCAGTGAACCTTGCCTTGGCCTTGAAAGCGGCCGGCGCACGCGTTGGATTGCTCGATGCTGATATTTACGGTCCGAGTGTCCCAATCTTGCTCGGCGTGTCGCAGCGACCCGAGAGCTCGGATGGCAAGAGCATGACCCCGGTCATTGGTCATGGACTGCAGACTAATTCCATCGGGTTCATGCTGAGCGAAGACTCGCCTGCGATTTGGAGAGGCCCGATGGTTACTCAAGCGCTTGAACAGTTGTTGCGTGCGACGAATTGGGATGACTTGGATTACCTCGTGATCGATATGCCGCCTGGCACGGGTGACATCGCGCTCACGCTATCGCAAAAAGTCCCTGTTGTGGGCGCAGTGATTGTCACAACGCCTCAGGATCTGGCGCTTTTAGACGCCCGCAAAGGGTTGAAAATGTTTGAAAAGGTCAACGTGCCGGTTCTGGGCATTGTTGAGAACATGGCAATTCATATCTGCAGCAAGTGTGGCCATGCCGAACATATCTTCGGCGAGGGTGGCGCCCAGCGCATGTCGCAGGATTACAACGTTCCCTGCTTGGGCAGCTTGCCTCTATCGATGGCGATCCGTGAGCGCGCCGATGGTGGTTGCCCGACAGTGGTGTCTGAGCCCCAAAGCGATGCGGGACGGATCTACCGTCAGATAGCCGATAAGTTAGCTGCAAAAATTGCCACACTTCCGAAGGATTTGAGCGAGAAGTTTGGAGTGATTTCGGTCAAGCGAACCTAATTGTTGGCCGTTTAGGGCTTACCCTCACCATCCGTAACAGGACGGGGGTAAAATCCGCGCTCTCGACTTTCAATTTTGAGGCGTTCGGTCATGAGTATAAAAAGCGACAACTGGATCCGCCGCGTGGCGCAGTCAGAGGGCATGATCGAGCCCTTTGAGCCCGGTCAGGTTCGCTCGAACGAGTCAGGCCGCATTGTCAGCTATGGCACTAGCAGCTACGGGTACGATGTCCGCTGTGCCGACGAATTCAAAATTTTTACAAACATCAACTCGACGATCGTTGATCCCAAGAACTTCGACGAGAAGTCATTCGTGGATTTCAAAGGCAATATTTGTATTATTCCGCCGAACTCATTTGCTTTGGCGCGTACCGTTGAGTACTTCCGGATCCCCCGCAGTGTATTGACCATTTGTCTGGGTAAGAGCACTTACGCGCGCTGTGGAATTATCGTGAACGTTACGCCGCTCGAGCCTGAATGGGAGGGACACGTCACGCTCGAGTTTTCGAACACAACGCCACTCCCCGCCAAGATTTATGCTGGCGAAGGTTGCGCGCAAATGCTTTTCTTTGAAAGCGATGAGGTGTGTTCGACGTCTTACAAGGATCGCGGTGGCAAGTATCAGGGCCAGCGCGGCGTCACGTTGCCACGCACTTAATGTTTAGCGGGTTACTCCAAGTTCGATTTGCGGGTCTAGCACTCGATTCTTTTCACCCTTAGTTCACTTGCGGAGCTGTTCGCATGAAATTTCGTTTTCCAATTTTCATTATCGATGAAGACTACCGGTCAGAAAATGCTTCGGGGCTGGGGGTACGTGCGTTAGCGTCGGCCATCGAGGCCGAAGGGATGGAGGCGATTGGTGTCACAAGCTATGGCGATTTGAGTTCCTTCGCCCAGCAGCAGAGCCGCGCGAGTGCCTTTATCCTGTCGATTGATGACGAAGAATTCGATGTGGATTCGCCTGAGGATGTCGCAGGAGCAATTAAGAATTTGCGTAAGTTCATCGGGGAGTTGCGATTCCGTAACGCCGATATTCCGATTTATCTTTATGGCGAAACACGCACCTCTGAGCACATTCCCAACGATATTTTGCGTGAGTTGCACGGCTTCATTCACATGTTTGAGGACACACCCGAGTTTGTGGCGCGACACATCATTCGAGAGGCACGCAGCTATGTCGATAGTTTGGCGCCACCCTTTTTCCGTGAGCTCGTTAAATACGCGCAGGATGGCTCTTACTCTTGGCACTGTCCAGGACATTCAGGTGGTGTTGCTTTCTTAAAAAGCCCAGTAGGGCAAATGTTTCATCAGTTCTTCGGCGAAAATATGTTGCGCGCTGATGTGTGTAACGCCGTCGACGAGCTGGGCCAATTGCTAGATCACACTGGCCCGATCGCAGAGTCCGAACTTAATGCTGCGCGAATCTTTCATGCGGATCATTGCTATTTTGTGACGAATGGCACTTCTACGTCTAACAAGGTGGTTTGGCACGCTAACGTAGCGGCCGATGATATCGTTGTGGTGGATCGCAACTGTCACAAGTCCATTTTGCATGCCATTACGATGACGGGTGCGATACCAGTGTTTTTGCGACCCACGCGCAATCACATGGGAATTATCGGCCCGATTCCGTTGGCAGAATTTGAGCCAGAAAGTATCCAGAAAAAAATTGACGCAAATCCGTTTGCGCGTAAGGTAAAGGATAAAAAGCCACGTATTCTCACCTTGACGCAAAGTACGTATGACGGGGTGATCTACAACGTTGAAATGATCAAGGCCAAGCTTGGCGATATGATCGACACACTACACTTTGATGAGGCGTGGTTGCCACATGCAGCCTTCCATCAGTTTTATCAAGACATGCACGCGATTGGTCCAAACCGCCCGCGCAGCCCCAAGGCGATGGTTTTTGCAACGCACTCTACGCATAAATTGTTGGCCGGTATCTCGCAGGCATCACAAATTATTGTGCAGGAATCCGAGACACGAAAGCTGGATCGCAATATTTTCAATGAAGCCTATTTGATGCATACGTCGACCTCACCGCAGTACGCGATCATCGCGTCTTGCGATGTGGCCGCTGCGATGATGGAGGCGCCAGGCGGTACGGCCTTGGTTGAGGAAAGTATTCGCGAGGCGCTTGATTTTCGACGTGCAATGCGCAAGGTGGACCTTGAGTTTGGTGACGATGATTGGTGGTTTACCGTCTGGGGGCCTGATTACCTTGCTGCGCATGGCGTCGGCGAGCAGTCAGACTGGATACTCCAGTCCAACGACCATTGGCACGGGTTCGGTGATTTAGCGGAAGGCTTCAATATGCTGGACCCGATCAAGACGACGTTGGTCACGCCTGGGTTGAACATGGATGGGACCTTCGGTGAGACTGGTGTACCGGCTGCCTTGGTATCGCGATTTCTGACTGAGCATGGGGTGGTTGTTGAAAAGACCGGTCTGTACTCGTTTTTCATTATGTTTACGATCGGCATCACGAAGGGGCGCTGGAATACCCTCTTGACGGCATTGCAGCAGTTCAAGGATGACTACGATCGCAACCAGCCTATGTGGCGGATCTTGCCGGACTTCTGTAAAGAACATCGCCAATATGAGCGCATGGGCTTGCGTGATTTGTGTCAATTGATTCACGCTGAATACAAAAAATATGATGTGGCGCGCTTGACGACAGAAATGTATTTGAGCGACATGATCCCGGCGCTTAAACCTTCCGATGCTTTTGCGAGAATGGCACACCGTGAGGTTGAGCGTGTGTCGATTGATCAGCTCGAAGGTCGCGTAACGGGTGTGCTCTTGACGCCCTATCCGCCAGGCATTCCGTTGTTGATACCGGGCGAGCGCTTCAACAAAACCATTGTGCAGTATTTGCAGTTCGCGCGTTCATTCAATCAAAAATTCCCTGGTTTTGAGACCTATATCCACGGCCTGGGTGAAGAGACGGACGCTGACGGTGAGAAGCGCTTCTATGTTGATTGCCTGATCGAGCAATAGTGCCTCTGTACACAACGCCTTTAGGTTCGCAGCGTGCCGGTATTTGATATCGCGGTAATCGGTGCGGGTGCCGCGGGCATGATGTGCGCGGCCGTTGCGGGCCAACGCGGCAAGCGTGTTGTATTGCTCGATCACGCCGAAAAACTCGCAGAAAAAATTCGTATCTCTGGCGGCGGTCGGTGTAACTTCACGAACCGGGTGGTGAAGGCTGAGCACTTCATCTCCGCTAACCCTCACTTTTGTAAATCTGCGCTGGCGGGTTTCACCCCCCAAGACTTCATCGACTTGGTGGATCGCCATGGCATTGCTTGGCATGAGAAGCACAAAGGCCAACTGTTTTGTGATCACAATAGCGAACAGATCATTGAGATGTTGCGCAAAGAATGTGTCGACGCCGGTGTGCAGTGGATGATGCCGTGCGCGGTGAGCGAGGTCAAACGACTCGACAGCCCCCACACTCAAGAGTTCGTATTGCAAACTGATCAAGGAATAGTCAAATGCCACAGCCTGGTAATCGCCACTGGTGGCCTGGCGATTCCTCAATTGGGTGCTACAGACTTTGGGCTAAAGCTTGCGCGTGAGTTCGGGCTCAAGGTCATTGAGCCACGGCCTGCGTTGGTGCCCCTGACATTTAACGGTGAGCAATGGAAGCCGTTGGTTGATTTGGCGGGACTCGCCGTTAAAGCGGTTGTATCGACGGGTTTGGGGCGACATGCACCGGCTTTTTTGGAAGATGTCTTGTTCACACACAAGGGACTCTCAGGGCCTGGCATTTTGCAGATTTCGAGCTATTGGCAGCCGGGTGAGCCGATTGCCCTGGACTTAGCCCCAGATTCAGATATGGAAGCGCTTTTAATCGAGGCCAAAGCGGGAGGGCGTCAGCAGTTGGGCAACCGATTAGCTAATTTTTGGCCCAAAATACTCTCTGAGCAATGGC
>CAMBFI010000001.1 GCA_945865935.1 Bordetella parapertussis | reverse complement strand
TAGGCTTTAACACCCAGAGGCTTACTATTTCACTTCAAGTGAGCACTTGATTTCGTTTGCAATCACAGCAGCCTGTTACAGCTACGTGACCTGCGCTACGCGTATCAAGCGCCCACACTTATCGGTTGTCAAATTTTTAAAGAACAAGGTCTTGCGCTTTGCTTGTAAGAAAACTGTCACAAGCAGAGAGGCGAGATTATGAAGGACTTTTTTATCTGTGTCAAACGAAGTGAGCTTTATTTTTGTAAAAATAACCAAAAACAGCACGACAGCGTTGCAACCAAGTGCCCTTTCGAACACCTTTCTAAGCATTACACCAAAGCATTGCTTAGAAAACAGAAAGATAACGAACTTCAAATCACTCAGCCAAGCCCGCTACTATAGCACGAAGTTTGACATACCACCTCGCAGAGAATCCGCATGACTGAAGACATTCTGATTAACGTAACGCCCTTTGAGACACGCGTCGCTCTGGTGGCGCAGGGCGCAGTGCAAGAACTGCACCTGGAGCGGAGCATTCAGCGGGGCCAAGTGAGCAATATCTACCTCGGCAAAGTGGTGCGCGTCCTGCCCGGCATGCAGAGCGCTTTCGTTGAGATCGGGCTCGGGCGTGCGGCCTTCATTCACATCGCAGACCTACGAGAAAACCGCAGTGAACGCGCGTTAGGCGTCACCCCCACCCCAATCGAAAAACTGATCTTCGAAGGCCAGAGTCTTATGGTGCAAGTCATCAAAGATCCGTTGGGCACCAAGGGCGCCCGGCTTTCCACCCAAATCAGCATCGCTGGCCGTATGTTGGTCTACCTGCCACACGACCCCCACATTGGAATATCGCAAAAAATTGGATCCGAGGCAGAGCGACAGGCGCTACGTGACAGGGTCCAAGCGCTTGTGCCAAGCGACGAGACGGGCGGCTTTATCGTGCGCACGCAAGCGGAGGGTGCCACCGACGAGGAGCTGCGCGCTGACCTCGCCTACCTGAAAAAACTTTGGGGAAGTGTCCAGCAAGGCGCCCGCACACTGCCTGTCACGAGCCTCTTGCATCAAGACCTGACGCTGGCACAACGCGTCCTGCGCGACATGGTGTCGCCGCTCACCGGACAAATTGTGGTTGATTCGCGCAAAGTCTGCGCCGAGCTCCGGACCTGGGCAGACATCTACACCCCCTCGGTCGCCGAGCGCATTACCCACTACAGTAGCGAACGCCCCTTGTTCGACACTGCCAATATCGAAGAAGAAATTATTCGCGCGTTATCCCGCCGCGTTGACCTCAAATCGGGCGGCTACTTAATCATCGATCAAACGGAAGCACTGACGACCGTCGACGTCAACACGGGTGGCTTTGTCGGCGGGCGCAATTTTGACGATACGATTTTCAAAACAAACTTGGAGGCGGCGCAAGCCATCGCACGACAATTACGCTTACGCAATCTTGGCGGCATCATCATTCTGGACTTCATCGATATGGACGATGCCACGCACCGCGATGCGGTGCTCGCCGAACTCAACAAGGCGCTGGCAAGCGATCGAACACGCATGACCGTCAATGGCTTTACCCAGCTCGGCTTGGTAGAGATGACACGCAAACGCACACGCGACTCACTGGCGCATCAAATGTGCGAACCATGCCCCACATGCCAAAGCCGAGGCAATGTCCGCACGAACCGCAGCATTTGCTATGAGATTTTGCGTGAGATTTTGCGCGAAGCCCGCCAATTCAACCCGCGCGAGTTTCGCATCCTTGCATCGCAAGACGTCGTTGACTTGTTTCTGGAAGAGGAAAGTCAGCATCTGGCCATGCTAGGGGACTTTATCGAGAAGAAAATCTCGCTGGAAGTCTCACCCGGTTACACGCAAGAGCAATACGATATCGTCTTAACGTAAAAATAACTCCCCCATCGAGGAGATTGTCAATCTAGGGTTGACCTCTAGATGAAGATCTCTCCGAATGGCTCTGACAAACGATACACTGTACTTGTCAAATGCAGGACAACACAACAACTCCAACAACAAACCAAGGAGCAAGCATGTCTACTACTTTTCTCAATGGACGAATTAATCGTCTGATTAGCACAGCACTGCTGAGCTTGTGCAGCGTTGTCGCAGTAACAAGCGCACACGCTCAAGCACAAACATACCCAAACAAACCCATCAAATTTGTTGTGCCCTACTCCGCTGGCACGACCACTGACGTGATCGCGCGTCTCTATGCACAAAAGCTGGGCGAAATCCTGGGGCAGTCCGTCGTGGTCGACAACAAAGCAGGCGCCGGTGGCAACATCTCGGCCGAGTCTGTTGCTCGCTCGGCACCCGATGGCTACACGCTCACGTTTTCAACGAGTGCCACCCACGCAACGAACCCTGCCCTCTACGGCAAGATTCCTTTCGATCCAATCAAAGATTTCACACACATCACTTTGATGGTGGCTGCGCCCAATATGTTGGTCGTGAACCCAAAGATCCCAGCGAACAACATGGCTGAACTGATCGCCTACGCGAAGGCCAACCCCGGCAAGCTCACCTATATGTCAGCAGGCTCGGGAACCTCGCCTCACATGGCAGGCGAACTGCTCAAAACCATGACGGGTATTGATATTCGACACATCCCCTACAAGCAAGTTACACAAGGGTTAACCGACTTGCTCGCAGGTGAAATCGCCATGTCGTTCTACCATGTCCCGGTGATTTATCCGCACGTCAAATCGGGTCGTCTCAAGGCAATGGGTGTCGCGACATCCGAGCGCAGTCCGATTGCTCCAGATGTTCCACCAATCGGCGACACCGTGAAAGGCTACGACATTCGCCCATGGTGGGGCTTAGCGGGTCCTGCGGGCATGCCTAAGGATGTCGTCGACAAACTTGAGAAAGCGACGATGCAATTCCTGAAAGACCCCAACATGCAAAAACGACTCGTTGACCTCGGCGTGATCGTCACACCCATGAACCAGAAGGACTTCAATGCGTTTATGGCCACAGAACTCGTTAAGTGGACCAAGCTCGTTAAAGACTCTGGCGCAAAAGTTAACTAATTCATCTTGCAAGGATCGATCAGCATGAGCATCAACAAGGCACAGCAGTTACTCCCCACGACCGTTGTAGGGAGTTATCCGCAACCTGACTGGCTGATCGATCGAGCAATGCTTGCAAAGGGTGTGCCGCGCACGCGTATGCACGACATGTGGCGCATCCCGCAAGAGCGGCTAGAACAAGCACAAGATGACGCAACGATACTTGCGATCCGCGATATGGAACGTGCGGGTATCGACATCATTACCGACGGTGAGATCCGGCGCGAAAGTTATTCAAACCGATTTGCGACGGAACTCGAAGGGATCGACGACCGCAACCCAGCGATCGTCGTGTCCAAAGCTGGCGTAGAGACACCTGTTCCGCGCGTTGTGGGAAAAATCACTCGCACCCATGCGGTAGAGGTGCGCGACCTACTCTTTCTGAAGGCCAACACGAATCGTCAAACAAAAATCACCTTGCCCGGGCCTTTCACGATGGGACAGCAAGCTAAAAATGAGTTTTATCGTGACAACGAAGAAATGGTCATGGATTTCGCGGCGGCAGTGAATGCCGAGGCACTTGACCTCCAGGCTGCTGGGGCAGACTTTATTCAGCTCGATGAACCCTGGCTTCGCAATAACCCCGAAGAAGCCAAACGCTATGCGGTTGCAGCGATTAATCGTGCGCTGCAAGGCATCACAGTGCCTACTGTTGTCCATCTATGTTTTGGCTATGCCGCGGTTGTCACCGGCCAAAAACCAAGCGGCTATTCATTCTTACCCGGGCTGAGTGGCACGATCGCCAAACAGATTTCTATCGAAGCGGCACAGCCAAATCTCGATCTTGGCGTGTTGAGAGACTTATCTGGCAAGAAGATTATGTTGGGTGTTCTAGATTTAGGGACACACAAGATCGAGACAGCCGAGCAAGTGGCCCAACGCATTCGCGCGGGCTTAAAGTTCGTCGACGCCGAAAACTTGATACCCGCCCCTGACTGCGGCATGAAGTATCTGCCGCGGGATGTGGCCTTCGGCAAACTTCAAGCGCTTAGTCAGGGTGCAGCAATCGTACGGGCAGAACTTAGCTAAGCGGAGCAAGCGGCAGGATGCATGCTGTGCCAAGCCGTCGCCTGCTCGTACGCGGCCCCTACTCTAAATATCGAGGCCTCGTCATAGTAGCGACCAACAATTTGCATCGACAGGGGTAGTCCGGCCTTCGAAAATCCGTTGGGCACTGCCAAGGCAGGATGCCCTGTCAGATTGAACGGCACGCGAGCCTGGCGGGTGTAGGTACGCACGACTTCAGGCAAATCATTAATCACGCAGGCCGGATCCATTGAGTTGGCGACGACCAGCACATCCACCTGTTGCAGAACTTGATCCACACTATTCATGAGCGCCTCACGGCACTGCATGGCTTGCACATAATCGCCTGCTGAAAGGAATGCCCCACACAATAATTTGCGGCGTGACATTTCAGCGAAGTCTCCTGGGCGCGATTGCAAAGACTTGGCATGAACCGCCCAGCCTTCTGCCATCAAAATGATTTTCTGGGGCGCAGAAAATTCCTGCAAACTGGGTAGACGGATATCCACCAATTGCGCACCCAAGCCCTCAAACACGCGACACGCTTCTTCAAACGCAGCGGCCATCTCAGGTTCTGCCACTTCATCTTCAAGGTGAAAGTGTCGAATAACGCCAATCCGCAGGCCTGCGATCCCTTGATCGAGCGGGCCCGCTTTGAAGGCGCGCGGACTCGTCGACGTGGCGGTAAGTGCCTCAAGCAGCAAAGAGGTATCTAGCACGGTGCGCGCCATGGGACCGACGTGGTCCAGCGAAAAGGACAGGGGATAGACCCCGCGTCGCGAGACTAAATCATAGGTGGGCTTGAGCCCTACTACGCCACAGGCTGCCGCGGGATGCCGCACGGAGCCACCTGTATCCGTACCGAGCGCCAAAGGAACCAGGCCTGCAGCCAAGGCGGCGCCAGAGCCTGAGGACGAACCGCCTGGATGATGATTGGTATTCCAAGGATTACGAGCGGGAGGATAAGGCAAATCAAAGGACGGGCCGCCAATCGCAAACTCATGCAAAGCGAGCTTGCCCATCAAGATTGCACCACCCTGACGCAACGCGGTGATGCAGTCTGCATCCTGTGTTGCGACAGTCCCTTGCATCACCTTCGAATGACACGTTGTCGTTTGTCCGGCGATATCAATAATGTCTTTAATACCCACTGGCACACCGTGCAAGGGGCCAAGGCTCTTGCCCGAATGAAGCGCTTGCTCGGCCTGCTGAGCTGCTTTTAATGCGTTATCAGCATCAACATGCAGAAATGCGTTGTAGCGAGAGTCGATTTTTTCTATTCGATCTAACTGCGCACGTACGACCTCAACGGGGGACAGCGTTTTTTTTGCGTAGGCATCGCGTAACTCGGCGGCAGTCATCCAAGCGTTCATGCTTTCACCTTCATCGCAGGCCAAGGCTCTGTCGTATTGAGTGCAGGCCCCGAGAAGGACTTTTGCACGTTGAGCGCGGTTCGCGCGGCGGTCATCACATCTTGTCGATAATCTTGCATGGCAAGATCCAACCCGGCTAGCTTTGCAAGGGCAATGATTTGAGCCTCTTCGGCCTCAAGTGTTGCTGTAGTCGATATTGCCATGACAGTCACTCCTTAACGAAGACTAAATTTCTTTCTACGAATAAAGTCACCAAACTCTGCGCGCTCGGGAACCGAGTAATGACGCGCCTTGTCCTCTGACCAGCCATTAAAAGCTACATCGGGGTATCGATCGGGATAACGCTGCCGTCGCAAGGGAAACTGTGCGTGTCGACGTTGATCATACGCATCAATCTGTTCTTGGACGCCCTCTTCTGAGAAAACATCCGTGTGCACCGTCACATCCAAGCCTAACCTGGGGATGATTCTGCCCGACTCAACGGGGTAGCCGACGCACAGGCCCGCGACCGGAAATACGGCATCGGGCAACCCTAAGATGTCACTGGTCGCCGCGCTGTGGTTACGCATCGCACTAATTGGCACAACCCCCAAGCCTAGTGCCTCTGCCGCGCGAATAAACTGCGCCATCACAAGGCCAGCATCGACTGCCGCATTCATAAAATGATCGAGGTGATCGTTCACAAAAGGCTTGCCTCGCCACTCGCCTATCTGTCGGATACGACGATTATTGCCGCAAAACACCAACACAACGGGCGCTTGGCTAATCCAGGGCATATCTGGAATTAAATCCGCTAAAGCCTGCACCTTGAGACGATCGGCCACATGAATAATGTCCGCCTGCTGCAAGTCGGATTTAGACGGCGCAGACAAGGCTGCCGCAAACAAAATCTTCAACAAGGCGGCATCCACAGGACGCTGCGTCCAACGTCGATGCGAGCTGTGCTCAAGCATTCGCAACAACTCGTCGATTCCGGACAGGTCTTCTGCGAGTCGGTCAAAGTCGGCAACCGACAGCGCAGATTCAGCTCCAAATCGAGCGGCAATCGCTTGCCGGAGACGATCGCGCTGCGCTGAATTGGAATCGCTCATGATTATTCGTCCCTGAATTGCATTTGATACAGAGAGGCATAGGCACCCCCTTGAGACAGTAGCTCTTGATGAGAACCTTGCTCAACGACAACGCCTTGGTCCATCACGACGATCTTATCTGCGTTCTGTACGGTCGACAAGCGATGGGCGATCACTAGTGTCGTACGTCCCTGCATCAGGGTCTCAAGGGAGGCCTGGACTTGTCGCTCTGATTCATTGTCAAGTGCCGAGGTGGCTTCATCCAAGATGAGTATCGGCGCGTTCTTGATTAACGCGCGCGCAATCGCCAGTCGTTGACGTTGTCCGCCCGACATGCGAGTCGCGTTCTCGCCCACTTGAGTCTGCAGGCCCAGCGGCAACGCATCTACAAAATCCAGCAAGTTCGCTGCACGCAGTGCATCACGAATCTCTTGCTCAGAAGCCTCATGTAAAGCGCCGTAACCAACGTTCACGGCAATCGTATCGTCGAACAACACAACGTCCTGACTCACCAGAGACAACTGCTCTCGGAGATCGCGCAAACATAGACTAGAAATATCGCAACCATCAATAAGGACCTGCCCCTGCGTAGGTAATACAAAACGCGGCAACATATTGACCAGTGTGGTTTTGCCGCTACCAGAACGCCCCACCAGCGCGACAGTCTGACCGGGCTCAACGGTCACGCTAACGTTTGACAGCGTATTGGTTTGGCCATCTGCAAACCGATGCGAGACGTTGTGGAACTCAACTTTCCCTAGGGCTCGGCCTTCGAAAGTCTTGGTGCCCGTCTCAGGCTCGGAGGCTTGATCCACCAGCGTAAAAACACTTTCAGCCGACACCAGCATTTTTTGCATGCGCGCCGCCACCTTGGTCAGACGCTTAATCGGGTCGAAGATTTGCGCCAACGCAGCCATAAAAGCGGCAAAGCTCCCCACGGTTAGGGTGCCGCTATTGGCTTGACTCAAGGCCACGGCAATGACCGCAGCGACAGCAACCGCTGTCACAACTTGTGTGATCGGGGTCATGGCGGCATCCGAGGTGGACGCACGCATATCAAAGCGGCGTAGTCGCCCACTGACGTAGGCAAAGCGCTTGCGCTCAAAGGCATAGCCATCAAAGAGCTTGATGACGCGCTGCCCATCAATGCCTTCGCTCACGACTCGCGTGAGTTCGGCGTTCATGTTTACGGTGTCACGATTAATACGTCGTAAACGTGCGATGAAAGCGCGCGATATCAAGACGGAAACCGGCATAGTCACCAGGATGATCAAGGTCAGTTCCCAAGACATATAGAGCAAGACCGCGATCATCGCCAAAACAACTAGGGATTCGCGCACAATGACGGTCAATACTTCGGTTGCATAGCCGGTCACATTACCCGCGTCGACCGTAAAGCGATTGAGTAGCCGTCCGGTGTCTCCCTTTTTAAACTCACTGTCAGGCATCGACAAAAGTTTTTCAAACATGTCGGCGCGTACGCCAAGCAACACATTGTTCGCCACCCAGGCCAGCAAATAATCACTAAAAAAATTGCAGATACCCCGCAGCGCAATCAGCCCAATAATCGCGAGCGGCACCTGCCATACATATTCGGGCTTTGCTCCAGAAAATCCCTCATCAAGCAAGGGCTTCATGGCGACGGCTAGCGTGGGCTGCGTCGCCGCCGCACCCGCCATAAAGACGACGGCAAGCGCCAACCCTTTCCAGTACACGCCGACCCGACTGTAAATTCGGCCCCAAAGCTTTTTATTCGTCGGCTCAGACGTCGCGGGTGCCGATCTGGTGGATGAGCTCAAAATGTGACTCTAAAATTCGTGAAGGTTTGATTTTACCCGCCCAAACCGCCAATGATGACTTGGAAGGACGGCCAGCCTATCGTATCCTTACACTCTATGAACGCAAATGCCTCAACCACTCGCCCGGAACCCGTTTTAATCCGTCTTCCCAACTGGGTAGGCGATGTCTGTATGGTGCTGCCAGCACTCGACCTGTTCGAGCACCACAAGATTCCATACGCGCTGTGCGGCCGTCCCTGGGCCCGTTCGCTGCTCGCAGGCAAGCCGATAGCGGGCTTTGTGCCGATGACGGACTCGGTGCTTGGCAACATGCGCTCGGTCAAACTTTTCCTCAGCCAGCATCCCAACTACCGTCGGGGACTGCTCTTGCCGGACTCACTATCGAGCGCCTTGAGTTTTCGTCTTGCGGGGTTGAAATGTGCCGGCTGGCGTGACGATGGGCGCAGTCTGCTGTTGCGTTGGGGCTTTAACAAGCCTTCGTCAGACCGTCACGCTGTAGCGTCCTGGCTGGACCTCGCGCAACGCGCACTGATTGCTTGGGGCGTTAACGTGGCTGCCCAGGCACCTGCAAACCGACTAAGACTACCTATCGCCAAACATCACGAACAAGCTGCGGTGGCTGCGATAAAAGAGGCCGGACTCAATGCAGGCGAGTTTGTCCTGATTGCCCCCACCGCGACGGGCCGCCACAAGGGACAAGGCAAAGTCTGGCCGCACTTTGATGCCTTTACGCGTGTGCTGCAAAACAATAAAGTCACGGTGGCGATGTGTCCGCCCGACGAAGAAGTCGATAGTGCTTTCCGGACCACTCCCACCGCGACGCAAATTCGTCCCTTAGAGCTCGGCGCTTTTTGCGCGCTCACGCGCCACGCAAAACTGGTGATCTGTAACGACTCGGGTGTGTCTCATCTTTGTGCCGCAGCGGGTGCTAAACAAATCACGCTCTTTGGCGTGACAGAACCCGCGCGCACGGGCCCCTGGAACCCAGACGCCGTGCTGTTGGGCACAAGCGGTCGCTGGCCTCAACTCGGCGAGACGATCGCGCGCGTGCAACAGCTGCTCAGCACAACCAAGGCTTAAGCGTCGTGCTCTCAGATATTCCCTTATCAGGTCTGTTGCTCTACCCCCCAGGCCTGTGCCTGATTCTGCTCACTGCAGCCGTCGTGTGTGCTCTGTTTTCTCTCAAACGTCTTGCAGTCTTTCTAACGTTCTTCGCCATTATCTGGGTTGGTGTCTGGTCTCTGCCGATCACCTCTATTCATTTCGGTAAGATCTTGGAAGAAAAATATCCCTACCAAGGACCGCGCGAGTTACCTAAAGCGGATGTCATTATTGTTCTTGGCGGCAACACGCAGGCAAACCGCGCAAATTGGTTTGAACCCTACAACCGGGCGACCGCGGTGGATCGCATTGATCGCGCGGAGGCACTGTATCTTGCAGGACGTGCGCCCAGAATATTGCTGTCGGGTGGCGCAAGAGAAGGCAAAGTAAGCGAAGCGCAAGGAATGGCGCGTCTGCTCAAACAACGAGGCATTCCAGACTCTGCCCTCATACTAGAGAACGAAAGCCGCAACACCTATGAAAACCTGCGCTATAGCGAAATTCTCCTGCGCTCGAATAAACTCAACTCTGCATTACTTGTGACGTCCGCTTTGCACATGCCTCGCGCGCAAGCCGCGGCAGAAAAACGGGGGATCAAAGCCACACCCGCAAGTAGCGCTCCACAAATCGTACTGCCGGAAGATGAGCCGCCTGCACTCTGGTGGCCTCACATTCGAAGCCTCGAGGCAAGCCGCACGATCATTAAAGAGTACCTAGGGCTGCTCGGGTACAAACTAAGAGGCTGGATCTAGTCGCCGCAGCCACCGTGAGCGCTTTAAGTGCGCGAGGCCAGACTTTTTGCGTAAAGTGCCTCGTAGCGCTCTGCGATTGCGGACCAAGAAAAATCACCGACAAGCTTTGTCGCTTGCTCAATCAGACGTTTGCGGACCTCAGCGTCCGACCCCAACACACGCAAAGCCGCTGCAATCTGATCAGCATCCTGCGGGTCAGAGAGCACCCAAGCATTCTGTTCGTGCGTCACATATTGCGCGAAGCCGCAATGTGCGCTGCCACTCAACACAACCGGCAGCCCGTGCGCCATGGCCTCTAAAGGGGCCATTCCAAAACTATCCTGCAAGGTGGGATGCACATACACATCCGCGGACAGATAATAGGGTGACACCTCGGGCGTCGCAGCAATAAGACGCACTCGGTCTTGCAAGCCAGGGAACTGCGCCGCGAGTACCTCTTGAACTTCAGTTCCTGCGCCCACAACGGCGAGTCGAAAACTTTCAGGTAGTAACAGCATTGCGCGTAAGACTGCGACCAAGCCTTTTCGAAGCGGGTTACGTGCCACAAGCAAACAACCGATATCTTGTGACCCCCAACCCAGCTCTGCACGTACACGCTGGCGTAGCCCTGCGTCAGCCAGAACGGTCTGCGCCCCAGGCGTCACCATTTCAACCGCCAAGTCATCGCCGTAAGCAAGTTTAAGTTGCTGCTTGACCAAGGGTGCGACGGCAACCAGTACGTGTCCAGGAGCGGGCTTTACCGCCTGCGACTCCATCCACAAGTACGCCAGTTGCACGGGGGTGAGCCACACCAATAGTTTCTGAAAAAATGTGCGATGAACAAAGCGTCGATAGCGCACCGGCGAGACATGCATCAATTGAATGTTGGCTGATCCGGCATTGCTATGGCTGTGGGTAATATCAAACCCTGTTCGCGTCAGTTGAGCACAACGCCTGGAAAACAACCAAAGACGTAACCAGGCCGGGCACCATGAAGCGACCGAAACACTATGTTCTTTAACGTCGAGATCGTGATCGAATTCACAGGCAAATACTGTGACGTCGTGTCGCTGTGACAACACGCGAAACAAACTGACAGCGTACGATTCAGCACCGCCAAATTGATGACCAAACCGCTCAGTGAGGAGCGCTATTCGCAAGCGTTTAGGCACGTCGGCGATCTTCATGGCGGGTCAAACACTTCTGAAAAAAGCGCAATAAGTGAGTGGTGCGCCAAATACCGACTCTAGGTAAAAAAAATCGGTCATCTGCGGCATTCGCAAGACCGCGGTTCGTCGTGGTCGCATTCGCATACCCCGCCTCTTTAGCAAGTAAGCCGTGCTCCGGTTTGAAATCACCATAGGGATAGCAAAAGGCGGTGACACGGGTACCGGTTTCTTGCTCAAGAATTTCGCGAGACAGGCTGATCTGCCGTCGCGCTTCATCCACCGAAATCTCCGGCAAATGGACATGATCTAAGGTGTGGGATCCAACCTCTTGCCCAGCGGACGCCCAAGCGCGCGCTTGCACAACCGACATCAAGGGCGCAAAGGGAATGTTTTTGCCCTCATCCCAACTATTGCCGCCATCAAATTGATTCGCGACAAAATAATTGGTAGAGGTGAATCCAAGGTCTGACAACACCGGCAAGGCGTTCTCGAAGACGTTACGAAATCCATCATCAAAGGTGATGCCAAACACCTTCCCTGTGCGCTCGCCTGCCAGATAGGGCGTCAAATCACGCATACTGAGACCACGATACCCGAGTCGCTTCATCCATGTCATTTGACGTCGAAAGCTTGAGGGGTGCACCGTCAACCCGCGAAACTGCGTCCCACGCGCCGCGGGCACCGCGACTTGGTGGTACATCAGGATAGGGATCGGTTGCGTCATACGTGTCCACCAGCCTCTGCGTGATAAGCGTTCAAGGTGAGTTGTACAAAATCGGCAAGCTGAAAATGTGTCACAGCATGCCGTCGGGCATGATGCCCCATCTCCACAAGGAGACCGGGATGCTCAAGGATTGTTGTCAAGATTAGCGCAATTTGCGCCGGCGATTGTGGGGGCACAATCCAGCCGGATTCATTTTCAATCAAATTTTCGGGTAAGCCCCCTACTCGGGTCACCAGTACGGGGAGTCCTAGGGCCATCAATTCACGACAGGCAAACGACAGCGCCTCTTGATAAGACAAGACAAATCCAATGTCGCCGGCGGCCAACACAGCACGTACGTCATCAATCAGGCCGGGATAGCTCACTTGTTGTGTCATCCCCAAAGCCTGAACACGCGCAAGCTTCTCGGGGCCGGGATGATCCCCAGCCACAACGATATGGAAGCGCTGTCTGAGCCCCTCGGGCAACTGTGCGACTCCCGCAACAAGATCGAGCCAACCTTTTTCATAGTCGGTTCCACCGGTACTGACTAACACGAGTTTGTCCTGCACGTCCGGCCCAAGTTGCGCTTGGCGCAATGCTTGCTTCTCTTGTGCGGATACCGGCGAAAAAAAATCGGTGTCAAGGCCATGCCGAATGGTACGGACATCACAACGCTTGTAGGGAGAGTCGAGCACCAGACCTTTGATGTAGTCGCTCACCGCGATGACGCAATCGGTCGCAAATCTGGCGCGCAACCAATGCCCCACACTCTTGAGTGCATGATCGTTGTGCTTGGTAAACACAATGCGTGGGCGCGGATGCATCCCCACCACTGCCAGCATCACCTGCTTATGGTCGGCTGAACCGTTCACGTGAATCACATCAAATTGCTCGCGTTCGATCAGGGACTTTAATTGTGCGCGAGGCCCAAGCCAGGATGAGGGACGTGTGGTGTAAGACATATCGACCAACTGAACACCATCAATCGCCGAAGCGTGGCGGTAGAGACGACTAGAGGCCGGTGTGGCAACCGTCAATTGATGTTGTCCGGACAGTCCGAGTAACAGGTTCAAGATGTAGGTGACATGCCCACCACCGTTACGGCCATGAAAATTCGTATACAAAACTTTCATGACTGATGGTCTTTCACTTTCTTGGCAGCTTGAGCGTTGGTCTCAACCAAAAACATCAACTTTGAATAACGCAGAAAATTTCCAGATGCTGCCGTGACCGCCAAAACAAAACCATGCCGACCATCCAGAAAGCCCAATCTTAAAAAATAGATCCGGATAAAGGTCCACACGCTGTGAAGAACGATCTTAGGAAGACCCGTGCGTTTGCCCTCTGCAAACATCATTTTTGCGGCCTCTCCCGAATAGCGATTGACTTTGTCAATCAAGGAGTCAAGCGTGGGATGCGGGTAGTGCAATAGGTGCGCGTGCATACGGCCCGGTTTGCCATCGACCAGAGAGACGCTCTCATGCACAAGCACCTCATTAAATTTGCCTGATGCGCGCCGAAATAGTCTTAAAACCGGATCGGGCCACCAACCGCTATGCCGAATCGGCTTGCCACAGAACTCAGACAAGCGGGGGACTTCGTAGCCATTGCGCTTCGGTGCACGAAGAGTTTCAATGATTTCTTCGCGCAATGCTGGCGTGACGCGCTCGTCGGCATCAATCGAGAATACCCAGTCCTTCGTTGCAAGCGCCAAGGCACGATTCTTTTGAGGGCCAAAGCCTGGCCAATCAACGGACTGATGCACTTGTGCGCCCAAGCTACGCGCAAGCTCAACGGTACCATCCGTGCTTCCAGAATCGAGCACGACAATTTCGTCCGCAAAAGACACCGAGGCGAGGCATGCCGCAATATGCGCTGCCTCGTTCTTGGTGATGATGATCACCGAGAGGCCCAACCCTAGCCCCGAAGCTTGCGTTTCCATGATCGCCATTTATTGTAGAGAGGGCCAACGACTGGATGCGATGCCGTCCAGATGCGCTGAAGGAACCAACGCGCACCTCGGTTCTTCACCGAAAACCGGTAAATGTGTGCCGGATCCGCAGCGCAAAGATTTTGCCCATAAGCTTGTGTCGTATACAAGTATCGAAAACCGAACTCTTGCGCAAGGTTCACGTAGTCATCAGCAAAATACCCTTGAGGCCAACAGAAATGCTGTGACACACCACCGAGATGCTCTTTGAGCAACGCACGCGACGCTTCGAACTCTTGACGCATATGCGCCAAACACTCCTCGCGCGCTTTCGATACCAAATCCCAACGGGTATGCGTGTGCGTATGGCAATGAAACTCAAAGGTCCCGGCCTCACGCATTGCCTGAATTTCACTCCAGCGCAACATCGCCGAGTCAGTGGAGCCAGCCGTCCACAAGGCTCGGCACTCTAGATGGCTAGGTAGGCGAGGCAAGGTCACGCCCTCCTGCCCTGCGCAAGGCCGAAGCGGGCCATCACCGATCAGCCCCGTCACGACAAACATCGTTGCGCGCAAACCATATTTTTTTAGAATCGGATGCGCATGCACCCAGTTATCCAAATAGCCGTCGTCAAAGGTTAGCAGCACAGACTTGGGCGGCGTAGGTTTTCCAGCCAAAAAGTCAGCAAACTCATCAGTCGTAAGCGTCGTATAGCCAGCATCGACTAAGCCTTTCATCTGGCTATCGAAATTCTTCGGCGTGGTCGTGATAGGCCCCGTTTCTGAAGAAATGTGGTGGTACATCAACACCGGGACACAATGCGCAGTCTTCATATTTTTTTTATGTTCTTATGCATACGATTGTGGTGCGAGCTCTGCCAGCCATTGGCGATACACGCGCACAGTATTTTGTGAAAGCTTTTCTGTGTCAAAAATCCCTTCGGTGCGCACGCGTGTGAAACCCGCCTGCCCCAATTGACGTCGTAAGTCAGGCGTATCGATTAAACGTTCGAGCGCTTGACGAAAGCCTGCCACATCATCTTTCGCCACTAAAATCCCCGTGGCGCCATCGATCACCATTTCGCCGACACCGCCAACATCTGTTCCAATCACGGCGAGCCCATACGCAGCCGCTTCTATAAAGACTGTACCACTCGCCTCTTCTTTCGAGGCAAGGGCAAACAGATCCATTCCGACCAGCAGGTTAGGAATGTCACCGCGCGTACCCAGCAAATGGATCTGTCCACCAAGCCCAAGATCAGCAATATGTTGCACCACGCGTTCATACGTAGGCGATCCGGCGCCAACCAAGACCAAATGCAGATTGGTACGCGACCGCAATAAGGGGGCGATTGCCTCAAGCAAAATATCAAGACCCTTATTGGGTCGCATGACGGCGACACAACCCACCACAATATCGGAATCATGCAGCCCTAGCTCGCCACGAAGCGTCGAAGACTCTGGCACCGGCGGCAACACAATGGGGCTGTAGACGGTCTCAATATGGGACGGCGGCACACCCTTTGCGAGCAACTGCTTTCTGACGTAATCACTGACTGTTGTGATGCGATGAGGGAGCCACGTATACGAAAGCAATGAATTGATTTTGCTCGATAGGTGACGTGTGCGCACAATCAGGGGTGTAGCGGCTAGCCGAGCGGCTGGTGCAGCAATAATCGTATCTTGCCGACTATGCGTATTGAGTACATCAAACTTGCCCTGCTGCAAAATACGCTTAATCGTGAAAATACCTCGGGTGATATTGAAAATACCATCCATCGCTAGGGTGTGCACTACAAATCCGGCCTCACGCAAGCGCGTCACTAATTGTGCATCGGGTTGGCAAATCGCCTCAAGGTAGTGACCTTGAGCACGCATCGCGACCATTTCTTTAAAAATACGATTCTCTTGCCCGCCGAAACTGGTCGCAGCCTCTGAGTGGACGATACGAAGAGGTTTATCGCTCATTAATAGGTGACTTCCACATCCGACGCGGAGGTCCAAGTGGTCAGTTGTTCTACAAGCGTATCCGATAGTCGCACCCGCCAGCCCTCGCCTAGACGTAAGGTACAACTTGCGCGGGCATTTTCGTAAATAACTTCAACGGGAGTCCCTGCAAAACCATTTTCTGGCGAAGCACGGAAGGGATTCAACACCCGCTTGAGCATTGCCGCATCAGCATTACCATTCAAGCGGATTCGCAGCGACTTGGCACGTGCCTCACGCGCGAGCTGTAGATCGTAAATATGCTCAGCCGCTACCCGCATACCGCCAGAGTATTCGTCATTACTCACTTTGACCTGCAGAATCAACAACTGATCATCACGCAAACGATTGCGATGCTGGTCAATCAGTTCAGCGTACACGGCGACCTCTACTTGCGCCGTGCCATCATCCAATATGACAAAGAGCATCTTGCCACGACGTCCCATCATCGTGCGAGTACCAGCGATCACACCAGCCACCCACTGAGGATCGCGCGAGGGCTCAATACGCGACAAGGGCTTACTCACAAAGTGACGCACTTCTTCGCGCCAAGCGTCGAACAAATGGCCACTAAAGAAATAGCCTAAGGCAATTTTTTCTTCCGTTAAGCGCGTGCGTAAATCCCAAGGGGGACACTGAGAAAGCTCTGTGGCCACCACTTCATGACTATCGTCGCCAAATAAAGAGACTTGATTCGCGCTACGACTAAATTGTTCAGCCGCTTCTAGTGCTGTGCCAAGCGAATGGATCAGGGCAGCGCGATTGGGCTCAATCTGATCAAACGCTCCAGCGCGTATCAACGCCTCCACGCTACGACGATTGACGGTATGACGATCGACACGCTGACAGAAATCAGATAGCGAGGTAAAGGGTGCCTCTTGTCGCACACGAAGAATTTCTTCGACAGCCGCTTGACCGGTCCCTTTTACTGCCCCCATCCCATAGCGAATCGTCCGAGGCGGCGCGCCTTTAGCGCTATGCGTATCGGCCACGGGCTCAAAACGATAACCTGAAGCGTTCACATCCGGAGGCAGGACAGTGATGCCATTTGCGAGGCAATCTCGCCAAAAAATTTGTACTTTTCCTGTGTCATCCATGTCCGATGACAAGGTCGCCGCGAAAAACTCGGCAGGATGATGGGCCTTGAGCCACGCTGTTTGATAGGCGATCAACGCATAGGCCGCAGAGTGCGACTTGTTAAAGCCGTACCCAGCAAACTTCTCCATCAAATCAAAGAGCTTGACCGCAAGTTTTGGGTCGTAGCCTTTCTTAAGCGCACCTTGTTCGAACAGGTCGCGATGCTCGGCCATTTCCTCGGCCTTTTTCTTACCCATCGCACGACGCAGTAAGTCAGCACCACCAAGCGAATAGCCTCCCACAATTTGTGAGATCAGCATCACCTGCTCTTGATACACAATCACGCCATACGTACTTTTGAGAGTCGGTTCAAGATCCGTGTGGAAATAGTCAACCGATGCGCGACCATGTTTACGATTAACGAAATCGTCCACCATGCCTGACTCAAGCGGGCCTGGGCGAAACAGCGCGAGCACAGCAATAATGTCTTCAAACGTGTTGGGCCGCAGTTTTTTCAGCAGCTCTTTCATGCCGCGCGACTCAAGCTGAAACACCGCGGTGGTGTTGGCATCGCAGAGGATTTGGTAGGTGGCCGGATCGTCAAGCGGCAACGACATCAAATCAAATTCGCGCAACTCAGAATTAAAGCCACGCACAAAGCGCACAGCCCAATCAAGAATCGTTAGGTTACGTAAACCCAAGAAGTCAAACTTGACAAGACCCGCGGCTTCGACATCGTCTTTATCAAATTGCGATACCGCACTGCCCTCGTGTCCCGGCTGGCAATACAAGGGACAAAAATCCGTCAGCTTGCCCGGCGCGATCAACACACCGCCCGCATGCATACCCACGTTGCGCGTCAGACCTTCAAGTGGGCGCGCAAGATCAACCAGCGCACGCACTTCTTCTTCGTTTTCGTAGCGCTCTTTAAAGGCCGGCTCATCTTTTAGTGCACGATCTAAGGTCCAGGGGTCCGCCGGGTTATGCGGGATCAGCTTGGATAGCCCGTCGCACAGCATGTAGGGCATATCAAGCACTCGCCCCGCATCGCGCACCACCGCTTTAGCACCTAGGGTGCCAAAGGTTGCAATCTGACTGACCGCCTCGCGACCGTACTTGGTCTTAACGTACTCAATCACACGCTCGCGATTGTCCTGACAAAAATCGATATCAAAGTCAGGCATCGACACGCGTTCTGGGTTCAGAAAGCGCTCAAAGAGCAAGTCGTAGCGAATCGGATCCAAGTCGGTAATGCCGAGCGAATAGGCAACGAGCGAACCCGCACCGGAGCCTCGGCCTGGCCCAACGGGAATACCGTTGTTCTTTCCCCAGTTAATGAAGTCTTGAACGATCAAGAAGTAACCCGGAAAACCCATATTGATGATGGTTTTGCACTCAAGGGCCAGGCGCTCGGCATACAGCGGATAGGCCTCTTGGCGTTTGGCGGCCTCAGGGAATAACTGCAGCATGCGCCGCTCAAGCCCCTGCTCTGACAGCTGCACCAAGTAATCATCAAGCGAAACCCCCTCGGGGATCGGAAAATTGGGGAGTCTCGGTTGTCCAAGCTCTAACGTCAGGCTACAACGCTGCGCGATGGCGACGGCATTGACCAAGGCAGACGGCACGTCTTTAAAACGCTCGTGCATCTCTGCACTGGACAACAAATATTGGTCACGGGTAAACCACCGAGGACGCCGCGGATTCGTGAGGATCTCGCCTTCCGAGATGCACACCCGGGCCTCGTGCGCTTGAAACTCGGTGGGACCTAGAAACTGAACGGGGTGCGTCGCGACGACTGGCAAATCACATTCGGAAGCCAGACCAAGTGCCGCATGCACATACGACTGATCGGCCTCGGCTTCGGTTCGCTGCAATTCAATATAAAAGTTATCCGGAAATATTTTTTTCCAGGAAAGGGCCAAAGACTTTGCTAACTCGTGATTTCCGGCCAACAAGGCTTGCCCGATGTCTCCGCCTCGCGCACCCGACAAGACAATCAGACCTTGAACACCCTCAAACCACTCGCGACGCATTTCTGCTCGGCCGCGGTGAGCGTTTTCAAGCCAAGCGCGTGTTAAAAGCTGGCAAAGCGCGAGATATCCGGCCTGCGTGGCCACGAGAAGTAGAATACGGGTTGCTTTGTCTCGGTCTTCGTCGTTGGATAGCCAGACATCGCAGCCGACAACCGGCTTGATTCCGGAGGAGCGCGCTGCCTTGTAAAATTTAATCAGCCCGAAGACATTTGAGAGATCAGTGAGCGCCACGCTGGGTTGGCCAAGCTCAGTGACACGCTGGATCAACTCCGGAATGCGCACCGTCCCATCCACAACCGAGAACTCGGAGTGAACGCGCAGGTGCACAAAAGGGTGCGTCTGCAGAGGGGACTGGGCTTTTTCGTGCATGGGTTGATTGTACCTTTTTCGGCTCCGCTCAAACCACTTTGTATTGAGCGATACTTAGGGTCTAATAGCATTTATCGACTTTCGCGTTGAACAGGAATGCAGCATGAAATGGATCGTTTTGGCGGGTTGGATTGCAGCGATCCTTTTTGCCCATTTTCGAGGCCGTGTTCGCTTGCCCCTGGGCCGACAGTTATTGGATCACTCCATTATTTTGGCGCCGATTAACGCGCTAATGGTGCTGAACTCTCGGGTCCCGACGACGCCCTATATTCCTAACGATACGATGCCAGAACTCAAGCTTCTGGAGGACAATTGGGAAGTCATCCGCGACGAAGCGCTGCATCTAAACCACTTGCAGCAGATCAAAGCGCCTGAACTGCACAACGACATTGGTTTCAACTCGTTTTTCAAATACGGTTGGAAGCGTTTTTATTTGAAATGGTATGACGCGAGTCATCCTTCGGCCGCGGCACTCTGCCCCAAAACGGTCGCCCTGCTCAATCAGATCCCCAGCGTCAAGGCAGCCATGTTCGCCGAATTGCCTCCAGGGGGGCAACTGAATCCGCACCGAGACCCGTTCGCCGGCTCTTTACGCTACCACCTCGGTTTAGCCACGCCCAATAGCGACCTGTGCTACATCGATGTGGACGGGATTCGTCACAGCTGGCGCGATGGCAAAGGGGTCATTTTTGATGAAACCTACGTACACGACGCCTACAACCGGAGCCCAGACAATCGCATCATTTTATTTTGTGATGTTGAGCGCCCCACAAAATGGGGCTGGGTCGCAGCCTTCAATCATTGGTTTGGTCGAGTCGCTATGTCGGCTGCGAGCTCCCCCAATGCAGAGAGTGATCAAACCGGCCTCATCAATAAGCTCACGCATTACCATTGGCAGCTTGATCAGAAACGTCGCGCCTTTAAAAAGGCCAATCGCACGGCATACAAAATCACGAAGTTCGCATTGATCGCCCTCGCGATTTACTTCTTTATCACGCTATAGGCTTAACGCTGCATCGCTTCCCACGCCTTTTGCAACCTCTTCACTGAGACCGGCATTGGGGTCCGAAGCTCTTGCGCAAATAGTGCCACGCGCAACTCCTCAAGCATCCAGTAGAACTCGTCCATGCCCTGATCTTCAGCGCCTTTTAGGGCGCTCCGTGCTCGCGTGTATTGGGTCAGCAGCGGCGCCATCTCTGACATCAATTTTGCATCACGCGCTGGTTCGACACGTAACTTGTCGATCCTTGCGATCGCAGCCTTCAAGTAACGCGGCACATGACCAAGTTGAGCATAAGGAATGCGCGAAACAAAATCTGACGGAACCAATTGCTGGCTCTGGCTCTGCACGTCTTGATAGGTACCAGCATGCGCTTTGGCTTGCGGCAACTTACGCTGCAAAGCAGCCCACTCGGTTAAGACCGCCCCCGCAAGACGCGCAACTTCCTGCGCAAGCAAACCCAGTTTGGCACGCCCCTCTTGTCGACGACCATCGAAGGACTCCGCATCTGTAGGCCAGGGTTCGGCCAAACAGGCGCGCTCAACTGCACAATCAATAATCTGATCTCTTAACTTCTCTTGCGACCCAAGCGGCAGGTACAACATACTCAAGCGCGTCAGGTCGTGCAGATTTTTTTCAAGAAACTTAACCTGTTCACGCAACGCAATTTTGAATAGGCGCACCAAACCGTGTTGATGTGCCTGCAAGGCAACCTGAGGGTCATCGAACACATCCAAGGCGCAGGTCGTGCCCCGATCAACCAAGGCCGGATAACCCACCACTGTTTGCCCTTTACGACGAATTTCCATGAGCTCAGGCAGCGCGCCAAAGCTCCAGTCGGTGATCTCATCTTGTGCCAGCACGTTCGCGACCGCTTGGTCACGATTAGCCAATTGCTGAAACGTGGCCTGCGCCTGCTTACCGAGCTCCGCACGGATCTGGGCTAAATTGCGTCCGGCCGCCAGCATCCGACCATGCTCGTCGATCACTTTAAAGGCCATGAATAAGTGAGCAGGAAGTGTCTCAAGCTTGAAGTCTGTTTGCAGGGGACGAATCTTTAGTTGCGCCCACATATCCTGGATAATGCCGTCGATCAAACTACAGCCAGGCTGATCGAGTCGCTCGTACCAGCGCTCGTAGAAGCCGCTTGCGTAGTCAGGCAGCGGCACGCAATGCCGGCGGATCTTTTGTGGAAGAGATTTCAACAGCAGCTGCACTTTTTCTTTGACCATGCCCGGCACAAGCCATTCGCAACGCGCAGCATCGACCTGATTCAGGAAGTACAGCGGGATCGTCACCGTCAACCCATCTTTGGGAGAGCCGGGTTCAAAGTGGTAGTCCACGCTAAGTCGCACACCCTGCCATTCAAAAAATTTAGGGAAGACTTCGGTCGTGACACCTGCAGCCTCATGGCGCATGAGTGCGTCCTTGGTCAGGAGCCATGCGCTGGCCTGTTCGGCTGATAAGCCTTTAAACCAATGTTCAAACGTCGCAGTTTGATGGATATCAGTTGGCAGCAAACGATCGTAAAAAGCCTGGATCAATGCGTCGTCCACCAGAATATCGGGGCGCCTGGTTTGATGTTCTAGCTTTTCAATCTGCGCAATCAGCTTTCGGTTCTGCGCGATAAAAGGTAAGTTGCTTTCGAGATCTCCGGGCACTAGCGCCTGCAGAATGAATATTTCTCGCGCGCGCTCGGGGTCTAGCGGGCCGTAGTGAATGCGCCGACCGGCATAGACTGGTAACCCGTATAGCGAACCCTTTTCATTGGCGACGACTTGGCCTAGCCTACGCTCCCAGCGGGGATCGGTGTAGGAGCGCTTGATCAGATGTCCGGCCACCCGCTCAACCCAGACAGGTTCGATCTTTGCGATACAGCGGGCATAGAGCTTGGAGGTATCAACTAGCTCGGCTGCCATGACCCATTTCCCAGCCTTTTTAAGCAACTTAGAGCCAGGGTGAATCCAGAAACGGATATCGCGCGCCCCTTGATAATGCCCTGCCTCCTCGGACTTCAACCCCAGGTTGCCCAGCAGTCCTGACATCAGCGCAAGGTGAAGCTGCTCGTGTGTCGCCTCGGTTTTATTCAGCCGCCATCCTTGCTCGCCAACAAGCGCCATTAACTGGCTATGGATATCGTGCCACTCGCGCAGGCGCAGCGGCGAAAGAAACTGCTGGCGTAGCTGCGCCACGAGTTTGCGCTGCGAGTCTTTGTGCGCCACCTGCTCGTGATACCAACGCCAGAGCTTGATATATGACACAAACTCCGACTTGTCGTCCGAGAACTTAGCGTGCGCTTGCTCGGCAGCCTCGCGCGCTTGCATGGGTCGATCTCGGGGATCTTGGACCGAGAGCGCCGAGGCAATGATCAACATCTCAGTCAAGCAATGCTGATCTCGTGCCGCCAGAATCATGCGACCAATGCGGGGGTCGACCGGAAGCTTCGCGAGCGCCTGACCCGTCGGCGTCAAGGCCTCGGGACGCTCGGCATCGGGATCCATTGCCCCCAGCTCTTGTAATAAATGATAGCCATCCGCAATCGCTCGACCACTGGGCGGATCGACAAAGGGAAAGTCCTCGATGCTGTTGAGCTTCAAGGCCTTCATCCGCAAAATCACACTGGCCAGTGAGGAACGCAAAATCTCAGGGTCCGTAAAGGCCGGACGATCTTTGAAGCTCTGCTCGTCATAGAGCCTAATGCAGACCCCTGGTCCCAAGCGGCCGCAACGCCCCGCGCGCTGATTGGCTGACGCCTGGCTGATGGGCTCCACGCGCAATTGCTCGACCTTATTACGCCAGGAATAGCGTTTGATTCGTGCCAAACCACTATCAATCACAAAACGAATACCCGGCACAGTCAGTGAAGTCTCTGCCACGTTGGTCGCTAACACTACTCTGCGCGCATTGGTACTGGGACGAAAGATCTCCTCCTGCTCGGCCTGCGATAGCCGTGCATACAGTGGAAGTATCTGTGTGCTGGGAGGATGGTGTTTGCGTAACGTCTCGGCCGCCTCGCGGATCTCACGTTCACCTGGCATAAAAACAAGGATGTCGCCCGAGCCCACGCGCGCGCACTCGTCGACCGCCTCGGATAGAGCGCTCATCAAATCACGCTCTTCATCGCGGGCTTGCGTGCGCTCTGAGGGTGTGTAGCCAGTCGGAGCGCTGGGCGTCTCCGACTCTGGTGGCTCAACCGGGCGATAGCGAATATCAACCGGATACAGCCGACCCGACACCTCAATGACGGGGGCTGGCGTGCCGCGCGCGTCGCAAAAATGCGCAGCAAAGCGACTCGCATCAATCGTCGCAGAGGTAATAATGAGCTTCAAATCGCGACGCTTAGGCAATAGCTGCCTGAGGTAGCCAAGTAGAAAATCAATGTTCAGGCTACGTTCATGGGCTTCATCAATGATGATCGTGTCATAACGGCGGAGCATAGGATCACGCTGCGACTCCGCGAGCAAAATTCCATCCGTCATCAACTTAATAGCCGTCTGCGCGCTGCTGCGGTCCTGAAACCGCACCTGGTACCCCACCCATTCCCCGAGCGGCGAATGTAATTCCTCGGCAATCCGACGAGCCACAGAGCTTGCCGCCAAGCGACGTGGCTGGGTGTGGGCAATCATCTTGACGAGGCCGCGTCCGAGCTCAAGGCAGATTTTGGGAAGTTGGGTCGTTTTGCCGGATCCGGTTTCACCACTGACGATCACGACCTGATGCGCGGCGATTGCAGCGGCGATCTCCTGACGACGCCCACTAACCGGCAAATCCTCGGGATAGGTGATCGGAGGGGCAAGTCGTGGGGAAATGACAACGCTTTCTGGCCTTGAATCGGCTGAGCGCTTTGAATCGGGCATATTTTCGGATCCGTTGATCAGGACATTATAAAATTTATCGCTCAAACTCACAGCCCACGAGGTTTACAACACTAGCCACTATGCCAGACTCCCAAGAACAAGAAACCGTCTCCGCTCAAGAAGCCCCAGAGTTCGCTGCCGCGCAGTTTGTGCGCTGGTTCCGGGAGGTAGCTCCTTATGTACACGCATTTCGTGGCAAAACCTTTGTCGTCGCCTTTGGCGGCGAGTTAGTCCAGGCCAATGTCCTCAATACACTCGTCCAAGACTTGTCCCTGCTTTCAGCCCTAGGCATCAAACTCGTGCTGGTGCATGGTTCTCGACCCCAGGTTAACGAGCAGCTGCGTCTGAAGGGTTTTAGCCAACAGTTCGACCGTGGCCGCTCCCCGATGGACGCCGATGCGCTTGAGTGCGCAAAAGAGGCAGCCGGCGAGATCCGCCTAGACATCGAGGCGGCATTTAGTCAGGGCCTACCGAATACGCCGATGTCTCACGCACAGATTCGCGTGATTTCCGGAAACTTTGTGACCGCCCGGCCTACCGGCATTATTGATGGCGTGGATTACAAGCACACAGGTCAAGTGCGTAAGATTGATGTCGAGGCGTTACGCTCATCGATTGATCGCGGTTCGATTGTTCTCCTATCGCCGCTCGGATTCTCACCAACGGGCGAGGCCTTCAATCTGGCGATGGAAGAGCTCGCCACGAGCGTGGCAACCGCCTTGCACGCAGAGAAACTGATCTTTCTGACGGAATCGCCCGGCGTCATCGCCGAAGACGGTAGCATAGACACCGAGTTGGCAAGACTGGACGCCGACGCACTCCTCGCCTCAGGCTCAATCGACCCTGACACCGCCTTTTATCTGCATTTCGCCTCGCGGGCCGTCAAGCGAGGCGTCACGCGCGCGCACCTAATTCCATTCTCTATGGACGGTGTCGTCTTGCTTGAAATCTTTACCCACGACGGTGTGGGCACGATGGTGGTGGAAGATACGCTAGACGACTTGCGACCCGCAACGATCGATGATGTGGGCGCCATTTTGCAACTGATCGAACCCTTGGAGCAAGATGGTACGCTCGTGCCACGTGGCCGCGCATTAATTGAACGTGACGTCGAAAACTTTACGGTGCTCGAGCACGATGGGGTGATTTATGGTTGCGCGACGCTGCATGATTTCCCCAAGGACCAGATGGCAGAAATGGGTTGTCTAATCGTGCATCCGGAGTGGCAAGGCACTGGCGAGGGCGAAATTCTATTGCGGCATATGGAGTCGCGTGCAAGAGGCCATGGCGCAAAGCGTCTTTTCGTTCTGACCACCCGCACGTCGCACTGGTTCATCAAACGCGGGTTTGTTCAAGGCGGGGTCACTGACTTGCCCAAAGAAAAACAAACGCACTACAACCGCTCACGCAACAGTCTGATTTTTATAAAGCGCCTGTAGGGTCAGGGGGCTATTCCTCAACAAACCTCTGACGCCCTTACAATACATTTACTTTGTTCTAGACAGGATTGACCGCCATGGGCCGTACCGTACAGTGTTTAAAGCTTAAAAAAGAAGCCGAAGGGCTGGACTACCCACCCTATCCTGGCGAGATGGGCACCCGCATCTGGCAAAGCATCTCCAAAGAAGCTTGGCAGGAATGGCTAAACGTTCAGACTCGTCTAGTCAACGAAAACAGATTAAATCTTGCGGACACGCGGGCGCGCAAATACTTAAAAGAACAAATGGAAAAACATCTATTTGAAGACATCGATGTAGAAGCCCAAGGCTTCGTGCCACCTTCCGCCTAAAACCACGTCCGTAGCGGTATGCGCCTATAGACGGCGTATACCGTTCTGTGTTGCCAATAAGGCAACATCGGCCGGACGGATCGCGAACAATCCGTTGGTCACGACGCCCGGCACGCTATTGAGTTGTTTTTCAAGTGCAACGGCGTCCGTAATGCTTAAGCCAGACACATCTAAAATCTGATTGCCGTTATCAGTGGTGAAACCTTCACGCAATACAGGCTTGCCGCCTAGCGACAAAGCAACGCGGGCCACCGCTTGTCTTGCAATGGCAAGCACTTCAATGGGCAGCGAAAATTGACCCAAGGTGTGAACAAGCTTTGACTCATCGGCAATACACACAAATTTCTGCGCAACGGAGGCTACGATTTTTTCACGTGTCAGCGCCCCGCCGCCGCCCTTGATCATGTGGAGGGAGGCATTAATCTCATCGGCGCCATCCACATAGACAGGCATCGACTCGACTTGATTCAAGTCGAGCACAACAATCCCTAAATCACTGAGTCGCTTTGCACTGCGCTCGGAGCTCGCGACGGCGCCGCGAAAGCGTCCACGAAAACGCGCCAACCCATCGATAAACAAATCAGCGGTGGATCCCGTCCCCACCCCGATCACGGCATCAGGCGTGAGCATCGGCTCGATCAGTGAGAGCGCGGCCTCAGCAGCCTGCAATTTGAGATCTTGTTGAGAAAGCATACGACGGTCCTTTAGGATTTTTTTGGAGCATCTGGCGCGATATCGCCGACATCAGGTTCAACCTCACCTTCATCAGGGTCCGTCTCAGCAACCTCGGGCGCGAACAACGCTTTTGCCTGCTCTTCGGGCATCGCCTCGACGTTTTTCAAGCTACGCAACATCATACGCGTGCGCGATTCGGTTTGTCCGATGCGACTGCTCGCCGTATCGAGCGACTTTTTAACATTCGCCAAGGTATCGCCAAACTTGCCGAACTCTGTTTTGACGGCGCGCAGCACCTGCCAGACTTCAGAAGAACGCTGTTGGATCGCCAAGGTGCGAAAACCCATCTGTAAACTGTTGAGCAGTGCGGCAAGGTTTGCGGGGCCCGCTACGTTCACCCTGAGGTCGTGTAACTTATCTAACAGGCCTGGCTGACGCAATACCTCTGCATAGAGACTTTCACTGGGCAGAAACATAATCGCAAAATCAGTGGTGTGCGGCGGCGATATGTATTTGGCGACAATCGTCTTGGCCTGAAGCTCAATCGCGCGACCGAGCGCAGTGCCGGCCGCTTTCATAGCATCGCGATCCGCCAACTCGTGCGCATCCATCAGGCGCTCATACTCCTCTTTCGGAAACTTAGCGTCAATCGGCAACCAGACCGGTTCGTCGAACTGGCCCTGACCTGGCAAGCGCACTGCGAATTCAACTTGTGCGTCGCTGCCCGGCACCGTTTTGACGTTACGGGCGTACTGATCTGGGGTCATGCTGTCTTCGATCAGGCGCGCTAACTGCACCTCGCCCCAGGTGCCGCGGGACTTAACATTTGTCAGTACGCGCTTGAGATCACCTACGCCGGCCGCGAGGGTCTGCATTTCACCCAGGCCTTTATGTACCGCCTCTAGGCGATCCGACACAAGCTTGAAGGACTCGCCCAAACGCTGCTCAAGCGTCGCATGTAGTTTCTCATCAACGGTTCGGCGCATTTCATCGAGCTTGGCCGAATTGTCGGTTTGCAATGCAAGCAAACGCTCCTCAACCGCGTTGCGTAATTCAGTGATGCGTCGCTCATTGGCCTGAATCAGTGTTTGCAACTGTTCGGAAAATCCCGCGGCAAAACGATTGAGGGACTCGGCGCTTTCAGTGCGCCCAGCCGCCGCATCACGCGCCATGGCAGCACGAAAATCGTTGTCGCTTTGAGCCAGTTCGGTCCGCAGTGCGCGAGACGACTCAGCCAATTCAGTGCGTAACTGACGGTGTGCCTCGGTTTGCTCTTGTCTTAGGCTGCGCTCAAGGCGGTCTTGTGCGCTTAGAATCTGATCGAGCTTTGGTTCCGTGGATGTCGCGCCCGTGCGTGCAGCACGCAGCCAAGCCAACACCGCAAAGAGTGCGGCGCAGACACTCGCAAGGGTGGTCACGATTGACAATAGGTTGACGTCCATCACTTGATCCCTAGCTTTTCAGCGAAACGCTTTTCATTAAAGCCAACCGACACGGACTGATCGGCATACACCGTCAGTGGCCGCCTCACCAGCGCAGGATACGCCGCGATCAAACTGAGCCACTGTGCATCCGTCTGAGGCGCCTTTAACGCATCATCCAAGTTACGCCAGGTCATCGAAGCACGATTCAGAAGTTTTTCCCAACCACCCAGGGTGGCGGCCCACTTTTTAAGTGAAGCCTCGGGCAAAGGATGCTCGCGATAATCTTCGAAACGATACGCAACGGTGCGTTGATCGAGCCACGCGAGCGCCTTGACGCACGTGCTGCACTTCGTCAGGCCAAAGATCTTTAACGTCATTGCTCGATTCATCCTAAAAATTCATCAACGCATACTATTTTACAAACCACAGTGGCTCAGGAGATGCGGCACTCATCGCGAGCACCTACTCCATATGCTCTGTGAATCCCAACCATGCATGCTGATAGGCACGGTTAAGCGCCGGCCAGCCTGAGTGCTCTTGTTCCGGTACCACTTTTCGAATAGACCGCAACAGACGCGACAGATTCTCGGCGCGCAAACCTTCGTTCACGCCACCCGCGCGGCTCCGATCAAAATCAATTAGCCAAATACTATCGTCCTGCCCCGACATAATGTTGTAGACATTCAGGTCGGCGTGCCAGACTCCAAAGGCATGCATCCTAGCGATCTCACGTCCAGCTTGCGCCCATACCTGCGCGTCCACGATTCGAGCAAGCGGTTGCGCGTTGGGAATCCTAACCGTCAACAACGCAGCCTCGTACAACACGCCACGCTTGTAGACGTGTGCCGCAATTGGCTGCGGCACAGGCAGGCCTGCACAATGCATCTGCCCTAGCAACTCAAATTCCGCAAAGGCACGTGTCTTTGTTAGCCCGGTCCAGACATAACGCGTGCGCAGAAGCTTGGCGGCCCAGCCACCGCGACGATAATGACGCAAAACAGCATACAGCTGCCGAACGCGGACAAACCATGCGGCGCTGCGCCCTCCCGCTCCAACCGGCGACGCTTCTGAGCGCAGATTCTTCGGATCAAACCACGATTGAAGTTCTTCAGGGAACGGTACGGGCTCTGCTTCAAACAAGCCTAAATCGAAGCGCACCCATTCTTGCGCCCCAATCTTGATGGTCTGTGCGTGCAGTTGATCAGCCATCTTTATTACGCATCCAGTCTGCCACACCAAAGAATATTTCTAGCATGCGCTCAATTAAGGCGTCGTCATAAGAAAGATCCTTCATGGCGCGTCCCATACATAACAACCACTGGTCACGCTCCACGATGCCGATTGAGTACGGCAGGTGTCGTGCACGCAAGCGCGGATGCCCAAAGCGTTCAATGTAGTGCTGCGGTCCGCCAAAATAACCGCACAGATACCACGATAACTTGTCGCGTGCCTGGTCGAGGGAGGCGCCATGCACCTGGCGCAAGATCGTAAGATCCTCATCAATATCCATCACATCATAGAAGCGATCGACGAGCCGACGAATACCTTGCTCGCCACCAAGAATCTCAAAAACGGAAGGTTGGGTTTCAGTCGTTTGGGTCATGGTTTCAAATTCACTTCGCCAAATTATTGATGCCGCAGAATAGTCAGCGGAGGGGTCTTCAATACCCCTTGAAGAACAAGAGCTCCCGCCAACCATGCGCCTAGCATACACACCGTCACCCCGACGAGCCAAGGCCAAAGTGAAAACCGCATGTCGAACTCAAACACCCATGTCGACAAGGCCCATGCCGCCAGATTCGCACCTAGCGAGGCCAACACACCCGCTACCGCACCAACCGCCAACAATTCAGAGCGCATCGCACCTGCTAGCTGACGTCGCGATGCTCCAAACGCCCGCAGAAGGGCCGCTTCACGGACACGCTCATCGCGCGTGGCCGTCAACGCAGCCGCTAAGACCACCGCGCCAGCAAGCAAAGAAAAGACAAACAATCCCTGCACGGCAACCGCCACCTTATCGAGAATGCTCTGTAACTGGCTCAGAATCGCGCCCACATCAAACACCGTCAAATTCGGAAAGCGCTCGAGTAGCTCTTGTGTGGTGCGCGTGCCCTCAGGAGGCAAATAAAATGCGGTCATCCAAGTTTGGGGGGCTTCGGCTAGCGCTGCAGGAGTCAAAATCGCAAAGAAGTTGGCACGCATGGAATCCCAATCTACTCTGCGCAAACTCGTTACCACTACTTTGACGGACTCACCGGCCACATCGAACTCTAGCGTATCGCCAAGATTGAGGCGCAAGGACTTGGCCAGACTCAGCTCAAGAGAGACCTCGTGCGCGTTAGCATCTAGGTCGCGACCCGCCACAATTTGGCTGATCTCTGGAAGCTTGCTTGCATAGGACAAGTTGAACTCTCGCTCAACCAAACGTTGGGCACGGGCATCGGTATAGTCCCCGGCACTCAGAGCGGTTGTGTTGCGGGCAATCAGTCTGCCGCGAATCATTGGCGAAAGCTGTACGGCCGCTAGCCCTTCCTTCGATAACGCGCGCTGCACCTCATCGACCTGATCAGTTTGGACGTTAATCAAAAAACGATTGGGCGCATCAGCCGGAAGCGTACGTTGCCATCCCGCCAACAAATCTGTACGAACGATCGCCAGCAACAAAATTGCCATCATGCCGATCGCCAGCGCACTGGTTTGGGCCACTGTTGCTCCACGCCGGCGGATGACGCCCGCAAGTGCAAAGCGCAGGACAGGGAAAGCATCGAGGTGCACGCGCACTTTACTCAACAACCAAAGACAGGTCAGACTCACCAAGGCAAATATCCCAGCCGCCGCCACAAAACCAGCGGCAAGCCCAGCACCGAGTTTGATGTCCTGGGCGACCCACCACATCAACACCAAAAAACCTGCAAGTCCTAGCGCATAACCCAACCAGCTTTGCAATGGGATAGGAAGCGCTTGGGTGCGCAACACTTGTGATGGCGGTACGTGTCGCAAAGCCTGCAACGGCGGCCAGGCGAATGCCAACAACAACCATAAACCCGCAAAGAGCCCCTGGGCAGCCGGCATCCATCCCGCGCTGGGTAACTCCGCACCAACCAGCCCCGCCAATAACCGGACGCCAGCCGTCTGGACAAACCACCCGATTAAACAGCCGATGAGCGAGGCAGCCACACCGACAACAACAAACTCACCAATCAAAATTGTGGACACTTGCCGCTGGGTCGCACCTAAACAGCGCATCATGGCGACACTGTTGCGGTGTCGCTGACCAAACCGACGCGCACCAAGCGCGACAGCCACCGCAGCGATCAAGACAGCCAGCATCGCCACTAAGGATAGGAACTGCTGCGCGCGATCCAGGGAGCGTCGAATTTCCGGACGACCGGACTCAACGCTCATCATCTTTTGTCCCGAACGCATGACCGAATTCAGCCAACCACGATAGCGCTCAACCTCAGAGTCATCTCCAGCGATCAGCAAGGAATACGCAATGCGACTACCCGGTGCGATGAGGCCCGCACGCAGCAAGTCTTCCGCACGCAGTATGACGCGCGGTGCAAGATTGACAAACTGAGGTCCACGATCTGGCTCATATGCGATCGCGCGTGCAATCGTCAGGGTCAGGTCTCCGACCTTCAGGGTCTGTCCAATTTTTAAGCCGGTCTGCGCAAGAATTTGTGGATCTACCCACACTTGCCCAATCTCAGGGGCGGTCGTCGTAGTGAGCTCTGGACCTCCCAAAACGGTAACCGTGCGCAAGGCGCCTCGCAGCGGATAGTCAGACTCCACGCCTTTTAACGACGCAAGCATCAGACCGTTATCTCCCCCCACCATTGAAGGAAACTGCCAACTACGCACCGTGCGTAACCCGCTCGCTTGCGCCCGCGACAACCAACTATCCGGTATGGCGCTAGACGATTCCACCACGAGATCGGCACCCAGCATTTGTAAGGCATCGCGTTCAAGCGCGCGGCCAACGCGATCAGCCAAAAAACCAACGCTGGTGACCGCTGCCACAGCAATCAGTACCGCCAGCGCGAGTAGACGCAAATCGCCCGCGCGCGCGTCGCGCCAACATTGCTTAAAGATTAGTTGTAAGGTCTTCATGCGCGCAAACGATCCAAGGCATCCTGCAATCGATCGACGGCCCAGACCTCGAGACCTTCGATCGCTTGTCGAGGAGCATTCGCTTTAGGAATGATTGCAATCGAAAAGCCGAGTTTGGCCGCTTCACGCAGACGTTCCTGTCCCCTCGGCGCGGGGCGCACTTCGCCAGCCAGTCCGACTTCGCCAAATGCAAAAAGTCCTTTGGGTAGAGGCCTATCCCGTAAAGACGAAATGATCGCCAGCAAAACAGCTAAATCTGCAGCGGGTTCTGTAATACGGACCCCACCGACCGCGTTCACAAAAACATCTTGATCAGCTGTCGATACGCCCGCATGCCGATTCAACACGGCCAATAACATTGCGAGGCGGTTGCCTTCTAGGCCCACGGACAAGCGGCGAGGATTCGGGACATGGGCCGTATCCACCAGGGCTTGTATTTCTACCAGCAAGGGACGGGTTCCCTCTTGCGTCGCCATCACGCAGGACCCAGACACTTGCGCAGAGTGTTGCGACAAAAAGAGCGCGGAAGGATTGGCCACCCCCTTTAAGCCGCGATCTGTCATGGCAAAAACACCTAACTCGTTGACCGCACCAAAACGGTTCTTGAAGGCACGCACTAAGCGAAAGGAAGAATGCGTGTCGCCCTCAAAGTACAGAACGGTGTCAACAATATGCTCCAGCACGCGGGGACCCGCCAGGGTGCCGTCTTTCGTGACATGGCCGATCATCACAATCGGAATACCTGCCTGCTTGGCCAAACGCGTCAATTGGGCGGCGCATTCTTTGACCTGAGACACCGACCCAGGAGCGGCACTCAGTTCACTGGAGTAAACGGTTTGAATGGAATCGATCACCGCGACAGCAGGCTTTTGCTCTAAAAGAGCGGCCTGAATGGCCTCGAGACGAATTTCTGCAAATAAATCGACCGAACCACCCGATAAGCCCAAACGGCGCGCACGCAGCGCGACCTGCTCGGCCGACTCCTCGCCCGTCACATACAACACGCGCGAGGCGCCAGACATCGCCACCAAAGCCTGTAGCAAGAGCGTTGACTTTCCAATCCCTGGGTCTCCACCGATCAACACAACGGCGCCCGCGACCAACCCACCGCCCAGCACGCGATCAAACTCTGGGATACCCGTCGACATACGGGGCAACTCGAGTGCCTCGACGTCAGACAGGCTTCTTAATGGGCTAGCAGTCGCCAGGGGCGCATAGCGATGCTGCTCGGCCTGGGACGAAGCCCCCGTGTCACGCGACTCTTCTAGGGTATTCCAGGCGTGGCAATGGGGACATTGCCCGAGCCATTTGGGACTGATGCCACCACATTCGGAACACGCAAAGATAGTTTTAATTTTGGCCATGAAAAACTCTGGCGCGCCATGCGCCTAAGACTGGTAGTCTAACGCAGGGGGCTTCTAAACGTGCCCTACACTGCGACTTGCACGTCCTGACAAAGCTTAAGCATAATTTACCCATGGCTGTCGATCATTACGAGAACTTTCCCGTGGCGTCCTGGCTGCTGCCCAAGCCTCTGCGTCCCGCTGTGGTGGCTATCTATCGCTTCGCCCGAAGCGCGGACGATATTGCTGACGAGGGGGACGCCCTCCCCGCACAACGTTTGGCAGCGCTAGCGCAATATCGCCTCGCGCTGACCGTGTTGGCAACGGGTGAGTATGGCAGTGCGCGCTTACCGGACGGGCTACGCGAGATTTTCTTGCCACTCGGGCACGCCATCCAAGAACATAGCCTTCCCTTTCAGTCTTTTTTTGACTTGTTAACAGCCTTTGAACAAGATCTGACTCAGGCACGCTATCCCAACAATGAAGCCGTCATGGCGTATTGCCGGCTGTCGGCAAACCCCGTCGGCTTGCTCATGCTGCACCTGTACAAGACAACCGATGCACGCTCGATCGAACAGTCAGACGCCATTTGCAGCGCATTACAACGCATCAATTTTTTACAAGACGTGGCAATAGACTGGCGCAAGAACCGTATCTACTTGCCAGGCGATGCCCTGACGCGCTTTGGTGTGTCTGAAGCAACGATTGCACAAGGGCAATGCACGCAAGCATGGTGTGATCTCATGGCCGAGCAGGTCAAAGAATGCCGCGCATTGTTACACTTTGGCTATCCACTCGGTCGACGTTTGCCGGGCCGAATCGGGCTCGAGCTTCGTCTGATCGTCCAAGGTGGTTTAAAAATTCTTGAAAAAATTGAACAAGTAGAATTCGATGTATTCACTCGACGGCCCATTTTGCGGCCGACAGACTGGATAACAATGTTTTGGCGAGCACTTTGGCGATAACTCAATGACCCCAAGCGAATACTGTCAAGAAAAAGCGGCAAAAAGCGGCTCGAGCTTTTATTACGCCTTCCTTTTTCTTCCGCCAGACCGGCGCCTGGCCATCACGGCGCTTTACGCGTTTTGCCGCGAAGTCGACGACGTGGTCGACGAATGCACGGATGCTTCTATTGCCCGCATCAAACTTGCTTGGTGGCGCACGCAAGTCGAAGCGATGTATCAAGACAAAGCAGAACACCCCGTTACCCAAGCACTTACACCTTGGCTCGCACCTTTCCAGATCACGCGAGAGCGTCTCTTAGCCATCATTGATGGCATGGAGATGGATCTCGATCAAACACGTTATCTGGATTGGCCGGCACTCGAAAAGTATTGCTGGCATGTGGCCGGCGTCGTGGGTGAACTCTCTGCTGGAATCTTTGGTGTGCATAGTCCTGCCACCCTGAACTACGCCAGCAAACTCGGCATTGCCTTTCAGTTAACCAATATCATTCGAGATGTTGGCGATGATGCGCGCCGTGGTCGCATCTACATTCCAATCAGTGATCTTCAAAAATTTGATGTGCGTGCCGCTGATATCTTGAATAGTCAATATTCAGAGAAGTTTGCCGCACTCATGGCCTTTGAGGGCGCACGCGCCCGTGCGCTGTATCGTGAGGCCATCGAGGCTCTTCCCCCCCAAGAGCAGCGCGCGCAGCGCCCGGGGCTGATGATGGCAGCCATCTATTATGCTCTGCTCAATGAAATTGAGCATGAAAACTGGCAAGTGTTAGACCAGCGTATCTCCTTGACGCCTGTGCGTAAGCTTTGGCTTGCCTGGAAAAATTTTGTCGGAGCAGGACGCAGCATCGTCAAACAAATTCGACGGACGGAAATCCGCACGTGAATGTCGCGGTGATTGGCGCTGGTTGGGCGGGACTCGCTGCGGCTGTCGCACTCAAACAATCAGGGGCTCAGGTCACGGTTTTTGAAGCTTCTGGCACGCCCGGTGGTCGCGCACGTGGGGTGAACGACTCTCAGCTAGGAACCATCGATAACGGTCAACACCTGATGCTCGGCGCCTACACTGAGTCTCTCGCTCTGATTAAGCAACTCTCACCCAAGCGCTCGGAACACGAGTTGTTATTACGTGTCCCGCTCACCCTGGAGAGCGCCGACGGGAGTTTTCGCTTATGCGCGCCCGGGCTAATCGCCCCCCTACACCTTGTTTGGGGGCTGAGCTTTGCTCGAGGCCTCACGATTAGTGAACGAGCGTCTGCATTACGCATGGCTGGGGCCATACGCCTAAGGGGCTGGCAAGCTGCTACGAACCAAAGCGTGCGTGACTTGCTTGCCCAACACAAACAGTCGGACGTGCTCATTCGCAAGATCTGGGAGCCGCTTTGTTTAGCAGCACTGAACACTCCGCTTGAGCAGGCCTGCGCACAACTATTTCTTAATGTCTTACGTGACGGGTTAGGCGGTGCTCGCAGCAGCTCGGATCTAATTGTGCCGCGCGTTGACCTGTCGACTCTTTGGCCCACCGCCGCAGCGCAGCGCGTCGGCATGCGTGTCCGTCATATCGTCCGGAATCTGCAGATACACGAGGACGGCGTTGACGTGGATCATGAGCGCTTTGATGCCTGCGTGCTCGCCGTTCCACCCTATGCGGCACGGCGCATTCTTGCTGAATGTCTCAACGATCGCAACGCTGCCATCACGACCTTACGTCAACGTCTAGAGGGCTTTGACTATCGCGCGATTGCAACGCTTACTCTGCAGCTCGAAAAGTCTTGGTCAACCCCCGTGCCGATGATGATGCTTGATGAAAACATCGCGTTGCACCAGTATGGTCAGTGGATCTTTAGTCGTCCCGATCATTCCGATCAAGTCACGGTTGTGGTCAGTGACTCACCAGACTTGCTCAAGATCGATCGCGATGCGCTCATCGAGGCTATTTCCACGCAGATACGCACGCAATGCCAACGACACCCCAAGGCAATCGACATCCTTCCACCTGTCGTTCACCATCGACTGATTGTCGAGAAACGCGCAACCTTTGATGCACACGTAGGGTTGCAAAGACCCTCAGCCACCACCCCATGGCCCAGACTCATGTTGGCCGGCGATTGGACAGACACCGGCTACCCGGCGGTGCTCGAAGGCGCTGTGCGTAGTGGCTTACACGCCGCGAAGATACTGCTGCAAAACCAAACTATCCTCGCAGGGACTGCACAGTAAGCAAACCGAGAAAGGTCAGGATCAAAGACCCCAACAGACTGCCACCCGCGTAAAGCGCTGCCATCGCTAGGCGTCCTTCTTCTAGCAGAGCGAAGGTCTCCGCTGAGAAAGTAGAGAACGTGGTGAGTCCTCCAAGCAAGCCGGTCACGATAAACAGGCGCCAAAAAGGCGGCATCGCGGGCAGTGTCGCGAAAAAACCGAAGGCCAAACCGACCAGGTAAGCACCCACAAGGTTGGCCACGAGGGTGCCCCAAGGCATCAAACCGTTCGGCTGATTGAGCCAGACCGCTAAGACCCAACGCAACCAGGCCCCCAAGGCAGCGCCTGCACCAACCGCAAAGAAATGTCCAGGCGTCAGATACTGCACCGTCAGACGCTCGCGTGCTCAGTAATATACGCACGCACGCTTGCGACATCGCAAGGCAAGATAGTCACTTTTTGCGGCAAAGACTCTAGCCCCTCTAAACCAGCGGGCACCGGTGCAGGCACGCCCAGCGCCTCTTGAATCACCTCGGAGAACTTTGCGGGCAACGCAGTTTCGAGGACAAGCATGGGGATCCCTGGCTCGATATAGCTGGCCGCAACCTTCACGCCATCTGCCGTGTGCGGATCAATCAGCATGCCCGTTTTTTCTTTGACAGAACGAATCGTGTCGAGACGATCTTGGTGGGTGCTAAAGCCAGCGACAAACCCATAGTCGCGCTCGAACTCTGGCAAATATGAGGACAAATCAAAATGTCCGTTAGTCGAAAGCTCTCGCCACAATCCCGCCACGCGCACGGGATCACGGCCCACCAAATCAAACACGAAACGCTCAAAATTAGACGCGCGCGAGATGTCCATCGAAGGGCTCGAGGTCGCAAACGTTTGGGCTGCGGCGCGTGGGCGGTAAATGCCTGTGCGGAAAAACTCTTCCATCACATTATTTTCATTGGTCGCCAAGACCAATCGACGAATCGGCAAGCCCATCATGCGCGCGATATGTCCCGCAAGAATATTTCCAAAGTTTCCAGAGGGCACGCTGAAAGACACCTGTTGCCCTGGGCCGGTCGTCGCACGCAACCATCCGTGAAAGTAATACACCACCTGAGCTGCAATCCGAGCCCAGTTAATAGAGTTGACGGCGCCAAGGCGGTACTGAGACTTAAAAGACAAATCGCTCGCCAAGGCCTTCACGATATCTTGCGCTTCGTCAAAGACGCCTTTCACCGCGATGTTGTGAATGTTGGCGTCTTGCAAGGAATACATCTGGGCGCGCTGAAACGCACTCATGCGCCCATGGGGCGAAAGCATGAATACCGCCACCGCATCCTTGCCACGCATCGCATATTCGGCAGCTGAACCGGTATCCCCCGAGGTCGCGCCCAGGATATTGAGCGTCGTATGACGTTGACGTAATACGTACGGAAAAACCTGACCCAGAAACTGCATCGCCATGTCTTTGAAGGCCAAGGTTGGTCCCTCTGAGACGCACAACAAGGACATCCCATTGTTTAACGTGCGCAACGGAACAATCGCATCCGTTTGAAACGACTCTTTGCAATAGGCAGCGCGCGTCATGCTTTGCAGATCAACGCGCTCGATATCCGATACAAACAAGCCAAGCACCTCGGCTGCGAGTGCGTGGTAGGGCAATGACCGCCAAGACTCTAGGGTCGCGACCGACACCTTGGGTAGCACCTGAGGGATGGCCAAGCCACCATCGGGAGCAAGTCCTTCGAGCAAAATATCAGCAAAGCCTTGGGCATCCATGCCCCCGCGGGTGGAGACATATTTCATGACAAACTTTCCATCCGCAAGCGGGTCACTTTCGAGCGCACAAAGGGCAACGCCTCGATCTGGGCGATTGCGACATTCACATTGCGCTCAACAGCCTCGTGTGTCAAAAATACGAGATCAGCGCTTGCATCTACATCCGAGGGCTGTTGAATCATTGAACCAATCGAAATGCCACTATTAGAGAAGACGCGCGCAATATCGGCCAAAACACCAGGTTGGTCCGCAACCGTTAAGCGCAAGTAGTAGGAGGTGATCACATCTTCAATCGATAAGATTGGCGTATCCGACATGGAGCCGGGCTGAAACGCAAGATGCGGGACACGGTGTTCTGGATCAGCGGTCAGCAAACGCGTCACATCGACAAGATCAGCCACCACCGCTGAGGCCGTGGGCTCTTCACCCGCTCCCTTGCCGTAATAAAGCGTCTGGCCTACCGCGTCGCCACGAACCAACACCGCGTTCATCGCGCCTTCAACATTGGCCAGCATCGACTTAGCAGGCACGAGTGCGGGATGCACGCGCAGTTCGATGCCTTCGGGACGACGCTTGGTAATCCCCAGCAGTTTGATGCGATAGCCCAGGCGCTCTGCTAATTTGATGTCTTCGGCCGACAACTTAGAAATGCCTTCAATGTAAGCGCGATCAAACTGAACCGGTATGCCAAACGCCAGAGATGCCAACAGCGTCAGCTTGTGCGCGGCGTCCACGCCCTCGATATCAAAGGTTGGATCTGCCTCGGCGTAGCCCAGCTGTTGTGCCTCAGCTAGGACGGTCGCAAACGGCAACCCGCGCGAACGCATCTCGGACAAAATAAAGTTTGTCGTGCCGTTGATGATCCCCGCGACCCACTCGATACGATTCGCAGTCAAACCTTCCCGAATCGCTTTGATGATGGGAATGCCACCGGCTACGGCAGCCTCAAACGCCACCACAACGCCTTTAGCGGATGCTGCCGCGAAAATTTCTGTCCCGTGTTTGGCGAGCAGCGCTTTATTCGCCGTGACAACGTGCTTGCCCTGCGCAATGGCTTCAAGCACCAATTCACGCGCAAGCGTGTCCCCACCCATCAGCTCCACCACGATATCAATCGATGGGTCACGCACTAAACCATAGGGGTCTGCATCGACCTTAATCGCGGTGCCAACCAAGGCGCGCGCTTTGTCAATATCGCGTACAGCGATGCGAGTGACCTCAATTGTTTGTCCCGCACGACGCGCGATTTCCAGCGCATTCCGACGAAGCACTTTCCATGTCCCGCCACCGACTACGCCCAGGCCGAGTAGGCCAACCTTAATAGAGTCCATTACAGCAATCCATCCTTACGAAACATTTCTTTGATGCCTCGCACCGCCTGTCGGGTGCGCTGCTCGTTTTCAATTAATGCAAACCTTACATATTCATCGCCGTAGTCCCCAAAACCAATGCCGGGCGATACGGCTACCTTCGCCTCTTCCAATATTCGTTTGGCAAATTCCAATGAACCTTTGGCGCGATAGGGCTCAGGAATATGTGCCCAGATATACATGGATGCCTTGGGGTTCTCGACCATCCAACCGGCTTCATGCAAACCCTTCACCAGCACATCGCGCCGACTTTGATATTTTTGTACAACTTCCTGCACACAATCCTGCGGACCATCCAGCGCGGCGATTGACGCAACCTGAATCGGCGTAAAGGTCCCGTAATCGTGGTAACTCTTGATGCGCGCCAAGGCATTGACAAGCTCAGCATTCCCAACCATGAAGCCCACCCGCCAGCCGGCCATGTTGTAGCTCTTGCTCATCGTGAAAAATTCAACGGCTACTTCGCGCGCACCCTCAACTTGCATAATAGACGGTGCTTGATACCCATCAAAGCAAATGTCAGCGTAAGCGAGATCGTGCACCACAATGATGTCATGTTCGCGCGCAAGCTTAATCACGCGTTCAAAGAAGAGCAGGTCCACGCACTGTGCGGTCGGGTTGCTAGGGAATCCCAGAATCATCATTTTTGGCTTCGGAATTGACTCGCGCACCGCGCGCTCGAGTTCTTCAAAAAAGTCGACGCCCGGCGTCATGCGCACCGACCGAATGTTTGCCCCGGCGATCACGGCGCCGTAAATATGAATCGGATAGCTGGGGTTTGGCACGAGCACCGTGTCGCCCGCATCGAGCGTCGCCAACATCAAATGTGCCAAGCCCTCTTTCGAGCCAATTGTGACAATCGCTTCAGAGTCAGGATCAAACGCGACTTGATAACGGCGTTTATACCAATCTGTAATCGCCTTACGTAACCGCGGAATCCCTTTAGAGACGGAATAACCGTGCGTGGTCGGCCGCTCGGACGCCTCAACAAGCTTTTCAACGATATGGGCAGGCGTCGCACCATCTGGGTTGCCCATGGACATATCAATGATGTCTTCGCCACGCCGGCGGGCCGCCATTTTGAGCTCGGCAGTGATGTTGAATACATAAGGCGGTAACCGCTCAATGCGGGGAAACCTCTTCATCGTGACTCCTTGGTCGTCGAGCCTAAATGGCCTTTATTTGCAGTGCAGCAAAACCCCATAATCTAGCGCATCATGAGCTACCCGGCAAATCAGACTCAAAAACCCGTAAAAATCCGGATTTCTCCTTGCAAAGACCTCACAGACTGTCATCGCACACAACGAGCGAGTGCGCTATGATCCATCGAACCTGCCGGAGTATTGATTGAAGCTTCACACTGATACCAATTCGGCACTGAACACCGTCACAGGATACGGTGACGGCTTTGTCGAAATCAACCAGACGCGTTTTAACCACGCGATTGCCTTTGGCCCCTTGGGCGCCGTCGAACATTGGTCTGCGACCTCCCCCTCTGACATCACGACGGCTCTTTTGCTGCAGGCTGCAAAGCTTAAATTCGCCGCACTGGACCCGATGGCATTTTTGGATGCGTCCGAATCGAGCGGTCCCAGCTTGGAAGGGCCACGCCCAGAAGTTCTGCTGATCGGCACAGGAAATCGCCAACGTATGCTCCCCCACGCCACCCTGCTGCCACTCCTTCTGGCCGGCGTGGGCGTCGAATGTATGAGCACGCAAGCGGCTGCACGCACCTATAACATCCTTATGGCAGAGGGTCGTCAAGTGATCGCTGCCTTACTTCCAGAGCAAACTGCTGACGGAGCACCCCCCACATGACAACTGCACTCATTGGCAAAGCCGCACCCGCTTTCAAGGCGCTGAGCACCTTTGGTGAACTCACGCTCAAACAATGTGCTGGACGTGGCGTGGTGCTTTATTTTTATCCTAAAGACAACACGCCGGGTTGTACGACTGAAACCGAAAATTTCCGCGACTTGCACGATCAGTTCTTGGCGCAAAGCTGCGTTGTCATTGGCGTATCTCGAGACACCCTCAAGTCGCACGAGAATTTCAGTAAAAAGCTTGAACTGCCTTTCCCACTGATCGCAGACACCGATGAAGTCGTGTGCAACACCTACGATGTCATCAAAATGAAACAAATGTATGGGAAACAGGTACGTGGCATTGAACGCAGCACTTTCCTCATTGATGCGCGTGGAAAGCTGGTTCAAGCATGGCGGGGAGTCAAGGTACCCGGCCATGCCCAAGAGGTGCTGCAAGCTGCATGTAGTCTGACCTAATTTTTCGATTGTTGTGACCCCAGGAGAATGTCTCGTATGCCGTTGCCCAAGCTGCCCACCCGCCCTGCTGCAATACTCGACTTAAACAACGCTGAACTCGATCTCTTACCCCCTACTGCACAGACCGCGAAAGGCAAGCTAGCCAACGCACCCAAGACAGGTCATCTGGCGCCAGCGCTCCAAGCACGCGATGTCATGCGAGAGGAGAGTGAGAGCGAGGCGAACCAACGTAGTTCGTTCAAACTACCGTTAGTGACAACACCTGCAGTGTTGCCTGCAATCGCTCCAAGTAAAAAAACATCCACCCAGAAAAAAACGCCAATCCCGCGTGCATCGACGCACCGCACGACAAAGGCTGCGCCAGGAATCAGCAAACTGTTCGTACTCGATACGAACGTGCTGCTGCATGATCCTTCCTCACTTTTTCGCTTCGAAGAGCACGACGTCTTCTTGCCCATGATGACGTTGGAAGAGTTGGATCATCAAAAGAAGGGTATGTCGGAGGTTGCGCGCAACGCGCGCCAGGTCAGTCGTTCGCTCGACACATTAGTAGGCGAACACAAGCAACTGGACGAAGGCTTACCCCTGAGCGGCCTGGGACACAAAGATGCTGTGGGTCGGCTGTTTTTCCAAACGACGGCGATGTCTGGGACGCTCCCACCAGACCTTCCAATGGGCAAGGCAGACAACCAAATTCTGAGTGTCGTGCGCGCCCTACAAGACGCACACCCTAGTCGCGAAGTCGTGCTTGTGTCCAAAGACATCAACATGCGGCTCAAGGCGCGTGCACTCTCGATGTCAGCCGAGGACTACTTCAACGACCAAGTGCTGGAAGACTCTGACCTGCTCTATACGGGGATGTTGGAATTACCGGAAAACTTCTGGAATAAGCATGGCAAGGGAGTTGAATCCTGGCAACAAGGCGGCACGACCTTTTACCGAATCAACGGGCCTTTATGCCATCAATTCATGGTCAATCAGTTCGTGTATTTCGAAGGTTCTATGCCTTTGTATGCGCAAGTGCGCGAAGTAAATGGCAAAACCGCGGTGCTCGCGACGCTGCGTGACTTCACACACGGCAAGAACAACGTTTGGGGTGTGACAGCACGCAATCGCGAACAAAATTTTGCGATGAATCTATTGATGAACCCTGAGTGCGATTTTGTTTCTTTACTCGGGCAGGCCGGCACGGGCAAAACACTGATGACGCTCGCAGCTGGTCTTGCTCAAGTCCTGGAGACAAAACGTTATAGCGAAATCATCATGACGCGCGTGACGGTCCCTGTAGGCGAGGACATTGGCTTCTTGCCAGGGACTGAAGAAGAGAAGATGCAACCCTGGATGGGCGCGCTCGAAGACAACCTTGAAGTCTTAAACATGGGTGATGCCGACGGCAGTGGCAACGAATGGGGACGCACGACAACCTTGGATTTAATCCGTTCGAAAATTAAGATCAAGTCGCTAAACTTTATGCGCGGCCGAACGTTTTTAAATAAGTACCTCATCATCGATGAGGCACAAAACTTGACGCCAAAACAAATGAAAACGCTCATCACGCGGGCAGGACCTGGCACCAAAGTCATTTGTTTAGGAAACATTGCTCAGATCGATACCCCATACCTGACCGAGGGCAGCTCAGGACTAACCTTTGTGGTGGATCGCTTCAAAGGCTGGCCACATGCAGGCAGCGTAACCCTGCAGCGCGGCGAACGCTCACGTTTAGCAGACTATGCTGGGGAAGTGCTGTAAATGTCGATGCCTGTTGCGCTGACGGTCGGTGATGCAGCAGGCATTGGCCCTGAAATTGTGGTCAAACTCCACGCGCAAGGCTTGCCTGCAGCTAGCGTGGTGTACGGGGACCTCGGTGCGCTCACACGCGCAGCGCAGATGCTTGGCTCTGCTGTGCAGTGCATCGCCATCGAGACATTGCAAGACATCCCTGCGGAGCCTCGCCCGGGTGTCCTGTACGTGCGTCCTACCCATCCTTCGTTACCGGAGGATCTACCGTTAGGACGCGTTGATGCTCGGGCCGGCAGCGCGGCCGTAAACGCCTTACGTATGGCGATCGACGATGCGATGCAGCAGCGTGTGCGTGCCATCGTCACTGCCCCACTGAATAAAGAGTCCATGCACGCCGCAGGCATCGATTTTCCTGGTCATACAGAAATACTCGCTAAGCAATCAGGCACAGAGCATGTCGCCATGATGTTGGTCAACGATCAATTGCGCGTCATCCTTGCAACGATCCACATCCCGTTAGCGGAAGTGCCCCGCACACTCACGATCGAGCTTGAAAAACGTACGATCGAACTCGCGCATCAAGCCTGTCTGGCGATGGGCGTGTCAGCCCCGCGTATCGCGGTCGCAGGGCTTAATCCACACGCGGGAGAACAGCGCAAGTTTGGTGATGAAGATCTCGACATCATTGCACCAGCCATTGCTCTTGCGCGTGCTCAAGGAATCGATGCGACGGGGCCCTGGCCTGGCGATACGGTATTCATGCGCGCACGCCAAGGCGAGTTTGATATGTGCGTCGCCCAATATCACGATCAAGGCCTCATTCCGATCAAGTATCTCGGTTTAGATCAAGGCGTGAATGTCACCGTCGGCCTGCCCTTTGTGCGCACCAGCGTGGACCATGGCACGGCTTTCGATATTGCAGGAAAAGGCGTAGCAGACCCTTCTTCGCTCCGTGCAGCGTTTGAGTTAGCGCTGGCTCTCACAAAGAAATGAAACGTATCGCCTCGTAGGTGTAAACCCTATATTTTGCATCTTTATGTAAAAATTTAGGTTAACTAACCTCTCTAAGTATATAATTTGAATAGTTTTTATACTTTAAGAGGCGCCGGGAATGCGTTTGCTGCTCGCTTTACCCCTACGAAAAGCATGGATTTCAAGCGCAATTTGCTTGGCCATCGCTGCTTCGCCTCTCGTCGCAAGCGCTCAACAAGCTGCGCCCGACACCACTTCCGCGACGCAAGCTGCGAAACCCAAGAAAACCAACACCACAAAGAAAAAACAGCGAACAAGCAAGACGACTAAATCAGTAACACCTAGCACTTCCCCAAACAAGAAAGCTGCGCCCGCAGGCGCCCCGCAAGGTAATCGCGCTGTCACACCCAAGAACAAAAAAACTACCGCAGCCGCCAAAGCCGTTGTTCCTGCTGCGAATCGTGGCAAGAGTGCAGCAGGTGTGGTGGCCGCGTCGGGCGGCTTACGCTCGAATGTCGTATTTGTGCAAGACTTAAATAGCAAAGCTGTTCTGTACTCGCGCAACGAGCAAGTGGTGCGCCCTATCGCTTCCATCACAAAGTTGATGACTGCTGTCATCGTTGTGGATGCGAAACTTCCGATGAATGAAGTGATTCAAATCACGCAGGCTGACGTAGACGTTGTGAAACACAGCCGCTCACGTCTAGCCGTTGGTGCAAAACACACGCGCGGCGACCTCATGCACTTAGCGTTGATGTCTTCAGAGAACCGTGCTGCCCACGCCCTAGGACGCAGCTACCCTGGTGGCATGACAGCCTTCGTAAGCGCCATGAACACCAAGGCGCGTGAACTTGGCATGGTGCAATCAACCTTTGTGGACCCCACCGGCCTATCAAGTGCGAACGTATCCACGCCACGCGACCTCGTCAAGCTGTTGCAAGCATCCGCCTCACGGCCTTCGATTCGCTTTTATACGACTGACCAGCAGCACGAAGTGCGCTCAGCCGGACACCCCACACTCTTTCGAAACACCAACATGCTTGTGAGCAATCCAGGCTGGGATATCAAGGTTTCCAAGACAGGCTTCATTAATGAGGCGGGTCAGTGTTTGGTGATGGTGGCGCGGATTAACAATCGCGACACAGCGATTGTGCTGCTCAATGCTGAGGGAAAGGGCACACGCATAGGCGATGCCATCAAAATCAGGCAAATGATTCAAGCGAAGCAAATTGCCTCAGCACCCGTTGAAGTTGCTAGTTTGAATTAATCAACGCCGTCGCATCAGTCTAGTAGTTCGATTGCGACGATCCACCTGCAAAGTTCAAAAAGCGCGTGCTCGAGCCTTGGAAGGTTAAACGCACCGTGCCGATCGGGCCGTTACGCTGCTTACCAACAATAATTTCAGCCGTTCCCTTATCGGGTGAGTCTGGGTTATAGACCTCATCGCGATAAATAAACAAAATCAAATCAGCGTCTTGCTCAATCGCGCCTGATTCGCGCAAGTCACTCATGACTGGGCGCTTATTGGGGCGTTGCTCAAGACTACGGTTCAACTGGGAGAGCGCAATGACGGGGCATTCCAGCTCTTTCGCCAAGGCTTTGAGCGAACGACTGATTTCAGAAATTTCAGTGGCGCGGTTCTCGCCACTCGAACTTGCCCCCATCAACTGCAAGTAATCGATCACGATCAAGCCCAACCGTCCGCACTGGCGCGCCAAGCGACGAGCGCGGGCACGCACCTCTACCGAGCTCAACGCAGGGGTTTCATCGATATATAACTGGGCATCTTGCATACGCTGCACGGCGTGCGTCACACGAGGCCAGTCGTCGGCGAGTAATTTTCCGGTTCGCATCCGATGCTGATCGAGCATGCCAACTGAACCCAGCATACGCATCGCAAGTTGTACTGCTCCCATTTCCATGGAGAACACCGCCACAGGCAATCCATGTTCAATCGCGACATGTTCGGCGATATTCATTGCAAGCGAGGTTTTACCCATCGAGGGGCGCCCGGCCACAATGACGAGATCACCACCCTGAAGCCCCGAGGTCATGCGATCAAGGTCGGTGAAGCCCGTGGGCACGCCCGTGACATCATTATCGCCCTCACGGTGATAGAGCTCGTCAATGCGCTCTACCACTTCGGACAACAAGGGCTGTATTTCTCGGAAGCCTGTCGTGGCCTTCGCGCCCTCCTGGGCGATCTTAAAGACCTTGGACTCGGCCTCGTCAAGTAACTGACGCGCCTCCTTGCCCTGGGGATTAAAAGCGGTTGCGGCGATTTCATCCGCCACGCTCACCAACTTACGCAACATGGACCGCTCGCGTACGATTTCAGCGTAGCGACGGATGTTTGCGGCGGAGGGCGTGTTGTGCGCCAAGGCGTTCAAATAGGCTAAACCACCCACCTCTTCGGACTTCCCCACGCTGGCAATCGACTCATGCACCGTCACCACGTCTGCGGCGCGAGACAAATTGATCAAGCGGGCAATATGGTGCCAGATCAATCGGTGCTCAAACCGATAGAAGTCATCCTCATTGACGACATCCGTGACACGCTCCCACGCCGCATTATCAAGCAGCAAGCCGCCCAACACCGACTGCTCCGCCTCGACTGAGTGGGGGGGCACGCGCAGGTATTCGAGCTGAGGATCGGGAGCGTTATTCATCAGGTAATGATAACCGCAAGGCATCGCCAACGTACAACAAACCTCTAATATCTCGGCCTGGCAGGCACTTTAAAAACCATCCAAGATATATTTGAATCGACCCAATGACGCGACCCAGTCGACGTAATTGTTCCTTAACCTCTGGATCAGGATTTGCTTGCAGATAAGCCTGCAATAAGCAAAGGCACAAGGTCTGCCGCTCGTCGGGACCGAACTGCTCTCCGCGCAAGCCGGCCATTGAAGAAAGCATCTGATAGACATCGTACGCCTGGGCAAGCGGGCGAGACAACGCTTCCCCAATGTTTTCCTCGAAATCAATTCGGGTCATCACGAGACCTTCGCACATTAGATTACGCAACTGAGCCCCGCCATGCACAAAACCAGCGCGATGAAACGCGGCCAAGTCCTGCGCGGCGCGATCCATCCAGAGGAGGCGATTGGGCGGGGTGTCGATGCGAATCAGATAAGGCATATCCTGCCCGACATACTCGAGCACCAATACGCCCGGCTCATGACGCCACACAGTGGGCACGCGGCAACCCTGTCTCATTAAAAACTCGAGCCTGCTTGCCTCGTCATCTAAGCTCATTCGCATCAGCACCAATACCGACGGCCGCTCGCCAAGCGTCAACCAGCAAATAAGTGACAACATCCCAGCACGCAGGTAGTGCATTGCGTTCACAACCGCGTCGGTAAGCTTAGGCCGACGTAGCTTGATGACACAGCGATGCCCCGCTATCTCAACGATATGCACGGACGAGGGCTCAGCGCGATGGTCTGCGAGCCAACGTGTAATCGCCAACTGAAAACTAGGATCGGATGTAGACATAAACAGGACATTCAAAAATCAAAAAGCCGGCTCGGGCCGGCTTTTTGATCAATAAGATGCGAACTTAAACGAGATCGCCAACCACGACTACTGTGATGCTGCTCACGACATCTGGATGCAGTGAGAGGTGCACAGGGAATTCACCCACGGTCTTCAGTGGACCCTCGGGTAAACGCACTTGCGCTTTTTCAATACCAGCAAAACCCGCAGCAACCAAACCGAGCGCGATGTCCATGTTGGTCACAGAACCAAACAGACGGCCATCTACACCCGCTTTTTGAGTGAGGCTCAGTGAGAAGCTTTCCAGACGCTTACCAAGCGCCTCGGCGGCGGTCAATTTTTCAGCCTGCACTTTTTCGAGCTCCGCGCGACGCAGCTCAAACTCTTTGAGAGCCGACTCTGTGGCACGACGTGCTTTTTTCTGAGGAATCAGGAAGTTACGGGCGTAGCCATCACGCACACGCACGACTTCACCGAGATTCCCTACGTTAACGACTTTTTCGAGAAGAATAATTTGCATAATAGGCCTCGGAATCAGTTGTGGTTGTCAGTGAAAGGCAACAGAGCCAAAAAGCGCGCACGCTTGATTGCTGAGTCGAGTTGGCGCTGATAGATCGCCTTCGTACCAGTCAGACGGGCAGGAATGATCTTGCCGTTTTCTTGAATGAAATCACGCAGTGTGTCGAGATCTTTGTAATCAATCTCATCAACGCCGGCGGCGCTGAAACGACAAAATTTACGACGCTTGAACAGCGGATTTTGTTGAGTGAACTTCTTTTTTTCTTTACGTTTACCGAAGAAAGCCATGATATGCCCTATTCAAATTTGTTCGATGCGCTGCGCATGCAGCCTATATTTTTGAGAATCTTTTCTAACCGGAGCCAAAAAACCTTGGACGTTTACTGAGCGTCCCAAACTTATCGTGTTAGTCATTTGTGCTAAGTCTGCCATTGCCACCACGGTGATGCTGAAGGTGATGCGACGTGGCTGACCTGCTTCAATCACTTCGGACTCGTGAGCGAGTAAGAATTCGAGAACCGGGACCCCAGACGGTGTGTACCTTAAGGGAGAAAGCTCTGCGACCTGACCCTGCACTTCAAGCCGATTCACAACAAATCCGGATTACTCAGCGTCGTCGGACATCGACTCTGCGGATGCCTTACGCGCCTCATCACGCTCGACTTGTTTCATCATGATCGAGGGCTCAGTTTGAGCAGCCTTAGTCTTGATCACAAGGTGACGCAATACGGCATCGTTGTAACGGAAAGAATGTTCGAGTTCGTCCAGTGTCGCCTGGCCGCACTCAATGTTGAAGCACAAGTAATGCGCTTTCACTAATTTTTGAATGGGATAGGCAAGTTGACGACGACCCCAGTCTTCTGTGCGGTGAACTTTACCGCCTTGGGTCGTCACAAGCGCTTGATAGCGCTCGACCATCGCGGGCACTTGCTCGCTCTGATCCGGGTGAACAATAAAAACAATTTCATAATGGCGCATGCAATGCACTCCTGAGGATGTCCGACGCGTCGCATGAAAACAAAGCGCCGGGGGCAGCCCGCCATGGCCAAACATTGGCTGGTCGGGCAAGAAAGTCTATTATTTTCGCGTATTTACACGTAAAACGCAAATCAAGGGATGAAGCGCGCCCGAATGCTCCGCTCAATTCCGGCGGCATCCAAACCAACGCCCGCTAGCAAAGCCCCCTGCTCCCCGTGATCGATAAATCGATCCGGCAAGCCCAACTGAAGAACAGGACATGTCAGCCCGGCCGTATTCAAAAACTCCGTCACCGCACTTCCTGCACCGCCCATGATCGCGCCCTCTTCAAGCGTGACCAAGCCACGATGCTCTGCCGCCATCTGTCGCACTAGCTCCGCGTCAAGCGGCTTGACGAAACGCATATCCACAACCGTTAGATCCAGAGCCTCAGCAACCTTTAGTGCCGCAGGTAGTAAGGTACCAAACACTAACAGGGCCAAATCCTTACCCTGACGACGCACAATCCCGCGTCCGACGGGGACGGTATCTAAACCGGCGCTGATCGCCGCCCCCGCACCTGATCCTCTCGGATATCTCACCGAGGCTGGACCTGGATGCTGATAACAGGTCGTCAGCAATAGTCGGGTCTCGTTTTCATCTGAAGGAGTCGCCACCACCATATTCGGGATGCAGCGCAGAAAGGCGATGTCATAGTTTCCAGCGTGCGTCGCGCCATCCGCCCCCACCAAACCCGCGCGATCCAATGCAAAGGTGACATCTAGATTCTGCAAGGCTACGTCGTGGATTAACTGGTCATAGCCGCGCTGCAAAAACGTAGAGTAGATCGCCACAACCGGTTTCTGACCTTCACAGGCTAGGCCTGCCGCAAAGGTCACTGCGTGTTGCTCAGCAATGCCCACGTCAAAGTAGCGCTTGGGGAAGCGTTTTTCAAACGCCACCATGCCGCTGCCTTCGCGCATCGCAGGCGTCACACCCGTGAGCCTTGGGTCGTGCTCGGCCATATCACACAACCAGGTTCCAAAGACCTGCGTAAAGGTTGTTTTGGGTGCTGCCGCGGGCTTTTGAATGCCGACGGCCGGATCAAACTTTCCGGGGCCGTGATAAAGAACAGGATCCGCCTCGGCCAGTTTGTAACCCTGCCCTTTTTTGGTCACGACATGTAAAAACTGCGGCCCTTTCAAGGCACGCATATTTTGTAGCGTTGGGACCAAGGCGTCGAGGTCATGTCCATCAATGGGCCCAACATAGTTAAAGCCCATTTCTTCAAACAGCGTAGCGGGAGTCACCATCCCCTTCGCATGCTCCTCAAAGCGACGTGCCAACTCAAGCACAGGCGGCACATGTTGCAGCACTGCTCGCCCCATATTTTTGGCTGCAGCATAAAACTGACCAGACATGAGTCGTGCAAAATAACGATTCAGCGCACCGACGGGCGGCGAAATCGACATATCGTTGTCGTTCAAAATCACGAGTAAATTGATATCGGGTGTGACGCCAGCATTGTTCATGGCTTCAAACGCCATACCGGCTGACATCGCACCATCACCGATGACTGCAATATGCTGGCGTGAGACCCCAGCATTTCGAGACGCGACCGCCATGCCAAGTGCAGCAGAGATCGAGGTCGACGAATGCGCGGTACCAAAGGCGTCGTACTCGGATTCGCTGCGCTTTGGAAAACCAGAGATGCCGCCAAACTGACGCAACCCACCCATCTGCTCTTTACGACCCGTCAAAATCTTATGTGGATAGGACTGATGACCAACGTCCCAGATGATGCGGTCATGCGGTGTGTCGTAAACATGATGCAAGGCGACTGTTAGCTCCACCGTTCCGAGGTTCGAAGAAAGATGGCCGCCCGTGCGCGAGACCGACTGCAATACAAATCCGCGTAGCTCGTCCGCTAATTGCTTCAGGCTGCGTCGATCCAGCCCCTTCATGTCGGCTGGACTGTGAATGCTATTTAGTAAATCTGTTGACATAGTGTTCAATGAGTTCATACGTATCGGATCACAACAATTAGTGATCGCGCAACACAATAAAGTCTGCCAGGCCACCTAACAAACTGGTCGTATCACCCAACGGTAACAACGCTTGGCGAGCCGTCCGATGCAACGACGTTGCTAAGGACTGCGCGCCCTCCAGTCCCATCAAGGTCACGTACGTGGGCTTGTTTGCTGCGGCATCCTTGCCAGCCGTTTTACCAAGCACAGCCGTGTCAGTCGTCACATCCAGCACATCGTCCACCACTTGAAACGCCAAGCCAATCGCACTGGCGTATTCGTCGAGGCAGCGCTCTTGCAACGCATGCGCGCCGGCCACAAGTCCGCCTAGCTTCACACTGGCGGCAAGCAGCGCGCCCGTTTTAAGCAAGTGCATCTGTTGTAGTTCTTGTTGCGACAAGGTTTTACCTACACTCGCCAAGTCAATGGCCTGCCCGCCTGCCATGCCCAGGCTTCCCGCCGCTTGTGCCAGCATGCGCGTCGCTTTGACCACAGTCTCAGGGGCCAAGGGCATTTGGGCTAACAAGTCAAAGGCCAGTGGCTGCAGCGCATCGCCCGCCAACAGCGCCGTGGCTTCGTCGTACTGCACATGTAAGGTTGGGCGACCGCGGCGCAACATGTCATCATCCATGCACGGCAAGTCGTCGTGCACTAAAGAGTAGGCATGGACGAGTTCGACTGCCGCCGCAGCGCGGTCGAGAGATTCATTCATCGCGCTCGTTGCTGTGTTGGGACGCACACAGGCATTGCCCGCTGCGTAGACCAAGGCTGCACGAACCCGTTTTCCTCCGCCGAGCACCGCATAGCGCATTGCCTGATGCAATCGCGCCGGCACCTGATTATCGGGTGGTAGCAAACGCTCGAGAACCTGCTCGATATGTTGCGCACGCTCAGCGAGCCAATCCGTTAAGGCGCTTTCCGTCGCTATCATGACGCTTCGCGATCCAGTCCCTCAAAGGGCTTGAGCATGCCGGCTTCTAAGACCTTGACCTGCTGCTCGGCTTGCGCCAAACGCTCTTGGCAGATACGCGTTAAAGCAACCCCACGGCGATAAGCGGCCAGAGATTCTTCGAGCGGCAACTCACCAGACTCCATGGAGGCCACGAGCGCCTCGAGCTGCAACAAGGCCGTTTCAAAGTCTTGCGGCAAAGTCGGATCGAGATCCTCGCGGCCAGGCGGTAGATCGGCCACAGATTTGTTAACTTTGGGCAAGCAAAACTCCGTTTGGGGCTGGGTTAACGACAAACCTGACAACAGGCAGGCTATCTATTGTACGAGAACATCGCCCGCCCTACCCTTGGGGTACAATCGTTTTTTATGGTGATCGGCCAATCCGATTTTTCTTCGCGCCAGCACGGTGATGTCCGTTCTGGCATTTTTATCCGTGCGGAGGGAACCATGACCGACATTGGTCGGATGGCGCATTTGGCGCCCGCTCGTACACAATTAGGCGTTAGCGCGTACTTTGATCCCGCGCTGTTTGCCCGCGAGCAAGCGAGTATTTTCAAACAGTCCTCCCTCTATGTTGGGCACCAAAAGAGTGTGCCCCACCCGGGAGACTGGCGTACGTTGTCCCATGAAAATAATGGGCGGGTACTCGTTCGCTCCGAATCTGGCGTTGAACTCCTATCAAACGTCTGCCGGCACCGACAGGCGCTGATGCTGGGGGGTAAAACCGGCGATGTGTCTGGCCATACTAATACCCATGGCAATCTTGTGGGTACTGGTGGAAATATTGTCTGCCCGCTTCACCGCTGGACCTACGACAAACAAGGCGGCCTGCTAGGCGCTCCGCAGTTTGACGACAAGCCTTGCCTGAACCTTGAACGTTTCCCGGTCAAAAACTGCCATGGCCTGCTGTTTGAAGGCCCGCGCAACCCTTCGGCAGACATCGGCAAACTCTTTGCGCGCCCTGAGTTCGACTTTTCTGACTACGTGCTGGATCACGTAGAGGTCCACCAGTGCAATTACAACTGGAAAACTTTTATCGAGGTTTACCTCGAGGACTACCACGTCGCCCCCTTCCATCCGGGCTTAGGGCATTTTGTCACTTGCGATGATTTGTCCTGGGAGTTCACCGACCAATACAGCATGCAACGGGTCGGCGTGCATCAAGCACTGTCGCAACCTGGCTCGCCTGCCTACAAGGTTTGGCATGACAAGCTCATGCAGTTCCGGCACGGCCAGGCGCCCGATTTCGGCGCGGTTTGGGTGACGTACTTTCCCACGCATATGATCGAGCTCTACCCGCACGTTCTCGTGCTGTCCACGCTTTACCCGAAGTCGCCGCAAGAAACAGTCAACATTGTTGAATTTTATTATCCGGAAGAAATCGCACTCTTTGAACGAGAGTTCGTCGAAGCCCAACGCGAAGCCTATATGGAAACCGCGATCGAGGACGACGAAATCGCAGAACGTATGGATGCCGGGCGCCTCGCGCTGCTCAACAGAGGTGTAGACGAAACAGGCCCCTACCAGTCCCCCATGGAAGATGGCATGCAGCATTTCCATGAGTGGTATCGCAAAAGCTTAGCCGCACGCCCAGGGAACTCTTTGCCAGACTGAGCATCCAAGGGATATGATCGCGCAACCGAGACTAAAATATATGCTCGACGTCGACCATATCCCTGCCATCTTTGTGTGTTTAACTTTTAATTTGAGATCATGAAACGAATCATCCTCTTCTTAGTGACTAACCTCGCTGTCATGCTGGTGCTAAGCGCTACGCTGAGCATCCTGGGCGTTAACCGCTTCATGACCGAGCAGGGCTTAAACCTCCCGATGCTACTGATATTTTCCTTGATCGTCGGCTTCACCGGCTCGTTTATTTCGCTGCTCATCAGCAAGCCCATGGCGAAATGGAGTACCGGTGCCCAGATCATCGATCCGCAGGCCCCGGGCGGTCCTCGCGAATCTTGGCTGGTCGACACCGTGCACCAGCTCGCCGACCGCGCTGGCATTGGTCGCCCCGAGGTGGCCATCTATGAAGGTGAACCAAACGCCTTCGCAACGGGTGCATTTAAAAATAATTCGCTGGTCGCGGTTTCGACGGGTCTGCTCGAAAGCATGACTGAGGAAGAGATCTCGGCGGTACTGGCGCACGAAGTCGCCCACATCGCGAACGGGGACATGGTCACCCTGGCGCTGATCCAAGGTGTGGTCAACACCTTTGTGGTTTTTCTCGCCCGCGTGGTCGGTTACTTTGTTGATCGCGTCGTACTCAAAAACGAGCGCGGCATGGGCTTGGGCTATTACGCAACGGTCATTGTGTGTGAAATCGCGTTCGGAATCGTGGCAAGCTTGATCGTGGCGTGGTTCTCACGCCAGCGCGAGTATCGTGCCGATGCTGGCTCCGCTACGTTAATGAGTTCACGCGAACCCATGATCCGCGCCCTGGCACGCTTAGGTGGAATTACCCCTGGCGTGTTACCAAAAAGCTTTGAGGCCTCAGGCATTGCAGGCGGTGGCGGATTGGGGGCAATGTTCGCAACACATCCGCCCATCAATGCGCGGATTCACGCCTTGCAAAACATGCGTATCAATTAAGCATCAATGCGCTTGCTCCCAATTAGGTCCCACTCCGACTTCTGCAACGAGTGGGACCTTTAACGCAGCTACATCGCACATGAGTTCAGGCAGTTTGGCTCTAATCTGATCAAGCTCATTGATCGGCACATCCAGTACCAACTCGTCGTGCACTTGCATCACCATCTTGGTTTCTAACCGTTCCGAGTTCAACCAATTCTGCACAGCAACCATCGCCAGCTTGATTAAGTCTGCAGCGGTGCCTTGCATCGGCGCATTAATGGCCGCGCGCTCAGCACCTGCTCGTCTGGCACCGGCAGCGTTGATGTCGGCCAGCCATAAACGTCTACCAAACACTGTTTCAACATAGCCTTGAGCGTGAGCCAGTGTACGCGTCTCGGCCATGTACTGCGCCACGCCAGGATACCGCGCAAAGTATCGATCGATATAAGACTGTGCCGCATCGCGCGTAATACCTAGATTACTTGCCAAGCCAAACGCACCCATTCCGTAAATCAGACCAAAGTTAATGGCCTTCGCCGCCCGGCGCTGATCTGTCGACACGTCCGTCAGACTGACACCAAACACCTCAGAGGCCGTGGCGCGATGGATATCCTCGCCAGCAGCAAACGCCCGCTGCAGATTCGCATCATTCGATACATGGGCCATCACACGCAATTCAATTTGCGAATAGTCTGCGGAGACGATGACGCCTGCACTTGCCACAAAGGCCTCGCGCACGCGTCGTCCCGCCTCAGAGCGCACAGGAATATTTTGTAAATTAGGTTCGGATGACGCCAGTCGACCCGTAATCACTGCGGCCTGTGCATAGTGGGTATGTACCCTGCCAGTCGCCGCGTTCACCATGCGGGGTAATTTGTCGGTGTAAGTCGACTTGAGTTTGGCCAAACCTCTGTATTCGAGTAATACTTTAGGCAGTGGGTAGTCCTCTGCGAGTTTGGTCAACACCTCCTCGTCAGTCGAGGGTGCACCTCCTGCCGTCTTCCGTACAACAGGTAATTGCATCTTCCCGAAAAGTATCTCGCCCAACTGCTTGGGGGAATTTAAATTAAAGGGTTGCCCCGCCAAGGTGTAGGCGCGTTGCTCAAGCTCCAGCATCTCTTGTCCAAGCACGTGGCTCTGGCGCCCCAGCTCGGCCGAGTCGATCTTGACACCCGTGCGTTCGATTTCAAACAACACGCGGGACACTTTCATTTCGAGCTGATAGACAAACTCGAGTCGCGCATCGTTTTTGACCTGTGGGCGCAGCACGTCATGCAAACGCATGGTGAAATCTGCGTCTTCGCAGGCATATTGTGTCGCGCGTTCCAGGTCCACCTCATCAAAGCAGATTTGATGCGCACCCTTGCCGCACAATTCCTCAAAGGTGACGCCCTTCACGCCCAAATAGCGCTGTCCCAACTCATCCAAGCCTACGCCACGGTGAGACTCCAGCACATACGCTTGCAACATCGTGTCGTGCGCAACACCTTGCAGATCAATCCCTTCATTCGCAAAGATGTGTGTGTCGTACTTCGCGTGATGCAATAGTTTGGTGGGTGTCGGGTCCTGGAGCCAGGTCTTCATTTTGGCGAGTACTTCGCTGCGTGGTAACTGATCTTGCGCCTGTGACCCGCGGTGCGCAACAGGGATATAACAAGCTTGTCCGGGCGCAATGCATAGCGAAATCCCAACTAGCCGAGCCAGCATAGGCTCGAGCGACGTTGTCTCTGTGTCTAACGCCACGCAAGGCGCGGCACGCGCACGGTCAAGCCAGCTTTGCAAACCATCCCAGTCCGTCACCATTTCGTATTGTGTGTGTGCCGGCGCCTGTGGGCGCGCAGCCTCAGGGGCAACACGCGTATCGCCCGCGGGAACGCGAGACTCCTCCCCGGTTAAGTCTCGCAGCCAGGATCGAAAACCATAGCGTTCGAACAAGGCAATTAATTCGTCCCGATGCGGTGGCCTAGGCGCCAGCACAGAAATCTCAGGCACCTCAGTGGTCAGATCACAATCTATTTTTACAGTGAGTAATTCGCGAGTAAGAGGAAATTGACTAATCGCCGCGCGTAAATTTTCACCGGCAACGCCTTTAATTTCCTGGGCTCGCTCAACCAACGCCTCAACGGAGCCATACTCTTCAATCCATTTCGCCGCCGTTTTAGGACCTACTTTCTGGACTCCCGGCACATTATCAACCGTGTCCCCGACAAGCATGAGGTAGTCCACGATACGCTCAGGAGGCACCCCAAATTTTTGATAAACAGCGGGCGGATCCAGTCGCTCACCGGACATCGTATTGACCAAGGTGACATGCGGATTCACGAGTTGTGCTAGGTCCTTGTCGCCCGTGGAGATGATCGTATGCACATCGTGGGTTGTCGCCCATTGGGCTAAGGTGCCAATCACATCATCTGCTTCAACACCCTGCACACCCAAAACCGTCCACCCCAAGGCACGCACTGCCGCATGGATGGGTTCAATCTGACTAGAGAGCTCAGTGGGCATCGGTGGGCGATGAGATTTGTACTCGGGATACAAGTCGTCGCGAAAGGTCTTGCCCTTCACATCAAACACGCACGCCGCATAATCGGCCTGATAGTCTTGGATCAGTTTGCGCATCATGTTGACTACGCCGTATATTGCACCTGTGGGTTCTCCCTGCGCGTTGCGCAAATCAGGCATGGCATGAAACGCCCGATAGAGGTAACTCGATCCATCCACTAGCAATAAGGTTTTTTTCATGGGCTACAAAAAAGAATTGGTTTCGCCGATTACTGAGCAGGCAACCCAAATTATGTCAGAGATGGTGCACGCCGCCGAGACTTTAGCCTCGATCGGGCTCGCAATCAGCATTTTTGGTAGTGCAAGGATTAAACGTGACTCACCCTATTTTGCCCTGAGTGAAACCATCGCCGCTCATTTAGCCAAGGCAGGCTTTACGATTATCGCAGGTGGGGGCCCCGGCATCATGGAAGCGGCCAACAAAGGGGCCTTTGAGGCCGGTGGCACAAGCGTCGGCTTGCACATCACCTTACCCAAGGAGTCCAAACGCAACGAGTATTTAACGACAAGTCTGGCTTTTCAACACTTTGTGTCGCGTAAATCGACTTTTTTCATGCATAGCGCAGGGTATGTCGTTTTGCCAGGTGGTTTCGGCACGCTTGATGAGTTGTTTGAAGCGGTCACACTCATGCAAACTGGAAAAATCCCAGCCGCGCCCGTCATTCTGGTCGGTCGCGCGTTCTGGGGCGGTTTAATGGACTGGATCAAGCAACAGCTCGAACAAACTGGGTTGGTCAACAATCTAGATGCGATGCACTTCTTTATTGAAGATGATCCAGCACGTATCACCGAACATTTCAAAATATTCTTTGCGCAGCACCCTGATCTGCTCGAGCGACAACCGAATAAGCCCGTATAAAGGCAATGGACATTTGCGCTTAATCAAGCACGCTTGTCGTGCTTGGCAGTAAATTAAAACCGTCTCTTAATCATTCAAATAGGTCACACCATGGATCGCGCAGTTTTCCCGATGAAATTAAATAACCCTGAGCTGCTCCGCACACAGTCGTATATCGATGGCAAGTGGGTAGACGCGCCGGATAGTGCCGAGTTCGCGGTCGATAACCCAGCCACTGGAAGCAATATTGCGCACGTAAGTAACTTGGGCACGACACAAGCTGAACAGGCTATTGCGGCAGCAAGCCGTGCATTCCCGGCATGGCGCGCGCGTACTGCTAAAGAGCGCTCCAATATTCTGCGTAAATGGTTTGACCTCATCATCGCCAACACGGACGATCTGGCTCGTATCATGACGCTGGAGCAAGGCAAGCCCTTCGCTGAAGCCAAGGGCGAGATCGCCTACGGAGCCTCCTTTGTTGAGTGGTTTGCCGAGCAAGCCAAACGCGTCATGGGCGACACGATTTCTGCGCCACTCGCGACCAATCGTATGTTGGTATTGCGCGAACCGATCGGCGTCTGTGCGGCCATTACGCCTTGGAACTTTCCCAATGCGATGATCACCCGAAAAGTCGCGCCTGCCATTGCCGCGGGTTGCACGATCGTACTTAAGCCTGCGGAGCAAACGCCACTATCCGCGCTTGCGCTTGCCGTGCTTGCTGAACAAGCTGGTATCCCACCGGGAGTACTGAATATCATCACGGCCGACAGCGAAAACTCCATCGCAATTGGCAAAGTACTTTGTGCAAGTCCTATCGTTCGTAAAGTCACCTTCACGGGATCCACACCTGTTGGTCGGATTCTGATGCAACAAAGTGCCTCAAGTATCAAGAAAATGTCTCTGGAGCTTGGCGGTCACGCGCCCTTTATTGTCTTTGAAGACGCTGATCTCGACGCAGCTATCGAGGGCGCGATGATTTCGAAGTATCGCAACGCTGGCCAAACCTGCGTTTGCACCAATCGCTTTTACGTTCATGCGAAAGTCTATGACAGTTTCGTTGAAAAGCTTGCTGCGCGTGTATCAGGAACGCTCTCTGTCGGAGAAGGCTTTGAAGACAAAGTGACCACAGGTCCGCTCATAGACGATGCTGCAATCGCCAAGGTGCAAGAGCATGTAGCCGACGCGATCGCAAAAGGTGCCAAGGTCGTCATAGGTGGTGCCGCACATAGCCGTGGCGGAAGGTTCTATCAACCGACTGTGCTGGCCAACATTCATGAAGACATGTTGTGCATGCGTGAAGAGACTTTCGGCCCTGTTGCACCGGTTGTTAAATTCACCGACGAAGCCGAAGTCATTCGCTTAGCGAACAATACAGACTACGGTTTAGCTTCGTACTTTTACAGTCGCGACATCGGCCGCATCTTTCGCGTCGCCGAAGCGCTCGAGTACGGGATGGTCGGTGTCAATACCGGCTTAATCTCTAACGAAATGGCACCCTTCGGCGGCGTCAAGCAGTCAGGGCTTGGCCGCGAAGGGTCTGTCTATGGCATGGACGACTTCATGGAAATGAAGTACGTCTGCTTGGGTGGAATTTAAGCGCCTTCCCTAGACATCTTCTTGCGCTCGTGCTCTTTTAGATAGCGCTTGCGCAAGCGGATGCTCTTTGGGGTGACTTCCACAAGCTCATCATCACTGATGAACTCAACGGCATACTCTAAACTGCAATCGACTGGCGGGACTAAGCGAACCGCTTCGTCAGTGCCTGAAGCACGAACGTTGGTCAACTGCTTGCCCTTGATAGGGTTCACGACCAAATCGTTATCGCGGCTGTGAATACCAATGATCATGCCTTCGTAGACGGGATCATTGTGCGACACAAACATGCGACCACGGTCTTGCAGTTTCCACAGCGCATAGGCCACGGCAGCGCCATCGTCCTGGCTAATTAACACGCCATTACGACGCTCGCCAAGCAGGCCGTCTTTGACTGGACCATACGCATCAAACGTATGGCTCATCAAACCATTACCGCGCGTCATGGTCATGAAGTCGCCCTGGAAACCAATCAGACCGCGCGCCGGCACGCGATATTCGAGACGCGTACGACCGCGACCATCGCTGACCATATCAAGCAGTTCTGCTTTACGCATACCGAGCTCTTCCATCACCCCACCCTGCGTATTGTCTTCAAGATCAATACTCAAGTTCTCGTAGGGCTCAAGCTTGACGCCATTTTCTTCTTTGAACACCACACGAGGGCGCGACACCGCCATCTCGTAGCCTTCGCGACGCATCGTCTCAATCAAAATCGTCAAATGTAGTTCGCCACGACCAGACACTTCAAACACCGTGTCATCATCGGTCTCACGCACACGCAAGGCCATGTTGGACTTGAGTTCACGATCCAGACGCTCACGTATCTGACGGCTCGTCACAAACTTACCTTCGCGTCCTGCCAAGGGGCTTGTATTCACCATGAAGTTCATCGTAAGCGTGGGCTCATCGATTTTAAGAAGCGGGAGGCCTTCTACTTTGTCAGGAGAACAAATGGTTGTGCTGATGCCGATATCCTCGATACCGTTGACCAGCACGATATCACCCGCAATCGCGTCCTCAACAACTTCGCGCTCAAGGCCTTTGAACTTCAACACCTGATTGATACGACCTTTAAACGGCACACCATCGGGGCCATTCACACAGAGCACATCCATGCCAGTTTTGATACGTCCACGACGAATGCGGCCGATACCGATTTTGCCAACATAGGAGCTGTAATCGATCGAGGAGATCTGCAGCTGCAAAGGCGCCTCAGGATCATCTTCGCGCATGGGCACATGCTCAAGAATTGCATTGAACAGTGGACGCATATCGCCTTCGCGCACGTCCTCGGTTAAGCCCGCATAACCGTTCAGGCCAGACGCATACACGATCGGAAAATCGAGCTGCTCTTCTGTCGCACCGAGTTTATCGAACAGTTCAAAGGTCGCATTGATCACAAAATCGCAACGCGCACCCGGACGATCCACCTTATTAATCACCACGATTGGCTGCAGACCAAGGGCCAAGGCCTTTTTGGTCACAAAACGCGTTTGGGGCATCGGGCCTTCCACAGCATCGACCAACAACAGCACGCCGTCAACCATCGATAGGACGCGCTCGACCTCACCACCAAAATCGGCGTGTCCGGGCGTGTCAACAATGTTGATATGCGTCCCTTCGTACTCGACCGCACAGTTCTTTGAGAGAATCGTAATGCCACGCTCTTTCTCAAGATCATTGGAATCCATGACGCGCTCGGTCATCCGCTCGTTTGACCGGAAGGTTCCGGACTGACGCAGAAGCTGATCGACCAATGTGGTTTTGCCGTGGTCAACGTGGGCAATAATCGCAACGTTACGCAATGCGCGTGACATACAAGTCCTTTAGTGAAGTGAAACTACATTTTTTGCTGGAGGCACTAAGCCTTCAGGTAAATCATTCATTCCGATCACCATGGATTCTGGTAACTCCATGGTTTGCAATGCCTCGAGCTCTACTGCACCCTCCAAAACAAACGGCCCCACACGGGTACGTCGTAGCGCAGACAAATGCGCGTAACAGCCAAGCGCACGACCAATATCCTGCGCAAGCGTTCGAATGTAAGTGCCCTTACTACAGTGCACATGTATATCGGCGGTCATCGCCGTCGTACCTAACAATTCGATTCCACGGATGTTAATTTCGCGTGGCTCGCGCTCAAGAACGATGCCCTGTCTTGCGTATTCGTACAGCGGTTTACCGTCACGCTTCAATGCGGAAATCATCGGAGGAATCTGCAGTTGGGGTCCGACAAAGGAATCTAAAACAGCATTAAGACGCTCTTGTGACACACCTGCAAAATCAGCCGAGGCTTCACTCACTACAATTCCGGTCAAATCGCCTGAATCGGTTTCCCGACCAAAGGCGATCGTCGCCAGATAACTTTTATCGGCATTAAGCATCGCGCCAGAAATCTTGGTCGCACGACCCAAACAACACACCAACAGACCCGTCGCAAAGGGGTCAAGCGTGCCCGTGTGGCCTGCTTTTTGAGCGTCCAACGCGCGCCTGGCACGCTGCAAGGCATGGTTACTCGACAAACCAACCGGCTTGTCCAGCAACAACACTCCATCGAGCACGCGCCCGCGTCTTTTAGCCATCGTCTATTCCAGAAACGACAGCCGTTTAAGGCTTGTCCTCGGGCTCGTCAGATACACCGGCGTACTGCCCGGGCAAATTCGCTTGATCAATCAGCGCAGACATTTCAATGCCACGCTTGAGCTGGGGGTCGTGAAAAAAACGCAAAGTCGGCACAGTATGTATGTGCAGTAACTTGTATAACTGTGAGTGGAACCAGCCGGCCTTCTCGTTCAGCAAGCCCGCTGCTAGCCCTGGTTCACCACCCAATACGGTGAAGTAAACCTTGGCATGCGCATAATCCGTCGTGAGGTCAATGCCAGAAAGTGTGATCATCCCAACGCGGCTCATATCGATTTCGCGCTGAATAATAATGGCCAGATCCTTTTGGATCTGGTCAGCAAGTCTCAGATTTCGACCTGGCGCGGCTTTTTGCTTATGACGGCTCATGGGGTTGGCTTAAAGCGTACGGGCCACTTCCCTGATTTCGAAGATTTCTAACTGATCGCCCACCTCGAGGTCATTATTGCCACGTAAGGTAATACCGCAATCAAATCCAGACTTCACCTCACGCACATCATCCTTGAAGCGCCGTAAGGACTCCATATGACCACTCCAGTGCACAACGTTGTTACGCAACAGACGAACTTGCGAGTCACGACGCACTAAGCCATCGGTGACCATACAACCGGCAACGGTACCAATACGCGAAATCGTATAGACCTCGCGAATCTCGACCATGCCAATAATTTCTTCGCGCTTCTCCGGAGCAAGCATGCCAGACATGGCCAACTTGACCTCGTCGACCGCGTCATAAATGATGTTGTAGTAACGAATATCGACCCCGTTGGCTTCTGCGAGCTTTTTGGAGCTGGCATCCGCACGAACGTTAAAGCCAATCATGACCGCACCCGAGGCGATCGCCAAATTGACGTCGCTTTCAGAGATACCGCCCACCGCTGCGTGCACAACTTGTATGCGCACTTCTTCGGTCGACAACTTCACGAGCGACTGCACCAAAGCTTCTTGCGAGCCCTGCACATCCGTCTTCACAATCAAGGACAGCGTTTGCGAACCCTCAGCAATGTTTTCAAACATCGACTCAAGCTTAGCGGCCTGCTGACGTGCCAACTTAACGTCACGGAACTTGCCCTGACGGAACAGTGCGATTTCACGCGCACGACGCTCATCAGCCAAGGACATTACTTCATCCCCTGCTGCAGGTACTTCGGTCAAACCTTGAATTTCAACCGGGATCGATGGGCCGGCCGACTGGATCGGCTTGCCGTTTTCATCAAGCATTGCGCGCACGCGACCGTAACTGGCACCCGCCAGCACAACATCTCCACGGCGCAGGGTACCGCTTTGCACGAGAATGGTCGCCACAGGGCCGCGACCTTTATCCAAACGCGATTCGATCACGATACCTTTAGCAGGTGCGTCAATCGCGGCTTTAAGCTCCAAGACTTCTGCCTGAAGCAACACGTTTTCTAGCAGCGTATCGATGCCGTGCCCAGTTTTTGCAGAGACCGAAATGAAAGGTACGTCGCCGCCGTACTCTTCAGGGACAACCTCCTCTACGACCAATTCTTGCTTCACACGCTCAGGGTTGGCTTCTGGTTTATCAATTTTGTTGACGGCAACCACTATTGGGACGCCCGCTGCCTTTGCATGATGAATCGCTTCTTTGGTTTGTGGCATGACACCATCGTCAGCTGCCACAACCAAAATCACAATATCCGTCGCCTTCGCACCGCGCGCGCGCATAGCCGTAAATGCTTCATGGCCTGGCGTGTCTAAGAAAGTCACCATGCCACGTTCGGTTTGCACATGGTAGGCACCAATATGCTGTGTAATTCCGCCCGCTTCGCCGGAGGCGACTTTGGCACGACGAATGTAATCGAGCAATGAAGTCTTACCGTGATCAACGTGACCCATGACCGTCACGACTGGTGCACGCGGCATCAGCTGAACATCTTCATGGGGTACGCCCTCATCGAGGAACGCTTCCGGATCGTCAAGTTTGGCGGCAATCGCCTTATGACCGAGCTCTTCGACCACAATCATCGCAGTCTCTTGATCAAGCACTTGGTTGATCGTGACCATCTGACCTAACTGCATCAGATGCTTAATGACCTCGCCGGCCTTAATCGACATTTTGTGCGCAAGATCCGCAACGCTAATCGTTTCAGGCACATGGATTTCACGAGCGATAAATTCGACAGGCACTGGCTCGCGGTTCTCCGTCTGCGCATTATTTGCACCACGGCCACCTTTTCTACCGCCAGACTTGCTCTTGCCACCAGCACGCCAACCTTCGCGGCCCGGCGCAGCAGGTGCATCACGCTTTTCCGCCGGTTTTTTGCGAGACGCATCATCAGACCATGTCGAGGCGATCTCACCCGACTTCAGCGTCTTTTTACCTGGCGCGTCAGTCACGCCTTCTTTTTTACCTGCCTTGGCAGCCGCAGGCTTATGTAGCGTTCCCGATAGCGCAGCGGGGTCAGGCTCCGCACGCACGATTTTCCGTGGCTTATTGAGCATGTCGCGCAGCGCGGCGGCCTCAGCCTCAGACGCGCGTCGCGCTTCGTCACGCACACCCGCCTCACCTTCTAGGTGCGCGGGGGTCACGGCGCGACCACGAGCGGTCTTGGCCGCCGTTTTGGCAGTATCCACGGACTCGGTCGGCACGGGGTCTGCCTGGGCTTCAACGCTCACAGGAGTCTCAACGGCTGGCGCAGCTGCGACGGGTTCAGGCGCAACCTCAGGCGTTATCTCAGGCACAGCGACAGGTACAGCGACAGGTTCGGAAGCAGGTTCAGAAGCAGGGGCATCTACAACAGTTTCTGTCGGAGTGATCTCAGCGGAAGCGGCAAGCTCAGGAGCCTGAGTAGGCGCAGCCACGTCGGCAGTCTGCACAGCCGTCTGCGCAACAACCGCAGTCTGTTCGACCACAGTTGGCGTCGCAAGCGACGGCACGTCTGCAGCAGGCACCACCGGTTCTGCGGACACCGCAGCAACGGGAGCAACATCTGTTGTTTCTGGTGTGTCACGCTTGACGAACACACGTTTTTTACGAACTTCTACCTGAATCGTGCGCGACTTACCTGAGCCGTCTGCTTGGCGAATTTCAGTGGTCTGTCTGCGCGTAAGCGTAATTTTCTTACCCTCAGTTGCGCCATGCGAACGACGCAGAGACTCGAGCAGTCGAGCTTTGTCGCCGTCCGTGACGTTATCGTCCACCGATTTGAGATCGACGCCGGCACCGCGCAACTGCTCTAGCAGTACGTTGGCAGGCATTTTCAATTCGATAGCGAACTGGGCGACTGTGTTACTCGACATTAGACTCTCTCTTACCTATTTACAACGTTACAACTTCAGGTGTACTTAAAAGCAACCACTACAGGCACTAGTTCTCAAACCAGTGCGCGCGCGCTGCCATAATGATTTCGCTCGCAGCGGCCTCATCTAATCCGGTCATCTCCGACAACTCATCCGTTGCGAGCTCGGCTAAATCGTCACGCGTTTTGATATTTGCGACAGCCAACGTCGCAACCAACTCAGAGGTCATACCCTCAAGCGTCAATAGATCTTGCGCCGTTTCAACACGCTCTTCTTGAGCGATTGCCTCGGTCAGCAGCGCATTACGCGCACGTGTACGCAGCTCATTGATCGTATCTTCGTCAAACGATTCGATTTCCAACAATTCCTGCATCGGCACGTAGGCGATCTCTTCGAGACCGGTGAAGCCTTCATCAATCAAGATGTCAGCGACTTCCTCATCGACATCAAGGCGTGACATAAAGGTGGAACGCAGCGTCGCACGCTCTAACTCTTGGCGATTCTGACTTTCTTCCGGCGTCATGATGTTGATTTGCCAGCCGGTCAGCTCAGAGGCCAAGCGGACGTTTTGTCCTTTGGAACCAATCGCCTTAGGCAAGTTTTCTTCGTCTACGACAACATCCATCGCATGACGATCTTCGTCAACCACGATTGACTCTACGTTTGCTGGCGCTAGCGCGCCAATCACAAACTCGGCAGGATCATCCGACCACAGCACGATGTCGACCTGCTCACCGCCAAGTTCATTGCGCACGGCAGTCACGCGTGAACCACGCATTCCGACACATGTACCAATCGGATCGATCCGCTTATCGTAGGCAATCACCGCAATCTTGGCACGCACGCCCGGGTCGCGCGCAGCGCCTTTGATCTCAAGCAAGCCTTGCTCGATTTCAGGCACTTCGTTTTCAAACAGCTGTTGGATAAATTCTGGCGCGGTGCGAGAAAGGATGACCTGCTGCCCCCTCGCAGTGCGATCGATTTTGAGCACGTAGGCGCGTACACGATCACCCACCCGAAGATTTTCTTTCGGGATCATTTCGCTGCGAGGCAAACGCGCTTCTATTTTGCCTGTTTCAACGATCACATCGCCCTTATCCATGCGCTTAATCGAACCTGAAACAATTGTCTCGCCACGATCGAGGAAGTCGTTCAAGATCTGCTCACGCTCGGCATCGCGAATACGCTGCAAGATTGCTTGCTTGGCCGCCTGGGCACCAATGCGACCAGCCTCGATGGGCTCTAGGGCCTCTTCGATATATTCGCCGACCTCGATATCCGAGACGATCTCTTGGGCATCTGACAGCATTTCTTGCTGATCAGGCTCTTGGAGACCTAACTCATCCGAAACGACGAGCCAGCGCCGAAACCCCTCATGCTCGCCCGTTGTACGGTTCACCGACACACGGATGTCCGCATCGTCTTTAAAGCGTTTTTTCATGGCCGAAGCCAACGCGCCCTCAAGCGCATCAAACACCACGTCACGGGTCACGTTTTTTTCACGTGCCAACGCATCAACCAACAGAAGAATTTCGCGACTCATCGCTTTTTGCCCTTGAAATCCAAGACTGGATCCAGCTTGCCACGCTCCACGTCGCTAAACGCAAAGTCCACTTGCCGAAACTCACCCTTTTTTGCCTCAAACTCGATACCGAAAGGCTTAGACTGCGCCCCGGCACCTGCTGTACTGATCGACCCACTCAGGTCAACAAGCACACCCGAAAAAACCTTTTGATTATCTACTGCCTCGCGCAACTTCACTTCCACACGCTCACCCACAAACCGCTTGTAATCAGACTCGGTTTTAAGCGGCCGATCCACGCCAGGCGAACCGACCTCGAGCCGACGGTAATCGATGTTTTCAACCTCGAATACACGCGACAAATGTTTGGAGACCTGTTCACAGTCTTCGATACGCACGCCCTCAGGACGATCAATCGTGACGCGCAACAATCCCAACGCACCGCGCTCGATATCGATAAATTCGACATCCAACGATGCGAGAGCCTGCTGCGTAAGAGTAAAAAGATCTGCCATACACTCAAAAAAAATGGGCTGAATAACAGCCCATTTACAACTAGTTAAGACTTCACTACGATGCTCGGGTAGAAGGTGCACTAGCCACCCGCACTAAGTCACCACTACTACCCTACGGGACCGCGCGCTACCACTGCGCAGACAAGCCCCTATGCAACCGCTATGCAACGACTATGCAACCACTTTTCAAAGCCTATTAGCGCATAAAAGTAAATACGCATTAGCCCATGATTCTAGCATGAAAACGACAATTTTTCTTGTCGTGACAATCATTTAGCGGCTTGCGCACACCCTAGGAACGATCACCCCTGGACGACTTTGAGAATCCTAAGCGAGACTCGTGCGCGGAAGGCCCTTTGGGTTGCCAGTCATCTCCCTTCGGGCCCGATCTAGCAGCCCCTGCATTTTCCTTAGGTCCGGAACGCCCTTGCCCACGCGGCTTACCGGGAGTGCGGGGACCACCCGCGCTCTTCGGGGGTCTGCCACCCGCGCCACCTGGAGCAGCACTACCGCCAGCAGGTCCACGCGGACGAGGGCCCTCACTACGGGGCCGATCAGCTTCTAGTGCTGCGGACTCACCCGCGACACCTGGCTGCCCAGACGCGGGGCGCCCGCCGGACCGACCGCCCGGACGTCCGCGCCCACCTGCCTTGGCGCCAGGACCGCCCTGACCACCCGGCCGTCCACCGGGTCGCGCATTGGGCGCGCCGCCCGGCTTGCCGGAGCGGCCTCCACGTCCCGCACCCTGACCTCCGCCTGGATGACCATTGGCGTAGCCTCCACCCACAGTCAACACCGTGGGCGCTGACTCAGTCGGATGTATAAACGGTGCCGGCTTGCCGGAACGGCCGCCCTGAACCTTACCCCGTTGCCCCATGCGCGCACCATGACTGCCATTGCGATCCATCGTGCCAAAGCCTGGGGGCAAGGCGCTATCGTGCGATGTGGGCTGCTTCGGAGCACGCGACCTACCCTCTCCGGACTCATCGTCATCGCGCAGCAAGCCGACCTGCACCATCAAGGCGCTGACCAATTTTGGATCCAACTCTTCCCAACGACCACGACGCAGCGTCGTCGGCAACACAATATCGCCAAAGCGCGTCCGGATCAGGCGACTCACCGTCAAGCCAACCGACTCAAACATTCGACGCACCTCGCGGTTGCGCCCCTCATTAAGCGTAATGCGATACCAACGATTGCTACCTTCTCCACCCAAGAACTCAATCATTCCGAAACTAGCCGGGCCATCGTCAAGCTCGACGCCGTCCAACAAAGATTGGCGTTGCTGTGGCCCAAGCTCGCCAAGCACGCGCACCGCATACTCGCGCTCATTGCCATAGCGGGGATGCAACAACCGATTCGATAAGTCACCAGACGTCGTCAGAATCAGCAGTCCCTCCGTATTTAAATCTAGACGCCCGACAGACAACCATTTGCCAACCTTCATCTTAGGTAAACGCGCAAACACATTGGCACGACCACCCGGATCGTCGTGGCTCACGATTTCGCCAGCAGGCTTGTGATACAAAATGACGCGCGGCGGCTTATTGGTATTGGTACGCGTAATCGGCCGACCATTCACACGCACTAAATCGTTGGGCCCCACGCGCTGACCAATGTGCGCCGGCTCACCATTGACCGATACGCGACCCGCAATAATCAGCTCTTCCATCTCGCGCCGCGAACCAATGCCCGCATCGGCCAAAAGCTTATGCAGCTTAGGCATTAATAGATCACTGTTTAAATATTTGTTCAGGCGCTGCTCGCTCCGATCGGTGCTGCCCAGATAAGACAGCGCCTCCTGCGCCTCCTTTTCGGCTTCAGCAGGGTCACCTAGATCGACCGTATCAGCCTGGTCTTGCGCGGCATCGATTGAAAAATCCGTCACAGCATTTCTAACAGGCACTGCCGAGCCTTCTGCTCCCGGCGCCTCAGGTGCGTCACTACGGCGACGTCTGAAGGGCGTGCGCAACTTGCGTCCGCGTGACTTTGCCGGCGATGCTGCCGCACCCTCTGGAGATTCTTGTGATGCAGAGACCTGCTCGGGCTTTAAGTCTGACGCCTGATTGTCAGGATGCTCGGTATTCGAATTAGTCACTTGGACTCCAGATTTGATGGGGGCACTGATGTAGGAACTTCAATTTCTTGCTCAACAGAGTCTGCTTGCAATTCGTCGGTCGCCTCTAAGTCAAGCGGTAACGAATCAACGACATCCGTTGCCTGTGCTGCGCTCTGCGTCGAGAAGAGGTTGCTCGCAGACATGCCGCCTTCCAGCGCGAGTGATTGCAAGGCTTCGCTAATCTCTGCCTCGCCCAGAGCAGGCAGCTCATCGAGCGCGCGTAAACCTAAGTCATCTAAAAATTGACGTGTTGTACCAAGCAAACCAGGACGCCCCGGACCGTCACGATGACCAATCACGTCAACCCAACCGCGATCCTCGAGTGTTTTGATGATTTGCGACGAAACCGTGACGCCGCGAATATCTTCGATATCGCCACGTGTGACAGGCTGACGCCACGCAATAATCGCGAGTGTCTCCATCACTGCGCGCGAATATTTCGGCACACGCTCTGGACTCAGACGCTCGAGATGACGCTGCATTGCTGCTCGGCTCTGAAATCGCCAGCCGCTTGCGAGCTCGACTAGCTCCATGCCGCGATCAAGCCAAACCTGCTGCAAGCCTTCAAGCAGCCGCGTCAACTGCGCTCCACTAAACGAAGGTTCATCAAATAGCTTGAATAACTCATTGAGTGGCATCGGTCCCGAGGCGCAGAGCAATGCCGTTTCTATGACTTTTTCCGCATGCGCGAGAACCTGTGGATCGATCTCGGTCCCTGTGACGACCAATGCCGTCAAGGTGAGATCACTTACTTGGTCGCTAGGTTGCGCGTCTTCCATCGAAACTTCGTTGTCACCGTCATGCTTGTTGTCTTGCTGACCATTCATAAGTCTTTCATTTCCTGTTAGGCGCTCTAGGCAACTTGTCCTAAAGTCGTATGTACGCTATACTTCTTTTCTTCAGACGCGGGGTGGAGCAGTCTGGCAGCTCGTCGGGCTCATAACCCGAAGGTCGTAGGTTCAAATCCTGCCCCCGCAACCAAATACAACTGGTCGATCGCTTTTGGCGCTCGGCCAGTTTTATTTTGTCGATCCCGTTCAGCCGTCAATTTAATATTTATCCAACTGGATCACTGCGCAACAATCCTGATCGCAGAATTGACCTGCAAGACGTGAAAGTCTCTGTGGACACACTTGCTGTCTTCGTCAGATCGGTGCAATTGAATCGTTACAGTTTGAACCAACGCCTCACGCATAGCGTGTATGGCTAACGCCCAAGATTGCGCAGAGTAAACAAATCGGCAATCTGGCTGAACCTAGTTCAAACATATTTTCTACAACGCACGTGCTTTTAGTCAGCACTAGCGATTTCGTCTCACGCGCATTGATTCCACGCTTTAAGCCACGTGACGCGATGAACTGACTGCAATATCGTTACAGCGATTAAGGGCAAGTGTAACGCACTTCGCCCGCTAATCTCAAGCCTTTTGACCAAGACTGAGGCTATTTACCCACTAACTGTGATTTAGCAGGGCTCGGCAAAAGGCTCAGATCAGCCGCAAGGGATTCAGAAAGCAAACGCACCACACTGACTTCTGGCGACACCGCTACGACAGCTCTCTGAATCTTCTCAAAAGCCGCCTCAAACGTTCCGATTGCCCAGCCTGCGGGTCGATTTACAACCACACAACCAAAAGGCAACACATCATGGCGCGCGCCGAGAGGGCTACTCGACACACCGAACAGGATTTCGCTCAGGCGCTGCACATCAAACTCCGACGGCTCGAGCACCCATAGGGTGGCTTGATACACAAACCTCTGCCCCAGAAAAGGCGTGTGCTTTAACGTCTGCCGAAGCTGTTCGGCACGGATGCTACCGGAGTCGATTAACCCTCGCTCAAGTCGTTCTCCGCGTGCAGACAAGGCGCTCAAAAATATACTGCGCAACGCGTCGCCCAAACCACTACGCAACCCACAACAGAGGCAGTCCTCGTCCACTGCCCCCATGGCGCCATCAAACCACTGGACGGCAACCCCATCAAAAGCATCGGTAGACTCGGGGCGCTGCGCCAACAACTTAAAGCACTGCGGCGGCAACTGCCTCAACCAACGGCTCACGAATAAGCGTCTGAGCGCGCTCTGCTCACCACACACTAGCGTGAGGGGCACACGCCCGATTGCCTTGGACGAGGAATAAAACATCAATCCAGCGAATGAGGCCACTTAAATGCGGAGGGCTCTTTCTTTAAAAATCGCTGTACCGCATCCGTATGCCATTGGCTCGTGCGTGCAACCGCCTGGCCATCCGCCTCAATGTCCATCATGACCTCCAGCGAACTATTCAACGACGCATTGAAGGCTCGTTTTGTCATGGCGAGTGCGGCAGGAGCAGCTTGCGCGAAGCAATGCGCCATCTGTTGGGCGCGCTCAAGTACGCGTCCCTCTGGGAGTATCTCTAGGACAATCCCCAACTCTTTGGCCTCCTGTGCACTCAACTCTCTGGCCGAGAAGGCGAGCTCTTTGGCGCGCTGCAATCCGACAACGCGAGGCAGGGTATAAAACGCAGCGCAATCTGGGATTAAGCCGAGCTTCATAAACGACAAGCAAAACCGACTACTTGGCGCAGCCAACACGATATCTGCCGTGAGCGCCAAACTAAATCCCGCACCGTAGGCCGCGCCTTCAACTGCGGAAATGACAGGGATCTCCAGCCGAATGAGTGTCTCGATCCAGGAAAGATAGTCATGACGCATGCGATGCCGACCATCCTCAGGGCTCAGGGTCCCCGCTCCCATGACACTGATATCCCCGCCGGCACAGAATGTTGCACCCGCACCCGTAATAATTAACGCACGCAAGTCTCGCTGACGGGGCATGGACGCCACCACCTCTTTGAGTTCCTCGCGCATCACAGCATCGATCGCATTTTTGCGCTGTGGGCGATTAAGGGTCAAGGTCCCCACGCCGCCAGTGACTTCGTATTGAATCGTTTCCAACTTCTCACTCCTATCTGAGGCACGCCATCTAGGGCGTACGTTTAACAATCTGACCGCACTTAATCCGGTAACTTCAGTACATGCTTGGCCAGAATCTCCTTCTGCACCTCGGTACTGCCTCCATAAATAGTGGCCGGGATTGAATTCAGCATGATAGCGGGAACATTCAGTCCCGCGGGCGCTAGCTCCGCGTTGAGGCCCGAGGCGCCATGCTCTTGCGCATATTCCACCATCAGTGCACAAATCCTCTGATAGGTGTCCGTTCCCCATATTTTCAGCAGAGACACACTGGGCGGCAACGCTTCGCCGCGTTTCACCATATCAGCGTAATGCGTGTAGCCTGAGACTTGGTCCGCAACATCCAACATCAGCTCAGCGTAGCGCGAAGAAAAAACCGGATCTGCAAATAGACCCAAAGTTTCTGCCATGGTCGAGAGTTGGCTTATCGCGTAGCGCGATTGCTTGGGGCTGCCAAGAAAGATTCTTTCAAATCCTAGCAAAGCCTTTGCGATGGCCCAGCCTTCGTTCAACTCCCCGACCAAATTCTCAGCGGGTACGCGCACATTATCAAAGAAGACCTCACAGAATTCCTCGTAACCCACAATATCTTTGATCGGCCTGATCGTGATCCCCGGGGCCGACAAATCAATCAGCAAGAAACTGATACCAGATTGTTTTTTCGCCTCCTTGTCGGTGCGCACCAAGGCGAACATATGCGTTGCATCCTGCGCAAGCGTTGTCCATATTTTCTGACCGTTTACAACAAATACGTCGTCCTCTCGCACGGCTTCAGTCCGCAACGAAGCCAAATCGGATCCCGCACCCGGCTCAGAGTAGCCCTGACACCATACGTGCTGACCCGCAATAATCTTTGGTAAAAATTTTTCTTGTTGCGCCGCGCTTCCGCGTTGAATCAATAGCGGCCCGATCATCACGATCCCCATATCTGGGGCGCGGGCGACGCCATACTGCTCTTGCTCCTCCACATAGGCAATCATCTTTTCTGGAGACAAGCCCATTCCACCAAAACGCTTAGGCCAGGCCGGAGCCACCCACCCTTGGCTAGACAAGGTCAAGTACCACTCTTTGATTTCGTGCCAATGTAGGCGTCGCGGCACATTGCGCAGCGCCTCAGGGTAATGTTTGGAATAAAAACTACGCAGCATTTGTCGAAAATCTGTCTCTGACATTGCGTCCCAATCTGCATCTGCTGGAAAATCTGTTTTGGTGTCCGTTGAGTTAGTCACAGATTCAGGCGCGGACTGCTCAAGATAACGTTGACGATGCGCGTTCAAGTTTCCAAGCTGCGCCGATAGTTTTAATGCCCGCTTGAAATACAAGCCGATGTCACACTCATCGGTAAAGCCCATTGCGCCATGAAACTGTATCGCCATACGCGTCACCAATAACGCTGCGTGAATCGTCCGCGCTTTAGCACGACTGGCCAATACAGCCAGATCACCGCCCTGCTCGATCTGCGCAAGGACGTCCTGAACACACGCGGAAGACAACTCGACTTGAATGTACGCATCGACAGCGCGATGCTTTAAGGCTTGAAAACTACCAATCGCTCGGCCAAACTGTTTGCGCGTACCCAGATAATCGAGTGTCAGGCTCAGCGACCGTCGCATCACGCCCAGCAACTCAGCAGACTGAACCACGCGTGCTCGGTCATTCGCACGATCCACAAGCGCAAAAACCTCGTGCCCTTGCATCAGAACATGCGATGCAGTCACGACCACCTTGTTTAGACTTAAGGTACCTGAGGGCAAACCATCCACGCCTTGCAGGTCCTCACACACAACACCCGCTGTCTGAGCAGGCACCCACACCAGAACAGGCTCGGACTGCCGCATCGCCACGACTATCCAGCCATCGGCACCCCGTCCCGGACTCACAAACGTTTTTTTACCCGACAGTTCGTATGCATCGCCTTGCGCAATCAGCTGCGTAGACTGCCCCTGCGCAGCTTGCATTTGCCCAAGCTTTTCTTGCCAGGCCAAGCCAACCACACACGAACCATCCACTAAGCACTCAAGCAGTTGGCTACGCAGAGCACTGGATGAACACCCTGTCAATGCCGTCGCGACCTGCACCGCTCCCGCTATATAGGGCTCCGGAAAGAGCGCTTGCCCCACCTCTTGGGCGATGGCAGACATCTCCCGCAGACCGAGGCCCAACCCACTATCGTCCTCGGGAACCAAGACACCTAACCACCCTGCATTCGCAATCTCTTGCCACGCCGTACGATCAAATCCCGCTTGCGCATCACTTAGCCGCCGCAACCGCGCTACCGCTGCGTTGCGGCTTAACAAGTCGCGCGCACTATCACTAAATGCGTCGATCGCGTCAGCGTTCATGAAGAATCTCCTTTATTGTTTGTCTTGATTGTATGAGTTTCAAAAAAATGCGGCAAAATACCTGTCTTGCTTTACAAATGATCCGATGAAGGTAACCAGATGATCCAAACCACACAACAACAAATCGTTGACGAAGCCATGATGTCTCGTCACTCAATGCGTGCCTTTTTGCCCACGCCTGTGTCCCACGAAGACATCGAAAAGATGTTCGAAGTCGCTGCGCGTGCACCCTCTGGTTCGAACACACAGCCTTGGAAGGCCTACGTATTGACTGGCGCGATCAAAGAGCGCCTGTCCAATGCCATCGTGGACATCTACAACGACAAGACACGGTTCGAAGCACTGAAGGAAGATTACCGCTATTACCCAACCGAATGGGAGTCCCCTTACATTGACCGGCGTCGTAAAGTCGGCTTAGCCCTTTACAAGTTATTGGGACTCGGGCGCGACGACAAAGCAGGTATGCACGCCCAGCACGGGAAAAACTACAGATTCTTTGGTGCACCCGTGGGCATCATCTTTACGATCGAACGCAAGATGAATACTGGCTCGTGGCTAGATTTTGGCTGCTTCTTACAGAGCTTTATGGTGGCCGCTCGCGGTCGTAATCTTGATACCTGTGCGCAGGCTGCCTTCAATCGTTTTCATCCCGTTATTCGAGAGATCGTTGGCATTCCTGAGGGCGAAATCGTCATGTGCGGACTCGCACTCGGAGTCGCGGACATGAGCAAAATCGAAAACTCATTGGTGAGCGAGCGCGAACCCGTAACGAGCTTTGTTAAGTTTCTGGATTGAGCCTAGGATCGCGCAAGCGCATCTGCACTTAACGATCGAAGCGTTTTTCCCACGTTTCGATTTCATCGATCCCGAGTGCTGCGTTGTACTGGGCAGAGTTGAACATTTGTTTTGCAAAACCCTTCATGTTGCCTTCTTTCGACAAATGCCCAAGTGCAGCCGTCATCGCAAACCCAAAAGCGCCACGCGCCATGGCCGGATAAATCCCCAGATCAATACCGGCATTTTTCATTGCGTCAAACGATAGGTCGGCTAACCCACCACCACTATCCATATTCACCACAACAGGCACAGAGACTGAAGCCTTGATGGTGGCAATATCTTCCATGAGTGAAGGGCTCTCCTTCAGTTCAACAAAGACCGCATCGGCGCCCTCTTGGGCAAACGCACGTACTCGACGGATCGCTTCAGGCAAGCCAAGCGCACCCGCTGAATCCGTGCGCGCAATCAACACAAATTCTGCATCGGAGCGGGCTGCACTGGCCGCGGCGATTTTTGAGACCGCTTCATCAAAATCCAACACTGAACGATCACCAGGCATCTGCGCGCAGCGCTTCGGTGAGATCTGATCTTCCATGTGAATCGCTGCGACACCGGCTGCTTCAAACTCAGCAATCATCCGCCGCACGTTCACCACATTGCCATACCCTGTATCCGCATCACAAATTAGGGGAATACTGACTGACCCTGCGACCCGGCGCGCATGATCGGTCATCAAGGTTAAATCGATTAAGCCCACATCGGGTCGCCCGAGAAGGCTCGCAGACACGCCATTGCCCGTCATGTATACCGCTGAGAATCCGGCTTGCTCAACCAAGCGCGCCCCATAACCATCATAAATTCCAGGTGCACGCACAGCCTGCTTGCCCTGCAACAGATCACGTAAGGCTCGTCTTTTTTGCGTCGCGGTCACGGTGGTCATGCAAACTTCCAGTCAGGATATTTTTTAAGGAAAGGGATCAAACCGCCCAATGACAAAATTGCAAGGATCTCTTTTGGCAAGGGATGGGTTTGCCGAACGGTCCGACCCGCCACAAACAGTTCGCCTTTTCCAAAATCGATGCTGATGGTCTGTCCGGCACCAATCTGATCTGTATCGCACTCAAAGACAGGCAATCCATTATTAATCGCATTGCGAAAAAACTGTCTTCCGAAAGATTTTGCAACAACGGCACGGATGTTCATCGCATGCAGCACATGCGTGGCCTGTTCGCGCGACGAGTTGATTCCAAAGTGATGTCCTGCGATCAAAATACCACCCGCACTCGCATTCACTTGGGTTGCTAGATTAGGCGAGAGTTGTTCAAAGGCGTGTTGCGCGACATACGCGACATCCTTACCTGGCAAGTACTTGTTCGAACAGTGTATGTCTGTGTTGACATCATCACCGAGCACAAAGCTGAGCCCAGCAATTTGTAAAGTCTGCGCGGCCGTCATGCTGCAGACCTCCAGGTGCCGCCCACCACATCGCGCGGATCCGTGATACGGCCGGTCAAGGCTGAAGCCGCCACCGTTGCCGCAGATCCTAACCAAATATCCGCATTCTTATTACTTAAGCGACCCTTAAAATTTCGATTGGCTGTCGAGATCACTGTGTCGCCGTCGCCCGGCACCAACCGATTCGTGATCCCCACGCAGGTGCCGCAGCCTGCCGACTCAAAAGAAGCTCCTGCCGTCGTCAGCACCTCAATCAACCCCTCTCGTAACGCGGCCAAATAAATTTGACGTGAGGCTGGCGTGACAATCATGCGTACGCCTGGTGCTAATTTCTTTCCTTTAAGAATCGAGGCAGCCTGACGGATGTCGTCTAGACGACCGTTTGTGCAGGTTCCAATCAACGCAAATTGAATCTTTTGGTCTACGACCTCCGTGACGGAAACGATATCGTCCACTTCATGCTTACGCGCAAGTTGCGGAGTTAGACTTGATACGTCAAAGTCGATCTGCTCTAAATACTGCGCATCTGGATCAGCGAACACTGGCGCGGGGGTTTTTGCGCCATGCGCTTGTAACCACGCGAAGGTCTTTTCGTCTGCCTCCAGAATGGCCGCCATAGCACCCAACTCCGCGGCATGATTACAAAGCGTCATGCGGTCATCAATATCCATCGCAGCGACAGCCTCGCCGACATACTCAATCGCGATGTCATTTAAGCCTTCCGCACCGAAACGACCTAACATCGCGAGCGTAATGTCTTTGGCCCACACTCCAGGTGCAAGACGGCCACGCAGATTGATACGAACGGTCTGAGGAACGCGAAACCAAAGTTTGCTGCTCATCATCACCGCGGACACATCGGTTCCTTCAATACCGATGCCTAGCGCATTAAACGCTCCATATGTCACAGAGTGCGTATCCGTCCCTACCACGAGATCTCCGCAAGTTAAGTGCCCACCTTCAGGCAAAACTTGATGGCAGATTCCATCGCCAATGTCATAAAGCTTCGTGCCACGCTGCGCGGCGAAACTGCGCATCTCGCTATGGATTTGAGCAGCCTCTACGTTTGGAGGCGGCGAATAGTGATCAAGCACCAGTGCGGTATTTTTTGCAAACTGCAAGGGCTGTTCGCCAAACTTACCAATCATTTTGATGGTATTGACCGCACGTGTATCCGTCACCATGGCAAAATCGATATTTGCTACGACCACCTCTCCCGCACTGACAGAGTCGTATCCCGCGTGTTTGGCGAGAATTTTTTCAACAATCGTACGACCCATTCGTCATCTCAACATAGAAACTTAAAAATAAATGCGCGATGCAGAATTATCGCTTGAGCTTTAGTTTACGTACCACGTCACCCCAGGTCTCGTATTCCTTTTCAACGAAAGCGCGCATCTGCTCAGACGTCGAGGGATCAGGCTCCATCGCCGAAGTCTCTAAGCGCTCAATCGTCTTGGGGTCGCGTAAAGCGGCTACGAGTGCCGCGTTGAGTTTTTTGACAATCGCGTCTGGCGTGCGCGCTGGCGCCACGAAGCTATACCAGTTGGTTGCTTGGTATCCTGGAAAACCGAGTTCGGCGACTGTCGGGACATCAGGTAAGGCCTTTGACCGCTGCGCGCCGGTGACGGCGAGTGCGCGCAACTTCCCGCCCTTGACCTGCGGGATAGCCGTCGGAGCGCTTGCGAAGATCGCTTGAATATCACCCGCTAGCAAGGCCGTCATCGCAGGGCCACCGCCTTTGTAGTTGATGTGCTCCGCAGACGTACCGGTACGCGCTTGCAGTAACTCACCGGCCAAATGTCCCGCACTACCTAACCCGGGGGATCCATAAAACAGTGGTTTCTCTTTGTTCTTAGCCGCCGCAATATAGTCGGCCAATGTTTTGATATTCGAGTCTATTCGGACCACCAAAATATTTCCGAACGTCACCCCATTGGAAATCATGGCGAAGTCTTTCAATGTTTTGTAAGGCGTGCCGTCAGGCATGTGCGGATTCACCGCTAACGACCCAATGTTTGCCAAGCCGATCGTATAGCCGTCTGGTGCCGCATTAGCAACCGCATCAGCCGCGATATTTCCACCCGCGCCAGGACGATTATCAACAACGACCGTCTGGCCGAGCAATTCCGACAGTTTCACCGCGACCGTGCGTGCGGCCGAATCGGTGCCACCACCTGGGGCAAAACCGACCAATAAGCGAACGGATTTGGCTGGATAGGCTGCCGCAGCAGTCCCCTGTGCATAGCTCGAGGCCGATGCACTCAGGCACAGCGAGAGCAAGCTTACTTGGAAAAGTTTAGTCACGTTCATCAGATCTCCGAGGCGTTATTTCAAAGGTTCAATTTGATGATGGAATACTACAGCGTGGCGGACCTAAAAGTGCGATTTCCCGGACGCGTATTAAGCTTGTTGCGCCGCAACACAACGAATATCGATTTCTCTGATCCACTATAGTTAGACAACCGCCGACTTGGCGAAGCAAACAACGAGTGCCCTTATGCGAAGCAAACTTTTTGTACCGGGTTCGCGACCAGAGCTTTTTGACAAAGCCTTGGCGAGCGCCGCAGACGCCCTATCATTCGACCTCGAGGATGCCGTTGCCGAACCAAAAAAAGAAGGCGCTCGCGCAACGCTCGCGAGGTGGATGGCATCACCTGCAGCTGCAGAAACAAAAAAATGCGTGATTGTTCGCGTCAATGCGATGGATACCCGCTTTTTTGAGCAAGATATTGCGCAAGTGGTTCGAGCCGGACTCGACATGATCAACATCCCCAAGCCAGAGAACGCCGAGGCAGTGCGGCAAGCGGTCAGCCTGATCGAGCAGGCCGAACGTGCGAACGGCGTGAACACTGATGGAAAATCTGCCATCAAAGTCTTACTCAATGTGGAGACACCCAAAGCCCTGCGCATCGCCTTCGAGCTTGCCGGCGCTCATCCGCGTGTCGCAGGCCTCCAACTAGGGCTCGCAGATCTCTTCGAACCGATTGCCGTATCGCGCAAAGAACTTTTTGCGGTGCAATACGCCATGATGGAAATGAAAATGGCCGCCGCCGAGGCGGGCGTTGCGGCGTTTGATGCGGCCTATGCCGACATTAAAAATGCCGATGGTTTTAAACACGAGGCAGCTTTTGCGGCCAGTCTCGGCTACACAGGCAAGACATGCATCCACCCCAGCCAAGTCGTCATGGCCAACGAAGCCTTCCGACCAAGCGATGAAGCGATCGTACATGCCTTGCGTGTCGTGAAAGCTGCCGCACAAGCTGAAGCAGACGGCGTTGGGGCCTATGTCGTCGACGGAAAAATGATCGATCCGCCCTTTTTAAAGAGTGCACAAGCGCTGTTGGTCAATGCGAAAAGCATGGGCTTGATCCCCTAAATCACCCGATAACTTTTAAGGAAATCAACTATGTCCGCCTTGCCCAAGTTTGTGCGCGCAATAACCGCCCTTCTATTTACAACAGCCATGGCACAAGCCACGGCGCAGACCGATTTTCCAAACAAGCCGATCAACCAGATTATCACTTCCGACGCAATGAAATCATTTTTTGTCAAAGAGGGGGCCACCCCATTCGCGATGAGTCCAGATGCGTTTGCGAGTCACTTGGCGACTGAACTCGAACGCTGGAAGGTCATTGCTCAGAATGCCAATATTCAAGCAGAGTAAACACGGCACATGAACAATCCATCCTCCCACTCCTTTTCCGAGCTGCCAGCCCGCACTGGTGCTCTCGGCCCCCTCACTGGTGTACGCGTCGTAGATATGTCGGCGTACATCGCGGGTCCCTACGCCTGTTCGCTTCTCGCTGATCAGGGTGCAGAGATCATCAAGATCGAGCCGCCTATTGGCGACAACCTACGGAAATACCCGTCAACACTGGAATCTGAAAGCCGAGCATTCTTAGGGGTTAATCGCAGCAAACTATCCGCTGTCCTTGATGTCAAACAGCCTGATGATCTGGCGACATTACTGACCCTCATTGAAAGCGCAGATGTGCTCGTACATAACTTTCGACCAACCGTGGCGCCGCGCATTGGCATTGGCTACGAGCAACTCAAAGCAATCAACCCCAGGCTTATTTACTGCGCCGTTAGCGGGTATGGCGAAACGGGGCCCTTAAAAGACAAAGCCGGTTTTGATCAAGTGTTGCAGACCATGACTGGTATGTGCGCACTTCAAGGAAAAAAGGACGGTCCACCGGAAATTTTGTATGGGTCAATTGTCGACTACTACGCGTCGGCCTTAGTGGCAGGTGCTGTGTCATCTGCACTCTTTGAGCGAGAGCGCTCTGGCGAAGGGCAATTTGTCAGTGTGTCCTTGTTGTCTGCGGCGATGACCCTCCAGTCTGCGCGCTTGGTTTGGGCCGACAATGAAGGCCGTGACGTAGGCCGTGACATGCGCTCTGGCGGCATTACCGGCCTGCATCCCACGAAAGATGGTTACTTATATATTTCAGCCAACACCCCACACTTTTGGACAGCGTTATGCAAAAAGCTGGGGCTAGACGACCTAGCCTTGGACGAGCGTTACGACACCGTCCGCAAGCGTGCCTCGCGGCAAGCGGAGATCGTGCCCATTATTCACCGTGCGCTCAGCAGTAAATCCGCTCTCGAATGGGAAGCTATTTTTGGTGAAGAAGTCCCTTGTTCTGCGGCTCGAAGCGTTGAAGACATGTTTGATCATCCCCAAGTGCAAAGTCAGGACATGATCACAACCTTTGAACATCCTGTGGTGGGCCGATACCGTGGACTCAAACGTTCACTTCGCTTTAGTCGTACACCCGGACCAGACCCCTTCTCTGCGCCAACGCTCGGACAACACACCGAGTTGATACGCGCGGAAGCCAAACGTTTGCGACTCAAACGCAAGCCGAAATGAACATCCCCAATACGGCCGGTACCGCTCCACCGTCCTTACATGTCCCCGACAACGCCTGCGACGCTCACCTACACATCTACGACGCGCGCTTTGCGACTGTCGTCGACGCTGCACAAGCGCTGGATCGGGCCACTGTCAGCGAATACCGCCAACTTCAACAAAGACTAGGTACGACTCGAGCGGTCATCGTTACCCCTCGCAGCTATGGCACAGACAATCGCGTGACGGTTGATGCCATCGATCAGCTTGGCATCAACCAGGCGCGTGGCGTGGCTGTATTGCGTACTGATGTGTCCGATGCACAGCTGCGGCAATTAGATCAGGCAGGGATAAAAGGCATTCGCTTCTCTCTCTATACCCCAACGCATGCTGCGGCAAGTTTCGATATGGTCGAAGAGCTCTCGCATCGCGTCGAACCCTTTGGCTGGCACCTGCAACTGCACTGGACTGCTGATCAGTTTGTTGAGCATGAAGCGATGCTCAAACGATTACCCTCGCGCTTAGTGATCGACCACATGGGCAGACTCCCACAACCATCAGGCATCAACCATCCGGCTGTTCGCCTCATGCATACACTGCTCGATCGTGGACGAACATGGATAAAGCTTTCGGGTCCGTACCTGGACAGCAAGACAGGCGAACAGGGCGAGTTTCGTGACGTCGATGATGTCCCGACACACTGGATTAAAACTGCGCCTGAACGTCTTGTATGGGGAAGCGACTGGCCTCACCCCACGGAGGCGCAAAAGCCTGATGATGCAAAATTGCTAGACTTGATGACGCGATGGACCGAAAGCGAGGCGGTGATTAAACAAATCCTGGTTAGCAATCCCGCCGCGCTGTATGGCTTTGACTGACTCAGGTATTCACAACAGCACGGCGCGTAAGCGCTCAGCCGCTTCGCGAATCATTGCTGCAGTCGTATCCCAATCTACACACCCGTCGGTCACGGAACATCCATACGTCATCTTGCTACGATCTGCTTGAATCGATTGGTTCCCTGCCGAAATATTGGACTCGATCATGACCCCGACAACCGATCGGTTCCCTGCAACAATCTGGCTCACGACATCGGACATCACCAGAGGTTGCAGCTCGGGCTTTTTATAGCTATTCGCATGCGAGCAATCGACCACAATATTGGGCGTCAACTTCGCTTTTTTCAAGCCGTCTTCGGCCAGCGCAATCGATACGGTATCGTAATTAGGACGGCCGTCCCCTCCTCTGAGCACCAAATGCCCATAGGGGTTGCCCGTCGTGTGGACAATCGAGACTTGCCCATCACCAGAGATCCCTAAGAAGCGGTGGGGTCGAGAAGCAGAAAGGATGGCGTTCACCGCCACACTCACCTCACCATTCGTTGCATTCTTAAACCCCACAGGAGTCGACAAACCAGACGACATTTCACGATGCGTTTGCGATTCAGTCGTGCGGGCACCGATCGCGTTCCAAGTGATCAAGTCACCCAAATACTGCGGCGAGATCGGATCTAAGGCTTCGGTGCCTGCAGGCAAGCCCAGCGCGTTGACGTCCAGCAAAAATTGTCTGGCGAGAACCATCCCTTCGTCGATACGAAACGAATCATCCATATGGGGATCATTGATATAACCTTTCCAGCCGACCGTTGTGCGTGGCTTCTCAAAATACACCCGCATCACAAGCATCAACACATCCGACACCTCCGCGGCAAGCACTTTAAGTCTGCGCGCGTAGTCCATTCCAGCGACGGGATCATGGATGGAGCATGGCCCAACTACGACAAAGCGACGTTTGTCCTCACCTTTAAGAATGCGAACCAAATCAGCGCGTCCATTTGCAACGGTTCGGGCAGCCGCCTCTGTCAGCGGAAGCTTGGCCTGAACCGCCTGGGGTGTAGGCATGGCGTGGAAGCCAGCGATGTGCAGGTTATTCGTTGAAGTCGGTGCTGCGTTTGCGTTCATTTCGTTAGACCTAGCGAAAATAGATTTAGGGTAATTTCAAGACATTTTAATCAGGCTACAAGAAGTACGCTTGGCCTCTACAAAGATTGGCTTACCTCATCACCGATCAGCAAGGGATTCACCTAAACTAATGCAATGACACGAACCAGACGCATTGCTCACCTCGATATGGACGCTTTTTTTGCGTCGGTCGAGCTCTTGAGCTATCCGGAGCTGCGTGGCCTGCCCGTTGTCGTAGGTGGACGAAACGCCAGTGCGCATGCGGCGAGCGGTGCCTCGGGGCTCGAACGCTTCACTCGACTCCAAGACTATGCGGGACGAGGCGTCGTGACGACCTCGACCTATGAGGCACGCGCTCTCGGCGTGTTTTCAGGGATGGGGCTCATGAAGTCAGCCCTACTTGCTCCTCAAGCCATATTGCTGCCTGCAAACTTTGAAGCCTATCGACACTATTCGCAACTATTTAAGCGGGCAGTCGCCGAGATCGCCCCTGCGATTGAAGACCGCGGGATCGACGAAATCTATATCGATCTCAGTGACCTCGAAGAAGACACGCTCACGATTGCCCAGCGAATAAAAGCGCGCGTTGTTGAGGTGACCGGCTTAAGCTGTTCGATCGGCATTAGCCCGAACAAACTTCTTTCTAAAATTTGCTCAGATTTGGAAAAACCCAATGGGCTCACGATCCTGTCGATCGACAAGTTAAAAGATCGTATCTGGCCACTGCCTGCAAAAAAAATTAACGGCATCGGACCTAAAGCGAATGAGAAACTCGGTGGGCTAGGCATTGTCACAGTGGGCGAGCTTGCTGCCGCCCCCCCTGAGCTCTTAGTTGCCAACTTCGGACGTGCGACCGGAACCTGGATGTACGAAGCTGCCCATGGCATTGACGAGCGTCCCGTGGTCACCTGGTCAGAACCCAAATCGATCAGTCGCGAAACCACCTTCGAACGCGACCTACATCCCAAACACGATCGCGCCGCCCTCTCAGAAGCATTTACTAAGCTTTGCCTAAGGCTTTCCGAAGACTTGTCCCGTAAGGGCTATGTCTGCAAAACCATCGGGATAAAAATTAAATTTGCAGATTTTCAAATCATCACCCGCGATATCACCCTAACAACCCATATTTCCTCGGGGGATTTGATCAGAAAGGCGGCCACCGAGTGCCTAAAACGCGTGCCGTTGGAGCAACGCCTACGCCTACTCGGCGTGCGCGCGGGCAGCCTCAAGTCTGAAAGTGAAGCAAACCAAACCCCGGAAATTTTCCAATCGAGCCTGCCATTTCCTTAATGCACTGCACAACACATCTTGACACAATCACTTCGTTTTCTCGTGTTCTGGCGTTATGCTCGTCATAGTGCTTTTTTTTCGAAACTGACATGATCATCGAACCAAACTCCAATACCTTAGGCGCTCGCGTCCTTGAACTTGATTTATCGATCAAACTAAAAGACAGTGAGATCGATGCATTGATGCATGCCCTGGGAAGCCATTGTGTTTTAGAGTTCCCTGACCAATCCCTCTCGACGAGTCAGCTTAAGTCCTTTAGCGAGCGCTTTGGACAGCTCTACATCAGCCCTGGTGGAAGAGCGCAAGCAGAAGGACATCCGGAAGTGATGATCTTGTCAAACATTCTGAAGGATGGGCAAGCGCTAGGCGTTAAAGACGCAGGTCAATCATGGCACACGGACATGTCTTACTCCAAGACGATTGCCTTTGCCAATGTGCTCTATGGCACAACGATCCCGCACCGCCACGGCAAACCGTTAGGTGCAACGCAATTCCGAGACACGCGTGCCGCGTATGAAGATCTGCCTGCTGACATTAAGCAAACGCTCGCAGACAAGACCATTACCCATGACTTCAATAAGTTTTGGGAGATGATGCGTGCCAGACCTGGGAGCACACGCCCTGCGCTGAGCGAGAGTGAGCGACAAGCACGCCCCCCAGCGGTGCACCCTGCTGTGCTCATCCATCCTATTTCCGGAAAAAAGGTGTTGTACGCAAACCCCGGCTATGCCATCCAGATTAGTGATCTTTCTGAGCAAGCAAGCACTGAGATGCTTGAATTTCTGTTCGCACATCAACTGAAAGACAAGTTCCTTTACACCTACGAATGGAAAAAAAATTCGTTGCTGATGTGGGACAACATCGGCACCATTCACAACGCGGTCGCGGACTACGAGCCTCATGAGCATCGATACATAGAGAGATGTCAAGTGATGGCAACAAGACTGTACGATGATCGCGGCACCGCACAACCCCTCATGTTCGCTTCAGGAAACACAGCATGAAAAAAACATTGTTGATCGCTTGCCTAAGCGTACTCTGCGCCGCCACCTCATCGATCGCGCAAGCTCAACCACGCGAGTTTCCCGACAAACCCTTGCGACTCGTTGTGGCCTATGCCCCGGGTGGCGCCACCGATATTGTCGCGCGCATGTTGGCTCAAGAACTCACTCAAATTCTTGGGCAATCCGTCATTGTCGAAAACAAGGCAGGCGGGGGAACACTCGTCGGCTCAGATTCGGTCAGACGTGCACCAGCCGATGGCTACACGCTTTTGTTTGGTACAAATGCCTTCATCATCACGCCGCTTCTGCACAATGGGCCCACTTACGATCCGATTAAAGATTTTTCCCATGTGTCGCTCACAACCATACAACCCCTTGCCTTGTTGGTCTCACCAAGCTTGAACATCAAATCAGTTGAGCAGCTTGTGCAATACGCGAAAGCTAACCCAGGAAAAATAAATTTCGCGTCCTCAGGCAATGGTTCGGCTCAGCATTTGGCGGGAGAGGCATTTCGCGACACAGCGAATATTGACATCACGCATGTCCCCTACAAGGGAGCAGGCCCTGCTTTGATTGACCTACTTGGAGGACGTGTCGACATCATGTTTACTTCCCTTGTTGGCAATACTGATCACATCAAACAAGGCCGCCTAATTATGGTTGCCACCACAGGCCAAAAACGAGGTCGCGCCACGCCTGACACGCCGAGCGTCTCAGAGTTTCTCCCCGGCTACAAAGCCTACACCTGGCAAGGCGTCATTGCACCAACTCAAACACCTGCCTCGACGATCGAAAAATTAAATACTGCGATTAAAAAAGCAACGAGTACGCCCGCTTTTTATCAGAAGCTCAATGCGCAAGGAATGGAAGTTCAAACTTCATCGCCAGATGAGATGCGTGCGCGCCTAGCTGCTGAGTCTTTAGAGTACCAATCCCTTTTGAGCAAAACCAAGACAACCATCAAGTAAAGCAACTAACTCTATTTCCAATCCTTTAACCTTATTCACCTTCGGACTACAAATGACTGCCCCCCAATCAAAACGTTTCCCTCAATTGACTCTTGAAACCGTCGCTCCCGAGTCCGTTGGACTCGCGAAAGAGATTCTGGACATATCTAGCATCGGTTTAGCTGGCCCGTACAACGTGATGTTGCGCAGCCCCGTTTTTGCGGATCGGATCAAGCGCCTGCTGGACTATTTGCGCTTTGGCTCGTCACTTCCGATGCGCCTAAACGAACTTGCGATTTTGATTCAAGCGCGAATTTGGACCTCGCAAGTCGAATGGTTTGCACACTATCCGATTGCTTTGCGTAATGGCTTGCCCGCCCACGTTGCTGACGACCTTAAAGAGAATATTCGACCACGCAACATGCAGCCCGACGAAGCAGCGGTCTATGACGTGTGCATGAATATGACAAAAAATTATGAGATCAGCGATGAGTTATTCAATCATGCCAAAGCAGTTCTTGGCGAGCAACAGCTCGTGGACCTCATTGCAGTGAGCGGCACCTATGTCACGATTGCGATGCTGTTGAGTCTCGGCGAAGAGCCTATCCCCGCAGGCAAGCCCTTACCTTTCCCAGAGAAAGCGCGCTAGTCGTTCACATCAAAATGATCGTTCGGAAGGCCCGCGGCTTTCCGTTCGATCGCTTTTAAGAACGCTTGCTCGATATTGCGCGTAAAGCGTTTGATATCAAACAAAGGCTCTGTCAACAGCTTTTGCTGCAAGGCGGAGCGTACCGTGGCGAGTCGCGCAGGATCTTGCGCTAACGCCACAGCAAGCTGCACATACTCGTCTAAATCGTTTGTGATCAACGCATTAAGATCGAGCGCGCGCAAAAGACTTGCGCCCACACGACTTGCATAAGACCGACCCTTGCACGTCAAAACAGGCACGCCGGCCCAAAGTGCATCACTGGCCGTGGTGTGGGCGTTATACGGCAAGGCGTCAATAAACAAATCAGCAGCGCGTTGCCTTGCAAGGTGATCTGCCATTGACTCGATTCGACCAGCAAATACAAGTCGCGTTGCCTCCACCCCTCGTGCCAGCGCCTCGTTTCTAAGATGCTGTGCCGTTTGCGCGGTGGCTTCTCGCAACCACAACACGCTGCCTGGCACGGACTGCAAAATCCTCATCCAGCAATCGAATATCACCGGATTTATTTTGTAATTGTTATTGAAACAGCAAAATACAAAGCCTGTCGGAGGTAAGCCTAACTCTGCCCGAGAAAAAATACGGTCAGAGGGGATGCGACTGGGATCGTTTGCTTGATAGCTGTGCGCGAGGCGGATGATTTTTTCGGTGTAATGCACTGCATCAGCGGGTTCGGCAATGGTCTGGTCCACTAAGACATAATCCATTGCGGCAATCCCCGTTGTACCCGGATAGCCGAGATAGCTCATTTGAACAGGTGCAACGCGCGCCAGAAAGATCCCGGGGCGACACCCTTTGGTTAAACCCGTGAGATCAATCGCAACATCAAGATCAGCCTCGCGCGCACGCGCAATTAACTGAGCATCGGTGCAATCCTTGACATCCACAAAGTGATCGAAGGCCTTTTCTAGACGTAACCGCATGTCATCGCGGGTGTCCGGACCAAAAGAAAATGCAACGATCTCAAACTGAGAGCGATCATGTTCCTCAAATAAGCCTGCTGTTAAATAGGCCACCGGGTGATTGCGAAAATCTCCCGAAAAATATCCGATTCGGAGTTTGTTATGACGAGAGCCTGCGGTTGATACCCATGCGGTGCGGGGTTTTGTATATTCAGTTTCAATCCACGCTTGCGCCACCTGCTTGTGCAGTGCGGCGTCGTCAGTCAGTGCAAGCAAGGGAAAAGGTAGGCAAACAGGTTTGTGGGCGCGCAGATCAATCAGCAGCGCCTCTAGCTGCGCACGATGGTCTGCCCACTTACATTGCTGCATATTGACATGTAGCAATGTACCGGCCAAATAAGGAATCGCAGGATCAATCGATAACGCCTGCCTGTAGCTTTGAGCAGCCGCTTCGTTATCTCGTAGCTCGACAAGTGCGTTACCACGGTTCATCAATGCTTGCGGATACTGCGACTCGATCGATAGCGCCTGATCGTAACTTTCGACTGCCTCGCGCCAACGTCCCAACCGACCAAAGGCGTTCCCCTGATTATAAAAAGCGGCAGCATAGCGAGGCGAGATCTCAAGCGCGCGGGCATAGCTTACCAAGGCATCAGGCACACGCCCTATGACTTGTAATAAATCGCCTCGATTGTTGTGAGCCTCTGCATACTGCGGGTCTAACGAAATCGCACGGTCATAGCTCGCCAACGCGGAGGTCAGTTTGCGTTGATCTTGGAGCACATTGGCGTAGTTGTTGTGTGCGGAGGCCGTGTCAGGTTCAATTTTTAAAGCCTTAGCGATTAATAAGGCCGCACGATCCAAGTGCCCTTGCTGGTACGCCACAAGGCCTAGCATGTGTACCGCGTCAAAGTGGTTCGGGTGCCATTTGAGCACGCGCTCATACAAGGCGCGCGCTTGCTCGAGGGACCCCTGCTGGTGGGCGGCCAACCCTTGTTCCAACTTAGCTTGTGCCTTCATGGCATCAATCGGCGAAATCGACCGGTAGCTCTGCCCTGCTTTAGTTGACACGTGTTAACTCACTTAGACGTCGGAATCAACGATCCTTGTTTTTAATCCGGGTGTACACCGTATTGACCACAGTCGCCCGCACGGGATCAGTCAGCCCGCTCGCCGGTTTAGGGGTAGAAGTGTCTTTTTTGGGTTTTTTGGCCTCTTTGCTCGACTTTTGCTGACCTTTCGCCATGATTGTCTCCGAGAGTTAAACGATAATCTAGTGTACAGGTCAATCGAAAAAACTCCCAATGCCCGCGTCTATTTGCATACCTGCGTCCGAAATTGAGATCTCTGCCATGCGCGCCCAAGGCGCCGGAGGCCAGAATGTCAACAAAGTTTCAAGCGCTATTCATTTACGATTTCATATTCCGACCTCTACCCTTGCTGCCGGGGTCAAAGTCCGCTTGCTCGCGCTCAGGGATAGTCGAATCAGCCGAGACGGCGCGATTATTATCAAGGCACAATCCCATCGCAGTCAGGATTTAAACCGCAACGATGCCATTGCCCGTCTGCATGAGCTCGTCAATAGTGTCGCGCGGCCACCCAAAACACGTCATGCGACGCAGCCAACCTTCGGGTCACGCCAGCGTCGTTTAGATAGCAAACGTAAGCACTCTGAGGTTAAAACGCTCAGAGGCAAGTCCGAGTACTGATAATGAATATTCCTCTCTTCCCGCTAGGCATGACTCTCTTTCCTGGGGGAGTCGCCGCCCTCAAGATCTTTGAAGTTCGCTATCTTGACATGACGCGCTCAAGCTTTCGCGACAAAGTGCCCTTTGGCATCGTGACGCTAGATCAGGGATCCGAAGTACGGGAACCTACCAAGCAGGTCTCTTTCGCCGAGATCGGAACCCTGGCCGAAATCGTCGACTTTGAGGCAGTACAACCTAGCCTGTATGCCATTCGCTGTCGCGGTCAATCGCGCTTTAAGATCGATCACTCCGAACAGATGCCCAATGGCCTGTGGCGCGCCGACGTGACACTCATCGAAGAAGACCCCAGTGTCGAGATCCCACCCGAACTCACAAAAAGTGCAACGACGTTGCAACGCGTCTTGCGCTCCATGGATGAGCAGGATATCCCGGACGATCAGCGCCCAATCTTCAAGCCCTATCGTCTAAACGATTGCGGCTGGGTAAGCAATCGGTGGGCTGAGTTACTAAATCTAAACGCTCAACAAAAACAACATTTCATGACGCTCGAGAACCCGCGATTGCGTCTCGACTTAGTCCAAGAGCTGCTCGAAGAAATGGGGGCCTTTCGGGCCCCCACATAACGTACAACCGTCGCAAGCGACTAGGTCAAGGAGGCACAAAACGCATGAATACGTTTGCAGGCCTCTTCGAGGATCGCATCGGATGCCGCATAGGAAATACGGAAATAAGGCGCTAAGCCAAACGCCTCTCCAGGGACAACTGCCACCAACTTCTCGTCCAATAACGCTGTCGCAAAATCAAGATCGTTATTGATTTTTTTACCCTTGGGAGTCGTTTTTCCGAGCGTTCCTGCGCAGCTCGGATACACATAAAAAGCGCCTTGCGGCTTCAAGCAGGTAATGCCCGCGCATTCGTTGAGCATCCGCACCACCATATCGCGACGCCGTTGGAAAATCACATTGTGCTTGGCAATGAAATCTTGTGGGCCATTGAGTGCCTCGACAGCAGCCGCCTGACTGATCGAAGACGGGTTCGATGTTGACTGGGACTGGATCGTTGACATCGCCTCGATCAACCAACTCGGGCCATGGCCGTAGCCAATCCGCCAGCCTGTCATGCAGTAGGCCTTCGATACACCATTCACGGTCAAGATCCGGTCCGCTATCGCTGGAGCCGCTTGTGCCAACGTACAAAAGGTGGTGCCGTCGAACAGCAACTTCTCGTACATGTCGTCGACCATCACCAGTACGTTAGGATGGTGCTTCAACACATCGCCCAACAAGCGCAGCTCTTGCTCTGTGTAAACCGAACCGGTCGGATTGGAGGGTGAGTTCAGTATCAACCAACGCGTACGCGGCGTGATCGCCTTCTGCAGTTGCGCGGGTGTGATTTTAAAATTAGTCTCGGCGCCACAGGCAACCGTGACGGCCAGACCACCCGCGAGAATCGCCATATCTGGATAACTGACCCAACAAGGCGCGGGGATCAATACCTCATCGCCCTCTCCTAGGGTGGCGACCAAGGCATTAAACAAAACTTGCTTGCCCCCGGTTCCGATAATCACGTCATTCGGATTGATCGTCATCGCGTGGTCACGCAGAAACTTCGTAACAATCGCCTTTTTGAGCTCAACCGTACCGTTGACTGCCGTATAACGCGTCTGCCCTGCCCGGATCGCCTGTATGCCCGCCTCGCAAATATTGGCCGGCGTGTCCATGTCGGGCTCGCCCTGCGCCAACACAATGACATCCAGCCCTTTGGCCTTGAGCGCCTTGGCGTTATCTGTCACAGCAAGAGTCGGTGATGGCCTAACCAAGGCCATGCGGGGTGAAAGCAATGCGGCGCTCATGTTTTTCTCCAAAATACGCTATAAATCAAGCGAAAAGTCTTGCTTCAACTATAACCCAAGCTCCTCCTGCTGCGATCGGGCCTACCATCGAGCCTACCTCTTGCACCGATGCACCAAGAAGTATGCGCTCATGGTATCGTGCAAAAAATATTTTGGAGACGATCATGATTGGAAAACCTCAGTTTATTCAGCGTGTGTTGGCCTGTGCCATGCTGTCGTTTGCGACGCTTGCCACGCCCGCCCTTGGACAAAACAAATATCCTGAGCGGCCTGTGAAAATTATCGTTGGCTTCCCACCGGGCGGCCCAACCGACATCGTGGCCCGCCTCATTGCCAACCGCTTGGAAAAAGCGCTTGGACAGACTTTTATCGTCGAAAACAAACCAGGCGGCGGCTCAAATATCGGCTCACAAGAGGCAGCGCGTGCCAAGCCTGACGGCTACACACTCTTTTTAGGCACCGTGGCCAACGCGACCAACCTATCAACGTACAAAAAACTCAATTACGATACACAGCGCGACTTTATCCCGATTAGTCAGCTCGTCTCCTCCCCGAGCATCCTCGTCGCTAATAATGACCAACCCTTCAAAACGCTACCCGAACTGATTGCGTATGCAAAGGCGAATCCCGGTAAATTGGCTTACGCGACATCTGGCCCAGGCGGTTCGCCGCACCTCGCCGGCGAAATGCTCAAGTTACGCGCAGGCATCGACTTACTGCACGTCCCTTACAAAGGCGCTGCGCCCGCGATGAACGATGTCATCGGCGGACAGGTGGGGATCGGCTTCAAGACTGCCTCCGGTGTCACGACAACCCTTCTGGCCGGCAAGCTGCGTCCGCTAGCAGTGGCGGGACGCGAGCGCATGCCGCAACTTCCTAACGTCCCCACATTGATCGAACTTGGCTTTCCAGACTTTGAAGTGAGCTCGTGGAGCGGTTTGCTCGCGCCAACCGGCACCCCACCCGACATCATCAATCTCTTGGCTAAAACAACGGTTGAGATCATGAAGGCGCCAGATATGCGCAAGCAATTGGAGGGTATCGGTGCCTTTCCAGTCGGCAGCACGCCTGAAGAATTTAAAAAATATATCGACGACGAAATTAAAAAATGGGCCGTCGTTGCAAAAGCCGCAAATATCGAACTCTAACCAACCACTTCACTCTACCTAGGATCATCCATGGGGACTTTTAGAACGTTTCTTTTCGCTCCAGCGAATCATCCTCGACGGACTGAAAAAGCATTTACCTTAGGCGCGGATGCAGTCATCCTCGATCTTGAGGATGCCTGTGCAGTGTCGGAAAAAATCCCCAGTCGCGCAAAGGTTGTGCAGGCAATGCAGCTACCACGCAATTGCCTGGGGTATGTTCGTGTCAATCCCATGTCGACGATATACGCCCATGGGGACCTGCACGAGACAATCCAACCTGGTCTTGATGGCGTGGTCTTACCAAAAGTCGAAAACGCTGGCGAAGCGCAAACGGCCGACTGGCTCATCACACAGCTTGAGCGTGAACGCGGACTTGCTCCCGGCAGTATCGATCTCATGCCAATCATTGAAACTGCGCTTGGCCTAGCGAACTTAGCCAGTATCCTTTCAACCACGCCACGCATCCGTCGCGTCGCCTTTGGTGCCGGAGACTTCACCCTTGACTTGGGACTGCGCTGGTCCCGCAGCGAGCTAGAACTCCTTGCCTACAGAAATCAAATCGTTTTACTGTCTCGTGCTGCTGGCAAAGAGCCTCCGATCGACACAGTGTGGGTCGACCTAAAGGATGCAGAAGGTTTTGAACAATCCACTATGCACATCAAAGACCTGGGCTATCAAGGAAAGATGTGTATCCACCCCGACCAGATTGCCGTGGCGAACAGGTGTTTTACGCCAACGCCCGAGCAAGTCGCCCGTGCGCAACGCGTGATCGATGCTTTTGCCGAGGCTGAAGCGGCCGGGTCATCGTCCATCCAATTAGACGGCCAATTTATCGACTATCCAATTGTGTACGCTGCACAACGCGTACTGGCCATCAGCGAGAAAATTGCTAAGCTCGCCGTGTGATAACGTGCGGGCGCTGATCTCCCTAGCCCCTTTTTTTGCATCATCGAGCCATGACAAATACGACAACGCCCCAGTACATCACTCTCGGAAATAGCGGTCTGCGCGTGCCGCGACTTTGGCTGGGCGCAATGATGTTTGGTGATCAAACCGACGAGAGTGTTGCGCGGGAAATGATCGCCGTGACGCGTGACGCTGGGCTCAACGCCATTGACACGGCCGACAATTATGCAAATGGCGAGTCAGAACGCATGGTCGGACGCCTGATTGCACAGGATCGCTCGCGCTGGGTGGTCGCCACCAAAGTCGCGAACGCCATCGGCAAAGAACCCAATGACAAAGGCTTGTCGCGCCGCTGGGTCACGCAAGAGGTTGACAACAGCCTCCAGCGCTTGGGCACTGACTGGATCGATGTCTATTACATGCACAAGGATGACGAGGTCACCCCCATTGAAGAAACCCTATCGACCTTTGCCAGGCTCATCGAGCAGGGAAAGATTCGGTATTACGGGATCTCTAACTTCCGCGGCTGGCGCGTTGCCCGCATGGTGGAAACGGCAAGAAAAATGGGGATTCCCCAGCCCATCGTCTGTCAACCCCCTTACAGCGCGGTGACGCGACTGATCGAAACAGAAGTCATTCCGGCCTGCGAACATTACGGCGTAGGCGTTGTCGCCTATAGCCCACTCGCGCGTGGAGTCTTAACCGGAAAGTACGCGCCAAACGTAGAGCCAGATGCTCAAAGTCGAGCGGGTCGAGGCGATCGTCGCATCCATCAAACAGAGTTCCGCCCTGAATCACTCGAAATCGCGAACGCCCTGAAAAAACATGCCGAGAGCCGTCACCTCAGCGCCACGCAGTTTGCGATCGCTTGGGCACTGAACAATAAACTTTTAAGCGGTGTCATTGGTGGCCCCCGCACGCTGGAGCAATGGAAGGACTACGTGGCAGCGTTGGCCGTGCAATTACAGCCAGAAGACGAAACCTTGGTCGATTCTCTCGTACCGCCCGGTTATGCCTCCACGCATGGCTTTGTCGACCCCCAATACCCTATTACAGGGCGCAAACCACGCTGATATAGAGGTCGTCCCAAAGAGATATTTGGGGCGATGGTTTTACGGCGATAATATGAGCTTGGCAACATCCTTGCACGCATTATGAACAAGCGCGACATCGTCATTCGGCAAATCACTTATTTGCGGGGTCCAAACATCTGGACCTACTGCGCCACGCTCGAGGCGCTCATCGACATCGGCGAGCTAGAGGACTGCCCATCGAATACGGTCCCGGGCCTCTATGAACGCCTAACCACCCTGCTGCCCAGCCTGATTGAACACCGCTGTAGCCCTGGTGTGCGCGGTGGTTTTTTGATGCGACTTAAAGAGGGCACGTGGCCTTGTCACATCATCGAGCATGTCACCCTCGCACTGCAAGACCTCGCAGGCGTTCCTGGCTATGGCTTTGGACGCGCCCGAGAGACGGAAGAGCGTGGCGTCTATAAGGTCATGGTCAGCGGCTGGCAGGAGGAAGTCACGCGCGCTTCTCTGCTCACCGCACGGGATTTAGTGCTTGCTGTGATTGAGGACCAACCCTATGACTTTGACGCAGCACTTGAAGAGCTGCGCGATCTTGCTCAGGATCTCTGCCTTGGACCAAGCACCGCTTCCATGGTGCTCGCTGCTGACGACCGAACCATTCCCGCGATCCGACTAAGCTCGGGCAATCTCGTGCAGTTTGGCTACGGTGCCAAACAGCGTCGCATTTGGACTGCCGAAACAGATCAAACGAGCGCCATTGCGGAAACGATCTCGCGCGACAAAGATTTGACCAAATCGTTACTCGAATCGTGTGGTGTGCCGATTCCCCAAGGCCGTGCGGTAGATAGTGCCGCTGACGCTTGGGAGGCCGCGCAAGAGATTGGCCTTCCCGTGGTGGTCAAACCACTTGATGGCAATCATGGCCGCGGGGTCTTCATTAATCTAGAAACGCAACAAGAAATCGAAGCTGCATACGACGTCGCGGTGGATGAAGGCTCAGGGGTGTTGGTCGAACGGTTTATCCGCGGCAATGAACATCGGCTACTGGTCGTTGGTGGCAAGCTTGCCGCGGCAGCCAAAGGTCAAATGGCGAGCGTCACAGGCGATGGCAAGCAGACGGTCACCGAACTCATTGCATCGCAGATCAACTCCGACCCACGACGTGGACGAGGCGAAGGACAACCGCTCAATCCGATTCGCATTGATTCGGCCGCACGACTCGAACTCAAACGCCAGGGCTTTGATGCGGACAGTGTTATTCCTGCGGGGCGCGACGTATTAATCCAACGAAACGGTAACGTGGCCTTCGACTGCACGAGTGAGGTGCACCCGGAAGTCGCTGCAATGGCTGCTCTAGCAGCGAAGGCAGTGGGCTTGGATATCGCGGGTGTCGATCTCGTTGCCGAAGATATATCTAAGCCATTACTGGCTCAAGGCGCAGCAATTGTAGAAGTCAACGCCGGTCCAGGATTGCTCATGCATCTGCAACCAGCCGAAGGCACGTCGCAACCCGTGGGGCGTGCGATCATTGATCATATTTTTCCAGGCGACGAGAACGGTAGTATTCCGCTGATTGGCGTCACGGGATCCAGCGGTACGACTGAAGTTTCCAATCTGGTTTTTCATCTGCTCAAGCAAAGTAACGCGTGCGTTGGCTTGGCGAATACAACGGGACTCTACGTCGGCAAGCGCGTGCTAAACCAGGACGACAGCGCGAACTGGAAACAAGGACAACGACTCTTGCTCAACAAAGAGGTCGAGGCTGCTGTCATTGAAAATCGAGGCATACAAATTCTGACAGAAGGACTTGCCTACGATCGCTGCAGCGTGGGCATTGTGACCAATGTCACTTATTCAGTCGACTACCAACGACCTGAGGTCGCCTATCACGCCTTTGAGAACGCCGAGGACCTCATTAAGGTCTTTCGAACGCAAGTCGACGTCGTTTTGCCGACAGGCCATGCCATTCTGAACGCAGCCGACGAGAACGTCGTGGCCATGGCAGATTATTGTGATGGGGCGATTACCCTGTACGCAGCCTCGCCCGACAACCAGGCACTGCGGGAACACATTGCTGCCGGTAAGCGCGCGGTGACCATTCAACATTCACAGGTGACGCTGATTTTTGGCGAGGAACGTCTTGAGGTCTTTTCTTTGGATGTGTTGGCGCCTGATCTACGACAATCACCTCAAATACTCGAAACCCTGCTAGCCGCGTCCGCTGCGGCCTGGGTCTCAGATATCCCTGCTGAACAAATCCGCTCTGGTCTCACCACTTTTGCTTATTAGTCCAACCCTTTGGAGAGCGTGGGCACCGCTGTATTGAGCAATATTCCTTAGTAAAATCAGCTTTCTCGACATAATCAGTCCATATTCACTACGGGTGGCTTAATTCCCAAGTCACTTTAACAAAGGTTCATCTAGCATGACTGCTCGCACTTCTTGTCACCGCCTTCAGGTTGCCACTTCACTCTTTGATTTCATCGAACGTCAGGTTCTCCCGGGCACTGGTGTCACCAGCGCTGATTTTTGGAAAGGCTTTGACGCAATCGTCCACGACCTCGGCCCCAAAAATGCAGCATTGCTCGCCGAACGTGATCAGATTCAAACAGAGATGGATGTGTGGCATCGTGCGCACCCTGGTCCTATTCAGGACATGCCTGCGTACAAGGCGTTTCTGACAAAGATCGGTTATCTCGCTCCCATCCCAGACAAGGCTAAAGCCACGACCACGAATGTCGATGCTGAACTCGCGCTTCAAGCCGGCCCGCAACTCGTGGTGCCGGTTCTCAATGCTCGCTATGCACTGAATGCGGCCAATGCTCGCTGGGGCTCTTTGTATGACGCGCTGTATGGCACGGATGCCATCTCCGAGGACGGCGGTGCAACACGCGCCGGTGGATACAACCCCGTGCGTGGCGGCAAAGTCATCGCGTACGGACGCAAATTTTTAGATCAAGCTGCCGCGCTTGCTTCAGGCTCGCACAGCGACGTAACGCGCTACGCCGTCAAAGCGGGGACCTTAACGGCAACACTCAAGAATGGCGCAATCACCGGTCTAGCAGACAGCAACAAATTTGTGGGCTTTCAAGGCGACGCTTCCGCTTCAAGCGCGGTGTTGCTCGTCAATAATGGTCTGCATATCGACATTCAGATCGACAGCACCACCAGCATCGGTCAGACCGATCCTGCAGGTGTCAGTGACATTATTCTGGAAGCAGCCCTTTCAACGATTCTGGACCTCGAAGACTCGGTTGCAGTGGTTGACGCAGACGACAAAGTGCTGGCCTACAGCAATTGGCTGGGCATCCTGAAAGGCACCTTGGTCGAAAGCGTCAGCAAAGGTGGCAAGACATTTAACCGGACCCTCAATGCCGATCGCAAGTACACGGCAGCGGCAGGCGCGAAAGGTGCCAAAGACGGCGTCATTACTTTGCATGGTCGCTCATTGCTCTTTTTGCGCAACGTTGGGCACCTCATGACCAACCCAGCAATTATTGACGGCAACGGCAAAGAGATCTTCGAAGGCATTTTGGATGCCGTAGTGACCGTCACGATCGCGCTGCATGATTTAAAGCGGAACAAAGAACACGCCTTCGGCAACTCGCGTACCGGCTCGGTGTACATTGTGAAGCCCAAAATGCATGGTCCCGCAGAAGTCGCCTTCGCCAATGAACTCTTTGGTCGGGTCGAAGCCATTCTCGGCTTACCTGCAAATACGGTCAAACTTGGCATCATGGACGAAGAACGTCGCACGAGCGTCAACCTCAAGGCATGTATCCACGAAGCGCCCGCGCGCGTAGCATTTATCAACACTGGGTTTCTCGATCGCACCGGCGATGAAATGCATACCGCCATGCAAGCGGGACCGATGATCCGCAAGGGCGATATGAAGTCCAGTGCCTGGCTTGCCGCCTACGAACGCAGCAATGTGTTGACTGGTCTGTCGTGCGGGCTGCGCGGCCGCGCACAGATCGGCAAAGGGATGTGGGCAATGCCTGACCTCATGGCCGCCATGCTCGAACAAAAAATTGCACATCCCAAGGCCGGCGCCAATACTGCGTGGGTCCCCTCGCCAACTGCGGCCACTCTCCACGCGCTTCATTATCATCAAGTCGATGTCGCAGGCGTTCAATCTGAATTAGAAAAACTTGACGCACCCGCAGAAATTTCTCGTCTGCTCAATGATATTTTGCAAATCCCTGTCGCTGCGAAACCCGCATGGTCGGCCGCTGATATTCAGCAAGAACTTGACAACAATGCACAAGGTATTTTGGGTTATGTTGTGCGCTGGATTGACCAAGGCGTGGGTTGCTCGAAGGTCCCTGATATTCATAACGTCGGACTGATGGAAGATCGTGCAACTCTGCGCATCTCAAGTCAGCACATTGCGAACTGGCTGCATCATGGGATTGTCACTGAAGCACAAGTCAACGAAACGCTGCAGCGTATGGCAAAAGTCGTCGATGGTCAAAACGCCAGCGATCCAGTCTACAAACCGATGGCGCCAAATTTTGAAGCCTCGTATGCGTACCGGGCAGCGCGAGACCTTGTGCTCAAAGGCCTGGCGCAGCCTAGTGGCTACACCGAACCTCTGCTACATGCCTGGCGTCTAAAAGTTAAAGCACAAGCCTAATCCGCCACCTACCAAAGGAATCTCAATGAATGCTCCCGTCCCGAATCTAGATACTGCGCAAGTGCTCTCGTCAGTGACTAAAGCCTGGGACGAGGATCTCGTCGGCCAACTGAGCGACTACATTGAAATTCCCGCAAAGTCCCCCGCGTTTGATCCGAATTGGCAGAAGGCAGGCTATCTGGACACAGTCCTACAGCGGGCCGCCACCTGGGTTGAAGCACAGAAAGTGCCCGGCCTAAAGCTTGAAGTGCTCCGACTGCCCGGTCGCACACCTGTGATGTTTTTTGAGGTGGCAGCCACGCGCTCAACCCACTCAGCCAGCCAAACCATCCTGATGTATGGCCATCTAGATAAGCAACCCGAGTTCGACGGCTGGCGTGCAGGCCTTGGCCCTTGGACGCCTCAGTACCTAGACGGCAAACTGTACGGACGAGGCGGTGCCGACGATGGCTATGCGGCCTACGCTGCAATTACGGCTATCCAGGCACTCAAAGAACAAAAAGTTGAGCATCCTCGCATCGTTGGTTTGATCGAAACCTGTGAAGAAAGTGGCTCGCCTGACTTATTGCCGTACATCGATGTCTTAAAGCCAAAGATGGGTGACGTGGGCTTAGTCATTTGTCTAGATAGTGGTGCAGGTAACTACGATCAACTTTGGCTCACCACCAGCTTGCGCGGGATGGCCGCCGGTGTGCTGAAAGTAGAGATCCTAACCGAAGGCATCCACTCCGGCGACGCCTCAGGCCTCGTTCCCTCTAGTTTTCGCATCATGCGACAAGTACTAGACCGGCTCGAGGACAGCGAAACAGGTCGACTCCTGCCTCAAAGTTTTCATTGCGAAATGCCCGTCGAGCGCAAGCAACAGGCCCAAGCAACCGCCGCAATTCTCGGTGACCAGATCTACAAACGCTTCCCTTGGGCACATCACGACTGCGGTGGCTCGACTCTGTTTGCTATTCCCACCACACTAGACCCGGTCGAAGCACTCGTGCGGCGGACCTGGATGCCAACCCTCAGTGTCACCGGTGCAGAAGGCTTTCCAGCACTGAAGGATGCAGGCAACGTGTTGCGTCCCTACACCGCCTTCAAGTTAAGTCTGCGACTCCCGCCCCTCATTGATGCGGCAGCGGCCGTAGCAGAATTGAAAACGCTCCTTGAGGATAACGCTCCGTATCAGGCAAAGGTCACCTTCCATGAACAAGGCGCCTCAAGCGGCTGGAATGCGCCGGCGACAGCCCCTTGGTTTGAACAAGCACTTAACAGCGCCAGCATGGCGCACTTTCAAGCGCCGGTCGGATACATTGGCCAAGGCGGCACGATCCCGCTCATGAACCTGCTCAGCCAGGGGTTTCCCAAAGCACAGATGATGGTCTGCGGCGTACTAGGACCAAAATCTAACGCGCATGGTCCCAATGAGTTTTTACATGTGCCTTATGCGAAAAAACTGACCGCTGCCGTGGCGCAAGTCATGGCACAGTTTCCCTCCTAAACTCATAAAAAACTATCATGACAAGCCCAACGACTCTTATTGTCCGTAACGGTCTCATCGTTGACGGTACAGGTGGTAAACCATTTGTAGGTGATATCAAGATTGTGAATGGCCTGATTGCACAGGTCGGCACGGTATCGGGTCCCGCAGACAAAGAAATCGACGCGAAAGGTATGTTGGTCACGCCCGGATTTGTAGATATCCATACACACTATGACGGACAAGTAACCTGGAGCAATAAGCTCGCCTCCTCGTCTCAGCTAGGCGTTACGACCGTCGTCATGGGCAACTGTGGCGTCGGTTTCGCGCCCTGCAAAGAGGAGCATCGTGACATCATGATGCGTCTCATGGAAGGCGTTGAGGATATCCCTGGAGTCGTGCTGAGCGAGGGTCTTCCCTGGAACTGGAGCACGTTTCCAGAATATCTCGATGCGCTTGAGGCCCGACAATTCGATATCGATGTCGCCGCACAAATTGGTCATGCACCGCTGCGTATACATGTCATGGGAGATCGCGGCGCCGCACGCGAGCCCGCCACAGAACAAGAGAAAGTAGAAATGGCGCGTCTTGCAGCAGAGGCCGTCAAGGCCGGCGCACTTGGCTTCACCACCTCGCGTACGATTTTGCACCGCAGTAGTGATGGGCAACCCACGCCGAGCCTAGGCGCTGCTGAGAGCGAACTCACTGTGATTGCAAAAGGTCTGGGTAACATTGGCTTGGGCACCTTACAACTCGTGACTGACTTTGATGATGTCGACGCGGAGTTTGCCATGCTACGTCGCATTGCTGAGGCTTCGGGTCGTCCGCTGTCTCTGACCTTGCTTCAGCACGAACATCTGCCCGATCGCTGGAGACGCGTCATGGAGCATATGCACAATGCGACAGATGCTGGCTTGAAGATGAAAGCCCAAGTGGGTTCACGTCCTGTGGCGCTCATTTTTAGTTTCGCGCTGTCGCTTTGCCCGTTTACGCAATTGCCCTCGTTTGAAGCGCTAAAAAATCTAAGCCCTGAGGATCGCCTTGAACAACTTCGCGACCCCGCCGTCCGTGAAAAAATCCTCGCAGAAGAACACACCGAGGCCATGTTCAAGCGTCGTGTCGCAAACTTTGAAAACCTCTACCCGCTTGGTGACCCTCCAGACTACGAACCGGCGCCAGAAGATAGTATTGCTGGACGTGCGGGCCGAGCAGGTCAAGACCCGGCCGCGTTCGCTTACGACTATCTGCTGGGCGACAACGGCACGGCGATGCTGTATCGACCACTCTACAACTACGCAGATCAAAATCATGACGTCTTAAGAGAAATGTTGCTAGACCGCGATACGGTACCGGGCTTAAGTGATGGCGGTGCGCATTATGGGTATATCTGCGACACGAGTTTTCCGACCTACCTGCTCACGCATTGGGCACGCGATCGTACCCGCGGAGAAAAAATCCCCCTGGAAGATCTCGTCAAGTGGCAAACTCAAGATACCGCAGCAACCGTCGGACTCAATGATCGCGGGCAACTCAAGCCAGGCTACAAAGGTGATCTCAACATTATCGATTTTGCAAAACTCAAGCTACATGCTCCAAAAATTGTCAACGACTTGCCAGCTGGCGGACGTCGTCTTGGGCAAAGTGCTGAAGGCTATGTGGCAACGATTGTATCTGGCGTCGTTACCTACCAAGATGGTGTAGCGACCGGGGCACTGCCTGGCAAACTCATCCGCGGCGCACAAAAAACACAAAGCGTCGCAGCCTAATTATTCATAACGGAGACCAACATGGCAATTTATGAACTACGCACCTACACGATCACAGTCGGCAAGATGAACGATGTCGTCGCACTCTATAAAGCAGAAGGCTGGCCTGCGTTATCCAAGCACCCGCAAAAACTGTGCGGCTACTTTACCGGCGACATCGGCGCATTGAACCAACTCGTACACCTTTGGAAATTCGATGACGATGCTGACCGTCGTGCCTTCTGGGCGGGCGTCTACGCCGACCAAGCCTTTATGAACTTTGCAAAACAGTTGCGTCCGATGTTGCAACAGCAAGAAAACAAGCTGCTGCTGGCCGCACCGTGGGGACCGAATCCCTAACTACACAAAGCGAGTCTGTACCTGACCAAACGCGCCAAAGTCGGCGATCACATGGTCACCCGCTTTAACCGGGACGGGCACGACACAAGTACCCGTCATCACGATCTCACCTGCTTGTAATTGCATGCCCTGCTCTAGCAGTTCATTGGCCAACCAGGTCAGTGCAATGCGTGGATCACCCAACACGTTGCTGCCTACGCCATTGGCAACGCTCGACCCGTTCTGCAGCACACTGACTGGGTGCTGCGCTAAGTCTACGGCACGCCAATCTTCAGTGACCTCACGGCCCAAGACCACAAAACACGCACAAGCAAAATCCGCAATCAACTGCGCCTCACCTGCTCGCGCGAAGTCTATAAAACGAGAGTTTGGGATCTCAATGGCAACATGCAATGCTTGCACACAGTCCATCACTTCGCGCATCGTTAGCGGCCCTTTCGCCGTGCGTGTCACATCCCGCCCGAGGCGAAAAGCAAATTCAGCTTCGGCAACCGCCATGGTGTTGCGATCCAGTGACACGACTTGCGTTTCAGGCAAGCAACGAGACTGCATTAATCGACCAGCAAGTGGACCACTGACACCAATATGGTTCTGCCCTGCCTGACTGGTCGCCGCGATCTTCCAACCAAGCGGTGTCTCACCACACGCATCGAACAAGGCCCGCTGCAACGCATAGCCTTCAGAGCGTGTTTGCGGCTTGTAGGTCGCTGCAAGCGCGTCGATGCGTGCGTGATCCCACCAAGCAGGTAATAGTTGCGCCACGGCTTGTTGAATTTGAGTCGTATTCATAAATAGATCTTAATAATCGATATCAGGTCAGAGGAAAATCATCTTCACGGTAAGTTAACATTCATCGATAGGTGCGTACAGCTCCGGTCTTAGATGAAAGGTCTCTTCATGAAAAAAATCATGCTTGGTGCGATTTCTCGCAACTACTTCAATCTGCCCATTTGGATCGCAGCGCATCAGGGGTTGTTTGAGCAAGAAGGCCTAGATGTCACCATTGACTTGCATGAACCGATTGATGAAGTGTGGCGCCGACTGCAAGATGGGCGTCTAGATATTGCCCTCGGTGTCACGGAACATATCATTCTGGATAGCGAAAGTGGCGGGCATTTAGAAATCATTGGTGGCAACATCAATCGTCTGCCCTTCTCTCTTATCTCTGGCAAAGACATCACAACATTTGAAGCGTTGCGAGGTCGCACCATCGGCGTATCGTCCATTGAGGCAGGTAGCTCATCGCTTGTGATGAAGATCATGTCTGCTCATGGCCTGCATTACCCCCAAGACTACAAGATCGTTGCCTGCGGCCCCATCCTGGCACGCTGGGAGATGCTTCAAACGGGAAAAATTGATGCGGGTCTTCAGGGTGCACCGCTAAACTATATCGCGGTCGATCAAGGCTACCACTCGCTATGCGAGCCGCGCGATAGCTTTCCGTGGTTTCAGTTCACCTCACTCAATGTCGACGGTCGCTGGGCCCGCGCAAATCATGCCACAGTCGTCGCCTTCATGCGTGCATTTTTACGCGCCCATGAATGGTTCTATGAAAACAAAGAAGGTTGCCAAAAAATTGCTGTAGCAGAAACAGGTATCGCACCTGAATACGCAGATCGCGCTTGGGAAGAGTACACAGAAGCCGAGATATTTCCAAGAAATGCACAAGCAAATCCAGCTTCAATTCAATCACTCATTGAAATTAGCGCGCTCTTACGCAATGTGCCTAAACGTGCAGGCACACAAGCCCAGTCGTATATCAACGAAACCTATCTGAATGAAGCGAGGCAATCGATATAAGGTCGGTTGCCACGCAGGGTGCCAGGAGACTAGCCACCCTCGATTCGGGGAATAAAAAACACCTCGCCACCAGGACGTATCGCTTGGGTATAGACCACCTCGTGTATCACGCCATCAATCGCGATTGAGGTTTCTTCCTCGAGGTGTTCACCAAGACCGGGAAACAGCTCGTCCATTGCGCGAATGACACCGCGTACGGTTCGCGCTTGGATCTCGAACTCCCTCACGCCATTTGTGTACCGCCTGCTGAAGCCGCCGGTCAACATGACCCGGACGACTTGCGGCAAAGCAGATTTACCCGCGCCCAGCATCTAAGGCGGCAAGCACGCGTGGAGGTGACATCGGCAATTCCGTCATGCGCGTACCGGTCGCACGCTCAATGGCGTTAGCGACAGCAGCCATAGGCGGAACGATGTTTGCCTCGCCCACGCCCTTCACACCAAACGGATGATTAGGGTTAGGAACTTCGACCATGATGGCTTCGATCATTGGCAAATCAGAGGCGACAGGAATACGATAGTCGAGGAAGCCTGCGTTAGACAGACGTCCCTGCTTGTCGTAGATGTATTCCTCGTTCAAGGCCCAACCAATGCCCTGCACGACGCCACCTTGAATCTGGCCTTCGCAGTACTTTGGATGAATCGCACGGCCAACGTCTTGTGCAGCCACAAAACGCAAGATCTTCACAGCGCCTGTTTCTGGATCCACTTCTACATCGCAGAACTGCGTGGAGAAACCAGGAGCTTGTCCACCTGCGTTAATTGAAGACTCCACGCCAATCGGCCCCCCTGTCACCGCGCGCTTTGCAGCGATCGCCTTAAGAGACAAGGGCTCGAACGTACCAATGCTCTTATCGGCAGGCTTGGCATAGCCATCCTCCCAAATCACGCCTTGGACATCAACGTCCCACATCAACGAGGCGCGCAAACGCAACTCTTCAATGATCTTATTGCAGGCTTCCACAACGACCATACCAGTCGCATAGGTCACGCGCGAACCGCCTGTCACGTGGTTATAGCCAATCGAGGCTGTATCAGCGACGGTCGAGCGCACGCTCTCATAGGGGATACCCAAGGTTTCCGCTGCCATCAACGCCATCGATGCACGTGAACCGCCCACGTCCATACTACCGGTCGCAATCACCACTGTGCCGTCTTCATTAATGTGAACAGAGGCCGTCGATTCGCCACCACCGTTAAACCAGAAGCCCGAGGCCACACCACGCCCTTGGTTCTTACCCAGCGGCTTGTTGTACTCGGGATGATCCAGCAGTGCCTGAATCGTTTCGGCATAGCCGTCGTGCGAATGCTTTGGACCCCAAATCGTTGGCGAGCCGGCTTTCACTGCATTTTTAAGACGCAACTTCAGCGGATCCATTCCAATTTTCTTTGCCAAGATATCAAGCACGCTTTCAACAGCGAAAGCTGAAATCGGCGAACCTGGTGCGCGATACGCAGCGGACTTGGGGCGATTCGACACCACGTCAAATCCAATGGCGCGTGCATTTGGAATAATGTAAGGGGCAAATGCACACATCGTTGCATTCATCACAGGTGAGCCTGGGAACGCACCCGCCTGAAACTTAAACAGTCCGTCCGCAGCGACAATGGTGCCGTCTTTCTTGACGCCAATCTTGACTGTCATCGATGCGCCAGAGGTTGGGCCCGTCGCTTTAAAGGTGTCTTCACGGGACATCATCAGCTTCACGGGATGGCCGGACTTACGTGCGAGCGCCAAGGCAAGCGGCTCGACGTAGACGACGGTCTTGCCGCCGAAGCCACCACCAATCTCTGCTGGGTGCACAAGTAGGTTACCAATCTCGATGCCTAGCAACTTCGCCGTGTAAGCACGCACCACAAAGTGGCCCTGACTTGAAGACCACAGCTCGCACTGACCGTCGGCGCCATAACGTGCCAAACACGAATGCGGCTCGATATAGCCTTGATGCACAGCAGCTGTTTTGAAGCTCATCTCAACGACTTCATCGGCCGATGCAAACCCCGCCTCGAGATCACCAATCTTAAATTCCAAACGCTTTGAAATATTCGAAGGCTTGGTGGGAGCAGGATCAAAGCCGCGGGGAATCATATCCTCGAAAAGCAAAGGCGCATCGGGCTTCATCGCATCATCGACATCGATGACGTGAGGCAGAACTTCAAAATCTACTTCGATCAGACGCACGGCCTGATCTGCAATCGCGGCCGTGGTGGCTGCCACTGCGGCAATCGCATGCCCTTCGTACAAGGCCTTTTCACGAGCCAAGATATTGCGGGTCATGTGCCAGTAGTTCAAGGCAACGCGCTCAGGACCCACGTAATCAAAAGGCTGGTTTGGCAAATCTGCGGCAGTAATAATTGCCTTCACACCTGGCAAGGCGAGCGCCTTGGCTGTATTGATCGAGCGAATCCGAGCGTGCGCGTGCGGCGAACGCAGCACTTTTGCCCACAACATACCTGGCAGGGAATAATCGGCACCGTACTGGGCCAAACCAGTGACTTTTGGCACCCCATCCGGACGAACTGGACTTGTACCGACGGACTTCATTGTTTGATGTGTGTTCTTTGTATTGGTCAACATAATCAGGCTCCCCGCATTTCACGTGCTGCATCGAGCACGGCTTCGATGATTTTGTTGTAGCCGGTGCAACGGCACAGGTTACCGGCCAACCAAAAGCGTACCTCTTCTTCGGTTGGATCAGGATTGCGCTCGAGTAACGAGCGGGCTGCCACCAAAAATCCAGGTGTGCAAATACCGCACTGGAGGGCAGCATGCTCAAGAAACTTTCGCTGCAGCACGTGAAGGTGCTCGCCGTTGGCCATGCCTTCGATTGTTTGTACGGTTTTGCCTTCGGCCTCAACGCCGAGCACAAGACATGAACAAACCAAACGACCGTCTAACGTCACGCTACACGCGCCACAGTCACCCGTGCCACAACCTTCTTTGGTTCCCGTCATCCCTAAATCGTTGCGCAGTACATCCAGCAACGACTTGTTTGCTTCACATAGAAACTCAACGGGATCACCATTAATTACTGTCGATACATGTTGCTTAGCCATTTTTACTTGTTCCCTTTCGCGCGAGCGAGCGCTTTTTCTGCTGCGCGTCTTGCCAACACACCAGCGATTTTGATTCGAAATTCTTTGGTGCCACGCTTGTCGTCAATCGGACGGGCGGCGGCGCTGGCTGCGGCAGCAAGCTTTGCTAGCGCGGCCTCATCGACTTTGGTGCCAATCAAGGCGGCAGCCGCTTCAGGCACGAGTAACGCACGCTCTGCCACAGCACCGAGGCTCACGCGGGCAGCTGTACAGACACCGTTGTCGTCGAGAGTCAGACACAGACCGACGCCCACGACCGCGATGTCCATTTCAGAGCGCGGCGTAAACCGCAAATACGCATCGCCAGAATGCGGCGCGCGCTTGGGAAGCAGAAACGAAACAATGAGCTCGCCTTTCGCGAGAGTGGTTTTGCCCGGACTAGTCGGAATCTGCTCAACGGGAACCTCGCGGCGACCAGCAGGACCCACCACGCTTGCAATCGCGCCCGCCGCAATCATCGCGGGGACCGTATCTGCCGCAGGCGAGGCGTTACACAAGTTACCCGCCACTGTCGCACGCCCTCGCACCTGGATCGAACCCACGAGGTTCGCACCATCAATAATGCCAGGCCACGTTTCGGCGAAGGCTGTGTTCTCAAGCAGCTGCATACAAGACACTGCCGCACCAAACCGGTAGCCACCGTCTTTTTCAACGGTAATCGCGTTCATCTCGGCAATGCCCTTGACGTCGAGCACAAGCTCGGGCTTTATGTTGCCGTTTCGCATATGGATCATCAGATCCGTTCCGCCGGAGAGCACTTTTGCCAGGCCCTGGGTACCCGCCAACAAGGCAGACGCCGCCTCAGCGGTTTTTGGTTGCTCAAAACGCATTTCACTCATGTCGCTTCCCCGGTCATTTTTGAACCTTTCATTCATGTAATTGAGTAATTCTATTCTATCTGATCACCGTTCCACGACGCGATTACCCACATTCTCAACTACAGCAAGAATCTCGCTTCCATCCGAGGCAAGATGGCCCCAAACATTGCTTGAAATACTCTTTAAAGCGTTTCACTTTCTTGCAAATACACACGCAAAATGATGCGTCGCAGCATTTGGCCATTCTAAGGCAATCGGGAACTGACCCATCAAAAAAAAGCCCTGAGGGTCTTGCTACTATGAGGAAATCATAGGCCCAGAACGTCTATTAGACTAGGGGCCATCCACCGGCGGCTAGCGAGTCTTCCGTCAACCCGTAGCGACGCACAGGACCAATCAAATTATTTCTGGTGCGGTTGAAAAAATAAAATCTAGGCAATTAATCTTGATGATGAATATCACGAAAAATAAATTACAAGCGGCCAAATATCGTATTGACCACCCTATTAGCCTCGCTATTGCTCAGCTGATTTTTTGGCTAAGCTGCATTTTTTTACTGAGTCTTGGCTCCACACTTTTATACGGTTTAATTTATCTGTACCCGCAAAATGGGTTGGCGATATTAGGGCTTGCGCAATCACCGATCATTATTCATACCGTTCCGAATATGCCATGGACAGATGTTGCTGAAAATATCCTAGGCGGATTTTTAATTGCGCACGGGCAAGTGGAATACACCGATTTTGCTACAAGTCATTTCCCAGGTATCCCGGCCTTACTTGGTTTTGTCTTTAAGCTTTTTAATGCTTCTACCGCGGCAGGAGGCATAGAAACCTTAAAAACCACCTATATTCTGGCCATTTTTTCCTCAAGCCTCTTTCAGTTAAGTCTAATATTGATCGGACTACTTTTTTTTACTAAGCTTTCTGTGACCACTATTTTAATGGTGCTCACGACCTATTGCCTGTATTGCCTGACCCAACATCAATTTGCGGCGCCAATGTCAGAAACCATGATGGTACCCATCGTGTTGATTGCCACCTTACATTTTTTAAACCTATGGTCAGGGCAGTTAAAAATCGACTTCTGGCAATTATTACTTGCTTTAGAGATCAGTGGGCTGGCTATTTTAATTGGCTTAACTGCTGCGCCATTTTTCATGTTTTATTGCGCGAGCTTAGTTCTTTTGTTTGCGCTCAACCGGTTTGCTTTTCTAGCGCCTGCCCATCACGACGCCATACCACGCAGTACATCATTAGATGAAAAATTTTCTGCGCTTATTTTTCTAGGCTTATTCGTCCTTGTTTGCGGATATGTACTAATTAACATTGATTTTTCTTTACTATACTTTTGGAATATTCCGTTTAATGTGACTAGTTTGGGCTTTAAGCCGATTCAAAGTCTGCTACGCGTATTTTATAACTTAGATCTTGCTAGCAGTTTTACAAGTAAGTTTGCTCTGTTCAGCCAGCCATCTTTATTAACTTTATTCATCCTCAGTATTCTTTGTATAAGATTATATTTAGATTTATCACATTCGGTGAAGATGAAGTCGTTCATCCTCCTGTTTTTGCTGCTGATGTATTGCTCATTTTTTTGGCGCGTATCTGTTGGCTATAAGGCTTATCCCAGTTTAGGATTAGTGGCAGGAATGATGATTTGGATAATTTCAAAGCAATGTCGTATCAAGCAGAGTTATTGTCCAAAATTATGGCTCTCAACCGGTTTATTTGTGGTCACCAGCACTATTCTAATAATTTACTTTTCCTCAATAGTGCATTGGAGTCCAGCGGGCAAGGATGATTTTCAGCGTGCTCAATTTAATTTATGCCCTCTTAATGCTGCTGCGGATTCACAGTGTTCTTGCCTAACGCCTACAATTTACGGACCGCAATTTTTCCTAGAAAAAGATGTCCTCAACTGTAAGGGTGTGTTTCCTGCCTTAACCCCTGGTTTTTTTGAATATTTACCTCTCATTAGGGATTTTAGTGAGCGCTATAAAACTGAGTCGATCGCTATTCTTTATTACGAAAGCATACCAACGCCTTATTTCCCAAAATTTTTTTTAGAACTGATTAAACAATCAGACTGTCAACCATTTGATGCGATCAGCCAAGTATGCAAATACCGTAAATGAGCATAGATCCTCTCTCTCCGGCGCCAACATGAAAAACGTAATAATCGGTCATTACAAGATATTAAAAATATAATATTTTAATGTCGTTTTTTTGGTAAGGCAGCGTGACTATCAAACCAACCGGGGAAAGGGATGCGCCGCTTGATCATCTCCTTTCTCAAGTAACGCGGCAAGGTGTTTATCATGCTCGAGGCATGATGCTCTGCCCGAGTAAACATAGAGCTTGGGCCAATTAACTTATAAACAATAAATAGGAAAGTATAGGCAAGCATAGTGCTTAAGAGACCTCTCCATTTGGAGGGATGGCGACTAGGCATTGGGCCAGATGAGTGAGGAGGAAAGTCAAACGATCTGAACATTTGTTGAACAATACGAAACTTTCTGTATCCAAGGCCAAAAAGTCTCAGATGTGTGTACAAAACCTGACGCAAACTTTTCTTCCCTGTTTCCCAACTCACGAATTCAGGTATCGCTGGCAAGCGATCTAAATCTTCGGCTACTTCAGCGTCCATCCCTTCAATATCAATCTTTAGAAATATGGGGCACCCATACTTCTCAACGACCTCTTCTAAAGAAATAGTGTCAATCGTAATCGCGGGTTCATGCGGCGATTTATGTATGTAGGTATTTCGATGTACGAAGTCACTATCCACACTGCCCCAAAGTGAGTTTTGAGAGTGAGGAAAAAAGGAAATTTGCGGCCATCTTAAGCGTTGTGCTCTAGAAACCGCTGCAGCGTTAAGGAGCGTTAGTCGTTGCTCATTAATCGCTTTTGAAAAACTCTTTAAGCCTAATCTATAAAGATTTGGATCGGCCTCAATCGCGACAACGTTGAAACCTAATGCCAAATAATGGGATGTGTCCTCGCCTAGGTGAAAACCTAAATCAAAAATGAGCTTTTCATTTAGCTTAAATTCCAAACTAGGCGCAGAAGTACGTAAAAAATTGAGGCCACTGATGGTATCTTTGTAAGATATCTTTTTAGCCATACTATCAGATTTAAATAAATAATTACCGATCACAGCATTCTTACAGAAACTTACTTTGTGTTGATCATCTGCCAGTCTTAACCATAAATCGTAATCTTCCCATCCGCCAATAATCGTTAAGAGATTAACGTTATACCCACCAAGAGAAACTAAAGTAGTTTTCCTAAATAAGGCCATGGCGTCAATATAAGGACCCTGCTGGCGAAGGATATCAGGATCAAAAGGGGCATTTGAAACCCACGAGTGCTCCTCGCCATCTGGCAAGATACGGCGAATGGGTCCATATGCCGCGTCAGATTTTTCAGCGATTATGCATTGATAGAGATCGCTCAGACTATCTTTAGCCAACGTATTGTCGGCATCCAAGATGAATATAAAATCCCCTCGCGCGTGAGATAGACTCAGATTTCTTGCTTTACTCACCCCAACGTTCCACCAAGGGCGAATAATTGAAATGGGCAGCGGGCAGCTTTTCAATAAAGCCTTGGCAACGCTAAATGACCTATCCGTAGAGCGATCATCAACTATGAGTATCTCAACACTGAGGCCCGCATTAACTAACGCTGCCGCAACGACACTATTTACTGCTGACTCGAGATATTCTTCATAGTTAAAGCAAGTGATGACAACCGATATATCGAAAGGCGCGCTATCTCTGGAAGAGCGACAAAATGAAGTCGCCCACTTGGGTAAAGCTTTAGCCCGATGGTACTGAGCGAGCCTTCCATCCATTGTTGGCCACCCGAGTCGGCCAATACAGGCATACCAAATAGCGTCAAGTGCATGAATGAAGTGATGACTCATGTCTACTTATTAAGGATGATGGGTCGTGCACATACTTAGAAAACAAATTTAAAACAATCGATATCTCTTTCGTAGAGATCTGCCACCCACCTACGATCGGCAGTATTTAAAAAGTAATCACGATAGTTTTTATATGCAGGGTTTGAATTTAGTCTCATCAGCCAATCAGCGCGTATATTTGGATGAAAAGGTCTTAGTACCCTACAAAAATCAATCGGCAAATTTTCAAATCTAATGATCCCGTCGCAACCGCTCTTACCATCCTCATCAGTCAAATAATCCAATTGATTAAACGATAAGGATTTTAGATAGCCGATTGAGTGTTTTGGTTTTAAAGCATCCACCTTCGAGTAACTACTTTCCGGAACGCTTTGCTCTTTAACAGTACCTATGCGGCGAATAAATTCAGAAAAAGAAACAGCACTTCCATTCGAGCTTGGTTCTAGTAGATATTTTGAAAAGTCATTGTGAATCTTATTTCGTTTCATCATCTCGTACCAAGAGACGAGTCTATCCCATGGATTTCTGACAACAGCGAAAACAAAAGGTCGTGGGCTAGAGAACTCTAAAGCGTGCAATGGTAAGTGGGCCGGCGAAACAAACGTGGCACCAGCATGCTTCATCAACGCTTCGCTGATAGAGGTACCTCCAGTCTTCTGAATATGTACAAAGAGGTAATTTTTTTCTGGATGGTAAATCACTTACTTAATTCGCTATAAATATGCGGAAAATGCAAGGTGAACCAAGCCATATCACGAGCAAAAAATGTAACGATCCGATCAATATCTTCTGGAAGAAAAACAAATTTTGAATCTTGCCAGTTGGACCTTTGGGTCACGTTCTTCAATGAAGCCGGGGGAACGGCAGGAAGCCCAAGTGATGCCATCAAGTGGTCCATCTCTTGAACAGGACGAATATCGATCACTGGATCAACCCGCCCACTTTCATCTTCGAGGAATTCTAGAATCGAAAGATTATGATTATCAAAAAGTGTATTTGATGTTGAATCATTCGAGAGAAATGCATCCAGAAACGACGAGGGTGTGGCAGCCACTCCAACCAAATCTGGACGAGAAATGTGTATATACCGAAATTCAGAAATCACCCGATCAACTGGATGACGAACCAGTGCCGCCACCTTAAAACGATTGGACGGCGACCAACCTAGCTTTAGGAGTTCTTTCCAAGTAAGATGCTGTGGTGTATGCCCATTCACCATCACAGAGCCATCTGGAATAAATAAAAATGGTGGGTCGTCATGTTCTCGTAAAAACTGAGTCACAGAATCGCCACCACATTTTGGAATATGAATATATAAAAGCCGATTGCGCAAAAATAGTGGCATTAAAAAAGATACGGACGAGATTGATTTTTCAATTTAACATGGCCGCACGTGAGGCGAAAGACCTACGCGACCAGTTTGGGTATTTTAGGGATGCGTTATGCATCATAAAACGTCGCTTGAGTACGCATCCGGATGGAAAAGCAGTTCAACAATCGGAGCCTTCGGCTCGAAATGAAAATGGTCCGATAAAAGCAGGCTGGCCAATAACATCAATTTGAAACCGTTTAAACCTTAAAGCCAATGCGCCTATCTCTCCTCTAGAAAATTAGCCCATCTGTCTCAAACCATTTGAAGACGGGCAGCATATCTTGCACTGAAAGTGACTTTTTAAATAGAAAAAAGTGTTTAATTGCAGGCGACATTATGAATATTCCTTTTTGTGACTTGCTGCGGGCCCTCGATCCCATTCGTAGTGACATTGACCGAGCCGTTTCAAAGGTTATCTCTAGCGGTTGGTTTTTAAGGGGTGAGGAAACCTCGGCCTTTGAGCAAGAATGGGCGCAGCGCTGCGGGCAAGCCTATGCCGTTTGCTGCAATAGTGGGACCGATGCGCTAACTTTAGCAGCTATCGCACTCAATTTAAAAACTGCCATTATTCAAGCGAATACCCTCCCACTAACTGGTATCGGACTCAATCGCGCAGGAGTTAAGGTACATCTGTGTGATGTTGATAATGATGGTCGAATGTTGGATGCTGCAGCGCCTGACGCAGTTCCTGTTTTACTCTTTGGTCGATTGCCAATCGCCCATGAAAGGGATGCCTCCTTATTTGATGCTGCGCATGCCCACGGATGGAAACCTACAGCGACTGCAGCGTTTAGTTTTTATCCGACCAAAACATTAGGCGCGTTGGGTGATGGTGGCGCGGTGACAACCAATGATATTTCACTGGCTAATGAGATGCGCAAACTATCTGGTCGTGATGATATCTTGCATGATCGTCGTCAGCTGACTACCCGCATGGACGAAATCCAAGCAGCGATATTATGAATTAAATTGCAGCATCTCGACCGATGGTTGGCTGAGCGCGAAACCATTGGCGCACGCTATGATGAGCGCTTAGAACCATATGGCATGACCATTAGCGGGCCCTCTTTACGTCATCTTTATGTTGTTCGTACGAACAATCGAGATGACTTAGCATTGCACCTCAACACTGCTGGGGTTGAGACCAAAGTACATTGGCACAATGGACTTAATACTGTGTCAGGCCCTTGGCTGTTAGATGGCAACTTTACTCAAACCTTGCAATGGAGCCAAAGCGTGCTCAGTCTTCCCTGCTATCCAGGCCTTCGCCTTGATGAAGTCGACTATATCTGCGACGTCATTGAGACATGGCATGGTGCCAATGATATTGACTCATAACTCTTCATATACATCTGCATGCGAATCAAAATTGACTCATTTAAACCTTGAAAACTCCGCATTATCGCGACCTTTATCAGAGCAAGTTGCGTTAGTTGATCAGGTGATCGAAAAAGAAACCACCGGCAGAGGTAGACGCTTTAGCCTTGGTACTAAGCCAGTGATCCGCTGGATCAAAGGCAACGGTTTGGATGATCCAATTACTAAAGCAGCTATTGGACAAGCCACCCGCCTTTTTGGCTCGAGCGTCGATTATTGCCTATGCACTAATGAGATTGACGCATCAAGGGTATGCGATATTTTAGAGTGGGCAACTCAACCAGTGGAGTGGTGGCCCGTTAGTGAACGTGATAACCCCGAGTTGGCTCAAGTATTAATCGCAGCTGATTGTGCGCCTGCGCACTTTGGATATTGGTGGAAATGGTTTCCTGAGCGCGTTAGGCCCGATGCGCCAGAGTGGATTTTAGATGGCGATATGGTCATTACCGCTAAGCCCACATGGTTCGAGCAGTGGCGCACTGGCCAAGATGTTATCCGTATTACACAAGATGATTTATGGCCGCCGACGGGTATGTATGGAAAGTTTACTGAGCACGTCAATTCAGATTTAAAACTGTATTCAGGGTTAATTTCAATCCCTCCAAAAGTTCGCTACATAGACAAGTTTTTAGCAGTGCTTAAAATACAGCCCTTAGCTGTTCCACATGACGGGCGCAAAGACATGTGCGAGCAAGGCGTTGTCGCGGCTGCGTTTCAAAAATTCGAAGTTATCCCGATTCCTCTTTATGAATTTCCTTTTGGCAGAGCCTTTGAAGGTCATATTGACTTTGGTGTGCAAGGCGACCGTGGACCTATTTGGGGCTACCATTTTGGTAATGCATTCGCTCTGGCGAATCCCCACTTTGAGCGACTAACTCAAGAGCACGTTATTTTCTCTAAACCGAACACGCGTTGGTTTGACCGGCTGCGTTTGAAGGCTAATATGTTTGGAGAGCACGCACGACTTCTTTCTGAGCGCTTTCGGTGGCTGGGAAATGTTGGGCAATGGGGCATTCCAGGTTGGGCTATTTCAGATGACATTGCTATACAAATTTGCAAAGAAGTACAGGCTTATCGCGGTAAAGAGGTTTTAGAACTGGGAACCTCACGCGGGCACTTAAGCGCTATGCTTGCCTCTTTAGGATGCAATCTAACGACAGTCGATCATCAAGATCGTGGCGCCACCCAAAATTTAGCAGGACTTCATGTCAAGGTAGTTGTTGAAGATGCCGTGCAATTCTTAGAGAGATCAATTCAACAATATGATTTGATTGTGGTAGATGTTCATGGCAACACGCCGCAAGACTGGGCACGCTTACAAAAACCATTGCTTGACCGAGTAAAGTCTGGCGGCAAACTTGTGATTGATAACGTAGCACTGTATGAAATTGACGAATGGAAAGATGAGACTGGTGTGCAATGGTTTTTAGATCAATTGCCCAAAACCTGGCGCATCAAAATCAATAAAAAATATCCGCCTGGAATTGCGATCGTAACAAAGAGTTAGGCATCCCACTTTAGCGCGCCATCTCTTCCCATGATTGTGTTAAGTAGTTGGCTGATAGAAATGCGAGGATTGATTAGCGTTTAAGTCGGCCCAGCAGCGATTTAAGCGCTCTCAGTGGCCTAGTCAAACGCCACGAATTGCTTTGGTGAAGGGCATCAATATAGGCGCGTAATCGTAAGGATTCTTGCTCAAGAAATTGCTTTTGCGTGAGAGCGACATCCCTGATTTCAAGGCCGACCTTTTTGAGCGAGATGTGATTTTCAAGTACGCTTTGCATAATTTTTTCTTGGGTCGTTAATTGCTCAAAAAACTCCTTCATTTGGCTGGATGCGTCTGCAGAATATTGATCTTGCGAACTGAAGGGATGTTCAATGAGTAATGTAGGATCCATCAAAACGGATAAATGATTGCAATAACTGAAGCTCACAGCAGCCCAGTCAATTCCCCATCCATAATGATTGCGCTCATAAGATAGTTGCTTGAGACGCCTGATTACAGGCTCTGCATAGGCAACGACAATGCCATCAGTTTGGGCAACGGCTTGCAACTCTCGTGAAAAAAGGTCGCCTAGGCAGACGTTATCCCACTGCCACGGAGTGCCAGTATGACGCGGTGCCCAGACTCCAAGTTGTGGATGAATCGCAAAAGCTGCTTGACAACGGCTAATGAGTTTTGGCCAGTCGGTAGCTAGCGCATCTGCATGAATTATTAATAAATGACCTTCATCATGCAGTTGCAATGCCTTAGAAAACTTTTTTCCATAAAAAAATGAATTGGGAGTTTTTATCCAATTTCCGGGCCCTACTTGTATGGACTCATTTGAATGTGAGTAAATAATAGTCAGAGTCGATACCAAACCTTCGATGTTCAACGCAATTTTCTGCGCGTTAGTTTCTTGGTTCTCCCACGAAATAATGACAGCATGAATTTGATTCTTTGGCAAAATTAGATCGACCATAAACGATTTATTGAGTCATCAAGTCAAGTTGATCTAAGTGTGCACTGACCGTTTTAAATTCCATCGATTCTGCCAAAGGATGTTGCATTAAATAATCTACAGCTCTGTCAAATTGCATTTGGTTGTAGTCATCTAAGCGGACATCAGAGCGCATTTCGGCTAAAAGGTAAGGACTTGTCAGGGCTAGATTTTGCTCGATAATCTCTTGGGCTTGCTCAAAGTGCATGCCAAGCAGTAGCTTATGTGCCTCGGTAATTTGAGGGTGATGGACGCTTTTTAAAAATCCCACGCTGACTGGAATCTCCCATAGGTTCATCGCATCATGGTCAGCTTTGCATAAGGTGTTGCGACTGGGTTTAAAAGCTTGACGTGGTGTATTCAAAAAACTAGGCAGCCAACCACAGGACTCTTCGTCAGGTACAAAGCGTTCTAAGATGGGACGACCAGGATGCATGCTCATATCGCAACGAAACCCTAGACGCTCAAGCTGTGCGAGGACTTCTGGGCTCATATAGTGATCCCCGAAGGAAAAAATTTCAGGCTGCTTTTGTATGGATTCAACAAAAGCGAGGTGAGCCAAGCTCACGCAACTGGCAATCCATTCGTGATCAGAAAAGTCAGCAATCCAAGTTCTTTTAAAGCCAACGCGTTTGGGGCGCCAGGCATGGATATGTACTCCTAAAGAATCTCCTGAATCCCGGGCTTCCTTGACGAGGGATCTGTATTCTTTCAATGCCCATGCGGCATCCCCATAGACTTTCTTAATCTGCCAATCAAGACGAAAAAGCCAGTTAAAATAAACGGGTCTTCCAGTCGCTTTCTCTAGTGCAGGTCGAACCTTAAATAAAAACGCATGTAAGTTTTCATAACCCATCCAACGACGTTTTTCAAAATCAATTACCCGCAAATCCGGTTCAACGTGAATATTAAAAAGAATGGGTATCCGAGATAAGTCGGCATTAGTCGTTGGCAATAAAGGGGCAAAGGTCGCTGCAGTCATAGCGCATTATCATTCAACAGGGAAAGTTCCGCAAAATTTGATTGAATTAGTGCACCATTTTTGGTCACATCAAATTCAGACGATTTTCGTGTCAACCCATCTTGACCCAAGCTACACAAAAATAATTGGTCCGTATGCCAAGATCATAACCCGCCCTAATCTTGGCTATGATTTTTGTTCGTATAAATTAGGCATTGAAAGTCTACAAGAGATTGAAAGCTTGGATCGTCTCTTGTTATTAAATAGCTCATTTGTTACCTTAGATCCAGAAAAATTATTAGCAAATTTTTTGGCTAAGCCACAAGGTCCCGCATTAAGAGGGCTTACTAAATCTTATGATACTGCACCGCATATCCAAAGTTTTTGGTTATCTTTTGAATCTCAAGCCTTAATAGGTTCTGAAGTTTTTAAAGAGTGGTGGGCGAATGTAATTCCTTTGGCAACCAAAGAAGAGATTATCCGCAATTATGAAATCGGTATGTCAAAGTGGTTTGCATATCATCTTGCTCCCCTCGAGGCCCCCATTGGGTCGCCAACAAAAATAAAACGACTGCCAATTCTAAAAAAAATTGCCAAGGGTACGCAGGAGTATGTCGCTGAAGTGGCCCAAGTATACGAGCAATTGCCTTCTGTAAAATCTTCGCAAGATCGAGTTGCGCATTTGAAAAAATTACTCGATCCTGAAAAGGTATGGCGCTATCTTAAATACCTTAACCCCATCCGTCCGCGTCGATACCTCCATTTACTCCAAGAGCAGTGGATGAAGGAGCAGCTAGAGTATCCCCACTTTAATCCTGCGCATGACGCGTGGTATTCGGTTTATGAGCGTTTTGCCATTTTAAAAATAGGATTGCTAGATCCTAATCCTACGCAACAAGATCTAAGCCTTTTTTACAAAAAGGCAAGCCCTCGAGAGTTGGAATTGGTTGCAGATGCACTCTCATCCTCAATCTGAACGTAGCGCGGATTTTTAGAGCAAGTAGGCGGAGGCTAGCCGGGATTTTTATCTGCCTGTCCGTCCTCTATTGCTTTTGCAGAATGGATGAAGGTTAAAACGTTATGAATGCCCGTCCGCGATGGGTCGATACTAGCCATGTATTAAGACGTTACGTAAAGCAATGCTGAAATTAATAAAATTTAAATTCGTGAATCCGCTTACACACTGTGGCTGACCACCTGCAGCCCCCAGTTTACAGGGGGCTGCATAGGCTTCTGCTCTTTATGTTTAAGTCCCTTCAAGCTTAATGTTGTTGCGCTTGATCACGTCGGTGAACTGGACGCGGGTGGCTTCTAAGTACTTCAAAAACTCTGTCTGCTCACGGAAGTCAATTTCAATTCCAATTCGCATAAAGAGTTCTTTAAGCTCGTCAGACTGCATGACTTGACGCATTGCTTTAGCGAGACGATCAACTACGTCTGCAGGTAAGCCCGCAGGCCCCATGAGTCCTGCCCAAGCTCCGAGATTAAAACCAGGGATGTTGACTGCCGTCGCAAGCGCGGGGATGCCTGGCGTGACGACACTCCCCTTTTCCAGCGAAACACCCAAGCCCTTCAAACGACCGTCTTTCACAAAAGGCATGGTGGCCGCTGCTGTCTCCAAGCAGTAGTCCACTCGGCCGGCGAGCACATCTGCTAGAGCAGGCGAGGAGCCTTTGTACGGAACGTGCACCGCCTTCAAGCCTAAGGCGGCATTAAACGCCTCCGCGACCAAATGGGCTGTTGCTCCCGTGCCGGACGTGGCAAACGTATATTTGTCCGGGTTCGCTTTCACGATCTTCACGAGCTCAGCCGCAGTCTTAGCTGGAAAATTCGGATTAGTCACCAACACATACGGCGAAAGACCGGTTAATGCGATCGCTGTAAAGTCTTTCGACACATCGTAAGGCGTTTTCTGCAATAAAGGCGCGACCGATACGGGTCCGGCGGACGCGGCAAGAAGCGTGTACCCATCAGCGGGGGCTTTGGCCACGGTATCGGTTCCAATTGTGCCGCCTGCACCGGCTTTGTTATCAGCCACCACCGTTTGACCAAGCACCTTTGTCAAGCCCATTCCAATTGCACGACCCACTAAATCAGTCGCTTGCCCGGGGGGCCAAGGGATTACTATTTTCAAAGGCCGATTAGGATAAGCGCCCTGAGCCTGCGCCACCAGCGGCAGGCCCAAGCCAGCGCCCACCGCCGAGATCGCTGCCGCGCCGACCAGCGAGCGCCGTGCACGATTGGGTTGGCTTACCCCAGTTTCGGTCGTCTCACTATTCTTTTTCGCCATTGTCATGTTTTCCCCTTTATTTCGGTATTCAAGATTGGAATGCTGTCATTACTTCAAACTCGATTGAATCATAAAATCGAGGGAAAACCTATGCTCCATTACACTAAGTCCATGAATCCAAACGAACACCCCTTGCCTCCCATCGCATGGTCCGCACAGCTAAATGTGCTGTCTCAACGCTTTGCTCAACACATCGCTGCCATTGATGGCCGCGGAAACTCTCTGAGTTACGCTGAGCTCAATCGACGTGCGCATGCGCTTGCTGCTCGCCTACGCCAACAAGGCATCCAAGAAGGTGAGCCGGTCGGAACACTCGTCCCGAACAGCACAGATGCCGTCTGGGTGTCATACGGCGTACGACTATCGGGAGCCTGTGAAACACCGTTGAGCTGGGGCTACACCGCCGACGAGCTGCAGTGGTGCACACACTTAGCAAGCGTGAAGACGGTTGTCTCTTTAGAGCAAAGGGGCGACGAACTGCAAAAACTGGGGCTGACCTGCGTGCCGACACAGCGCATCGCTTTGTCAAACCCTCTGACGCCCGAATCATTCCCACCGTGTTCGGCCAACGCCTCGGCACGCATTCTATTCACATCCGGAACAACCGGAAAACCCAAGGGTGTCTTGTACACACAACAGGCGCGTTGGGCCGGAGAGCAGCTCCTGAAAGCCTCCCTGCCGTTTATCCCGAGTCCGGGACAAAAAGTCCTATTAATGACCCCTTTTGTACACGGCGCCTCACTACTTACTTTTGCTTGGCTCGATCACGGTGCAACCGTTGTTTTGCACGATGGCGTTGATATTGAAAAAATCAAACCTTTACTCGTTGCAGACGCCTTAGATGCTATTTTTGCGCCACCGACGGTGTTGGCAAAAATCACCTCAGCGCTTGCAGGCTCGACCTACACAAGCGTACGCTGCGTCTTCACCGGCACACAGCCCCTAACCCCTGCGCTGTACAAGCGTGCTTGTGCCATGTTCGGACCTAAAGTACGCATTACCTACGGAAAATCAGAGTGCATCAATCCAATCACTGTATTGGACCCTGAGGCCACGCACGACTACCTCACTGCCGATGACATCCCGGCAGGCGCTTGTGTAGGTTGGCCCGCAAGCGGTGTAGAAATAAAAGTTCAAGAAGCGCTATCTGAAGAAGAACCACATGGCGAGATCTTATTGCGTGCGCCTCACATGTCGGCAGGACTCATTGATGCAAATGGTTTTAAGCCCCATCAACCTGATGGTTGGCACAGTACCGGTGATCTCGGCTATGTTGATTCCGCAGGACGATTGATTCTTACTGGACGTGTCGCAGACGTCATCAAAACAGGGGGGTATCGTGTCAACCCAGATGAGATCGAAGTGGCGCTGGCAGCCAACACGCTGTGTGGCCAAATATGCGTAACGTCTCTTGCCTCAGACTACTGGGGGGAGATCATCACGGCGGTTGCCGAAGGTGCTCAAGACGGTTGGCAGGAGGAATGTTTGCAACTCCTTGAGTCGATGTCTAAACACAAACGACCAAGACTGTTTGCGGCACTCGAGGCCTTACCGCGCAATCCTCAAGGAAAAATCAGCCGCAAACAGGTGTCGCGCGTGGTCCTTGAGACGCACGAACTACAAGACGGCCCTTATCCAACTTTGACTTCTCGATGACGCGCTACAGATTGCGCGCCCAGGCAGGCTCAGTAAAGACAGCGTCTTGATCAATGGGCCACACCGGCCGAGGCAGGCGTTTGAAGTCGACATTTTTTAGATTAGGGGTGGTCAGGCCAGGACTGTCCACGTCCAAGATGCGGTCTTCCGAAAAGAACTCATCAAACCCTGCCCGATAATGGCCGCGACTCTTGACGATCAGGATACGGATCGTTGAGATGTCGAGCCCGTGCATCTCCAGCATCGCTGGCTCGCATAACTGTCTGCGCAGACTCCCAACTACGACGCGCGTACCGGTTCCAATCAATTCGATTAGCGCCGAAGGCCCTAGCGAGAATTTTTTTCCGCCAATCACACCTCGGCGACCGGTGCCCTCACCGTCGGAGAGCTTGATCACGCGCGCACGCGCTGCGTATCGTTTTGAAAATTGACTCTCTGTTGCGTTAAAGACGGCATCAAACTCCTTGCCCTCGCCGGCAACATGACACTGCTGCGCTAATTCGGGATCTACAAACACACCGAGCACCATACCAGGAATTTTTGCGTCATTGAAAGCTTGGAGCATCCAAGACGTGTTGCCTCGCCCGCCGCCTCCAGGGTTGTCCGCGACGTCGGCGAAAAGCAAGGGGACGTTGGTCGCGCGAGCACGCGCAACGGCCTCAGGAACTTCCAGCGTATCTGGCACATAACGCGCACGATCTGCCCAAGCCGCACGGGCAATTTTCAGCGCGCATCGTTGTGCCTCAGCGAGATCGCCACGTGATGTCACACAGATGGTGATTCCGCATTTCGGCAAGTCGGAAAACACAAACCCCGCTGAAACAGACACGTTAGCAATCGGCCCTTCTGACGGCTTTTGCATCATCGCCGTCCCCATATTGATCAAGTCTGCATAGGGGCCTCGAGCGGAAAGCAAGGTCACCGAAGGCGGCGTGATGGGCAAACGAATAAACGCTTTTTTCGTTTTAACGCCACCAAAAATTTCCTTCAAGAGATCAGCTGCCTCAGTCGCACGCTCGCGTTGATCGACGTGCGGGTTCGTGCGATAGCTGATCAGCGCATCAAGCGCATCAACCGTACGTTCAGACACATTGCAGTGCAAATCATGGGTGGCAACGATCGGCACATCCGGACCAACGATAGAGCGAACGAGCTCCATCATGTCGCCTTCTGTATCGTCGAGATGCTCGGCACTAGATGCCCCGTGATTTGCGACAAACACCGCATCAACAGGTAGCGCGGCACGTAAGCTCTTATCCAGCTTGGACATAAACTCCTCCCACACCTCACGTGTGACAGGGCCTCCGGGAGGCGCGCCGATCACGATGGTCGGTGCAGGCGTCCATGGCCCGAGGGCATCCATGCGCGCATAGAAACCCGTCACTTCTGCAGGCAAATTACTCGTTTGGCGCGCGAGTTCAGTGATCTCCGCCCCTTCTCGCCAACACGACCGAGTGAAATCCTCGCGAATCGAGACGGGAGAAAAGGCATTCGCCTCAAGGGCAAAGCCCATGATGGCAATTTTGGGGTTTGATGTAGACATCTGAACGACTCCTGCTGATTAGGCTTTGCGTAAGGTGTAGAACAAAGGCATTTGTTCTTGAAAATCTACCCAACCTTTGCGCAGCGCTGAGACTTGATACGTTGCACCGAGTGGGATGTAAGGAACATCCTCAAAAACCTGAAGTTGCAGTTCACTACAAATCTTCTTTTGTGCCTCAAGGCTTGTCGCGTTAAACCAGTCAAGCCTGAGTTGCTCAATGCGCTCGCTGGTTGGCCATCCAAACCAGGCCTTTTGCCCTGATCCTCGCAGTGCCAAGTGGCCAGCAGGATCTAAATTATTTGAACCCGTGATCGCCGTGAACGTCACGTTCCAGCCACCCGCCGACGGCGGCTCTTGGCTATTACGCCGCTGCATCAAGGTACCCCAGTTCATCGCTTGCAAATCAGTTTTAATACCCAGCTTCTTGAAGAGATCCACAGTCATGAGCGCTGCCGTATGAAAGACGGGGTAATCAACGGGATCAAGGATCACGACGGTTTCGCCCTTATAGCCCGCCTCTTTGATCATCGCGCGCGCGCGCGCTAAGTCGCGCTTACCGGTTATTTTTTCCATACCCGCCTTACTATCCATCGGCGAGCCTGGTACAAACACCCCACACTTATCATCCCAGAATTCAGGGAAGTCTGGGCCATTCATCCCCATCATGTACTCAGTCTGGCTCACAGCCGCCAAAACTGCTTGACGCATCAACTTATTATTAAACGGCGCATGCAAATGGTTAAACCGCATAAGCGAGATAGAAGGTAGCGTGCGCTTGATGAGCTTAATGTTCTTGTCTTTCTTGAGTATCGGCAAAAAGTCACTGTCAACTTGTTCGACACCATCGACTTCATTGTTCTGTAAGGCAGCAATCGATGTGGCTCGATCAGGAATAATCTGCCACTTTACTTGCTCTATATGCACGATCTTCGGGCCCGAAGTGAATTCGGGCTTTCTCTTGTCTCGGGTAGGGACATAGTCGACAAAGCGCTGATAGACCGCCTGCGAACCAGAAACCCATTGATCATGAATAAAGCGAAACGGTCCAGAACCATTCATCACCCTCACCTGCACATTATCGGGTGTCTGAGCAAGCTTCTCCGGCATGATGCATGCCATGCTGCCCGTTGGACGCGCAATCGCATGAAGAAGTAAAGGAAATGGCTTGGTGAGCTTAAATTCGATTGTCTTGTCGTCTAGGGCCGTTAGGCTCTGGGTAACCTCCATCAAGGAGCGCCCCATGAGATCCTTTTTCGCCCAGCGATTTAAGCTCGCTACAGCGTCTGCTGCACGAACGGGCGATCCATCATGGAACTTAAGGTCATCGCGCAGCATGATTTTCCAAACCAGCCCCGATGGATCCATCACGTGCCCAGCGGCCATCTGCGGGTGCGGTTGGTACTGATTGTCCAATCCATACAACGTATCGAAGACCAGCTGCGAATGAATATTCGTAATGAAGACCGTGCTGAACATGGGATCCAAAATCGTCAAATCTGCATGCGGCACCCAACGAAACAGCTTGGCGGGAGCAGAACCTTGCGCGCGTAGCACTTGAGGCGTGGATAGGGCTGCAACCGAAGCCGACGATGTCACTAAAAATTTTCTGCGATCCATTTGTTATCTCCTGTGTTTATGACGTTAGTACATACCACCAATCTTGTGCTGCGCTACAAAATGCCCCTCACCGACCTGAACCAATGGGGCAACAACGGGCAAGTCATTCAACGCTCTGGCAGGGCTTGGGATTTCCGAGAGTTCCAGATTACGCGCCCGACGCATCTTAGGATCTGCAATCGGGACTGCCGCCATCAATTTACGCGTGTAGGGGTGTTGTGGTTGTTCAAAGATTGCGTTGCGAGGCCCGAGCTCTACAATCTGACCCAAATACATCACCGCGACACGATGGCTGACGCGTTCGACCACAGCCATATCATGCGATATAAACAAATAAGAAATGCCTAAATCGTCTTGTAGGTCAATTAACAAATTAACAATTTGGGCTCTTATCGACACGTCCAAGGCCGATACCGCTTCGTCTGCGATGAGAACTTTGGGGTTCACAGACAGCGCGCGTGCAATACAAATACGCTGCCTTTGCCCACCCGAAAATTCATGTGGCCAACGGTGAATGGTTGCCGGATCTAAGCCGACCCGCTCCATCAGCTCCGCCACACGGCGATCAGCCTCGTCGCCCTGGGCCAAGCCCTGAATGATCAATGGCTCTTTGATGCACTCGCCGATCCGCATGCGTGGATTCAACGACGCAAAGGGATCCTGAAATACAAACTGCACGTTTCGACGAAGTTCGCGCAAGGAGCTCGCACTCGACTGCACGATCGGCTTTCCAGCAAACAATATTTGACCAGACGTTATCTTCGCCAAGCTGATCAGCGAACGCCCGGTGGTTGTCTTGCCGCATCCAGACTCCCCGACAAGTGATAGCGTCTCGCCTTCGTGCAAATCAAAACTCACCTGCTCAACAGCGTGCACGCGCTTGACAACGCGCGAGAAAATTCCACCGCGAATATCAAACCGCGTCACAAGATCTTTCACACTCAGGATCACCGGACTGGTATGCACGCCCTCTGCAGAACGTTCACTATGCTTGACATGACGCACCTCCGGGCGGGCACGATCCGCATCGCCCTCTTGCAGCGGCAAATCAAAACGCATGGGTTCATGGGTTCCGCGCATGGAACCGAGCTTCGGCACTGCAGCCAATAGCGTCTTTGTATATAAATGGGTGGGATTCGCAAACAAGGAATACACATCATTGTGCTCGACAACCTTGCCGTGCCGCATCACCATCACACGATCGGCGACTTCCGCGACCACACCCATATCGTGCGTAATAAATATGACGCCCATATTCATCTCTTTCTGCAGCGAATGAATCAGCTGCAGAATCTGAGCTTGTATGGTGACATCTAAAGCGGTCGTGGGCTCATCGGCGATTAAGACGGATGGTTTGCACGACAATGCCATCGCTATCATGACGCGCTGTCGCATACCACCCGACAACTCATGCGGGTAACGACCCATCATGGCCTTTGCGTCTGGTATCCGCACCTGATCCAGAATTCGAATAGCAGTCGCGGTCGCCGAAGATGAGTTGCCGGGCTGGTGCAACAGAATCGCCTCAGTCAATTGTGAACCCACCGTAAAAACAGGGTTCAGCGAGGTCATGGGCTCTTGGAAGATCATGCTGAGATCAGCACCACGCATGGACCGCATCGCCTCATCACTCGCGTGGCGTAAGTCGATGGACTGCCCGTTCGGGCGATGCAAATGCATCGCGCCCTCAGTAATCGTTCCGCCGCCATACTCGACCAAGCGCATGAGTGCCAGCGACGTGACAGATTTTCCGGAACCTGATTCGCCGACGATTGCGAGCGTTTCACCACGATCAAGTTGTAGATCAAGCGATTGAACCGCGCGGACGATACCCGCCCCCGCACCAAACGTAACGGACAAACCCTTCACATCAAGCACGCGGCTGCTGGGGCGATCTACACGGGGATCTGAAATTGTCATCTCAAATCCTCTTGGCCATACGGGGATCGATCGCATCCCGCAAGCCATCGCCCAGCATATTGATGGACAGAATGGTGATCGACAGAAATACGGCCGGAAACGCAATCATATGAGGCTTAATCTGCCACAACGCGCGCCCCTCCGCCATGATGTTTCCCCAAGAAGGGATTGAAGGCGGCACCCCCGCACCAATGAAAGACAGGCTCGCCTCGGCCAGAATTGCCAGGCCACAGATATACGTTGTTTGAACCGTTAAGGCCGCAATCGTATTCGGGAAGATATGCTTGAACACCACGCGCACCGGCGAGGCGCCCGCAGCAATCGCCGCTTCAACATAGGGCTGCTCACGCAGAGATAGCGCCAAGCCTCTGACTAAACGTACGACCCGGGGGACCTCAGCAATCGTGATCGCGATAATCACATTTTCCAAGGACGCGCGGGTTAAGGCAATCAAGGCAATCGCCAGCAGGATGGTGGGGATGGACATCAGACCATCCATGATGCGCATCACGATGGCATCCACCCAACGCACAAAACCAGAGGTCAAACCAATAATCGTTCCGATCACGGCGGATAAGAACGCAACAGTAAAACCAACGATCAACGACACGCGTGCACCGTACACCACACGAGCAAAGACATCGCGACCTAATAAGTCAGTGCCAAACAAAAACTGCTCGCTCGGTACGCGCGCACGATGTATGGGCGACAAGGCCATTGGATCTTTGGACACAATCCAAGGCGCAAAGACAGCCATCAAAATGAGTGCCAACAGCAGGGTGCCACCGACCGCCACGGTTGGATGTCTTAAAAGGAAACGGAAAAATTTACCCATCAGTATTTAATCCTCGGATCAAATACACGGTAGAGCAGGTCAATCAACAAGTTCACCAGCACATACATAAAGCTAAACAAAAGGATGACGCCTTGGATGATGGGATAGTCCTTACGCAAAATAGCATCGACCGTTAAGCGCCCAAGACCAGGGATTGAAAACACCGTTTCAGTCACCACCGCGCCGCTAATGAGTAAGGCTACCCCACTACCAATCACCGTCACAATCGGTATTGCCGAATTTTTGAGTGCGTGCTTAAAAAGAATACTCTTATTACCGACTCCCTTGGCGCGAGCTGTGCGCACGTAGTCTTGAGACATCGTCTCAAGCAAAGTGGCACGTGTGATACGCGTGATCAGTGCGATGTAAACACTGCTCAATGCCAACGTTGGGAGAATCAAGGTTCGAATAGAGGCCCATATGCCTTGTGAATACGGTGCGTAACCTTGCACAGGTAGCCAGCGCAACTCAATCCCTAGTCCCCAGGCCAGGATGTAACCAACAACAAAAGTGGGGATGGAAAAACTCAACACCGCCAAAATCATGACGCCGCGGTCGTAGGCTCTGTTGTGTCGCCACGCGGCTAAAGCACCCAGTGGGATCGCAACAAATATAGATACACATAGGGTCATGAACATCAACGTAAAGGTCGGCGCCATGCGCTGCACGATCATTTCCGTGACAGACACCCCCGTAAACAGAGAAACGCCAAGGTCTCCCTGTAACACCCTACCCAGCCACATTGCGAAGCGTTGATAGAAAGGCTGGTCTAAGCCCAACGTCATCCGGATACGCGCGATGTCTTCCAGTGTCGCATCGTCGCCTGCCAGAAATACCGCAGGATCACCGGGCGCGAGATCCAACAAACCATATACGAATATCGCGACAACCAGCATGACAGGCAGCGTCAAGAGCAAGCGACGGATGGTATAGGCGAACATGAAATGGGAAGGCTTTTAGATACAGGATAACTTTTTGATGCTATCGACTCGACAGCAAAAGGTCAACAAAAATAAGTTAATTCATAATTAATACTTGGCAAGCATTTGCACTCAGGTATACATTGGCTTTCGATTAGAGCTACTCTGGTGCAAACGTTGCACCTTTGTAGCGCTCAAGAACAAACACCATACTTTCGGAGTCACCATGGATCTCAGTCGCTTTCCCCGCCGCCAATACACCCAAGGGTTTTCTCCTATCGAGTTCTTGCCGAACTTCACGCGCGCACTCGGCGGCCCGAAGGTTTGGGTTAAGCGCGACGATATGCTGGGGCTCGCCCCGGGTGGCAACAAGACACGCAAGCTTGAATTTTTGATGGGTGATGCGCTAGCCAAAGGCGCAGACACCTTAATCACTTGTGGCGCACCTCAGTCCAACCACTGCCGCATCACGCTCGCAGCCGCAGTCAAAGAAGGCCTGAAATGCCGATTTGTCATTGAGGAGCGCATTGCCAACAGCTACGATCCCAACGCAAGCGGCAACAACTTTATGTTTCGCCTGCTGGGGGTAGACGCCATCACGGTGGTGCCTGGTGGATCAAACATGGCCGAGGCGATGGAAAAGGTGGCGGCTCAGGCGCGCAGCGAAGGTCGTAAACCTTACATCATTCCTGGCGGTGGCTCGAACGCCATTGGCGGCCTGGGCTATGTTGCCTGCGCGCAAGAGTTACAGCAGCAGTTGTTTGAGATGGGGCAACCTATGGATTACGTGGTGGTCGGCTCAGGCAGTTCGGGCACCCACGGCGGGCTCGTCGCAGGTTTTCTAGGCAACAACATTAAAATTCCATTGGTAGGCGTGGGTGTGAGCCGCGATCCAGCGGATCAAAACCCGCTGGTGCTGAAAGAAGCACAAGCGATTATGGATCTCCTGCAGACAGGCATCCGTGTACCACCCGAGGCAGTCGTCTCGTACGGAGACTGGTGGCGCCCCAAGTACTCCGTTCCTAACCCGGCAATGGTTGAGGCGGTGCAAATGCTGGCACGCACCGAGGCAATTCTGCTCGACCCCGTCTACACGGGCAAGATCATGGCAGGCCTCATCGGCCTATCACGCAAAGGTTTCTTCAAGGCAGACGATAACGTGCTCTTTCTACACACAGGTGGAGCCACTGCCTTGCACGCCTATGAGTCGGTGATACTAGGGGACCCCCTCGCTGCCAAATAATCCCATCAGCCTATCCGCTGGGTCGCTCCAGAAACGCAGGGGATCGTTGCGATTACGGTGCCTCTGCAGATAATCTGTTGCCAAAACAGCCTTTGCCTGCTTAGAATCAGGCGATGACTACTGCTGCCTCACCGCTTACCCAGACCCCGCCGCCTCCGGCCCCGAGTGCAAAGGGTGCTGCAATGCCGATTCTGGTGGCTCTCAGCATCTGTCATCTACTCAATGATCTAATCCAATCGCTGATCCCAGCGCTCTACCCGCTACTAAAAAAAGAGTTTGATCTAGATTTCACACAGATCGGTCTCATTACCCTGGCTTTCCAGTTGACGGCCTCGCTGCTGCAACCAACCGTCGGGGCCTTCACCGACAAACGCCCCATGCCGTTCTCCTTGGCGATTGGGATGGGATCCACCCTGATCGGCTTACTGCTCCTTTCGGTTGCGCCCAGCTACGCAGCGGTCCTGTTTGCTGCAGCCCTAGTTGGAACTGGTTCCGCAATTTTTCATCCAGAGGCCTCGCGGGTCGCACGCATGGCATCCGGCGGGCGTTTCGGCACGGCACAAGCCTTGTTTCAAGTGGGCGGCAATCTCGGGCAAGCGGTTGGTCCGTTATTGGCGGCTTTTATTGTGTTGCCACACGGTCAAGGTGCGATTGCCTGGGTTTCAGTCGCAGCCTTGGTAGCCATGGCAATGCTAGCCAGGGTGGGTGGCTGGTATCGTGCCAACATCAAGCCGCGCGTACAGGCAGCTGCGCAGGCTGCCGAGGGCCTGAGATCGCTCTCCCGCGGTCGTGTGCTGTTTCTCATCACCATCTTGATGTTGTTGTTGTTTTCCAAAAACGTGTATAGCTCTAGCCTCACGTCTTTCTTTACGTTTTATTTAATTGAACGCTTTGACCTTCCGGTGCAGGCGGCTCAAGTTCAACTCTTTATTTTTATGGCTGCGATTGCAGTGGGAACACTGCTCGGTGGCGCACTCACCGACCGCATCGGTCGCAGGCCCATGATCTGGATTTCAATTCTGGGGGTACTGCCGTTTACGATGGCCATGCCTTACGCAGATCTCTTCTGGACCGGAGTCTTGACGATCATTATTGGTTTACTGACCGCCTCTGCCTTTCCGGCTATTCTGGTCTATGCACACGAAGTACTCCCAGGTCGTGTCGGTTTCGTATCTGGCATGTTCTTTGGTTTTGCATTCGGCTTAGGCGGTTTAGGCGCCGCGATCATGGGCAGCGTGGCCGATGCCTACGGCATTTCCACCGTCTATCAAATTTGCTCGTACCTCCCGGCCTTAGGCATTGCGGCTTGGTTTCTTCCCGACATTAGTCGTGAGCGTCAAGCCAAATAGCCACGCACAATCATCTTTCTATTCAAAATAAAGGGATACATCATGTCTGTTCATAATCTCAACGCAAAGCAACACCTTGATGCCGTCCGACAAGCCAAAGTCCATTTGGCTGCCGCCAATCGACTCGCGGTCTTAGACGACTTGCACGAAGGGATCGATAACCATTTCACAATGACGGTGCCCGGCCACAACGACCGCTTTCTGATCTTGCCCTTTGGGCGACATTGGTCAGAGGCTCGCGCCAGCGACATGATGTCCTTTAATGAAAAGGGTGAAACACTCGAAGGTGAAGGTGTCGTTGAACTCTCCGCCCAATGCATCCACGCCCCCATTCACCGGATCACGGGCGCAAAAGTTGTTTTGCATACCCATCAAAACTGGGCCGTGACGCTCAATATGCTGGAAGACAATCGTCTGCTGGCCGCAAGTCAGACAGCCGCTTTCTATCATGGCATCATCGCTTATGACGACACCTACACAGGTACTGCAGATTTTCTTGATGAAGGCGAACGTTTAGCTGCCGCGATCGGAGATAAGAAAGTACTCTTCATGAAAAATCACGGCGTACTCGTCGTTGGCGACACCGTCGCACAAGCCTACAAGCGACTGTACAAACTTGAGCGCATTTGTCGTGCGCAAGTGCTGGCCATGAGCACGGGCAAACCGATCAAAATTTTGTCGGACGAGGTGATTGCTGCCGTCAAGCGGCCTGCCCCTGATGATCGCCATGACCGTGAGATGCGTGACAATCTTTACTTCGAAGCCATGATGCGTGTACTTGATCGCGACCTCCCTGGCTACGCAGACTAAAGAGATCGGCGCGACGCACTTTGTTTACACGGGCTCGAGCGGTGCGTGCCAAGAGGTCTGAGGGATTGTGACGCCACCACGCAGGCCTGGTTGCACACTTCCATAGCGCTGTCCCCACACCTCGGGCAGGGGACGCGCCTCGGGCGAAGACAACCAGAGCCTCAACAAATGCCGTTTACGCTCTGGTTCGGCCCAATCTTCGAAGGCTGTGCGATCGTGCAGGAGGGTGTGGTTGTGCACAAACTGCATATCGCCCGCCTCTAAGCGCATTAAAAAATTCAAACGCGCATCATTCGCTAGCGCATCAAAGCAATCGAGTGCTTCGACATGCTGGGGCGTCAGACGCATTGCATCCTCGAACCTCTGAGCAGAGTCAATGTATTGGCGCTGATAAATCGTCGACATCATTGATGCGTGCCAGGTGAACACCGGAATCTCAAAAAAAGGCTTTTGCCCCGCAGCCACTTCACCGCGTCGATCCGTCGCGATCGGATCAAACAACGCAGCGACCAGTGCGGGATAGTCACGACGCATTTCGTTATAAATCGTATTTGAAGACACCAAGGCAGAGTCCCCGCCTTTGCGGGCTTGTTGCAAACACACGAGCCCAACAATATCGCTTGAATCCGTATGGAAGGTCTGACGGGCATGGGTTTGATAAATCCTAACGTTCGGGTCATCGGCCCGCAGCCCCATATCGATCACATGGCCTAGCACATGGCCCTTTGCGTTCTGTGGGCGCGCAAAGCCCAGATGTTGGCCGATCCCAAAGAACACAGCGGCCGTGACGGACTTGGGCCATGTGGTAACTGGCAAAGTACGAAGTAATGCAAAACCGACTCCGTGTATCAGCGCGTCATGAATGCGACGCAGTCGAACACCCAGCCTTGGTAAGACAAAGTCTTGTCGTCGAATTTGGCTGATATCGTCGCTCTTGGCCAAGCAATGCTGAGCCGCATCTTCGAGCTCCCGCAACTCGTCATCGTCTAAATGGTGTACCCAGGCGCGGTCTGCGCTGATCTGAGGGCCGAGCCAGGCACTAGGTGATTCAATGAGAGGGGGTAAGGAGGAACGTTGCAAAGACACACCTAAATTGTGGATTACTCTACGGGCTTGACTGTGTAAAGTTTAACGCGCTCCAGAGCATACAGGCTGACTGGCAAGCCCTTGTCAGCCTACCGCCATCATGACTGAATCCATATCGATACTTGCATTCATTTTAGTGACCGCTATTTTTGTGTTGGCTGGTCTGGTCAAAGGGGTCATTGGCATGGGATTGCCGACGATCGCCATTGGGCTACTTGGGCTCGTGATTGCACCCGTCGAAGCGGCTGCAATGCTGGTCCTTCCCTCCCTTATTACAAACGTTTGGCAACTCGTTGCAGGGCCAAACTTTCGTGGCTTACTGAAGCGCTTCAGCACACTGCTTGTCGGGATTTGTGTCGGAACGCCTTTCGGCGTGAGCTTCATCGTGTTTGGCAACACCGAAATTGTGACGGCAGCGCTCGGGATGGTGCTCATCTGTTACGGCCTATACGGACTGAGCGCTGCCAAAGTATCGATCGCCCCAACGACGGAGCGCTGGCTATCGCCGCTTACCGGTGTGTTGACGGGTGTCTTGATGGGAGCAACAGGGATATCTGCCCTTCCCGTTGCCCCATACTTCACATCCTTGGGACTAAAAAAAGACGACCTCATACAGGCCTTGGGCTTGTCCTTCACCATCTCGTCTTGCGCATTGGCGATTGGATTGCTCGTCACGGGTGAATTCCGCGTGGCGATTGCAACCACCTCGTTATTGGCACTGATTCCCGCGTTCGTCGGTATGTTTATCGGACAAGCCTTGCGCAATCGGATTGCGCAAGACCAATTCCGAAAATACTTTTTTGTCACCCTGTTAGTTCTAGGTGGCTACACGACCTTCCGAGCGATTAGCTTGCTGTAGCGACACTTACTTAGCCGGCTTGTACTCTTTGGGGCGAATCATTTCAAAAAGCGTGTTCACTTCCACGTAGTCGCCCTGATAACCGCAGCGACCAAGCGGACGCGCCGCGGCCGTATCAAAAATCCCGTTCTTTAGAAATGCAGGATTGATATGCACACCAATCACCTCACCTAAGGTCAACCAAGTATTGATCAGCTCACCTTTAGCATTGGTCAGCTGAGTCGTATTGATCAACTTACACTCCAACGCAGCAATCGCATTTTTAATTCTCGAAGGCTTAACTAAGGTTGACGCCTCAGCATCTAGGCCGGCCAGTTTCATTTCATCGATACCGGGATCGACAGAGGCAGAAGTGATATTCATCTCTTGCGCTAAATCGGCGCCGCAGAAGTTTGCGACAAACTCGCCCGTCTCATCGATATTGTTCACACTGTCTTTGCGCACGAAACTCGTACAAAAGCCGATGATGGGGGGCGTCTCAGCAAAGGCATTAAAGAAACTGTAGGGTGCCAGATTGACCCTGCCTTGCTTGTCAATACTGGAAATCCAACCGATGGGGCGTGGTGCCACGATCGCTTTAAATGGATTATGTGGCAGGCCATGGCCTTTGCTTGGTTCGTAGAAATAATCGCTCACAGCAGTCCTTCATGTCGGGGATCGAGCGGCGATTTTGGCATATTTCAAGCTCAATAGCCGATTGCTGCGTCGCACCAAAACAAATCACAGGCGGACTCACGCACAAGATAATAGAATCAGACATCTGCTTAACCTGCGCACGGCTAGGCGCACAGACACTTTTAATCGAGCGAGCATCATGGAAAGAAAAGTCAACGATCTAGGCGGCCAACCCGCTGGTCCGGTTTGTTTAGACGAGCACCCCAGTACGCTACACGAGAAACGCGTGGACGCCTTGCAAAAAATCCTGTCGGGTTCAAAGCTCGGTGTATTCACCAGCGATGCGATGCGGCGAGCAATAGAATCCAATACCGCTGAGGATTACAAAGGCATGCTCTATTACGACAAGTGGATCCGTGCCGTGCGAGATCTCATTATTGAGCAGCAACTAGTCACAGCAAAAGAAATCGACGATCGCGTTGACGAACTTCGTGTCCGTTTAGCGAAGACGGGGAAACTATGAACGCAATCCCTCCTCGCGCAGGACGTGCCCTCGCACCTGGTGCAACGGTGCGCATCCTGAAGCAGCCTCCCGAGGCGCATTGCCGCACACCCTATTACCTTCGCGGTGCGAAAGGCGAAATCGCTGAGGTTCGAGGCCTCTTTCGTGACCCCTCTCTGCTTGCCTTTCACAAACCAGGCTTACCAATGCGGATTTTGTATCGCGTCAAATTCAAGCAAGTAGATGTGTGGCCAAACTATGCTGGCAGCAAAAACGATACCGTTGTTGCTGATATTTACGAACACTGGATCGAAGCGATTGCTGGAGAAACAAAATGAGCGGTTCACATCACCACGATCACGACCATCACGATGATCATCATCACGATCACGGAAAACCACATAGCCATCCGCACTCGCCGCCAGCACCCGATGACGATGATGGCTACGATCGATACGAAGTCCTCCTACAAACGGCAATACGAGAGTTGCTTGATGAGAAAGGCATCATCAGCGCTGAGGACTTGCATCGACAAATCGACTATCAGGACAGTCTGACGCCCGCGATTGGCGGAAAAATCGTCGCTAAAGCATGGACAGAGCCGGACTTTAAGAAAAAGCTCTTGGCCGATCCTCTCAAAGCGATTAACGAATCGTTTGAACTGGACATCACAACCCCGCTGGATTTGGTGGTTCTTGAGAACACACCGCAAGTACACAACGTAGTGGTGTGCACGCTATGCTCGTGTTACCCACGGATGTTATTGGGGATTCCACCCGCCTGGTATAAATCGCTCGACTACCGCTCGCGGGTCGTCAACGAACCGCGCAAGGTGTTGGCAGAGTTTGGCACGGTGTTGCCTGACGATGTCGAAGTACGCGTATCAGACAGCACAGCAGACCTGCGATTTTTAGTCTTGCCGAATCGACCCGCTGGGACCGATGGCATGACGCAAGAGCAGCTTGCAGCGCTTGTATCGCGAGACTCCATGATTGGCACTGCCGTTGTGCCAGCGCCTAAAAAATAGCAACGTAAGCGATGAATCAACCACACGTAAAGCCGCGTCCGGCAGCAACGATTATTCTTGCTCGCAACAGCACCGAAGGCGTAGAAGTATTAATGATGCAGCGCACGACGGCTGTAGACTTTGCGACGGGTATGCATGTTTTCCCCGGCGGTGCGGTGGACCCCACTGATCACCATCCAGAGATCGCGTCGCTCTGCGTCGGCTTAGATGATCAACGCGCAAGTCAGATGCTCGGGGTTGAGCAAGGCGGCTTGGCCTACTGGATCGCGGCCATCAGAGAATGTTTTGAAGAATCGGGTTTACTACTTGGTTATCGCAATGAACAAGACCTGGTGCGCTTGCATGGTGAAGATGCCGAGCGGCTCGCTAAGCTCAGGCTTGAGATGGCACAGAACAAACTCATCTTCGCTGACATTCTGAAAACAGAACAGTTCAGAGCGGCGACGGACAGAATCGCCTATTACAGTCATTGGATTACCCAAGCGGGGCGCCCTAAACGCTATGACACCCGGTTCTTCGTTGCGCAAGCACCGGAGGGGCAAACCGCGGAGCAGGATAACCACGAGACCGTGGGGCAAGTGTGGGTTCGCCCAGATGAAGCACTCGAAATGAACAAAGCCGGCACGATCGAACTGATGTTCCCAACGATCAGAACACTCGAGAGCCTGACGCCTTTCAAAGAGGTCGAGGAACTTCTCGAATATGCGCGCACGCCAAAGCCCAAAACATTGATTGCGCCTTTCACCGCCACCGCACGCAACGGGGATCAACACATTCTGATCCCCGGCGATTTCGCCTATACGGAAGTAAGGAAAATTGATCCAGACAATAAAGGGTCCGCACACTCATTTATCGAGCCCGGGCAGACCGTTGCCATCGGCACACACATCACGCGCGTCACGGCTGCGAATCCAGGGATGATGACTGGCCCAGGAACCAACACCTATCTGATTGGCGACGCGCAGACTGGCGTTGCCGTGATTGATCCTGGCCCTTTGCTTGAGGAGCACATTCAAAATATTCTCAATGCCGCAGCCGGTCCAATCAAATGGATTCTATGTACCCATACCCACATCGATCATTCTCCTGCCGCCACACGCATCAAAGAGAAAACAGGCGCTCTGGTGTACGGTCGACCAGCGCCCGCCTATCCGAATCAAGACCAGACCTTTGCGCCTGACCACGTCGTCGCACATGACGAAGTATTAAAGATCGCTGGCGTGACGCTTAGAGTGATCCATACGCCCGGCCACGCCTCAAACCAAGTCTGTTTCTTGCACGAAGAGCAACGCATGCTCTTTACGGGTGACCACATCATGCAAGGCTCGACCGTGGTGATTAATCCGCCAGATGGCAACATGGCGCAGTATCTCGAGTCACTCAAGCTCATCACGAAATATTCAATCGATTACCTAGCACCCGGCCACGGCTTCCTGATGAGCAATGCGAACGAAATCGTTGATCGACTCGTTATTCATCGCTTGGGGCGTGAGAACAAGGTCTTGGCGGCCTTACGCGGGGCAAGCCAACCCTTGCCACTCGAAGAGCTCGTCAAGCATGCCTACTCCGACACCGATCAACGTCTGCATAAAGTGGCCATGCGTTCGCTTCAAGCACATCTTGATAAACTGGCATCAGAGGGGCGTGCACACCACCAAAACGGTGCCTGGAGTCCCACCCACTAGAAACCAGTCGTAGGAAGAATCATGGATCGCCGTCGCTTTATTTGCCATACCGCCATGGCAGCGGGGGCAGCCGCGTTACCGGCAACCTTGTTCGCGCAGACAGCCCCGACGATATTTCGCTGGGTTCCAGCCAGCGACCTCTCAATACTTGATCCGTCCTACACCACGGCAGCGATCACAGCCACACATGCCTTGATGGTCTTTGACACACTGTACGGACTCGATGCGCAATATCAGCCCCAACCCCAAATGATAGACAGCGAACAAGTCGACCAAGACGGCTTACGCTGGACATTGCAATTGCGAGAGGGGCTGATGTTTCACGACGGATCGCCCGTACGCGCACAAGATGCCGTCGCCAGTATCAAGCGTTTCGGTGCGAGAAATTTAATCGGTCAAACACTTTTTTCTTGTCTGGATACGCTTAGCGCAACCTCAGACCGCTCGCTTGAGTTTAAGTTGACACGCCCGTTTTCTCTGTTGAGCGTCACCCTCGCCTCGGCCGCGGCATCGATCATGCCAGAGCGCCTGGCAAACACACCAGACAACATCGCAATCAAAGAAGTCATCGGAAGTGGTCCTTTCCGATTTTTGCCTAAACGTTGGGTCTCAGGGTCGCAGGTCGTCTACCAAAAATCCACCGAGTATCGTCCGCGCATCTCAGGACAGGCAAGCAATACTGCAGGCCCCAAGATTGCTCATATTGATGAAGTGCGTTGGCAAATCATCCCGGATCGCGCAACGGCAGTGGCTGCGCTACAAAACAATGAAGTAGATGGTATTGAAGTCATCGACAGCGAGTTCATCCCGACGTTACGAAAAAATAAACAGATCGAGCTAATAAAGGCCCCGCTGCCTTCAATTTTCATCCTCAGATTTAATCATCTGCATGCACCGTTCGATAACCCAGCTATGCGCCGCGCAATATTATCGGTGATCAATCAAACTGATTACATGATGGCCGCCAATGGCGCAGACTTTCCGGAGTACTGGAATGATCAGTGCGGGGTGTTCGCGCCAGGTACTCCGATGGCTTCAACTGCTGGCATGGATAAATTGACTGGCAAGCGGGACCTCGCGCGAGCACGCAAACTCATCAAAGACTCAGGATATGCCGGACAGCCCATTATCATTTTGGATCCAGTCGATACCGCGCCCTATCACGCTTGCGCCCTTGTCACAGAAGATCTGTTCAAACAGTTAGGGATAAAAACGGAATTGCGTGCGATGAACTGGGGCAGTTATCTGCAACGCCGCAACAATCAGAACAGTCCCGCAGAGGGCGGATGGCACATTGGCTTCACCGCGCTGGTCGGCACGGGCAATTTAGATCCCGTGAGCAATCCAGCCATACGCGGGACAGGAAAGCTCGGCTGGTTTGGTTGGCCCACAAACGACACCTTGGAGAAGCTCAGGCAAGACTGGCTATTTGCAGCCACGCAACAGGCACGTCAGGCCATCTGTCGCGAGATACAAATTCAAGTCATGGAGCACGTCCCCTATATTCCGTTGGGCGCCGTCTATAACTTGACTGCTCTCAGAAAGAATTGGAACGATTTTCAGCCACAGGGGCCCGCATTTTTTACTCTGCGACGCACCTAAGCTTTTTGCAAGCGTGTGCGCATTTTCCCGAGCCAGACTTCCAAATCATCGACATATGTAAAGACCGCCGGGATCACCAACAAACTCAATAAAGTCGATGTCATCAAACCTCCGATCACCGCAATCGACATCGGCGCGCGAAAACTTGGGTCAGAGCCCCAGCCAAGCGCAATGGGTAGCATGCCCGCCGTCATGGCGATCGTCGTCATCACAATCGGCCTCGCACGTTTATGACAGGCATCGATCAGCGCAGCATTACGCTCGAGCCCCTGCCGGCGCGCCGTGATCGCATATTCGACTAACAGGATCGAATTCTTGGTGACGACCCCCATCAGCATCAGCAACCCAATGAGCGATGGCATAGAGAAACTCATACCGGTCGCGAGTAGCGCCACAAAGGCACCACCAATTGACAAGGGTAACGCCCCCAAAATCGTAATCGGCTGCAGAAAGTCGTGAAACAGCAGAACCAAAATCATATAAATACAAAGCAATCCAATTGCCATGGCGAGTCCGAAGCTGGCAAACAATGCCTGCATCTCTTTTGTATCCCCTAACTCAGCTCGCGTGACGCCTGCGGGTAAATTAATCAAACTTGGCAAAGCAATCGCGTCCGCAAATACTTCGCCCAAAGGTCGCCCCCCCAACTCCACATCCAGCACGACATTTCGACTGCGATTTAGACGATCAATTTGCGCAGGTCCGCTATCCATCGAAAAGGTCACGACATTACCCAGCAAGGTTGGACCATAGCGACCAGGAACGGTCAAGCGCTCTAGGGTCGAGATATCGGCACGGACCGAGTCCGGCAGCTTGACACGAATGGGGATCTGCCTTTCGGATAGATTCAATTTAGCCAAGCCAATCTCGTAGTCACCGCTCGTTGCCACGCGCAAGGTCTCAGCAATACTCTGAGCCGTGACGCCTAAGTCTGCTGCGCGCGCGAAGTTTGGTCGTACGATCAGCTCGGGCCGCACGAGGCTAGCCGACGAAGTCACCGAGCCAATCCCCTGGAGAGTTCGCAAGTCACGCTCAACTGCTTGCGCTGCTTTACTCAACGCATGAGCATCCTCGCTTTGTAGGACGATTTGCATTTTGGTGCCAGCATCTTGCGGCCCGACCGTAATACGAACACCGGGCTCTCGAGCAAGTAGCTCGCGAATATCACCTTCAATTTCCTGTTGATTTTTTTTACGATCCGAGCGATGTGTCAATTGCACAGTCAGGGTCGCCTTACGCACTTCTGCCGCTGAGCCTCTCGCAAAGGCATCGCCCGAGACACCCCCCCCCACCGAACTAAAAATACGCTTGACGTCAGGCATTGTCTCGAGCTTTTGACGCACACGCTCGGCCGCACGCAAGGTATCTTCAAGGGTGCTTCCTGGGGCCCGTTCAATGTTAACCATTGTTTGTCCGCGATCTGCAGGAGGAACAAAGCCCTTAGGCAGAAGCGGCACGAGCGACAACGATCCAACAAAAAAAATAGTCGCCATCAACAAGGTCTTAAATCTATTAGCTAGACACCAATGGACCGACGCCAAGTAGTGGCGCATCACCCAGCTATCGGCTTCGTGCTCGCCCACCGCTTTGCTGGGCTTCATCAAATAAGCTGCCATCATTGGCGTCAAGAGACGCGCAACGAGCAAGGATGCAAGAATGGCTAGCACAGCTGTCCAGCCAAATTGTTTAAAGAACTTTCCTGGGATACCGTCCATGAATGCTGTAGGCAAAAATACAGCCACCAAGGCAAAAGTCGTCGCAATCACCGCCATGCCGATTTCATCTGCAGCATCCAGCGCAGCTTGAAAAGGTGACTTCCCCATGCGAAGGTGTCGCGCAATGTTCTCCACCTCAACAATCGCGTCATCCACCAAGATACCCACCACTAACGCCAACGACGTGAGCGTCACCATATTTAGGGTAAAGCCAAAAAAATAAATACCTAAAAAAGCAGGGAGGATTGAAAGTGGCAGTGCCGCAGCAGACACAATGGTTGCGCGCCAGTCCCTTAAAAAATACCAAACAACCAAGACAGCCAAAATTGCACCTTCGTACAAGAGGTGCATCGAGCCTGCAAAGTTTTCCTCGGTAACAGTCACATTATTAATCTGCTCGGTAAACTCAATGTCGCGATTCTGTAACGCAAGTGATGCGATCACTTGGTGCACATTTTTCGCCAGCGATACTTCGTCAGCACCCTTGCTGCGCATGATCTCAAACGCCACCACCGGCTTACCATTCACCAAGGCGATTGAGCGACGCTCGGCAGTCGTATCCTCAATGTTGGCAAGCTGTCCGAGTCGCACTCGACGACCATCCTGCAATGAGATATCCAACGCGGCCAGCTCGGCTGCGCTTGCCGCGGTCGCAATTGTCCGAACCGACTGCTCCGCTCCGCCGATATCGCCACGACCACCCGGGGACTCCAATTGAACCTGTTTGAGTCGACGAGAGATATCAGAGGCGGTTACCCCTAAGGCGGCCATCTTGAGCGGATCTAGTTCGATACGAATCTCTCTATTTAAGCCGCCAATTCGTTTAACACGGCCCACTCCGTTTACTGCCAATAACTGCTTAGTCACCGTATTATCAATAAACCAAGACAGCCCTTCTTGATCCAGACGAGGGGAGGTCAAGGCATAGGTCATGAGCGGGCGGCCTGCCGTCGTGGTACGCAAGACACTGGGCTCTTTTACGTCAGCTGGCAAGTCTGCGCGCACGCGCGTGACCGCATCGCGCACATCATTAACAGCTTCCATCACATTCTTTTCGAGATTGAACTCGACGGTGATGACTACTGTGCCCTCTAATATCTTTGTGTACAGATTTTTGATTCCCTGTAGCGTGGCTATTGAATTTTCAATCTTGCGAGCAACTTCAGTCTCCAGAGTCGCGGGGGCAGCCCCTGGCAAGCTCGCTTCGACCGTCACCATGGGCAACTCAATGTCTGGAAAGTCTTGCACACCAATCGCCCGAAACGACAACACGCCAGCAATCGACAGCAAAATGAACAGCAGGATCGCTGGAATAGGATGACGAATCGAAAAGGCGGAAAAATTCATCACGTTGCCTATTTTGCTTTAGACGTGGTGGATGATTGGGTTGTGGCAATTGCGATCGCGTCATCGTTATTGAGAAAACCAGCGCCAGACTCTGCGATGACGTCGCTTTCCTCAACACCTTTCACAATCTCCACGCGCGTGCCAAGTCTGCGACCCACCTCAACCCGAACTTGTGAAACCCGCGCTGTGTCTCGAACTTTAAAGACATAACTAAAACCATCGCGCATGACGACTGACTCTTGAGGCAAGGTCAGCACCCGCGTGTTGCCCAACTCGAACTCACCGCTCGCAAACATTCCTGCACGAACAACGGGTGTGTCGTTCTCAATCGTCGGTAGATCAACATAAACGACTGCCGTACGTGCCTGCATATCAACAGTGGGGCCAATCACGCGGACTTTGCCCATTAACGGGGTCGACCCTTTTCCAAAACTTGCGGGATGGACTCGCACAGGCATTCCAACTTGAATTCGATTTAACTCTTCAGACACCACATCAGCGCGCCACTCAAGCCTGCGTTGCCGCACCATTTTGAATAACTCAGTGCCTACCGGCACCACGGCCCCAACGCTTACTTGTCGAGCTGAGATCACACCGTCGTCTGGCGCGCGCACTTCTGCATACTGCAAGCGTAAGTTTTGGACTTGCACTTGCGCACGCACAGCCTCGAGTCTCGCCTTCGCCGTTTGTTCAGCTGTCAGATACTGACTAATTTGCTGGGAAGACAAGGCACCGGAATTCTTCAGACTACGGGCACGTCCTGCATTCGCCTGCGCTTCGGCCAAGGCGGCGACCGCTTCGGCCTCTTGTGCCTTCTGAACGGCCAGATCCGCTAAGACCGTATCGGTCGCGAACATTGCAAGCACTTGATCTCGCTTGACGATGTCGCCTACGTTCACGCGAACGTCAGCGACACGTAGCCCACCCACCTGTGACCCTACCGAGGCTTCTTGCCATGCCGCGATATTGCCGTTGGCTCGTATCGTCACACCCATCGACAGCCACTGTGGTTTAGCCACTGAAATAGTGAGCGCGGGGCGAACCGCAGGCGATGCAAGCTGCGCAATCGCGAGATTCGCTTGCAAACAAACCAGACTCAAGAGGCTTGCAGCCAAAACTTTCTGCATCGTTCGTGTCCATTTCATGGTTGAGACTTCGTCTTTAGTAGGTCGACGGGGGTCGACTTCGCCGTCCGCAAGGTGTTGAGCGAATCCGAGGCGGTCCAACCGCCACCGACGGCACGGTACAGCGCAATAAATGCATTGACGCGTTCGCGACGGACAATCGCCAAAATATTATCCGCATTAAAGGAAAGCCTTCTTGTTTCCTCAAGATCGAGAATACTTGCCAAGCCGAACTTGTATTTCTCTTGCATCGCACGCAAAGACGCGTGATAGCCCCTAGACGCTTTCAAGGACTCTTTTTCACGGATATCTAGACTACTTAATCGAACTAATGCCTCTTCTACTTCCCGCACCGCGCGCCGCGCCTGCGTACGATAATTGTTCGCCGCGACCTCATAGGCGGTGACCGCTGTATCAACGTTTGCAGCGCGCCGGCCCGCATCAAATATCGGGAGCGACAGTGACGGTCCGATCGACCAAGACGTCGCGTTAATGGAGCCTGAACTTGTCTCAAACCCTAAAGGACCAATATTTCCTAGCAGTGACAGTCTGGGATAGCGCTCCGCTTCGCGCACGCCGATCTCTGCGCTAGTGGCTGCGACGTCACGCTCGGCTGCAGCAATATCGGGGCGCTGTGATAACACTTGGGCGGGCACCTGCTTGAGCGCTGGCATCGCGGGCGTGGGCAGTTTGGATGATTGCGTCGATAGCCTCGCGCGCAGATCAACTTCAACCAGACCTGTCGCCGCTACAAGCGCCTTGATCAGAATGTCGCAATCGGCAGACTGTGCGGCGACACGACTTTGGCCTTCGGCAGCACTCGCACTGGCTAAGGAAGCTGCTGCAGGAGACTGAAACCCTGACTCTGACAGCTTTTGAGTCAAGTCCGCCGTTTGCACACGCGACGTTAAATCAGCGCGGGCGAGTGCCGCTAGCTGTTCGCAGCCGCGAAAGTTCGTATACATGTTGGCAATGTCTGCGGACACTGAAATCCTGGCCTCATGCCAATTGGCTACCTGCGCCTCAAGTCGGGCTCGAGCGGCTTCATTGGCACGGGACAATCCACCGAACAAATCAATCTCCCAACCAAGCTGCAGTTGAGCTTGCGTGGTGGTCGCCACAATAATGGGGCCACCCAACTGAAACGTGCCACGCGTACCGACCGCCGCAGCATTGATATTTGGCACTACTGCCGCATTCGCTGTCACAAGTACCGCACGCGCTTGCGCAATACGCAGTGCGGCGGCCGCCATAGATTGACTTTGCTGTTGAGCAGAATCTATCAACTCAAGTAGGACGGGGTCGTTAAATTGTGACCACCAATTTCCCAAGGCGACGATATCCCCGCCATGGGGCAACGGCTGCTGCCATGCGACAGGTGCGCTCGGCACTTTCGTTCCTTGTCTTTGGTCATAATCAGGCCCGACTGTGATACAGCCTGAAACCGATATAACGAGAAATGCGGCACAAAGTCTTGACACCCAAATCACCATTCATTTCAAACACCCGCCAGCACTAAGTAAAATTATGCGTGCGGCGCAATAGCCTTCAATTTGCAGAGTGCGCTAGGATAACAAACTAAGCAGAAAATAATCGAAGATCCGAAAATATACGGACGAATCCCAACGAGTGGAGGGAGTCAATGAAATGCCTCAACAGACACATCATCTCGGCTGCTCTGTTGGCCACGGTAGGTTTTTTAACTCGGCCCAAGTAGCCTGCCCAGACTAGCCCGTTACGCTTGTCGTGCCCTTCGCTGTCGGTGGCCGTTCAGACTCGCAAGCCCGAGTCGTTGCAGCCAAGCGCATACATTGAAACCATTTAGTGCCGCTGTGCTTGGTGCATCTCTCGTCTACACGGGTAGGCCACAACTGTAGCCTGATCTAGTGGCGCTGAGCGGCGGGTTCGGGCATAGCGGGTGGCTTGGCGAACCAGAATAAGGCGGTGCCTGCGCCGGAGATTAGCGCAAGTACCGTAAAACCGAAGCGATAATCCCCCGTCGCATCACCCATGATGCCCGCCATTAACGGACCAGATATCTGACCGAAGGCTGTCAGCAACGCGGACAAGCCGAGAATCATTCCGATCGATTTGCGCCCGAAGTAGTCAGCACGAATAGCCTGCATAAAAGGGCCTCGGATACCCCACGCTAAACCATGAAACACCGCGAACAACACCAGCATCTCTGGCCCGAACGCATAGGTCAGCATCAACATACCCACCATATGCATCATCATGCACACCGCGGCCACGCGATTCTTCTGTAACTTGTCGCCGAGCACACCACCAAGCACCACCCCAATCACCTGGAAACCGGTCATGAGTGTGATGTAGAAAGACGCTTGCGCAATGGTGTAATCCAACGAAATGCGCATATGATTAATCGCATGGGTGTTGACTGCCGTCACGATCATCAACGCTACACCATGCCCAGCCGATAACAACCAAAATGCTTTTGTGCGAAGCGCCTGACGAGGCGTGAACTCTGGCTCTGGTTTAGATTCCACCGCACCAGACACATCAATCGTTCCACGCGCCACACCAAGTCCGTCGACTGTTTCACCGAAGTCTTCAGGGCGGCGGCGAAAGATACAGGCCAATGGATAGCCCACGAGGATCACAAAGACACCGCATGTGAATGCAGTTTCCCGCCAGCCAAATGTTTCGATGCTCCATGCGACAAGAGGTACTAGCATTCCGCCTAATGCCAAACCCAAACCCACTATCGATAACGCCCGCGCTCGTTTTTTTTCAAACCACTGAATCACACCAACGTTCAGTGGAAAATATCCCGCCATTGAGGAGCCAATCGCGATGACGACAGCGGCACCATAAAAACCCATCAAGCTGTCGATTTGACTCAGGAGGATGAACCCAAGCCCGAACACCACCACACCCACCTTGATCACGCCGCGCGAACCAAACTTGTCGAGGAACCATCCAAGTATGGGACCGATGATGGCGGCCTCCATAGACATGAGCGCGGACGCACCAGAGACCGAGGTCTTACTCCAGCCTTTTTCTTGGATCAGAACGGCGATATAAGCACCAAATGCCTGATGCAACATCATGGACTGCAAAAACTGCAGCGATGCTGCAGCAAAGACCATTTTCCAGCCGTAAAAAATTTTCATCTGACTCTGAGCGTTGTATCTAACCTAGGATCGACCCTAACATAAAGAGCCTTCTCTTGCAGTCAGTGCATCAACAGTCGCTTACGTTGCGGCGCAACAATTATTCGAGCGATTGCACCCCAACGAAGTGCGCAGACTTGGTACTCTACTAGCTCAGAATTTTTCAACCTTTTAACAACTCGAGGTCATTGTGGCTAAAGCTTATTGGATTAGCGCCTATCGCTCCATCTCCAACCCTGAGGCGCTCGCCGCCTACGCCAAGCTGGCTGGTCCAGCACTCACTGCCGCTGGCGGGAAATTTTTAGCCCGCAATGAGGCTGCGGCCGTCAAAGAAGCCGGTGTTAAACAACGCACGGTCTTGCTTGAGTTCGAAAGCGTCGAGGCAGCACTTGCCGCCTACAACAGCCCTGGTTATCAAGAGGCGGTTCGTGCGTTAGGCACAGGATCGGTGGAACGCGATATCCGTATCGTTGAGGGCTTATAAAGCGGTCTCGTAGAGTGCGCTGCGGTTCAAGCCGTTTGCGCACTCACTAACCGTGCCTGTTAGCGGGCGCACTGACCTGCCAAAGACGCTCTCGCCATCGCCAGCCCACCGCAACGGTCGCTATCAGCCCAAGCGTTGTGTACAAGACTGTCGTCCACACAAATCCGATCGAAGAAATGAGTGGTCCCGCAATTAGCAAGCCTAGTGGGAGCCCCCAAATAGCCAAGATCCGCACACCCATGATTCGACCCCGAAACTTCGGATCTGTCGAACGCAGCATGACCGCCGCGAGTGGAGTCATACACATACTTTGAGCAAAGCCTGCGCACAACAAAAGCATCGCCCCTGCAGAGAAAGACGTAATCGGTGCGAAAATTAAAAGCAGTCCAAACCAACACACCGCCGCGATAAGCATCGCACGCGCCGTGCCTAGCGAAAAAACATTGGTGCCCAACACCAGCGATCCCAATAACGCACCCACAGAGAAACTGGCACTCAGCAGGCCAAGACCTGTTTGATTAACCTCATAGATCGTTCTTGCGATATAGGGCAACAAGCCGAGCGAGAACGGGAAGGCGAGGAGATTAATCAAGAATGCAATGGCAATAGGCCCAAGTAACTCTGGCTTACCCCAGGCATAGACAAAGGCCTCTTTTAAGTCACGTATTGGTGAAAGCGCGGAGGGCTGCCCTGCGTGCTGGCTGCGCCCTGCTACGCCGCGTGAAAAAATAAAACTGACGATGTAGAGAATCGTAATGACAACATACGCAGCGACTAATCCGAATTGAACGAAAACACTCGCACCTGCGAGTGCGCCGGCGATACGCGCAGAATCTGAGGTCATCCGTGACAACCCAAGCGCTGCTGTGATCTGGTCGGCTGGTTGTGTCTGACCAATCAACGCATAGCGCATCATCATGTCAGAAGGACGCACCACACCAACAATGGACGCCAGCACAATCACCAGCGTCGGCGACAACAAATCAAACAGACCCAAGCAAGCAATCGACAGCGCGAGAAATCCGTACAGCCCACGCGTCAACATGAAGAGGTTTCGATAACCGAACCGGTCGCCCGCAAGACCAAAAAATGGGCTAATCAACGAACCGCTATATTGCAATGCTCCGTACACCACCAGCATGAGCACTGAATTCGACTCCACCAGCACATACCAACCGAGAACCAAGATCTCCATTTCAAAGGCCCAGGAAGCGCAGAGATCTGCCGGCCACTGATAACGAAAGCTACGTACCTGAAAAGGGATGCGCGAGGACTGTACGATTTTAGAGAAGGCTGCCAGCATAGGTTCCGGACGCGTTGCTATTTCTGAGTTCTTAAACAACCATCACTCTAACCGCAAAACACGATAAGATGAGCGGCAACATGGAGACACAAATGAAGATACTGATTCTTGGGGCTGGTGGGGTAGGCGGCTATTTCGGGGCGCGTCTCATTCAGGCCGGTGCGGATGTGACATACCTGTTGCGGGATGCGCGTCACGCAAAGATTCAAGCGGAGGGCCTCACGATCGAGACTCCTAAAGAATCATTTACCATTCGGCCCAAGTCTGTGACCCGTGAGCAGTTAACACCAGACTACGACTTAATCATTCTGGCACCAAAGGCCTTTGATTTTGACGATGCGCTTGATTCCATTAGCGGAGCCAGTAGCAAAGGTGTGTTGCTCCCCTTTCTAAACGGCATGAGCCATATTCAGCGCCTAGACGATACGTTTGGTCGAGATCGTGTGATGGGTGGCGTCGCCCATATTGCCGCAACAATCGCTGCAACGGGTGCCGTCAAACAATTGACTGACCTGCACGCACTCACCGTTGGCCATCGCTCTGCTGCGCACGAGGCCTTAGCGCGCGAATTTTTTGCACTGTGTGAAAAAGCCTCGTTTGACAAGTCTTACAGCGAAAACATCGAACAATCGTTGTGGGATAAATGGGTTTTTCTGGCCACGCTTGCTGGCATGACCACCCTATGCCGTGGTCACGTCGGAAAAATCGCGGCAGCCCCTTGGGGCAAGGAAGTCATGACCGCTTTTTATGCAGAGTCCTGCGCGATCGCACAAGCGCACGGCTTTCCGACTAAAGCGAGCGCTCAACAAAAGGCCTTAGAGATGTTGACGAAAGTTGGCTCGAGTTTTGCAGCCTCGATGTTGCGCGATCTAGTTCAAGGTAATAGAACTGAACACGAACACATCCTCGGTGCAATGATCGATCGCGGCGTAGAGAAGAACGTGCCTTGCATTTTGCTTAAGACCGCGCACACACACATGGTCGCTGAGCAAACCAAATAGCGCGAATCAACGAGACAATGCCAGCCTGATGCCGAAACCAATCAGGCACAGGCCGGCTATTTTCTCGAGCCAATAACCCACTTTGGGATTGGTCCGCAACCGCTCTGCCATAAAAAATGTCAACAAGGTCGCGCCCAACCCGTAGAGGAAGGTCAACACAGCGATCGTTCCCGCTAGAAATGCGAAAGTGATCAGCCCTCTGTGATGGACAGGATCAACAAATAAGGGAAAGAAGGCCATATAAAACACAATGGCTTTAGGGTTCAGAACCGTGATCAGCAATGCCTGACGCAAATAGTGATACGGCTTGATATTCAAGATGGGGGCAGCACCTGGCTTGGCTAACACCATGCGTATACCCAACCAACCTAGGTATATTGCGCCAAGCCACTGGACGGCCTCGAAGGCAGTCGGATACGCCATCAAAATCGCAGCGACACCCGCGACGGCAAGCCACAACAGCACTTGATCGCCAAGGATCACACCCATTGTGGCGCCTAAACCACCAGCCATCCCACCTTTGCTCGTAGACGTGATCAAGGCCAAATTACCTGGCCCAGGAATCAATAAGAAGATTGTGAAGGCAACAACAAAAGAACCGTAATCGGTCACGCCAAACATATACGCCTTAATAATTAATGCTTGTGTGCAGAACCTGGCCCCGTCGCAGCGGGATTATAGGTCGTCGGCTTAATTTCAAAGTTGACCTTGACCTCACCCGCTTTTTCAAAGCGTAGCGTGACAGGAACCACCTCACCTGCCTTGAATGGCTCGGTCAAGCCAAGAAACATGATGTGAAATCCACCGGGCGCGAGTGTGGCTCCACTCCCTGCCGGCACTTCAATACCCTGCACTTGCCGCATCTTGGCCACACCATTCTCGTTAATAATTGTGTGCAACTCCACGCGCCCAATATTTTCCGTCGTCGCGGAAATCAAACGATCTGTCTGACTACTTTTATTCTGTATCTGCACATAGCCCGCACCATTTTTTTGACCCGGAGCGCTGGCACGTACCCATGGCGCCTCGAAAGCAAGCCCGGTGTTCGCTGAGCTTTGCGCAATTGCAGTGTGAAAAAACAAGACACCAACAACCATGCAGACAACACTCGACAGCTTTTTCATTTTTATCGCCTAAAACTGAATGTTCGAAGTTAATAGTGCAAATTTTATCTGAAGACGGACTAAACGCTCTACACTGCTCGGTAGGTAAAAAAGAACGATGCCAGACAACACCTCCACCCCGGCCGCTGCCACGGACTCCACGTTGCTTACTAACGATGCGACAGGGATCTACGCGCCGGTCAGATTTACCCATACAACGCCTAAACAGCGCTATGGTTGGCGCGCCACGTTGATCATTTTGGTTCACGCCCTTGTACTGGCCCTCGTACTCTTGCGCCTCGACTTGTTGGCAAGCGCTCCGAACGCCTCCGCTCCCGAAGCGTTGGACATCATCGTGGTCGATCTCTCGGGCACGCGCGAACTCGCAGAGGCTGTATACCCCAACCCCAAGCCCCCCACCGAGACTCCAGCCACTTCGACCGTCGTTGCCCCGCAACCGGCCACGAGCGCGCCCAACGAATCACCTGACATCTCAACCGAAAAGAGACACTCGACTCCACTCGAGATTGTTCCGGCACAAACGGTAACAACGCCAACACCCACACCTGGGCCGAGGATAGCGCCATCACAGTCAAGCAAAACCTCTGCCGCGGCGGCAGCCTCGCCCAGTGCGAACTCTCGTCAGGAGACCGTTGGCAGTTCGAGTAAGGCATCTGAATTAACAACTACGCCTCCTCGCTTGGATCCAGCTTACCTACACAACCCCGCGCCCGCTTACCCGGCGCTATCAAAACGCAATCGTGAAACTGGCACCGTGCTCTTGCTTGTCAACGTGAGCCCAGAAGGGGATGCCACGACAGTGACGCTACACAAAAGCAGCGGCTACGATCGACTAGACCAGGCGGCCATACAAGCGGTCACACGGTGGCGCTTCGTGCCCGGCATGCGGGGGCAAAGCGCCATCAGCGCGACGGTGATCGTCCCGATTAGTTTTAAACAACCTTAAGGGCTGCAAATATTTATTTTTTGCAGAAACCGCCGCAGCCTTTACCTGCACCTGAGCCACAAGAATTCACACCGATCAACGGATACAACGGACAAAAGCGAAACAACCCCGTCGCCAACGGCACGACGCCGATCCAGCCCCACACACCGACTGTTCCCGTAGCCGCCAACGCGATCAGCGCCAAGCCAACCGCGACGCGCAGGATGCGATCGATACCACCAACGTTACTTTTCATGAGGTAGATCCTTTTTTTGAATGACTAAGTTTTACAACGCGTTCAGGGGAATCTTGAGATAGGATTTCCCATTGGGCTCAGGTGGCGGAAAATTTCCCGCACGAATATTGATTTGCACTGCCGGAAGAATCAGAACGGGCATCTCGAGTGTGGCATCACGCTTGGTTCGCATGGCAACGAACTGCTCTTGGGTGACGCCGTCATGTAAATGTATGTTGTTCGCCCGTTGCTCAGCGACTGTCGTTTCAAAACGAATCGGCCTATCGTTTGGCGGATAGTCGTGGCACATAAACAGTCGCGTCTCGGCCGGCAAACTTAAAATCTTTTTGCTCGATTCATAAAGCATTCTGGCATCGCCACCCGGAAAATCGCAGCGCGCTGACCCAACATCCGGCATGAACAGCGTGTCTCCAACAAACACCGTATCACCAAACTGATACGCCATACACGCAGGGGTATGTCCAGGGACAAACAAGGCTCGTCCGGTCAACGTCCCCACCTTGATCGCTTCATCTTCTGCAAACAGATGATCGAACTGCGTGCCATCCTGCTTGAAGCCTGGTTCAAGGTTGAAAATCTCTGCAAAAACTTTTTGTACCGCCGTAATGCGTGAACCAATCGCGAGCTTGCCCCCCAACTTCTCTTTTAAATAAGGGGCTGCCGACAAATGATCTGCATGCGCATGGGTCTCTAGAATCCATTCCACTTTCAATTGATGTTCCCGCACGAACGCAATCACCTTATCGGCCGAGGTGTGCTGGGTCCGGCCCGACTTGGGGTCGTAATCCAACACGGAGTCGATAATCGCGCAGGCCGATCCAGGGCCGTCATAGACGACGTAGGTCACAGTCCAGGTTGCTGGATCAAAAATTCCATGAACGGTAGGTTTTGTTGCTGCGCCAGACATTGTTGACTCCAATAGTAGATAAATTGAATATATTATATTTACAAATACATTATTAGACAATATAATGATGTCTTGATAATTATCAATAGAATGTTCAATACACATGTCTACGCTACCCCCCACCCTTGATCTAGAGGCCATGCAGGCATCGGCCGGCCAAGCCTGCCAGCTCATGAAGGTACTCACCAACCCGGATCGCCTGTTGATTTTGTGCCAGCTGACTCAGCAAGAAAAATGCGTGAGTGAATTACAAGATTTACTCGGCATCGTGCAACCAACCCTATCGCAACAATTAACCGTTTTGCGAAAGGAAAAATTAGTCACCACCCGAAGAGAAGGCAAAAACATCTACTACCGCTTTAGTAGCCCTCAGGCGTTTGCGGTGATGGAAGTCTTGTATGCCCAATTTTGTAAGAAAACAAAGGTAAAAAAATGATCGTTATTGATTGGTCTCACTTCACACCATGGAGCGCTATCACGGGTGGCGTTCTGCTGGGCATTGCCTCCGCCCTGTTCATCCTCGCTAACGGGCGTATTCTCGGAATTAGTGGAATCCTTGGCGGCTTGTTCCCCCCGAAAGCGGGCGATGCGGGGTGGCGGTTAACGTTCCTGCTGGGCATGTTCGCTGCCCCGTGGTTATTTATGCTCGTTGCCCCTGCAGATTTCATGTCAGCACCTCGCATCGAAGCCAATACGCTTACGACAGTCATTGCCGGGCTATTAGTGGGCATCGGTACGCGCTACGCATCCGGCTGCACAAGCGGCCACGGCGTATGTGGCCTCTCTCGCCTATCCCCGCGCTCCTTAGTCGCTACCCTGAGCTTTATGGGTGCAGGCTTTGGCACCGTTCTCATTGCTCGCCACTGGCTATAAGGAGCACGACATGAATCGACTCACTGAATTTTTAGTTGGCTTGTTATTTGGCCTAGGTCTCATCCTATCGGGGATGACGGACCCTGGAAAAATCATTGGATTCCTCGACATCTTTGGAAACTGGGACCCGTCACTCGCCTTCGTGATGATGGGCGCGATCGCCGTAGGATTTGTTGCTTTCGCCATTGCAAAAAAACGCACTACCACGATTCTTGGGGGCGCCTTACGTTTGCCCACCGCGAGTCACATCGATAAGCGTCTCATCATCGGCAGCACCGTTTTCGGGATTGGCTGGGGCTTGGCGGGATTCTGTCCTGGGCCTGCCCTGGTATCGATGGCCTCCGGACAGATACAGGCACTGTGGTTTGTGTCGGCGATGGTGGCGGGCATGCTTGCCTTCGAGGCTCTTGAACGCAAGCGATGAACATCACGCCTCTGCGACTACCGATCCTTGAATGGCTACGCACTTACGATCGCAGCACATTCTCCAGCGATCTACTGGCTGCGCTGATTGTCACCCTTATGTTGATTCCCCAAAGTCTCGCCTACGCGATGCTTGCGGGACTTCCTCCTGAGGTTGGCCTCTACGCAAGTATCGCGCCTCTCATTCTGTATATGTTGTTGGGAACGAGTCGAGTCTTAGCGGTCGGTCCAGTCGCCGTCGTTTCCCTCATGACGGCAGCCGCTATCGGTGAACATGCCGCTGCGGGCACCCATGCTTATTGGCAGGTTGCCATCACTCTAGCCTTTTTGTCTGGCCTGATGCTGCTGGTGATGGGCTTACTGCGCATGGGATTTCTCGCAAACTTCTTGAGCCACTCCGTGGTGTCCGGATTTATTACTGCCTCCGCACTGTTGATCGCAGCCAGCCAGTTCAAAACACTCCTAGGCGTTCGCGCTGAGGGTGATAATTTTTTTGCTGTCACAAAAAATTTACTGCTTCACGCATCAGAGACACATGTTTTAACGCTCATGTTGGGTGTCGCAACCCTCGGCTTTCTCTTTCTGACACGTAAATATCTCAAGCCGAGCCTCGTTAGGCTTGGCATCGCACCCACAATCGCTGACATTTTAGGCAAGGCCTGCCCAGTCATCGCCATCGGCCTCACAACTGGGCTCACTTGGGGCCTGAATTGGGACTCAGCAGGCGTGAAGGTAGTGGGATTTGTTCCACAAAGCCTCCCGCCTCTCACCGCCCCGCTATGGGATCTAGAGCTCTGGACCGCACTCTTTGTCCCGGCGTTGCTCATTAGTGTCGTGGGCTTCGTTGAATCCGTTTCCGTGGGCCAGACGCTTGCCGCACGGAGGCGCCAGCGCATCGAGCCGAATCAAGAGTTAGTCGCGCTCGGCGCCTGCAACATGTCGGCAGCATTCAGCGGAGGCTTCCCAGTGACCGGCGGCTTCGCACGCTCAGTGGTCAACGCTGATAGCGGCGCGCGTACTCCCGCGGCAGGCTTGATGACTGCACTGGGTATCGCACTGACCTCCTTGCTGCTGACACCTGTCCTTTTTTACCTACCACATGCAACGCTCGCGGCAACGATCATCGTCGCTGTCCTCTCGCTTGTGGATTTCAAGATATTTTTGCGCACATGGCACTTCGCTCGCTCTGACTTTTATGCCGCAGCAGCCACGCTACTTGGAACGCTCAGCCTTGGTGTAGAAGCGGGACTGATAGTCGGCGTGTCGCTATCGATTGCACTCCATCTTTACAAAACAAGCCAGCCCCATATCGCTGAAGTCGGGCTCGTCCCCGGCACTGAGCACTTTAGAAACATCACACGCCACCAGGTGATCACCAGTCCAAGCGTGCTTTGTCTGCGCATCGATGAAAGCCTTTATTTTGCTAACGCACGTCCTATCGAAGATCGTCTCAACGCTGAAGTCGCAGGCCGTCCCGGACTGCAACATGTTGTGCTGCAGTTCTCTGCGGTCAACGATATCGATGCGAGCGCTCTAGACAGCTTAGAAACAATCGAAAAACGCCTGAAGGAAGCAGGTATCAAGCTTCATCTGTCCGAGGTGAAAGGTCCCGTGATGGATCGTCTGACAGGATCGCATTTTTTAAACAATCTAAGCGGCCAAATCTTCTTGACCAATTATCGTGCGCTGCAGCATTTGGATCCCGAAACATTGACGCGCGCCGCCATGCTTTAATCCCCCGATGGAAAATACACCCAAACTCTTCAATAAAAATCTGGTGCTGTTGATTTTGTGTCAAGGCATCTTCCTCGTCAACAACATCACCTTCGTTGCGATTAATGGTCTCGTCGGACTGAGTCTCAGTAACGCGGCTTGGATGGCAACGCTTCCCATCATGGGATATGTCGTTGGAGGCGCCCTGTCGACCTCGGTGGTCGCGCGTACTCAAAGACGCTTCGGGCGACAAAAGTCTTTTCAGTTAGGTCTATTGGTCGCGGTCCTTTCATCGCTGATCTGCGCGTACGCTGCGTATTCCAAAAACTTCTGGCTGTTAGTGTTTGGTACGTTTGTTGCCGGCTACTACAGCGCGAATGGACAGCTCTACCGCTTTGCGGCCGCCGAACTCACGCACGTCAGTCTGCGAGAGAAAGCGATCTCCTGGGTACTAGCGGGTGGAATCATTGGCGCAGTAGTGGGACCCAATTTAGCTAGCTATACAAAAGACTCTTTCGACACTCCATTTTTAGGTGCGTACCTTACCTTGACGGTGGCCGGCTTCCTAGGCTTACTCGTCATGCACTTCATCCAGTTCCCCACAGAATCAGCGGAAGCAAAGAAAGCAGCGGGAACGGGTCGCACCGCCTGGGAGCTGCTCAAACAACCAGTCTTTCTGGTCGCCGCGGTCAGTTCCGCCTTGGGTTATGGCGTCATGAACTTGCTCATGGCCGCAACGCCGCTCGCCATGAAAGTCTGCGGACTGCCCTTCTCGGATGCCGCTTTTGTCCTAGAGTGGCATGTCATCGGCATGTTTGCACCAGGATTTTTTACCGGCTCTTTAATCAAAAAATACGGCACAAGCAAAATCATGTGGCTTGGCATATTTTTAAACTTCGTCTGTATTTTGATTGCCTTGTCCGGCATCGATGTGATGCACTTCATGTTGGCATCGTTCATCCTGGGCGTCGGCTGGAACTTCCTGTTCACCAGTGCGACTAATCTTGCGATGACCGCCTACCGACCTGAAGAAAAAGACCGCGCACAAGGCGTCATCAATCTCTTTGTGTTCACGACGATGGCCGTCACCTCGTTTAGCTCTGGCGCGCTTGTGACAACCTCGGGCTGGGATATCCTGAACCTTGGCTCCTTATTCCCAGTCGTTTTAATGGGTGTAGCGTTATTGTGGTTACGCCACAAGGATGCGCAGGCAAAGGCTCAGTCCACGACGGTCTAACTATCCGTGGCGTCGTGCCGCAAGACCTGCGCCTAACAAGATGCAGGTGATCGCGATCATTGAGCTGAACGCTAAGGTGGACATGCCGGTTAAGCCTTGACCGATTGAACATCCTAAGCCTAAGGCACCACCAACCCCCATCAAGACTCCACCAAGAACATAACGTCGCATCTCTTGGGCGGTCGAGAATCCTTGCAAACGCAAGGTGCCTCGCATTGCCGCGACGCCAAAAGAGCCCAGCAACACACCAAAGATCAGAGCCACTGGAAAACTCAGACGCATCCCGGATGCGATCATCGTGTATTGAATCGTCTCACCAATTGGTGCGATAAATGTAAGAGAGACTAGCGGTGTCGGTTCAAACTCATCCGCAGCGAGCCAGCCCGTTACAAACCAACCCGCAACCACCAGCAGACCTACACAGACTCCGCCGAAAAAATCTTTCGCGTTGCGTAGGATCATGCCGCGATAAAAGACGAACCAGCTCAGCGCACTGAGCAATAGACCGAGAACAATCTGGTTCGTCAGCGAGGACAAATCATACAAGCCGCCAAACGGAATGCTCGTCGCTTGCGCGATCATTGTTCTTGCCGGACCCAAGACGCCAGTCAACGTCGCGTAGGCAGATATCCCCAAGCACAACAGAACAACCAACGAGCGCAAATTACCTTGTGCTAACAACACCACGGTGCGCGCGCCACAGCCATTAGCCAGCATCATCCCATAGCCAAACATGGTGGCACCTAGCGGCAATAATACCCAGGAAAAATTCGGCGTGCGATAAATTGCCCTCGAGAAATCGACGAGCTCTGTCAATGCCAACAGTTGTGTGCCGATAATCGCCACAAGCGTCGCAAACGCAAATGATCTCGCGCGGAGTAAATTTCGGGATTCAACATAGTCTTTCACTGCCCGATTTAAACAAAATCCCGTTGCTTGTCCCACTACTCCGAACGCCAGACCCACCACCAAACCCGACCACACCAGTATTTCGTTCGGAGACATCAGACACCGCTCCCCCACGTATCACGCGCAATGGCGTTATACCAAGCGACGCCGTGTTGCGCCTCTAGCTTACGAATCGAATCGCTCGCCTCTCTCGGACTCACACCGCCCGATCCTTTCACCTCGACAATCTTGCCGTCCGCGACCTGGTACACCCCAGCAACCGAAATGCCATAGTCCGGCGCGATCAAGCTGTAGCAGGTATTTGCCCAAGAGGCAGCCGGGGCGGGCTTACCCGCTAGCGCATTCACAATCGCAGCGGCGGCGACCTTACCCTGCGCATTGGCACAAAATCCTGACTTAGGCATCGGTGCAGCAATCGTCGCGTCGCCCACAACATAAATATCTTTCACTTGCACGGACTCAAACGTATCAGGCTTAACAGGCACCCAACCACTCTTATTAGCAACACCCGCGCGCTCTGCAATGAGGCCTGCTTTTTGTGGTGGAATCACATTCAGCACGGCCGCTTGATGAATCTTGCCAAAGTCAGTTTCAACAGAAAGATTTTTTGCATCGACACGAATGACATTCCCATCTTTGGCAGCAGGCACCCACTCAATCATGTCACCATAAAACTTCTTCCAACCGTCTAGAAACAATCCCTGTTTTGAGAACGCATCTTTCGCATCAAGGACAAGAATTTTTGACTTGGGCTTTTGTGTCTTGAAGTAATGCGCCACCATACTGATGCGCTCGTACGGCCCTGGCGGGCAACGATACGGATTCGCGGGAGCAACCATCACAAACGTGCCACCATCTGGCATTGCATCGAGTTGTTTCTTCAATAACGTCGTTTGTGCTCCAGCCTTCCAGGCGTGAGGGGCTAGCAACGATGCGGCCTCGTCATAGCCCTCAAGCTTATTCCAGAGGAAGTCGATGCCGGGCGACAGCACGAGTTTGTCGTAAGCGAGCGTCTGTCCGCCAGCAAGTTTAATCGTCTTGGCCGTCCCATCAGCGCTTTGGGCGAAGTCGTGAATGACTTTGACACCCAGACTACGAAGCTCATCAAAACCGTGGCCTTGCGCATCAAACGTTCGTAAGCCACCTAAATATAAGTTCGTAAAGGGGCAGGTGTAGAACTTCTGTGCGGGCTCGACTAAGGTCACATCAATCAACGGATTGCGCTGCTTAATATATTTTGCCGCCGTTGCGCCACCAAATCCCCCACCCACTACGATGACACGCCCGGCAGACTGCTGAGAAAACACCGGTGCACTGACCGCCCAACCCGCAGCCAAGGCCGCTTGACCTGCCGTTCGCAACCAATTGCGACGCGAAATGTTATGTATTGAGCGCATTATTTTTTTACTCCTGCAGACGCGACGCCTTTGGCATCGAGCGTAGAAAAGTAGACTGCCAGCGCAGCGATTTCGTCATCGCTATATCCTTTCGCAAGCCGATTCATGATGGTGGTGCCCGCTGGGGCTTTGTCCGATTTATAAGCTAACAGCTGCGCCTTCAACACGCCCTCAGGCTTACCAGCGATCACGGGGATGCTTGTTGCCGACTTCACATCAGACACATGACAGTTCAGACAATTCCCAGCCAACAGAGACACATCAAAGGTCGTCTGCGCACACACCGTCGCAAACGGCGTGATGGATAACGACATGACCAGCAAGACAGAGGCTAAGCGAGCGTTGCTCTGTTTGAGGGGTGCGCGAGAGAAAAACATAGTTGCCTCTTGGCTCTAGGGACGCCCAACACAAAAGGGGCATAAAGGTTAATAGCCCTGCATCATATCGAAGAACCAAAAATATGCAAAAGACGAATTTATTTTTTTTATATTACTCAGGATTATTAAGAAGGAATCCAGGTAGCTCCTCTGGCCAAACGCGTCATCCCTCGCCACGTTTGGGTCTCCTGCCTCATCGCAGGCCACAGCCTCAGTAGTAGCTCTGCCGTTGCAAAGGCGTCAGAAGCGGCTTGATGACGTACTACACACTCAATGTGGAAATGTGCCAACCAGTCATCCAACGCCTTCGCACGTGCGTTGCCGCCGAACAATCGTGCGAGCGGTTCGATATCCAGCCAGTCGACGTTGAGAGGAGATAAACGGTGAGAGCGGTACGCGCGGTGAATCATCCCCGCATCGAACGCAGCGTGGTACGCAAGCAAAGGGGATGTTCCTACCCAAGTACGAAAACGCTCAAGAGCAGCCTCGGGTGCCTCACCCTCTGTTTGCGCTTGCGCACCGATATGATGAATCAAGATATTGCTCTTATCGGAGGGCTGGGTCTGCCGCAAGATCACTTCAAAACTATCGCCGAGCGCCACGCGCAAGTTGTTAGTCAAGGGGTCTCGATACAAGGCGACCGCAGCAATGGCTAACAAATGATCTTTTGCGGAATTCAGGCCTGTCGTTTCAACGTCCACCATGAGCCAGCGATCAGGCACCGAGGCGCGCCGAGCCGCCTCGCCACCAAACCAGTTCATGCATGAACGAAGCAAACTATCGAACATAGTCGAGCTCCAACCGCTGTTGGAACGAGCGAATTCTGGCCATCGACTCCTTCAAAATACTGCGGTCGACGGCGTTTAGGCTGTCGACATCTAGCACATTCGGGTTGCCCGCGATCGCCTCACGGTCAATTTGAATGGCCAAGCGTAGTGTCTGCAAAAATTGAAACGCTGCAATCCATGCATCCGTTTCCGTTTGCGCCAACCCCAAGGCTCGCCCGATCGCTGCCAAGCGATCCTGCGTATTGAGCTCTTCGATGCCCAAGGCTAAGGCGTAAATGCGCGCTGTTTCCACGACAATCGCCGTGCCTTGCAGCTTCAAGTCGATAACCGACTTTCCGTCTAGTTTCTTTGTCTCTAAACTACCCAGCCAGTTAAGTGGTACGTGATTGACAAGTGCTGCGTCTGCCAACAACTTAATAAAACGTGGCGTGCGCACCGCGACCGCTTTGACGTCCTCCCTTAGACCTCTAAGTAACTCTACGTTACCGGCCAAGCCTCGGAAGTCAAAAAATATTCCGGCCTTGAGCAAATCCTCTGGGTGACCATGTTCAATCCAATGCATGAATCGCGTCTTCCATTGATCGACGCTTAAACACAAGGACGCGTTGCTTGCCATGATGTTGCCCTTGCACAGCGGATAACCGCACATATCAAGCGCGTCATTCACTTCCCTGGCGAAGGCTAAATAAGCGTTTTTCTCATTGGGATTGTCAGTCTGCCGATACATCAGCGCATTGTCTTGATCCGTCGCGATTGTTTGCTCGCTACGACCTTCCGAACCGAGCGAGATCCAAACAAAAGCCTTCAAATCTAGGCTATGAGATTTGGCGGCGAGCGCAATCAAGCGCGCGGTCAAGACATCATTTAAATGGCTGACTAAAAACGTTAACTGCCGCGCACTCACCCCCTGCCCCAATAAATTACGCGCAAACTTCCGAATACTTGAGGCACACTCTCTTAAGCCCTCCACCTCATCGGTTTGTTGAATCAACGCGCTGATGGTTCCGAGCGACTGACGCTGTAAAGAGAACAAATCTCTTTCTGAAATCAAACCAACGACGCGGTCGCGCAAATCAACAATGGGGACATGACGAATCTCAAAGCGTGACATCATCACTGCAGCAGACTCCGCTGTGTGATCGACAGTGAGAGTCTTGACTTCCTTTGTCATCACCTGACTAATGGGTGTATCCAGACTGATGCCCGCTAACGTCACGCGCGCAAGTACGTCGTAACGGGTCAGAATACCCAACAGCGCGCCTGCCTCAGAGGCAACTAATATTGAACCCACCCGCTTTGTATGCATAACCGTCAGGGCCTCGCGCAGAGGCGTTTGCGCAGAGCTTGTAACGGGCGCGCGACGGATGAGCTCCCCCAAACGCGTTTCTAAAGATTGTTCAAGCAGTGCCTTAGACGCAAAATTATTTCGCAAGGCTTGGCGTGATTGCTCCAACAACATCCAAACGCGGTTATTAATGAAGTCTCGAAAAGGTTTAGAGCGGTCGACCAAGGTTTGCATGTCAGCAGCCGGAAGCGTCAAACAGAAACAATCGCCGATCGCGACGTAGGTCGCAGCAACAGGCCGGGCGGCGAGACTTGCGCTAACAGAAAACAGTTCACCAGCCTCGAGCTCGAAGGCAGTGTCGCTTAAACCCGGGGCTGTGCGTTGTCCAGAAACACGCCCTTGGCGGATGAGATAAAGATAGGCGGGTGGACCGTCCGCAGGCGAAAGAATGACTTCATTGGGTGCGCAATAGATCTCGCACGAGGACTGAATAAAAAAATCGACATCCGCCACCGCCATGCCTGAGAAAGGCAAGCGTTGCATAACTTGTTGCCGAAGATTTTGAATGAGACTTGAAGAAATCATGGCTAACATCTCCTTGCCCAGCGCGCATACTGACGTCGTGACGCTCCATTATGAACCCCAGCGTCCGCCTTGGTAAGCCCTAGTATCGGGTTAACACTAGTGCGCTACCGGTTGTATTCTGAGGACGCAAGGGGTCTAATCACGCAAGAGCAAACGACTTGCAACGCGTCTTAATTGAGGCACCCTAGATAAGTTGTTGCGCTGCAGCATACCTTTACACTTCGGAGACACACCATGTCCGTCATTGCATCGCGTCGTAAATTTTTCTCGACTGCCGCAGCAGCCGGTACCGCAACAGCTTTAGGCGTACCTATGGTTGCCAAGGCTCAAAATGCCCCCATTACTTTGCGCTTTCAGAGCACATGGCCTGCAGTGGACATCTTTCACGAGTATGCCTTGGATTACGCAAAGAAAGTCAATGAAATGGCTGACGGTCAACTGAAGATCGACGTTCTCCCTGCAGGTGCCGTTGTAAAGCCTTTTGACCTGTTAGATGCTGTCTCTGCCGGAACACTCGACGGTGGTCATGGCGTGTTGGCCTACTGGTACGGCAAGAACACTGCCGTTGCGCTCTGGGGCTCGGGTCCTTCCTTCGGTATGGACGCGAACATGCTTTTGGCTTGGCACGAATATGGTGGTGGCAAGGCGCTGCTCACCGAAATTCAAAAAGCAATGGGTGTCAACGTTGTCTCTCTCGTCTACGGTCCGATGCCTACTCAGCCTTTTGGTTGGTTCAAGAAGCCGATCACCAAGGTTGAGGAAATGAAAGGCGTGAAGTTCCGCACTGTCGGACTTGCGATTGACATGTACACCGCCATGGGCGCTGCAGTTAACGCCCTTCCAGGCGGGGAAATCGTTCCTGCCATGGACAAGGGTCTCTTGGACGGTGCCGAATTTAACAATGCCTCGTCTGATCTACTGCTAGGCTTTTCCGATGTATCCAAGGTGTGCATGCTGCAGAGCTTTCACCAAAGCGCCGAGCAATTTGAAATTGTGTTCAACAAGGCGAAATACGATAGTCTGCCCAAGCACCTCAAGAGCGTGTTGGCGATTGCCTCGCAAGCAGCTAGCGCCGACATGTCGTGGAAAGCAATCGATCGTTACTCGACCGACTATGGAAAACTGCAAAAAGATCGTAACGTTAAGTTCTACAAAACACCGGATGCAATTTTGCAGCGTCAATTGCAAATCTGGGACGAGATGATCGCGAAGCGTTCAGCTGACAACCCATTATTCAAGAAAGTGCTTGATTCGCAAAAGGCGTTTGCCGAGCGAGCAGGACGCTGGGCTGGCGACACAAACGTCAATTTCCGCATGGCCTACAACCATTATTTCACGCCCAAAAAAGCAGGCTAATCAGCTTGCTTCTGTAGCAAAAACTCGGGTGGCTACTTTAGATGAAGTAGCCACCCGATTTTCATAAGCGGCATGAACCGCTCTAGACCACTGTAGGTAATTATTATGAACAAATGGCTCTGGCGCATCGACGCAACCTCAACCTTTGTCGGCAAAGCCTTTGCGTGGCTCATTGTCGCCCTGACGCTGCATGTATCGTGGGAGGTCTTCGCGCGTTACTTGTTTAATCGTCCCAGCGCCTGGGCGTTTGATATGCAATTAATGTATTACGGCATCATGTTCATGATGGCGGGCGCCTATACGCTTGCAAAAAATGGGCACGTGCGCGGCGATATTCTGTATGGCTTTTTGCCTCCCCGCGCCCAAGCCAGTCTTGACCTGGTGCTGTACATATTATTTTTCATCCCGGGCGTTTCGGCCATGGTGTGGGCTGGCTGGACCTACGCGGCCGAGTCGATCGCCATTAATGAGCATTCCTCGCTCATGGCAGATGGCCCGCCGGTTTATCCTTTTAAAGCTTTCATCCCGATCGCTGGATTCTTTCTTCTTATCCAAGGCTTCGCTGAAATCGCTCGTTGCGTCATGTGCATCCGCTCAGGCGAGTGGCCAGAGCGCGAGGCAGATGTTCAAGAGGTTGACGTTGAAAAACTAAAAGAAATGGTTAACGTCAAAGACGCAGATATCGCGCGGGCAGATCGCTATGTTGTGGCCCAGGAGCAGCAAAAATGAAACTACCCAAGGCGATATGGTTCGGCTTTGGTTGTATAGGCATTGTTATCGCGATGATCGCCTTCTTAACACCATGGGGCACATTGACGACGGGTCATATCGGACTCATCATGCTCGCGCTGATTGTGGTCATGATCATGCTCGGTTTTCCGACAGCATTCACGCTGATGGGGATGGGGGTGATCTTTACCTTCTTTGCGTACTTCATGCAGGCACCAGACTTCGCCGGCCGTGCGATCGGTCAAACGCTCAGCCTAATGGTGCAGCGGACCTATGCCACGATGAATAACGACGCCTTGATTTCGATCCCTTTATTCGTTTTCATGGGGTACTTGGTTGAGCGTGCGAACCTCATTGAAAAACTCTTTCAATCGCTACACCTAGCCCTAGCCAGACTGCCGGGTTCACTTGCCATTGCAACGCTCGCCACCTGCGCTATTTTTGCTACCGCAACGGGCATTGTCGGGGCAGTGGTCACACTGATGGGCTTGCTCGCCATGCCAACGATGCTCAAGGCAGGCTATAGCGTTCGACTGACTGCAGGCGTCATTACCGCGGGTGGTTGTCTAGGAATCTTGATACCGCCTTCTGTACTGTTGATCGTGTACGGTGCAACGACTGGCACATCCGTTGTACAGCTTTATGCTGGCGCACTGATTCCTGGTGTCGGCTTAGCTTTACTCTATGCCATCTACGTCATGATTGTGGCTAAGATCTGGCCCGACATGGCGCCGCCGCTGCCTGAAAAAGATCGACTCATTCCCTTACCCGCTGGCTCACAGGCTCTTGAGTCTCAAGGATTCAAATTAGCTGCCACGGGCTTGCTTTCTAATTTCTTCAAGAGCAATCGGGATCCGGCTGTCTCACGTCAGTACATGAATCGTAATGTTTTACTGGTCATGCTGCCCCTGCTCGTCACAGTGCTTCTCACGCTGATCATTTATCGCGTCGTCACGACGCCAGAGGTTGTATACGACATACCCGCAGAGTTACGCTTATCGAACAACACCAACGCAGACTCGGGCGGGCTCGCTGAACCACCGTCGGAATCGGCTCCTGAACCTTTAGGCGCTGAGGCCAAGAAAACGGCGATAACCTCTGCACCCGCAGCAGAAGCCGTCGCAAACACACCTCCCACACAACCCGATCGCGTCACTGCACCGACGGGATTTTGGATATATGTCGGCATCGCAGCACTCATCATGGCGATTTTTTATGTGACCCTCACGTGGGCCAGGTTAGAGATATTTCGTCTACTCGCACAATCCTTCTTCCCCTTAACCGTCCTGATCGCTGCCGTTCTGGGGTCTATTGGATTTGGCTTAGCCACGCCTAGCGAAGCCGCTGCAATGGGAGCGCTCGGTGGTGCACTGCTCGCTTTAGCATATCGGCGGCTTACGTTTCCTGTGATTAAGGACTCCGTGTTTCTCACAGCAAAAACAAGTGCAATGGTCTGCTGGCTATTCGTAGGGTCGTCTATTTTTTCCGCGGCCTTTGCCTTGTTGGGTGGTCAGCAAGTCATTGAGAAATGGGTGCTATCGCTTGGACTGACTCCTGTGGAGTTCATGCTGCTAGCGCAGATTTTGATTTTCTTGCTCGGCTGGCCGCTCGAATGGACCGAGATTATCGTGATCTTCATGCCTATCTTTGTGCCTTTGCTTTCTCAGTTCGGCATTGATCCCTTGTTTTTTGGATTATTGGTCGCACTGAATCTGCAGACGGCCTTCCTCTCCCCGCCTGTCGCAATGGCCGCGTTTTACCTGAAAGGGGTATCACCGCCACATGTCACCTTGAACCAAATTTTCCTTGGCATGATGCCCTTCATGGGCATACAGATCTTCGCGATATTCTTGCTTTACATGTTCCCAGCAATTGGGCTGTGGTTACCTGGTGTTCTCTACAAATAACCATGGATATGCTCAAGACACTTGAAGTCGCGTACGGCCCGGGTACTGCAGTTGTTTGGCTGAACCGCGCAGATAAGCAAAATGCTATCGATGAGCTCATGGCTCGCGAGCTCATCGAGGTGTTTGAGGGCTTGGGCGAAGATCCTGAAGTCAATGCCATCGTCTTGGCGTCCAAAGCGGATGCATTTTGTTCAGGTGTTGATCTATCCTGGATGCATCGTGTCTCTTTAGCAGACGAACAGCAACAGCAAGCGGCCCTCGCTTTAATCGAAACGCTTATGCTGAGGGTTCATCAATCGGTCAAACCAGTGATCGCGCGGGTAAACGGTGCCTGCGTCGGCTTAGGAGTCACCTTGGTGGCCTGCGCTGATCTAGGCTTTGCTAGTCGCACTTCAACGTTTTCGTATTCTGAAACGAGGATGGGATTGATTCCTTCCCTCTCCGCACCCTATCTGATTAAAGCGATCGGTGAGCGGGCAGCCATGCGCTGGCTACTGACAGGCGAGACCTTCACAGCCTCTGAAGCTTGGCGTCTTGGTCTGCTGCATGATGTCTGTGAAGACTACGATCTAGATGGAAATGTGAATGCGCTGCTCGGCGCCTTGACACTCACCCAGGCCTCATGCGTCCAAGAGACGAAAAAAACGATCCAACACTTGTCTGTCGGACTGTCTGAGTCAGACAACGCGAGCTTGTTATCTATCAGCCTGAAGGCGCAGCGCAGTGAGGCGGGCAGAGAAGGCATGGCGGCGTTTTTGGATAAACGCCTACCTGCCTGGGCTCCGCCTCGCGACCTGGGGGCTTAAAGCTTCATGTGGTTAGGCAGAAAGGTCGCAAGTTCCGGCACGAAGTACAAAAATATGACTGCAGCAAACATCAGCAGAAAAAGCGGGAATGAAACGCGCGCGATGTAGGGGAGTTCTCGACCCGTCATGCCGGAAAGAACAAACAGGTTGAAACCAACCGGCGGTGTGATCTGTGCCATCTCTACAACAAACACGATAAAAATACCAAACCAGATCAAATCAATCCCAGCGGCCGTCACGGTGGGCAGCAACACCCCCATTGTCAAGACAACCATCGAAATGCCATCTAAAAAGCAGCCAAGGATAATAAAAAAAACTGTCAACACAAGAATCAGACCAAACTGCGACAGGCCTAAGGTTCCTATCCATTCTGCCAAGGCACGCGGCAAGCCGATATAGCCCATCGAAAGCGTCAGGAACTGCGCGCCAGCCAGTATCAAGGCAATCATGCAATACAAGCGGGTGGCCCCAAACAGCGAGCCTTTGAAGGTCTCCCAAGAGAGCGACCCTTGCACAACTGAGAGAATAAGCGAGCCCAACACACCGATGGCCGCCGCCTCAGTCGCCGTGGCAACGCCGCTGTAGATCGAGCCAAGCACCGCAGTGATGAGTATCAATACCGGAATCAAGTGCCGGGATTGATACAGCTTCTGCCTGAAAGACATTTCTGGATCGGCAACAGGCACTTTGTCTGGGTTACGTACGGCCCAAAACACGATGTACCCCATGAACAGCAGCGCTAAAAATATTCCAGGCAAGACACCCGCAATAAACAGCTTGGCGATCGATACCTCTGCCGCAACGCCGTAGACGATCATGATGATCGATGGAGGGATCAGCAAACCGAGCGTGCCTGCCCCGGCGAGCGTACCCATCACCATATCGTCGGGATAACCGCGACGCTTAAGTTCTGGCAGCGTCATCTTGCCGATCGTGGCGCAGGTCGCCGCTGAGGAACCTGAAACTGCCGCAAAGATTGCGCAGCCGATGACGTTCGTATGCAGCAAGCGTCCAGGCAATTTATTGAGCCAAGGGGCCAAGCCTTTGAACAAGTCTTGGGAGAGCCGCGTACGAAAAAGGATCTCCCCCATCCATAAAAACAAGGGCAATGCGGTTAACGTCCAGCTAGAGGACGCCCCCCAAATCGTGATGGCCATCGCATCACCAGCGGGCCTGCTTGAGAACAGCTCCATCCCAAGCCATGCTGTTCCGGCGAGCGTGAGTCCGACCCATACTCCACCGGCCAAAAAACCAAAGAGCGAAACAATCAACAACGCCACAATCAAAATATCATTCATTGCGTTGTAGCTCCTGCGGATTCGCACTGGACTCATCGCCACGTATGCGGCTAATCAATAAATCAATAAAAGCGACCAAGAACAAAATATTTCCGGCGGCCATCCCTAATTGAGGAATCCAGAGCGGCGTCGCATCGTTGCTGGTTGAAATATCGTTAAACACCCAGGAGTCCACCGCAAGCTTAGTACTGAAAAAAGCAAGTGAAAGAGCGATGGCTACCCCAACCGCTATTGCCGCGATATCTAAGCGACGCTTACCGGCAGGCGCTAAGGCATTCAGAACCAGCGTCACGCGAATATGTTCGCCGTGACGCAAGGTAGATGCCAACGCTAAGAACCCAGCCGAAGCCATGAAATATCCTGCGTAAGCATCGAGACCCGACACATGAAACGAAAGCTGACGGCTCAAGATGCTCGTGAGTACGCTGATGAGTACCCCCACCATACAAACCGCCGCCAAGACTTCGGCGGCGGAGTACAACCAATTTAGCAACTTACGCATCATTTATTTTTTCAGTGCATCCACAATGACTTGACCATCTTTGCCGGCCTTTTTGAGGTAGTCAGCAAGCATTTTTTGACCAATCTCGTTCAAGCCCTTTGTCAACTCAGCCGAAGGCTGAATAACCTGCCCACCGTTTTTGGTCCATCCAGCCAAGGATTCATTGGTCTTTGCTTCAGAGATCTTCCAGCCACGCTCTTCGGCTTTAGCAGCTTCGGCCAATAAGGCTTTACGTGTAGCCTCGTCCAAAGCGTCGAAAGCCTTTTTATTCATAATGACCGCATTCTTGGGGATCCAAGCCTTATTGTCATAGAATTTTTTGATGTATTCATAGATTTTCGAATCCACACCCGTCGTACTTGAGGAAATCATCGAATCCATCACACCGGTAGCCATCGCCTGGGATAGCTCAGCCACCTGAATCGTCACAGGGTTTGCACCCACGAGTTCGGCGATTTTTGCAGTCGCTGGACTGTAGGCACGCCACTTCAAACCCTTCATATCCGCAACTGTTTTTAAGTCACGGTTCGCGAAAATACCTTGTGGTGGCCATGGCACGGCGAACAAGAGCATCATGCCTTGAGATGCAAGCTTCTTTTCAAGATACGGCTTTTGAATTGCAGCCAGTTTTTTTGCGCCCGCATAACTATTGACCAAGAACGGAACGCCATCAAGTTCGAAGATTGGATCTTCGTTCCCAAAGTTCACGAGAAGAATTTCACCCAGTTGTGCCTGATTGCCTTGAACCGCGCGCTTGATTTCAGGTGCTTTGAACAACGAAGCGTTGGAGTGAACGGTGATATTGAGCTTGCCGCCTGTCGCTTTCGCTACGTCTTTAGAAAACTCAACCAAATTTTCTGTATGAAAAATCGTTGGGGGGTACGCAGTAGGCAAGTCCCACTTCGTCTGGCTCTGGGCCGAAAAGCCTACAGTTGCCAACAAACTTGCAACAACGATCGATAAGGTTTTACGCATGAGGAGATCCTTGGGCGAGAAAAATGGGTGCCTAGCAAGCCAGGCTATCTGTAAAAAAGTCTGATGACTTGGTTCGTGAGTGTATGCGCACACGTCACGCATCACAACCAGCCACAGTAGAACCAAGGGTAAACACTAGGCCGCCCTTATTTTGACTGCAATACCCCTGAGTCTGTAGTATCTACTCCTAATCTTTGAAATAAACCATAAAAGGGAATTGGAGACATGTCTTTGCGGGTGCGACAACCTCATTCACAGAACCCTACCCCGCCCTTTATTCCTGACGACTTATTTAAAAACTAGGAGACACTTATGCGTATGATCAAAACAATATTGGCAAGTGCTGTTGCGTTGGTTGCACTGAACTCCCCCGCTCAGGCTGAATATCCGGACAAGCCAATCAAGATCCTGGTCGGGTACGCACCAGGCGGTGCTGCCGACAAACTTATTCGCCCCATATCAGACCGTCTGACAAAGATTCTGAAGCAGCCCGTCATCATTGACTACAAGCCGGGTGCTGGCGCCTCACTCGCGGCCGATCTGACCGCCAAAGCGCCTGCCGATGGGTACACGCTGCACATCACGGACTCGGGTCCAATGACGATTTTGCCGCACATGCGCAAACTCGGCTATGACCCGCTCACAAGCTTCACGCCAATTTCTATGGTCGGTGGTGGCGGAGTCGTCGTGGTTGTGCTTCCAACCTCCAAGGCAACGGACATCAAAACGCTTGTCGAACTCGCAAAGAAGGACCCGAAGAACTGGAGCTACGGAACCTCGGGAGTAGGCGGGGTGGGCCACTTAGCAGGCGAGCAGTTCAAAGCAGCCGCAAAACTTGACATCGCACACATCCCCTACAAAGGCGGTAACCCCGCCCTCGCTGAGTTGCTCGGTGGACACGTGCCTGTGTTGTTCTCCTCGCTCGGTGCGGCAGCCACGCAGATTCAAGCTGGCAAGCTGCGAGCCCTGGCCGATACGTCAAGCAAGCGTAGCTCAATGTTTCCCAATGTCCCAACAATGGCTGAATCCGGCTTCCCAGGGTTTGATGCCACAATCTGGTTCGGTATTGTTGGGCCAGCCGGGCTACCGAAAGACGTGATGGCCAAGCTTGTGCCGGCCCTAGAAAGCATCATGAAAGACCCAGAAGTGATTGCCGCCATCAAGCGCGAAGGCTACGAGCCTATGCCCTTCACACCACAACAGACTGCGGATCGCATCAAGTCCGACTTCGCACTGTGGGGCAAGACCGTCACAGCCTCCAACATTAAAGCGGACTAAACATGGCATTACCCTCAACACTGCTGACAAATCTACCCGAGCAGATTCCTCTTGATCAGGAACGTCCTTTTCAAACGACCAGAATCCGCAGTCCTATCGCAGGCCCTAAACTCATTGTCACTGCTGCAGTGCATGGCAATGAAACGTGCGGGACCTTTGCAATCGAGAGATTGGTCAAGCAGTTTGAGTTGGGCGAGCTCAAGCTCCTGAAAGGATTTGTGACCTTTGTTCCGGTCACAAATCCTAAAGCCTATCGACTCAAGCGGCGTGCTGGTGACCGTAATCTGAATCGTCGCCTAATGCCAACCGATACGCCCTTGCAATACGAAGACCATATTGCGAACTGGCTCTGTCCACTGCTGGCTGAGCATGATGGTTTACTCGACCTGCATTCCTTTCAGAGCGGAGACACCGCCTTCGCATTATTTGGGCCGGCTAACAATAACGGCTCACTTGAGCCTTTTGCCCAGGCACAGCTTGAAGAGGCGTTAATTCAACGACTGGGATGTCAGCGCTTTGTGTATGGTTGGCTCAGCACCTATGCCAAGGGAATCGAGCGACGCGCTGCGGAAGTCAAAGCTGGACGCTTCAACGCCCAAGATGTTGATATTGATGCGCGTTACGGCATCGGCACCACGGAGTACATGCGTTCCGTGGGCGGCTGGTCGCTCACGTTAGAGTGCAGTCAACACGATGATGTAGGTGGGCGAGAAGTCGCCTACCAGGCCATCATTCATACCCTCACACACCTAGGCATGATCGCAGGCGCACCGCCGACCTCTGCGAAAGAGTTTGAGGTACTTGGTTTGTACGATGTATTTGATCGCTTTGACATGAACGATCAGTTTGCCAAGCCATGGAAGAGTTTTGATCCGATCAAACAAGGCGAATGCATTGGCACACGCGCCGACGGTACACGCATCATGGCGGAGCGCGACTGCTTTATTGTGTTTCCGAATATGAAATCGCAGCCCGGCCAGGAATGGTTTTACCTCGCACACGCAGGCGGCCGACTCGGGCGTTAAGTGCTAATAAACACTCACATTTCTTGCGATAAAGTACACGGCTGTCACTAACGCCGATGCCCCGCCAAGGAGCTTCCATGTCATGCCATGAAGCTCCTTATGCAACTCTTTATACAAGTCGGCCTTAAGGGCATTTAAATCAGATTTGGTGGCAAAGATATCTAGCCGGGTTTCAATCCGAGCTAAGCGGTCACGCGTGTCAATTTCGAATTTTTCAAAGCGAGCCAGTCTTTCCTGCATGGGAACTTCCACTTTTTCTTAAAGAAAAATTATCCATCGATGATGACTGCTAAGCAAACTAATTTTTGCAACAGTGTGTAACCAACCATTGCGTCAAGACTGTCGTCGCCAAAAGAAAGTCGTCGATCGACATTTCCTCATCGGGGTGATGACTACCGTTTGGATTGCGAATAAACAAGAATCCAAAAGGAATGCCCGCGGCATAAAAGGCGGCGGAGTCATGTGAGGCGGGACTCGGCAAGTCGGGGGCTGTTAGTCCTAGCTCTAGGGCACAAGCGCGCAGCTGCGCGGTAATGGTTGGATCTGCTGGTGCCACGCCTGCAGAGGCTTGAGGGCCGAGATCGATTTTGACACGGCGCTTTGCCGATACCTCTTCTACGAGTTCCAAAAACTTTGTTTTCAGTTCGGCTAAGTCTGCGGTGTCGTACGCGCGCACATCAAGGCTTAAGCCAAATTCGCCAGGCACGATTGTCAATCCGTGACGCGCGCTGTTGGTCTGAAACTCCCCAATGGTGCAGGCCATCAAACGCCCTGCCTGCTCCCATTCCGCCCAGATCTTATCGAGGCCTAGCGCAATATCTGCCCCAGCAAGTGCGGCATCATGGCGGTAGCGACGTCCGAGCCCAACGTGACCATACTCCCCAGTAATCTTGATTTTGGGGTAACGAAAGTTCCCTGGCACACCCGAACCAATCGCAATGGCATGCCCTTCGATCGCCAGACTGGGCGCTTGTTCAATGTGTACTTCCATAAAGGCTCTCACGTTCTGTGGTGTGAGGTACGCCTGGCCTTGAGCAACCGCCTCAGGATCGCCGCCCGCTTCAAGCAAATGCTCGGCAAGGGTCCGGCCTGTATCGATGCGCTTAGCCTGCAACGCGCTCTCCTGCAAGGATCCCAGAGCACCTCGGCTGCCAATATAGGAGACTTGAAACCAGATACTTTCTTCGGCACGCACGCCCATCACAACAATATCGCACTGTGGTTGCAACCCAGCCTCTTTAAGCGCTTCGATCGCAATCAAGCCAGCCACGACCCCAGCCGCACCGTCATAATTTCCGCCTGCGGCGACCGAGTCTAAATGAGAGCCAATCACAAGAGCAGGAGCCGAACGATCTAACCCGGGCAAGACCATATAGGTATTACGCATGTGGTCGTGCCGAACTTCAAGGCCAAGTGCTGCGGCATACTTTGCCACGAGGTCGTGCGCAAACTGTTCACCCGGCCCGTACGTATCGCGGGTCACGCCTCCACGCTTCGTATCGACGCTGCCCTCACGCAACTGATCAAACAGCCATTGCGCTTCGGGATATAGGCTCATGACTTGAGAAGCAACTTTCAGTTCAGCGGACATACAAAGGAATCCTATGGCTATATACCTGTGACCAATACAACGGCTAGCAGTCATTATCGAATGGTATTGGTGTTTAATGATACAGAATACTTTTTATTGCGACACGTCCTTTTGAACATCATTGCATTAGTCATCATCGGGTTAGGCGCTTCGATTGCCCCGCTGGACTTCTCTGTAAACGTCGCGTTCCCGGCGATCTCAGAGGCCTTCTCACTTCCCACTAAAAGTATTCTCTGGATTCCGTTCTCCTACGTGCTGACCTATGGCGTGCTGGTCATCGGATTTGGCGCATTGGGGGACAGGCTGGGCCATCTGAGAGTTTTTCGAGCTGGCCTCAGCTTGGCGATTATTGCGCTCTCTCTTTGCGCCCTCGCCCCCAGCTATCCGTGGCTCATCGCGGCACGGGTATTGCAAGGCATCGCCATGGCGTTAACGCTGTCTTGTGCGCCGGCGATTGTGACCTTTCTGTATGACGAAACACAGCGTACCCGAGCGTTGTCACTCTACGGAAGCATGACAGCGATTGCGAGTGTGGCTGCGCCACTCATAGGCGGGGTGATGATTGCCTGGATGGATTGGCCTGGTGTCTATTGGTTCAGAGTCCCGATCGCAATCATTGCGCTGGCCCTGTTGCCCCTACTAAATCAACGACTCACGGCCAACGTGCGGCACCGCAGCCCAGCCGCTGCGCAAACGAAACTCTCAACGCTGCGACTGCTGTTTCACACCTGCCGCCAAGATCGGCGCTTCTTATGGATAAATATCGTCAGCGCAGTCTTACAGCTATCGACCTTCTCCGTGCCATTATTAGTCCCGTACTATCTTTCCACGATCGCGGCTTGGCCGTCCCAACAAATTGGGATCGTCTTAGGCAGTTGGGCCATCGGGACACTACTCGGCTCGATGCTGACCGGCTTTGTGTCCAAGCGCTGGCGATCAAATGCCATTGCATACGCAGCGGCTTGGCTATGTACCTGCGGATTGCTCTGCGTCATGCTTTGGTCCGAGACGCCTAACTGGAGCCTAATTTTCTTTTCAATGCTTCTTCATGGTCTAGGTCTGGGGATGTTTCAGGTGGCCTACGCAGACTGGATTGTTGCGAGCCTTCCTCGACAAGCGCGTGGCGTCGCAGGCGGCATCACCGTTTTTACCCGCACGGTGGGTGTGGTGTCGGGCGCCATGATTTGGCTCTGGGTGCTACAACTGGCCGAGCCTTCATCTACCCCCGAGGCTCTACTACCCAAGCATATATTTATCAGCGGCTTTCAAAACGTTTTTTTATGCGCCGCTGGACTGATCGCGACTTGCCTTGTCTTGACGACCCTGCTCACCAAATTATGGCGAGATCTTCCACAGGAGCATCGCAACAACTGAATCAACATCCTTGATCGGATGCTGATTCAGAACTCGACAAATTATGCGCCAGCCTTAAAGGACTTATTCCAGTACTCAAGAACCTGAACTTTTTCAGAAACTAAAGACTTAGAATCGTAAGGTAGGACACGCTTAAGCTCGCTATCGCTAAAACTGACACGTGCTTTAAGATCTGCGGGTAAGTCTGCATTACGAACCGTTGGTGCATAGCCCATTGCACGCGCGAACTCGACCTGGCCTTTCGGATCCATCATTGCGTTCAGAAATTTCCAGGCGCCTGGCTTGTTACGAGCATTCTTAGGGACCGCCCCTTCAAACGTTACCGCCACTGCACCCTCTTTCGGCACGACAAAACCTAAGGGCAAACCTGCATCTTGCCATTGCAAGGCGCGCGCCTTCCACATGCACGTCATCCAGATCTCGCCTGATTTCAATGCAGCAGCCACCGCTTCATTGGAAGGAAATATTTTTGGATCATTCTTTTTTATTTTTGCCAGCATCTCCATCCCCGCTTTAAATGTCGACATATTGCCGCCATTTGCTAAGCCGACAAAGAGCGTATTCGCTACATGCAAGATATCTGAAAAGCCGACGCGACCACGGTACTTGGGGTCAGTCGCCGCAGCGAATGAATCAGGAGGCGTCGGGATTTTTTCCTTGTTATAGACCAGCACCATCGCGCTAAAAATATGCGGAATCGAGTAAGGCGTGCGGAATTGTTCAAAGGTATTAGCAACGTTCGGGGTGTTCGCCGCACTAACAGGTTCAAACGGATTCACGAGTGACAAGTCATACATATCAACATCTTGCAGCAAGGCCACATCCATCGAGCCACGACGCGACTTCGTTTCAGCGCGAATTTTTGTTGCCCGAGCAACGGCATTGCCAGTATCAAAAACAACGGGCGCACCCGCCAAAGGATTCACAATTTTCTGCAGCAAGTTTTGGTAGTCTCCACCCCACGTCCCCACCACCACATTTGCATCTTGCGCAAAGGCCTCACGACCAAAAATTGGTAAGGCAGAAGCCAACAGTAGTCCAGAGGACGATTTTAAAAACGTACGTCGCTTAAAGGTCGTTGCTTGCATAAAAACTCCTTGGTGAAGACAAAGAAAGTTGACTGGGATGATTGACTACCGATGTTGCGATCCCAGCCATTGGGTACAGCTTAACCGCTGACTGCTCAAAATGTATGGAAATTTCTTCGGCACTTAGGTCACGCGTAATAACAATAATCACATCTGGACGATTTTTCAAGGTCGACATCCTACGGGGCATGCCGTAGGTCGTCCCGACTCCTTGAATAAGAATCGGCTCCTCGCAGTCAGTGACCGTCACTAAGGCTTTGACACGCAGTAGTTTTTCACCGGCCAGGCCCGCGAGGTCATCTAGCCACCAGGATAAGTTCTCCCATGAGACATCGGCCTGCGCTTCTCCGCGCAGCACGTGTATCCGCTGGTGCGCTAACCCCGCACTGGCAAAGCCAAGATGCGCGGCAGCCAGTTCAGTGATCGACGGTGCACTCTCTCCCGCCAATGTAAATGCCGTATCAACCACCGCAGAACGTTCGCGCCCACAAACGATTTCTGCCAAAGGGTTGATCGCTTGAGCCTCTTGTACACGCACATGAAGTGCCGCGTCATCAACAAGATCAACCTTTGTCAGTATGATTTTTTGCGCAGCCGCGAGCTGAGCGGCTGCCTCTTCGAACTGCTCTGCATGTAGACCACCCAACTGCGCATCGAGCGTAGAAACCACGGAAACGCGCAAGCCACGTTTCGATAGTTCAGGGTCGGCTAAGGACGCGAGAATCGGGCCTGGTCGCGACAGCCCGCTTGTTTCCAGAATCACACGACCAAGCGCTGGCGCACCTTCGGGACGCGGTGCGTCCAATAAATCAGCGACTGTGGTGACTAGGCTGCTACGTAACGAACAGCACACGCATCCGTTCGCTAGCATCCGCAAATCTAAGGCATCTTGCGCTTCGGCGACCAAGACACCATCAATGCCGACGTCTCCAGCCTCATTCACAATCACTGCGGTATCACGCAACTGCGTTTGGCGCAAAAAATCGGACAGTAGCGTCGTCTTGCCACTGCCTAGAAAACCACACAGAACAATGAGCTCAACGGGTTGGCGGTCTGTCATCTTCATTACCCACCCAGCTCTGGTTCACAATATCGCGTACTTCAGCCAATAATTTTTCTGTGTCGTACACCACGCCAGCGCGAATCGTCAACCGCAAGGAACGTTTCCACTCGGCTTTTGAAGTCTCGTCATTGAGCCGAATTGCACCCGTGCCATACATGAGTTTGAAATCCTCGAGTGGATTAAAATCATGCACAAGCAAATCAGCACGCTTACCCACATCGATCGAACCTGTGTCGTCCTCGAGCCCCAGCAACTCAGCACCCAGCGAGGTTGCTGCGCGCAAGACCTCTAACGGATGAAAGCCAGCCTCCTGCAGCAACTCCAACTCGCGTATCAGCCCGAAACCGTAGATCTGATAAATAAAACCAGAATCGCTTCCCGCACAGACACGGCCACCGAGATTCTTGTACTCATTGACGAACTGCATCCACAAGTGATAGTTCTGCTTCCACTCAACTTCATTCGTTGTGCTCCAGCGATACCAGTACGCACCATGTCCGCCGCGCTGTGGCTGAAAATATTTCCAGATCGTTTTGAGGGTGTAGTCGCCATGCCAGTCCGCTCTGCGCGCACGCATTAAGTCACGATTCGCATCATAGATATTGAAGGTCGGCACAAACGTATGTCCCACCTCAAGAAACTGGTCAAGGACATCATTCCATTTTCTACTACCAGGCTGCGCGGCCTGCATAAACATCTGTCCAGATACCGAAAAACGGAAATACTCATCTCCATAGTTGTAATCAGTCGGGAAATTCTGAACCGTACGATTTTCAAATAAGGCTTCTGGGATGCCGTAATAATGTTCGGAACTCGTCAGACCCCATTTCGCTGAGTTCAGCGCATTGACGCGGGTCACGGCCATTTGTGCGTGATGACACCCGCTACGCAATCCTTGTTTACCTGCCTCGTCAAGCGCAGCCTGCATAATGGTCGGAGGTGCGCCAAAGAATTTAATACCATCGGCGCCGCGTTCTTTAAGGCGCTTAACCCAGTCACGCGCTTGTTCGGGTGTGAAGATCGTCTTGATGCGCTCATTCACCGCAGGAAAGTAAGCATGCAAGATCATACGGGGCGCTGCGATTTGATTTGCTTCTGCCGCATCGCGTTGCTGCATCATGTAATTCAAACCATTCATCGAGCCCATCTCGCGCACCGTTGTGACACCGTGCGCCAGCCAAAGCTTGTAGACATAGTCTGCTGTGGGTACCTCACCGCTCATTGCATGCCATGGCGTACCAACGTGCGCATGACAATCAATCAGTCCTGGCGTGACAAACTTGCCATGGCAGTCGATCTCATGGTCCCCGGGAGCAGGACGATTAGCCGGATTAATAGCCTTGAGTGGCGTACCGACGTTCTTTAGTTCAGTAATGCGCCCGTTCTCAACGACGATATCGACGGGGCCGGACGGTGGCGCACCCGTGCCATCGATGACTGTCGCACCTCTCAAAACAAGTCTCTTAAAAGGGCCGACACCGCTCGTACGATTGGTGGCTGGCACAGCGGGATGCATGCCCTTAGGCTCAAACATCAAACGAGCTTCTTCTCCAGCCAGAACGTCCACGCCTTTTATATCTGCCATCACCACTCCACATTCAGAAAAAACGGATTCTCGTCTTAAAGACGGTTCACATAAATAACGCCTTCCTTCATCACCAAGGGAATGTGATCGCCCTGTCCCAGCAGACAAGACACATCGCGCGTCGGGTCGCCATCCACAATCAGGACATCGGCTAAGGCACCAGGCGTCAAGCGCCCAAGCTTACCGGTCATATTCAATACCTCTGCAGCAATGGTTGTCGCACTACGCAAGACTTCTGCGATGGGCAGTACCTCTGAGCGAATTCGAAACTCCTCGCTCTGCAAGCGATGTGATGGGCCTAACAAGTCGCTTCCAAAGCCCATTTTGACGCCCGCATTCCGATAAATCTCGAGCGAAGCAATACCTGCCGTCTGGACCTCAGCAATTTTTGCCACGCTATCGGCCGGCAGACCATATTGCGCGCCTTCCCGGGCAAGGGCTTCAAACGTAATCAGCGTGGGCACGACGTACGCCTTGTGGTCGTGCATTAACTTCGCAGTGGCTGCGTCAACCAAGTTGCCGTGTTCAATTGTGCGCACCCCCAGACGAACTGCACGCGAGATCGCCTCGGGCGTGTAGGAATGTGCCATGACGTAGGTTTGTCGCGCCGTGGCTTCATGCACGACAGCTGCGATCTCCTCGTCAGAATAACCCCAAGAGGCAATCGGATCCGTCGGTGAGGCCACGCCTCCTGACGCCATGATTTTGATCTGATCAGCACCCATCTGAAACTCTTGACGCACCGCTTCGCGTAACGCATCCACACCATCAACCACCCGTCCGATATCACCGGCACGAAAACAACATCCGCAAAAGCTCATGGGACGCAGATGGTCCGACCGCGGACGCGGGTCACCATGCCCGCCCGTTTGGCTCAAGGCACGTCCCGCGATGAATAAGCGCGGCCCATCGATGGTTCCTTCATTAATTGCACATTTCAGCCCCCAGCCCGCACCTGCAGCGTCGCGGACCGTCGTGAAGCCGCGCTGCAACATACCTTGAATGATGGGCACTGAACGCATCATCACCAAGGCATCAGGTAACGCGCCCTGCGTGCTCAAATTAAGTTGTGTCGCGGTCACATGCACATGCAAATCAATCAGGCCAGGCATCACGGTCTTCCCCGCGACATCGATCACTCTGGCGGATTTGCTGCTTAAAGGCTTGTCCGACACTTCTTTGATTAAGCCATTCTCAATCAATATGTCGTGTGGCCCTAACAAGGCATCCTGCAGGGGATCGAGCAAATTTCCATTTTTAAAGAGGACCGCTTCTTGCATAGACACCTCGAAAATTCGTTGAATACAGATCTAGGACGCCATTGTTCTGACATAACGCCGATGAATGAGCCAGTTTGCACTCAGTGCAATCAACATCGTTGCTACAACTAAAATGAGTGCCATACTCGAACCAAACGTCCAGTTCGACGCCTTGGCGATTTGACCGTAAAGCGAAGGCGCCATCATTGTGATGCCGCTGCCACCGAGCAAAACAGGCGTGGCATACGCGTTCATACACAAGATAAACACCAACATCGTCCCCGCCGCAACCCCTGGCGCAGCAATCGGCAACACGATGCGCAAAAACGTCGTGAACATATTCGCACCGAGATTTTGAGCGGCCTCTTCCACAGCGAAATCAATCCCCTCGAGCACGCTCTGCAGCGTCAAAATCATGTAGGGGAGCACCACGGCCGTCGTACCGATCACCACTGCCAGAGGCGTATACAACAACTTAATAGGCTCGGCGATCGCACCCAACCAAATCAACAGCGCATTCACCGCACCCGCGTTCCCAAGCACAACCATCCATCCGGCGGCCCGAACGACGTTACCCACCATCAGAGGGAACACGAGCAAAATGATCAACAGGCTTTTGTGTTTGCTCTGGGTTTTTGCCAAAAAATAGGCGACAGGAAAGCCCAAGAGAAGCGCCAACACCGTGCAGATTGATGCAACTTTAACGGTATCAATGAATACGCCACGGTAATAGGAATCGCTAAAAAATTTAACGTAATTCTCCAAGGTGAATCCCTCGCGCATGATGTGCACGGGATCATGAAAATTGAAGCTATAGCGAAACATCAAGACAATCGGCACCATGATGATGCACAACACCACCAAAGAAGATGGAAAGGCCAAGCAGGCGCCAAGTCGCGCTGCGCGATTATCTGCTTGGGATGACACGCTCACGCGCCACCCTCCTCGTCAAACACGACACAAGCGGACGCCTTGAAATTCATCGTGAACGTCAAACCTGTCGCAAAGGTATCCGCGGGCGAGCCGGTTGCCGTATTGGGAACCTGACAAGACAAGCGCCGTTGGCCCGGCCCCAACAAGACCACGTCTAGAAAAGAGCCTAAATAGGCGGACGACTGCACCGTCACGGGAATATTATTCTCGTATACATTCGCGTGCGATAACTCGACTCGCTCTGGACGAACTCCAATTTGTTTAGTGCTCTCAGTGACCCCGTCGACCTTAAGCAGCAAACCGTCCACAGTCTTGAACTGCCCCGGCCCTACATACGCGCCAGAGAAAAAGTTCATTTTTCCAAGAAACTCGGCGACAAAAAAATTCTCAGGTCTTTCATATAACGCATCCGGACGACCGACCTGTTGCACGATCCCGTCGTGCATGATGGCCATACGATCAGATATCGCAAGTGCTTCTTCCTGATCATGCGTCACAAAGATGGTGGTTAATCCTAAGCGTTGCTGCAACGTGCGGATTTCCTCGCGCACTTCGAGTCGCAGCTTCGCATCCAAGTTCGATAAAGGCTCATCAAGCAGAAAAACTTTAGGCTCAATCGCCAAGGCGCGGGCAATCGCCACCCGTTGCTGCTGCCCTCCTGAGAGCTGCCGCGGATACCGATCTTTGTATTCAGTCATACGGACCATATCAAGCGCCAGAGCAATGCGGCGATCGCGCTCATGGGCAGGCAACTTTCGCATCTCAAGCCCAAACGATACGTTTTGTGCGACGGTCATGTGGGGGAATAACGCGTAGCGCTGAAACACCATCCCCGTATTGCGTTGATGAACTGGCAGGGCAGTCACATCCGCGCCACCAATCAAAATTCGGCCTGCGGTCGGATCAATAAACCCAGCAATCATGCGCAGCGTTGTCGTCTTTCCGCAGCCGCTCGGCCCTAAGAATGACACCAGTTCGCCGTCAGCGATTTCGAGAGAAAAATCCGACACCGCGACAGATTGTCCGAATTGTTTTTTTAGATGAATGAGAGAAACATTAGCCATATAAAATCAGACCACCTGACTGAGTTTGACGAAACGGTCAGTCACCAACATGATGATACCGAGCAAAAGGATTTGAACCGACGATACCGCTGCGATCGTCGGATCGAGGTTGAACTCAAGGTATTGCATGATCGCAATAGGTAGAGTGGTGCTCCCAGGTCCGACAAGCGAAATCGAGACCTCGAGATTTTCGAACGAAACGATAAAGCTAAACAACGCTGCAGCCACGATCGCCGGACGTAGCATGGGCAAAGTGATGCGCCAGAAAGCAACTCGCCCATTCGCACCCAGATTGCGGGCCGCCTCTTCAATGGAAGGATCCAACCCGTGCATGCTTGCGGAAACAAGCCGTACGGTCCAGGGAATAGTCAGGCAAATATGTGCGAGTACCAGGCCACCCAGAGTGCCTACGATATCGCGATCTAAAAAGTTTTCCGTCCTTAAATAAAACAAATAAATCGCGATTCCAGCAACAATTCCAGGCATCAACAAGGGCGACAACAACAAGGTATTTGCATATTTAGCGCCCCTAAAGCGATATCGAATCAACCCGAGAGCCGCCAAAACACCCAGCGAAACACCAACCAGTGCCGACACAATCGCTAATTGGAGGCTGAACACGAACCCGTTTACAAAAGTCTGATTATCCCAAGCGTTCTTGTACCAGGCCAAGGTGTACCCAGAAGGTGGGAAATAGAGAATTGAATCCTTGAAAAAGCTTAGCCAGATCACAAAGATCAAGGGACACAGCATGATTGCGTAAATCAAGAACACAAATGTCCGCAAAAGCCATTTGCCAGTGTGCAGACGCCGAACGAATGTAAAGCCTTTGGTCACTGCGGTGATTCTCAAAAGAAGGTCGACAGGATCATGTGAGACGTACTCAGCAGGATACCTGAATTGGGTTTATTCTAAAGATTAAACCAGAATCACTTCTCAGGGAGGCGCGCAAAGCGCGATCCACCACAAATCAGGGTTGACCATTCACTGCATCCGCGATATTTTCACTGTATTCTCCCACAACCCTATTGAACTGAGGCTACTTTTCATGCATATTGAACCCGGCGTGGTGGATGGAGCAAAAATCGTACTTAGCGTTGTCACCTCCGCAGTCGCCTGCGGCTTGACGATCAAGGCCTGTCTCGAGACGCGCAAGTCCTCAGGCACGGCAGCCTTGGTTCAGCGAAGCGTGATCGCGACCTTTCTCGTATTTTGTTTCTTCGAAGTATTCTGGCATCACCCTGTTGGCATATCAGAGGTGCATCTGATTATGGGGAGCAGTTTATTTTTATTGTTCGGTGCGGGCCCGACAGCAATCGGCTTGCTGCTTGGACTGCTTATTCAAGGTCTGCTTTTTGCACCGACCGACTTACCCCAGTTCGGGATGAACCTCACCAGCCTACTGCTCCCGTTATTCGCTCTGAATTATGTCGCACGTCGCGTCATTTCGCCACGCACGGCATATGTAGACCTTTCCTACCAGCAAGTACTAAAGTTGTCGGCAACCTTCCAAGGCGGTGTCGTGGCCTGGGTGATTTTTTGGACGATCTACGGCCAAGGCATCAGTGTCCCAACCATGCTCAGCATCCTGAGCTTTGGCAGCGCCTACATTGGTGTGATTGTGTTGGAATCATGCTTTGACCTTTGCTTGTTAGCGGGCGCTAAACGGATTCGTCAAATCCAGGACATCCGTTTTCTCGACTCGCGACTAGTCAGTGCAAGTCATCGATTCGGATAGTTTTTGCTCAAGGACGCGAGACATGCCTGAATTAAGCGACGTAAGAAAAGCAGAAATCGCACTAGAGGAAATTTATCGAGCGCAGATACAACCTACCAAAAAAATTGGTACGCTTATCCAAGATGCCGACAGCGTAGGGCGCCGACTTTTAAAATTTTTCAACTCCAATCTCGGTATTTGGCTGCTTTCATCGGTTGTGCTTTCTAGCCTGGCCACATTTTTGCAACGCGAGCATGCTCATTCTGTCGAGAGGGCGGCAAATAGATTACAAATCCAAAGTACAAAATTCAATGTATCCGACAGGGTTGAGGAATTACGCTTTTTTCTTAGAAACGCGAACACGAATGCAGAGTGCGTGAAAGCTTTAGAGACCCTTTTCAGAACGAACTACCCGAACCCTGGTCCGACGGGTGGGTCATCACTCTTCAGTTTGGTCTACGCCATTTACCCCTTGCTTGCGAATCCGCACGACACAGTCATCAAGGACGCGCTTGATACCATTCGCAACATTGAGCACAAATATATCGAGCTCAAGGGGCTCGAGGCCGGCGCAAGCCCGCCTGCGAACACAAAAGAAACTCTTTATGCTCAACTCGACCATCTACAAAGCTTGCAGCTCGTGCCAGCAAAACTTAAGGACTAGCATGCCATCGACAACAAATGAGAGGCCTCATTTGAAGCGGCTCACTGCTCGCGTTGCGGCCTCCTTGTTGGCCTTAAGTCTTTCCTCATGCTCACTACTTAGACCCGAGTTTAGTGAAATGTCGGCAACCTATGGCGAAGTGGTCGAAAAATATCAAGTCAATAATATCCTAGTCAATATTGTTCGCGCCTCCCAACAACGCCCTTTGAGCTTTTTAGATATCCCGACCGTCATTGGCTCTGGCTCCGTCTCGGTGAGTGCCGCTCTCCTGTCGAAAGGCCTCGCCGATGGGGGGCTTGCCGCAGGTCTATCCACCGGAAACTCTTTTAGCTTTACCCAAGCATCTTTAGACAATTCATCATTCATGTCTGGATTTTTAACTCAAATTCCAGTTGAAGCCGTCCACTACTTTTCGGCCGATCACATACCAAAAGAAATATTGCTCACACTTGTGGTGGACTCCATCGAATTCATAGATGCCAAGGGACGCAAAGAGATATTCCTGAATAACCCCACGTTACCCAATTACGCAGAGTTCCAGAAACACCTCTATCGCCTCATTCGATGGGACATCACGACCGAGCAAATCGAAGAGGATGTCGCAATCGGGATACCGATGCGTCGCGAGGAAATTGAAAAAAGTATTAGCCATAATCTAGCCACCGTAAAAAATATGCAGCTACGGGCTAAGAAGGTGTCGGGCTTAGATCAAAATCTGTATCAGCTCACGCAAGTAAAGAAAGTGACGCGTTTGTGCATTAACAAAGATAGCTTCTCAAACTATCAATTGCCCGACGTGACGGGAGAGGCGCTATTTTGCAAGGGCTCTTTAGGCAGACAGATGAACACGAGCTCTTCAAGATCAGCCACGATCAAGTCACAAGATAATCAAAAGGAGCTGGTTATTCGCTTGCGCTCAACCAGAAACATTTTTGATTTTCTTGGGCAACTATTAAGGGCGCAGACACAAGAGCCACCGTATTATGTTTCGGTCCCGCCTATTGCCAAACTTTCCGAACTCAATACGAGCGAGCCGAATCCCTACTCGCTACTTATCATCCAAAAAAATTCGACAACGCAACAGGCGTTATATCAGGCCACTGCGGATGGAGAGCGCTATTCCATCCCCAAAACACAGGCTGGATACTCTGGGATTGTTGTTGACTTGCTGTCTCAGTTCATTACGCTAAATAAAATTCCCGGCAGCATCCCCACCTCACCGTCTGTGCTGGTTCGCTAAGAATCTCTGCTCCCTGCCACACCATGACGGTCACCAGGAGCACCTACGCGCCAACGACTTCCAGGCGCTCCGGCGAAAAGCGTAATGTGAACGTACTGCCTTTGCCCAGAGTACTCGCAATTTGTAACTGCGCGTGATGTCTCGTCGCAATATGCTTGACGATGGCTAGACCAAGACCCGTGCCACCTGTGTCACGTGAACGGCTACCATCCACGCGATAAAAGCGCTCAGTCAGTCGTGCCAGGTGTGCTGAGTCAATACCTGGCCCCGTATCCATTACCGAAAACGCACCGTATCCATCGACTCCAACCGACCACTTCACGGAGATCGAGCCACCCTCGGGTGTATACCGAATTGCATTCGAAATAAGATTGCCAAATGCGGATTGCAGTTCACGCTGCTCACCCATCAACATGTGGGTCGTGTCAACCGCAAAATCAATCTGATGCTTCCCCTTGGATAGCGCTTCCGCATCCGAGCGCAATGCTCCCATTTCCGCCACCACATTAAACGGAGTACACGCCGCCACTTTGGAGTTCGCTTCAAGCTTTGCAAGCGTCAATAAATCTTCGACAAGGTTTTTCATCCGACGAGATTGCGTCATCATCAAATCTAGATACCGATGTTGCTGATCTGGTGCCAATTCGATCGATTGCATGGTCTCTAGAAAACCGATCAAAACAGTTAAAGGGGTGCGAATCTCATGCGACACATTGGCGACGAAATCTCGACGCATCGCCTCAGTCCGCTGCAAATCTGTAATATCTTGCGCCAACAGCAAGGACTGATCATCTGCAAAAGGGAAGATCTGAACCACCACGGTTAAGTTGGCAGCGACTCCCATACGTTCAATCACAATAGGGTTGTCAAATTCCGCCTCGCTCAAGTACCCCACAAACTCTGGATGACGAACGAGATGCGTGATGCTCTGCTTCGAATCTTTTTCAAAGTTCAGGCCAAAAAATCGTTCGGCGCTCGAGTTACACCACTCCACTTGATTCTGCGCATCCAGCATGATGACGCCATTAGGTGACGCCTGAAAGCCTTGAATAAACCGATCGTGTTGTTGCTCGATGGCCTGGATACGATTCCGCATCTCTTTGAGCACGCGATGGCGTTGAGTAAACACCTCACCCCAAAGACCTAAGGCAGGCAGAGACTGCTCATCGGTCGTCGCAGGATTGTCCTGCAAGCGCTGCAGGTTGTAGTAGGAGTATGCCAAGGGGAAAATCAGCGGGATACTACCTAGCAGATAGGCTCCCCACTCCCCCAGCAAATGACTTCCCAAGAGCGCAAGCGCGAGGGAGGCACTTAGAATAAGGATAAAACGCCCTGTAGCTGCTGACATTACACACAACGCTCCGAGCGACTCTGGCTAAGATCGATCACCGTCCGCGGTTGGGCTCGGTGTCCTCGTTGCACGATAACCGACTCCTCGAACAGTTTCAATGTAGGCATCGCATTTCGCGACGGCCAACGCGACTCTAAGTCTGCGAATATGCACATCGACGGTTCGCTCTTCGATAAAGACTTCATTACCCCAAACCTGATCCAGCAATTGGGTCCGGGAATGCACGCGCTCGGGTGCGCTCATCAGAAACTGTAACAACCGAAATTCGGTCGGTCCAACTACTATTTCTCGACGGGTTGCGTTTGGCCATTCGGCTGTGACGCGATGGGTCACGGGGTCAAGCCGCATCGCGCCGAGCACCATCAACTCATCCTGCGAGGGCGCGCGGCTATGACGGCGTAACAGCGCCTTAACACGCGCCATCAGTTCCTTGGTAGAAAAAGGCTTGGTCATGTAGTCATCCGCGCCCGAATCCAGCCCCAACACTTTGTCCGCCTCTTCACTCTTTGCAGTGAGCATCAAAATCGGGACCATGGCCGACGCTTCATTGCCGCGCAGCTCTTTCGCAAACTGAACACCCGACTTACCCGGCAGCATCCAATCCAGAATAATTAGGTCGGGCATGGTCTGGCGCATAAGCTGTGTGGCTTCATCGGCCTGAAAAGCGCGATCAACGACATAATCGCCATGAAGCAAATTGATCGCGATCAGCTCAGAGATCGAAGGCTCATCTTCAACAATCAGAATACGTTGACTCATAAACCGACCTTTATTCCGTCAAGCGCTGCATTAACTCGCTCTTGGGTGTGTGTCTCAGATCATCACCACCCACAACATAAATAATGAACTCCGCGATATTCTTGGCATGATCACCGATTCGCTCGATCGACTTGGCAATCGTGAGGATATCCAAACCGGTCGCGATGGTATGCGGATCTTCAGCCAGATAAGAGGTCAGTTTACGCACAAAGGCGCGAAACTCTTCATCAATCTGTTTGTCATCCAACACAATCACAGCGGCAGCCGCCGCGTCTTGTCTGGCAAAGGCGTCCAGGCTCTGACGCAGTTGCTTCAGAGCCATTTGTCCAGAAATAATGATTTCTGCTACGTTGATGTTGTTTTCAACGCCTTTACGAATAATCCGTCGCGTACGCTTAGCAACCTTCTGTGCCTCATCGCCAGCACGCTCCAGGTTGGTGTTGGCTTTAATAATAGCCATAACCAGTCGCAGATCTCGTGCAGTGGGCTGTCGCTTGGCAATAATCTCCGTGCAGCCCGCATCGATTTCAATCTCTTTGGCGTTCACTAATTTTTCGCGAGCAATCACCGACTCGCAACGTGCGAGATCCATCTCGGTAAACGCAGCCATCGCCTCTTGCGTTTGCGATTCGACGAGTCCGCCCATCTCAAGCAAGTTGCTGCAAAGCGCATTCAACTCCAAATCGAACTGAGACGAGATGTGTTTATCAGGCATGTCGGTTCCAATGGGCCATCGTGACCCCTAAACAAAATAACGTAACTTTGATAACTGGTCGCTAAGTTACCCACCAAATATTTCATTTTGATTACGAAGCGACCAGTTATCACCGTCCTTACAGTCCGATTAAACCACCATCATCACGTGTAATGACGATCGTAGCGGACCGTGGACGACCTGGTTTCCCGTAGCCGGTATTACCGGGCCAGCTACTTTCCAGTTTAAACGTTTCACCTGCCCCGAGCGCCGGTGTTTTTTCGCCTGGATGCTGAATATTCACAAACATAGTCTTACCGTCGGGCGTTTCAGCCACGCCGGTGACCTCTGACCCCTTCGGTGCAACCAAGAATCTCTTCAAACGGCCTTCGCCGAGGGTCGCGCCGATAAAGGTCTCCTGAGTGCCGCTTTGTTCAGTCCCAGCCACTGTGAGCTTATTTTCGACCGTACGCTTAGCGCCATCGCCTACTTTGCCAGGAATCGCAGCAAGCATCATGCAATTGGTCTCGTCGGTCATCGCACCGTCGTCGGTTTGAATCCAGCAAATTCCTGTCGCCTTGCTAAACCACAAGCCATCCGGCGAGGAAAAGGCATTCGCCGCCGTTAATCCAGACAGGTTTGCCGAGCCCGCATCCTCTTCGGCACCGAACAAGAAGATATCCCAAGCGAAACCCGCCGCAGTCGACAGTCCACCCTCTTCACGAAAACGAATAATGTGACCGTTGGGGTTACCCATTGACTTACGCCCATCCACATCTGCATAACTGCGCGGGTTGGCGGCATTGACTTTAGCAGGCGTACGGTGTGTGGCATTGTTATTGGTTAAAGCAAAATATATTTCGCCGTTCAAGTGGTTCACCGCGCCCCATTCTGGGCGATCCATCGGTGTCGCACCCACCGCATCGGCCGCCAAACGCGCGTTGACCCACACGTCCGCCTGATTAGCAAAACGATAGGTTGAGAAATTTGCAATCGCTGGATTTTTGAACGACAGTTCCAACCAGCGCCCTGTACCATCGGCATCAAATCGCGCGACATACAAAGTACCTTCATTCAAATATTTATCGCCAGCGGCCAAGCCTCCACCGACATCCTTCGGATCCCAAAGTGCCTGACTGACGAACTTATAAATATATTCGTTGACTGAATCGCAACCCATATAGAAAGCCAATGGCTTACCTGCCACGGGAATGCTGCACACAGCGGCCTCATGCGCGAAGCGCCCCATGGTGACGCGCTTGACCGACGTAGAGCCCGGATTGAGTGGATCAATTTCTACGTTGTAGCCAAAGGTATACGCTTCGTTACGAAAATCCGCCGTTGGCTCCGCGGCCAAAACGGCAAGATTCCATCGGCTAAAACGGTTATCGGTATTCGACACCGTGTGCCAACCCTGGCTAGGGGCTCTGGGAGCTTTGGGATCCAAGGGCGCTGAAGCAACACCGTAGCGTTTAAGCGAAGTCACGTGCTTGGCGTCACCTGGATTAGCGCCTGGAGCGATCTGAAAATAACGCGCCCAGTTTTCCTCACACGTGAGGTAGGTTCCCCAAGGGGTCATCCCGTGTCCGCAATTGTTGAGTGTGCCGCGCGAGGTCGCACCCGAGGCATCAAAGGCTGTTCGCATCATTTTTTGGATATCCGCCAGGTGCTCACGGGCACCTGCGATCCTCATTGGTGTCTCTGGGGTGATGCGTCGGTTCAGGGCTGAGTCGATTTTGTACGAAAACCCTTTGCCAGTCTGCTGCAATTCAACGACCGACACGCCATGTAAGTTGATTTCCTTTAGCACCTCGAGTTCAGGACGTGCTCCCAAATCCCAGGAGCCAAACTGATGAAACTTTTTGCGCGCCTGTCCATTTGAGGTCTGTCCCGCGGGATGCAAAAACTGAGAGTCTGCCGAGCTTTCGTGATTCACACACAGTACTGCTTTAGAGGTCGCTGTCGTTGAATAACGTCCAGCACCATCGACGTAATAGAGATCCATTCCGTCATGATGATCACCGATGCGATGCGACCAGTCGTCTTTCTCTAGTCCGGCGTTCGTGTAAGCAGGGACCGTTGTGTCAATCGGATCGCCCGCTGCATGCAAAACAGTAAAGCTGTAGCCAGGTGGCAGTATCACTTGATCAAGCACACTTTTTGCGACAGACGGAAAGGCTAAAGAAGATGGAAGCCCCTGGGGAACTGTCTTGGAGGCAGCCGCCAGACCAGGCAACGCAGCCAGTGTCGCCAAGCCCAACCCGCCTTTGATGATATTGCGGCGACCGCGATTTTTTACCGCTGAGGACAACACTTCCTGAAAACTTGTATTGTCGGAAAAATTAACGCTTTGATCATCTGAATCGTGTGACATGGCACCTCCCCTTTTAAGTATCCAGATTGCATCAAAAGTACATGACAAGTCCATGACAAATAGGGCCACGATCTGCAGGGATATGAATCACAAATATTTCATTAAACCGTCACTTTTTTGAAACATATTGTTTTCACAATGACGTGCATCACAGGAGACTGGCCCAATGCTTGAACTCGTACATAGCGCCTCAAGTTTTATCAATCCTCCAAACACGACTACGACCCGTAGCGGCTTAGTGGTCGGACTGGCTCAAACCGACCAAGAGCTGGATCTTATTCAACGCTTGCGCTATGAGACGTTTAAAAGTGAATTCGGAGCGGCATTCAACTCCAGCGCTCCTGGTGTAGACAGTGATGCCTTCGACAAGTGGTGCGAACATCTCATGGTGCGAGACTTAGACACCGACGAAGTCATTGGGACCTACCGCGTGCTGACTCCTCAAAACGCTAGACGAGCCGGCAGCTACTATTCGGAGTCCGAATTTAATTTATCTGGTCTGGGTGACATTCGCATGCACCTCGTCGAATTTGGACGAGCATGTATACATGAAGCCTACAGGCAAGGTGGTGCGCTCATGATGCTGTGGTCCGGTTTAGCCGAAATACTGAAGCGAGGTAATCACCAATACGTATTCGGCTGCGCGAGCGTCAGCTTGCGGGATGACGGGGTCACTGCAGCCAAAGTCTGGCGCGATGTGCGTCACACTGTCACACAAGCCAACGCCCTACGTGTAACCCCCCATAATCGTTATCCGGTCGAACAACTCGATAGCGCTTTGCCCGCTAAAGCGCCAGCGCTATTGGCTGGCTACCAAAAACTCGGCGCACAAATTTGTGGCGAGCCTGCCTGGGACCCAGACTTCAATACCGCTGACTTTCCCATGCTCCTATCTGTCGAGAACATGAGTCCACGTTACCGGCGCCACTTCGGCTTCGATCGCTAACGCCAGTCAGTCGTTATCACAACGAACGGCCATGACCGGAATCCCCGATTTGTTGATGTAAATCGGGGTTTTGCCTATGGTTCGCGTGATTCCATCGAATAATGACTGCCATCAATACAGCCACCAATACACCGAAGACGATAATGATATTGTTAATCGGGATCTCCAGCCAAAGCATCAGTGTGTAAAGTGACACCATCAATAATATATTTAACTGCTCATTGAAATTTTGTACGGCGATAGAGTGCCCAGCCGAAAGAAGAACATGCCCCCGATGCTGAAGCAAGGCGTTCATTGGGACAACAAAATATCCCGACAACCCTCCAATGACCAGTAATAGCGTGTACACCGACCACGTAGCCGTGACGAAGGGCATGATCAACACGACCAACCCCATGCACACACCAACGGGCAGCACGGATAGTGAGCGTTGAATACTCACCTTTGAGGCCGCCATCGCACCAAAAATAGTACCGAGTGCAGCCACGCCCATTAATATGCTTGCTTGATCCAATCGGTAGTTCAGCTGCACGCGCCCCCACTCGATCACCACGAGCTGTAAGGTCGCGCCCGCGCCCCAGAAAAGCGTGGTAACGGCAAGTGAAATTTGTCCGAGCTTGTCACGCCACAATACCGAGACGTATCGAAAAAATTCACGGTTCAATGCAAAGGGATTGGTGGACTGTCGCGGATAGCGAACCCCCGTATCGGGTATCTTGAAGTTCAAACCTGCTGCGATCGCGTACAGCCCCGCAATCACAACAATCGCGGCCTCAGCGGGTGATGTCGCAAGCGACCCAATGACTGGTTGACTGAGAAGCCATGACGCCACTGCCGGGGATATCAACACGCCTCCAAGCACTGCACCCAAAATAATCGAGAGAACCGTCATTCCTTCGATCCAACTATTGCCTTTGACCAAATCAGCGGGCGCAAGCATCTCCGTGATAATGCCGTATTTGGCTGGCGAATACGCTGCCGCACCTACTCCTACAATTGCAAAGGCTGCACAGACCACTACGATTTGTCCTTCGCCACTTAAGTCAAAGGCGCCGTGAAAATACATCAACGCGCAGCCGCATACCTTCAGGGAATTAGTCCACAGCATGACCCGGCCTTTCGGAAAGGTATCGGCAAACGCGCCAACATAGGCCGCTAACACCACGTATCCAACCGCCACCCACCACTTCATGATCGATGCCATCCAATCCGGGCCGGAAAGCTGCTGAATCAGTGCAATCGCCGCAATGAACAACGCATTGTCAGCGAGCGCCGAAAAGGTTTGTGCACCGATCACATAATAAAAGCCTCGTGTCATCACGACACCTCGCTGGGTTGGGCGACATCCTCGTCGTTGGACACACTCGCGCACGGCATAGTCATGAGGGCCTGCCCCATTCGTATCCGAGCGCCAGACTGAATGTCTGGATGGAGCGAAAATCCCTTCGGCGCGAACACGATAATCGTTGAGCCATGCTCAAACCACCCGAGCTCTTGGCCTTTCTCGACACTATGTTCGCAGTTGATTGTTGTTTCGCCGCGATAACGTGCGCTGAAAAGCGTGTCAATCGCGTGCAAGCGAATGCTGGCGACTAGAATCGCCGCTACGGGAACCAAGGCGACGGGGTATCGATGGGTGCCGACCTCTAAGGCAATCATCGCTCGCTCATTTTTACAAAACAACTTCTCTACGCGCTTGAGCGCAATCGGATTGACATTCCAAGTGTCTCCGGACATATACACGATCTTGCGCATCACCGCGTTGTACGGCGCATGAAAGCGGTGATACATCGCTGAGGTCAGTCTTAAGGTGACGTAACACCCATCCTCCCAAGCGCTCGCGTCCACAGCGCTACCCAAGAGGTCTTTAATGGCGTAAGGGAACCCCTTGGCTTGAAATAACTGACCGGCAACGACGTGACCGCACTCCCCCACGATGGCGTCAGAAGGGCTCACAAAGACTTCGGGACGCATATCCACCGCGCGAGCCCCCTCGCGAAGTTCTCTCGTAAAGCAATCATGCAAGCTATCGAACTGTTGCTTTTTCGCATCGGACAAATCTAAGTCCGTAAACAAACGCCAGACGGCAATCGACGAGTCGGATACCCAACGTATCCGTAACTTGCTGAACCAACCCATAAAGTGTGTCACGGCTTTTCGGGGAATGCGGTTGGTCAAAAGGAAGTTGATATCTTCATTGAGAACAATGTTTCTAACTTGTTTTCTAAAAGTCATCATTTAGTCATCCAATTTTCATAAAAAGGAACTTTCAATGCGAGGCTCCATGAACGAACATTCCTTTGATACATTGCAAATCGCTCAATACATCGTCGCGCTCGTTGTGCTCTGGGTTGTGGTCAAGAAGGTTTGGCAACGACTTCAGCTGTCTCTTGCAAAGTCTCCCTCTCTTGGAGGTCACCTGAGATGGGCAAAGCGCATCACTTCCCGGATTCCAAGCTATTCCTACTCTGGGGATCACTGGTTTGCCTGCGATGAGGCCCCGAAAGACATCGCACAGCGCAGACATTCGGCCTTGCTGGCGCTCGCCAGCGATCTTAAAGAGAACTCCCCCAAGACACTTGCCCTCAGCGCACAAATCAAACCGCTGATCTCTGATCTCCAGCTGATCAGTCAGTACCGCGTGCCCTTTCAGTTTCGTGCCTACCTTCAAGAGCATGTCGCGCTCGGCAGCTTCTGGCGCGCGAGCGAAGGGGTGCACCTGACTGATCTTGACGACAAGCAATTTATCGATGTCACAGGTTCCTACGGCGTCAACCTCTTCGGCCAAGACTTCTATAAGGCGTGCATCGACGATGCAGTCGAGCTGGTGCGAGATTTGGGCCCCGTGTTGGGCTCCTACCACCCGTGCGTGCTCGACAACGCAGAACGATTGCGCAAAATCTCCGGCAAGGAAGAGATTTCGTTTCACATGTCGGGTACCGAGGCCGTCATGCAGGCCGTTCGCGTCGCTCGCTATAGCACTGGGAAAAACAAAATCGTACGTTTTACCGCCGCTTATCACGGCTGGTGGGACGATGTTCAGCCAGGACCGGGCAATCCGATGCCCCCATCGCCCCATACGCTCACGCTTAGAGAGATGCATGCCAATACCTTGCGTGTGCTGCGCAATAGAAAAGATATTGCTTGCGTGTTGGTGAACCCCATTCAAGCCATGCACCCCAACCAAAGTGCGCCCACGGACTCTACTCTGCTCAGCGGTAGTCGTCGTGCCCATTTCGACAGAGCGGCCTACACACAGTGGCTGCAAGAGCTGCGTGCCGTGTGCACTGAGCGCGGAATCGTGCTGATTCTGGACGAAGTGTTTCTTGGCTTCAGGCTTGCTCGTGGTGGTGCACAAGAGTACTTTGGGATCGACGCAGATCTCGTCACCTATGGAAAAACATTGGGAGGCGGCCTTCCGATTGGCGTAGTGTGCGGTCCGCATTCTCTGATGAAGCGCTACAAGGACACAAAACCGGCTGATCTTTGTTTTGCCCGAGGCACTTTCAACGCGCATCCCTATGTCATGGGAGCGATGAACGCTTTTCTCCGCCGAATTGAAACCGAGCCAGCGCTTGCGCTGTACGAAAGTTTGGACCAGACGTGGGCTCGCCGGGCCCAGACGCTGAACGATCGCCTGTCGACGGCCCAACTGCCAGTACGTGTCGAGGCGATGTCGACCGTATGGACTGTTCTCTACACGTGTCCCGGCCGCTACAACTGGATGCTTCAGTTCTACCTTCGGCGCGAAGGAATTGCGCTGAGCTGGGTAGGCACAGGAAGGATGATTTTTAGTTTGAATTTTAGCGACGATGATTTTGAGTCGTTCGTGACGCGTTTTGTGCGAGCCGCTCAGAAAATGCATGGAGACGCTTGGTGGTGGACGCCGAATGGCCAAACAAATCGGACCATTCAGCGCCAATTACTGAGGGAATTGATCACACATACGTTTTCAAAAAATTAAAGCTTATTTCGAATGATTGATGTGAGGCATCGGGTCAATCAGCTCGCCACGTAACAGATAGAGTGGCGAGCGGTAGTACAACTTAATGTCGTGAAAAGGATCCGTAATGATCTTCACTGCCCACGCAAAAGCGGCTTGCCCACTATCGATGATGCAGAGTTGTCCCACACGAAACACAACACCAACTACCCCAAGCATCAGCCAGGCCATTCCCACTAAGCGTAAGAACGTATCTTCATAGGCTTCAGGCACCATCCAGGTCACATATTGGGGAGCAAAGTAAGCGACGACCGGAATAAGCGCCCAGATAGACAGCAACACAATTTTTCGGTTCAAGTTGTAGCCAACTTTTATCTCTTCCTTGTGTTCATGTGTTGCTTGATTGACATGGTCATAGCCCTTGGGTTCAAAGAAAAAATGGCCTGACTGCCGTGTCGTCATGGCAACCAACCAGGCTACAAAGGAGGCCGCGACGGGGTTAATAAACAACAGGACATAGGATACTAAAAACGACATAGCGCTGACAAAGTGAAGACTTTGATTGATCCGGCTGTGGTGATAGTAGCGATGATCATCCCATCTCTGTACGCTTAACGTCTTCAGAAGCTCTTTCATCTTTTGTCCTTTGTTCAAAATTAGATAGCCCGAGTACTAGGCTTGATCTGCTGTGCCGATTATTTCAGATGAACACGACGAGATGATGAAACTTTTGTGACAAACGCATTAATTTTTAATGTCACCACAATATTGCGTTGTCATCGAATCGTTATATTGCGTAGGTAAATTGCAACCATCCTATCTAGATTGGTCAGCAATGAAAGAACCGCTTTCGATAGAAGTAGAGCGCATTGTTCCAGACAAGCCCAGCCTACGCGTCGCTGTGGTGACAGAGACTTACCCCCCAGACATTAACGGTGTTGCACATACAGTTTCGATCATCGTGACGGGCTTACGCGAACGCGGGCACGAAATCACACTTATTAGACCCCGCCACCAAGAAGAGCCTGCGCACACTGCACAACCCGGTGAGCTACTCGTGCGCGGCGCTCCAATTCCAATGTACAAACAACTGCGCATGGGGCTTCCGGCCCTCGGTAGCCTACGTAAACTATGGACTGCCAGGCGCCCAGACCTTGTGCACATCGCAACACAAGGGCCCCTGGGTTGGTCAGCCGCTCGCGCAGCACATAAACTTGGTATTCCTGTCAGTTCAGACTTCAGAACCAACTTTCACGCCTACAGTCAGTTGTATGGCTTAGGCTGGTTGAAAAGTACCATCGTCTCGTATCTACGCAAGTTTCATAACGCTGCGCGGTGCACTATGGTGCCCACGCAGCGCTTAAAAGATGAGCTCGTGTCGGGCGGCTTTGAAAGACTGATCGTTGTACCGCGAGGTGTCGACACAGAAAAGTTTTCACCGAGTCATCGAAGTCTTCGTTTACGCGAGTCTTGGGGTGCGACCGCCACAACGATCATCCTTCTCTCTGTCGGCCGACTCGCCGTCGAAAAGAATCTTGGCGTAGTGGTCAATGCTTACGATCGCCTCAAGCAGTCTGGCGCCGATGTCAAGCTCGTGTTTGTAGGCGATGGCCCCGAGACCACAACATTACAACGCTTGTGCCCCGACGGCATCTTTGCCGGAACAAAACGCGGACAAGATCTCGCTGAGCATTATGCGAGCGCGGATCTGTTTGTGTTCCCCAGTTTGACAGAAACTTTCGGCAACGTCACGCTCGAAGCCATGGCGAGCGGACTGTGCGTGGTCGCCTACGATCATGCGGCCGCTGGACAACTCATTGTCAGTCAGCGAAACGGACTGCTTCTGCCCCCCAATGATGAAAGCGGCTTTATTGCTGCCACGCAAGCGGTTGCACAGGATGCGGCGGGTCGCGAAGAGATGCGCAGACAAGCCAGACAGACAGCGTTGAATAACAGCTGGAGCATCATTTTGTCTCGCACAGAAGAAATTTTTCGCTCTCTGGTTGCAATTAACAGTTCTAAAACGTATTAGTCGACTCAGGATACCGATTCTTATGGCGCCTCCCGAATATTTCATTCCAGCACAGTGTCCAGAAAAGTATCGTGCCATTTGGATTTCAGACATTCATCTCGGCACGCCCGGATGCAAGGCGGAGTATCTACTCGATTTTTTAAAGTGGAACGAATCCGACAAACTGTACCTGGTGGGCGATATCATTGACGGCTGGCAACTAAAGAAAGGGTGGTACTGGCGCCAAAGCCATAATGATGTCGTACAAAAAATTCTCCGCAAATCAAGAAAAGGGACTCACGTTACCTATATTGCTGGCAATCATGACGAAGTACTTCGGCAGTTTCTGGGCATGGCTTTCGGAGACATCGAAATTCTTGATGAGACCACACACGAGCTGCTGGATGGAAGACGTCTGTGGATCACCCATGGCGACCTCTTTGACGGGATCATCCAGCATGCAAAGTGGTTAGCGTATTTGGGGGACTCACTCTACTCCTTGATCTTAAGACTCAACAATTCATTCAATCACGCCCGCCATAAACTTGGGCTGTCTTACTGGTCTTTGTCTCAGTACTTAAAGCACAAAGTAAAAAATGCTGTCGCTTTTATTACCGAATTCGAAACCGTCGTGACGGACGAAGCTAGGCGCCGTGGCTACGATGGCGTGCTCTGCGGTCATATCCATAGACCCGAGATTCGCGAAATCAATGGGATTCTTTACTGTAACGATGGTGACTGGGTGGAAAGTCTCTCTGCCATCGTAGAGACCTACAGCGGAGAGCTAAAGGTCATTCACTGGCCGTATCGTAGCGCCGCGCAGCAGGATGAAGTAGCAGACCCCCTCGTTGCAACTTAGATACGGTACAAAATAATTCCCCGCATTCATCGACTTGTAATAATCGCTCTTTACAGTCGAATATATGAATTCGACATCCTCAACACTGCCGCTCTGTGAAGCGCCAATGATTGCTGCACAGAACGTCTCCAAGACGTTTCCTGCACTATCGAAGGGACAACAAAGCCACTTTAAGGCGCTCGATAGTGTGTCGTTTTCAATAGCGGCCGGAGAATGCGTTGCACTGTTGGGCGCTTCGGGCTCAGGAAAATCCACCCTGATTCGCATGCTATGCGGGCTGTCGCGCATGGATACTGGCAGTGGCGACATCCGCATTGGGTCAAAACTTGCGCTTCAAAACGATCGCGTTAGCTCCGAGATCTCTGAGGTCCGCGAATTAACAGGCGTCATTTTTCAGCAATTCAATCTTGTTGGGCAGCTCGATGTGTTAACCAACGTATTAGTTGGCTGCTTACATAATAAAAGTACCTTCGATGTGCTGTGGCGGCGCTTCTCAGAGGCGGAACGTGCCAAGGCATTGGAATGTCTCGATATGGTTGGACTCGGTCCGCAAGCGTATCAACGCGCCTCAACGCTGTCTGGTGGTCAGCAACAGCGTGTGGCGGTTGCCCGAGCGCTCCTGAAAGGCGCAAAGGTATTGCTGGCTGACGAACCCGTCGCCTCCCTAGACCCAGAGTCTGCAAGCAAGGTGATGGATGTGCTTTTTGGGCTCACCAAAGAGCTAGGCATGACGCTTGTGGTGAGCTTGCATCAAATTTCTATTGCAAGAACATACTGCCAGCGAGCCCTGGGCATGAGCCGCGGACGACTGGTCTATGACGGTCCCATCGCAGACCTGAGCGAACAACGCCTGAAGCAGTTGTACGGTGCCGACGCGCAAGAGCTCTTGACCGAAGAGGTCCCAGCACCACGGCACACCCACACGAAAGATATTTCATTTGTTAGCGCCTAGATCATTTAACCGGAGAGAAATATGAAAATTAAGCATTTATTACTGAGCGCCTGTCTCGCCTTGAGCAGTGCCGTGACCTTTGCACAAGAAATCTCATTTGGCATTATCGCTACTGACTCAGCTTCGGCTCTGCGAGAAAAGTGGGAACCTTTCTTTAAGGATATGGAAAAAAAGACCGGGTTAAAGGTTAAATCCTTTTACGCAACAGACTACGCTGGCGTGATCGAAGCCATGCGCTTCAACAAAATCCAGGTCGCCTGGTATGGCAACAAAGCCGCCATGGAAGCAGTTGACCGAGCCAACGGTGAGATCTTCGCACAACTCATGTATGCAGACGGAAGTTTCGGCTACGAAGCGCTGCTCATTACCCATAAAGACTCGCCCTACAAGAACCTAGACGATGTCTTCAAAAATGCGAAGGCAATCAACTTCGGAATCGGCGATCCTAACTCCACCTCAGGATTCCTAGTTCCAAGCTACTACGTGTTCGCCGAGAGAAAAGTCGACCCACGCGCGGTATTCAAGACAGTGCGCAGTGGTAGCCACGGTAACAATATCCAAGCCGTACTCGCGAAGCAACTCGATGTGGCGACAAACAACACGGAAGATATGGGCCGTTTACAGACCACGCGTCCTGACTTGTATAACCAGCTGCGTATCATCTGGAAGAGCCCGCTCATTCCTAGCGATCCGTTTGTCTGGCGCAAAGACCTTGATCCTGCCATCAAAGAGAAAGTTCGTACATTCGTCTTGAACTACGCAAAAACAGACGAGGCAGAAAAACTGGTCTTGAAGAATATCTATAACTACGGCGGGTTCCGTGCTTCTACAAATGATCAGCTCAAGCCCATCCGTCAGTTAGAGCTCTTCAAAGACCGTAAGAAGTTTGAAAATGCGTCAGGCATGAGCGATGCCGAGCGAGCAGCCAAGCTTGCTGAAATTGATCAGGCTCTCGCAAAACTTCAATAATGAGTTCCACCCACCAAATCGACGCGCTCGAACGCATTCGAGCGCACGCCGAGTCCAGTAGGCATGGTCTGACCTATTACGTAGGCTGGGCCATCGCGATCTTGATCGCGGGCTGGGCTTGGCAGGGGGCGGAAATTCGCCCCCTCGATTTGATTAAGTATTCAGGGAATATTGTCACGCTTGCGAATGACTTCTTCCCACCAAATTTCATGGATTGGCGCATCTATATTAAAGAGATGATCGTCACGATCCACATCGCGCTGTGGGGCACGCTCTTAGCGATCGCGGCATCGATTCCTTTAGGTTTCTTGTGTGCCTCCAACGTGGTGAGTCCCGTTATTTATCAACCGGCAAGACGCCTGATGGACGCTTTACGTGCCGTCAATGAAATGGTGTTCGCTTTACTCTTTATCGTCGCGGTGGGCCTCGGACCTTTCGCGGGGGTCCTTGCGCTGTTTGTCCACACGACGGGCACGCTAACGAAACTATTTTCGGAAGCAGTTGAGACCATTGATCCGCGTCCTGTCGAAGGTATTCGCGCCGCAGGGGGTTCGCGACTAGCGGAGATCGTTTTTGGAATCATTCCACAAATTCTACCGATGTGGATTTCCTTCTGTTTATATAGATTTGAATCTAATGTTCGGTCCGCTTCGGTTGTGGGTATGGTGGGCGCAGGCGGGATCGGCGTGATCCTGTACGAAGTCATTCGCAGCTTTCAATACGCCCAGACGTGCGCCGTATTAATTATTCTGATCGCCTCGGTCACAATCATCGATGTCATTTCGGCTTATCTCCGCAAACAGGTCACTTGATGTCCACAAAACCAGAGATTCTTATCCAGCCCGGGGCACGACGAAAACTTCCTGAACTGGTCAACACGCATCCTGTTGTGGTGTTGATCTATCATCACGCTCCAGATTCATTGGTTGACGAGTTGCGAACGCTGTTGGGCTCGAACCTGTTGGATGTCATACGGTGCCCAGATGGTTTGCCAACCGTAGCACTGGCAAATGAATTGCGAGAAAAATTTTGGACTGTACACACTCGTCGTGACCTACCGATCATTATTGCGGTTGGAGGAGGAAGCACACTCGACCTCGCGAAATCAGTTCGCTTGAATTTGCCTTCACACATCCCCGTCACGTCGATACTCGATCGCAAGATCGAAATCGGCGAGTTTGAAAGCTGTTCGATGATCTTGATGCCTACCACGGCCGGCACGGGCAGCGAGGTATCGGCTACGGCCACGATTTGGGATATTGAGCACAAAACAAAACACTCCCTGTTCGGTCCAGCGATTGTGGCGGATTGGGCCGTGATCGACCCAGAACTCGCCGTGACGGCTCCTTGGGTGGTCACACGCGACAGCGGTATTGATGCCTTGTCGCATGCATTAGAAAGCATCTGGAATCGCAATCGTGTACCCAAGGCATTTGCCTACGCGATGTCAGCCGCACAGCAAATCGTCAAGGTATTACCCCAACTCAAGATGGACCCGGAGAATATTTCCTTGCGCACTGATATGGCCAATGCTGCGTTGTGGGCGGGTCAGGCCATGGCGCTTACCGAAACGGCACTTGTGCACGCCCTGTCTTACGACGACACGACAAGTTTGGGACTCTCGCATGGTCAGGCCTGTGGCCGTTGGCTGCCGACCGTGTATCAGATAGCAAGCAAAAGCTCTGAAGAAATGGAGATATTTTTGCGTGCGGCCATGCAGCCAATTATTTCTGATGTGCACGAACTGAACGCTTGGATAAATGATCTTGGCTGTCTAACTATTCCATTAAATGATCACAGCATAGAAACCGAACGCCGCATTGCCTGCGCACTACATACAACGCGCGGACGTAACTTCATTGAGCTATCCCCCTCGCATGAAATCCAAAAAGTATGATCTAGCGGTCGTGGGAGCGGGCATCGTCGGACTCGCCCATGCATGGTTAGCTGCAAAATCTGGACTGAGCGTCGTCGTGATCGACCGAGATACTCGCTGCGTCGGCGCTTCTATTCGAAACTTTGGCTTTATTACGGTCACTGGTCAGCGGGATGGAGATACCTGGCGACGCGCAAGACGCTCGCGCGATCTGTGGCAAGACATCGCAGAACAGGCAAACATTCCCATTTGCCACCAGGGTCTAACGCTGGTGGCTCAACGTCCGGAGGCACTCGCGGTACTTGAAGCCTTCAAAGCAACACGTATGGGCGAGGATTGCGCACTACTGACGCAAGATGAGGTCGCGAAGACCTGCTCCGTGGTTCGTACCGAATCGTGCGTCGGCGGCATGTACAGTCCTCACGAGTTGCGCGTTGAATCGCGCGACGCAATTCCTCAAATCGCCTCTTGGCTCGCACACAAGCATCATGTTGACTTTCTATTCAACCGTGAAGTCCTAGATTTTGCACTCCCTCACATACAAACATCCGCGGGAGCTCTGCAGGCCGCCCGCATTGTTTTGTGTCCGGGCACGGAGCTTAATGGTGTCGCCAAGCGCTATCTGCAAGAGTATGAGCTGAGCCTAACCCAACTACAAATGCTAAGAGTCAGGCCGCCCGCAAACTTTAAACTTGACTCTGCTGTCATGAGCGATTTAAGTTTCGTGCGCTATGCCGGATATACAGGCCTGGGATGTCACCAAGCGTTACTGAATCGACTCGAGAGTGAGGTACCGGACTCACTCGCTGCCGGCATCCACTTGATCGTCGTTCAAAGCGATGACGGCAGTCTTGTGGTCGGTGATTCACATCATCCTGCCACGTCCTACGAACCCTATGCGATCGAGTCCGTTGATCGATTAATCCTAAAACATCTTGAAGAGACACTTCTGCTCTCACACTACGACGTGTCACACCGCTGGACCGGACGCTATCCTGTGGGGCCCAAAGATCACGACGCCTTGATCTTGGCGCCAGATACCGATGTGCGCGTGGTGAGCGTCACGAGCGGGACCGGTGCGAGTACCGCCTTTGGCTTAGCCGAAGAAGTCATGCAATCTTGGGGGATTTAATACAATGTCATCTGACCAACGCACCCACACGATCCGCGCAGTCGTATTTGACTGGGCAGGAACGATTTTTGACTTTGGTAGCCACGCCCCAATGGGTGCATTTGTTAAATTGTTTGAGCAAGAGGGCATCCGAATCTCCATTGAAGATGCGCGCGGCCCAATGGGCATGCCAAAGTGGGATCATATTTATGCGCTCGGTCACTTAGACCACATACAGGAACAATGGCTATTGAAATGTGGGCGTCCATTTTCTGAACGAGATACCGATCGACTGTACGAGATTTTCACCCCGATGAACGCAGCATCCGTCAAGGAACATGCTGCGCTCATTCCTGGTTTTTTGGAACTGGCCGCAGACCTCCGTGCACAAGGAATAAAAATCGGCACGACGACCGGCTATAACCGTCAAATCATGGATGTGGTTCTTCCGTTGGTCAAAGCGCAGGGGTTTGTTCCTGACAATCTTGTTTGTGCAGACGATCTACCCACGTCGCGTCCGACCCCCATGGGCATGTATAAATGCTTTCTAGACTTGGATGTTTGGCCTAGTCGTTCTGTCGTGAAAGTGGACGACACCGTACCCGGTCTTCTGGAGGGGTATCATAGCGATTGCTGGACCGTGGGAGTCATTGCAAGCGGCAATGAAGCGGGACTGACCTTTGGGCAGTGGGAGGCCCTCGCAGAGCCTGAGAAGGCTCTCCTGAGAAAGCGTGTCGCTGCGCGTTTAGCAGCGGGACATCCTGACTTTTTAATTGATACCGTTGCCGACCTACCTAGCGTGTTGGCAAAAATCCAACTACTGTTAGCACAACGCTCATGAAGATACATTCGATTGAAGATATCGAGAACTTATTCTTACGAGATGGCCACGTCGCCTATGCAGGGGAAGGTATTAACCAACTCGAGCATGCGTTGCAATGCGCTCAGCTCGCAGAGCAAGCTCAAGCAAGCCCTGCTCTGATTACGGCAGCTTTCCTGCATGATATTGGGCATCTGCTCAATCCCAAAGGTGACACCCCCACGTCGCGTGGCATTGACGACCAACATCAATTTGTGGCGAGCCATCACCTCAAATCAATCTTCAGTCAAGAAGTTGTGGCGCCTGTGCACCTGCATGTGCTCGGCAAGCGCGCGCTATGCGCCATGGAGCCAGCCTATTACGAAGCGTTGTCGCCCGACTCGAAGCGCAGCTTAGCGTTGCAAGGCGGGCCCCTCACCGATCGTGAGCTCGAAGATTTTCTAGCAACACCCCATGCTCAAGAAGCTCTTTGCGTCAGGCGTTGGGATGATCTTGCCAAAACGCCTGGTCGCGCCACGCCGACGCTGGCTCACTTCATCACCATTGCCCGCTCGGTGTGCGCTAGGGACTCCGACTTGCGTCGATAATTTTTTCAAGTGCCTCGACCACCTCAAATACGGCACGATTATCGATACGCGCTACGTTTTCTTGGAACGCTGGCAGGTTGACGATGAGCTCTTGAGCAGCCGCTTTAATCTCGCGTATTGACGAGACCACAATACCTAGTTCATTTTCTCGAACCCACGTGGTGTTGTAGCGCTCTTGCGGCATCGTTAAAGCGTTTTTAAAGGTGATGACTGGGAGGCCCATGTGAATCGCCTCACTCAAGCTACCGGGCCCCGGCTTTCCAATAAAAAAGTCACTGAGGCGCATGATTCGATCCACCTCGCTCGTAAAGCCCAGTACGACATGTTTAGCTGAAGGGGCGAGGACTTCTATTTTTTTTGCGAGCGCGGCATTATGCCCACATACCAAAATGAGTTGTGTGTCCGACAGATCCTTGGCAATTCGTAGCATCTGACTCGCGCCGTTACCACCGAACATCACCAGTCCTGTGGGTTGTGTCGGATTCAAACCGAGCTCAGCACACACTTGATCTCTATCGATCGGCGCCGTGCGATAAAACGCCGGGCGCAAAATCATGCCCGACGTTTGAGTGAGCTGATGGCTTTGATACCCTGCGGCACGCGCCTGTGTCATGGCTCGCACGGAGCCGCAAACAAGATGCTGCGCTTGGTCTGCCTCAATCCAGAAATGCGGGGGATGATCCGCGATATCGGTCATCACCGTCACATACGGCACCTTTGGCAACTCTTGATGCAGGGCATCCCACATCACTTTATTGAAATTTGGCACAAGCGATACGACGATAGTGGGTTTTGTCTCACGCCAGTAGTGCTGTAACTTTCGCTTGAGCTTGGCGTGACTCAAACGAATAATCGCCTGTAGCACCTTGAGTTCGGTTGCCAACCCGAGGGTCCACCCCTTCTTGAGTCGCAAGTTATAGAGATCTTCTGGGGCAAAACCAGTCAGCTTCTGAAAATAACGCTCTGTATCGATCACCTCAAAAAGATTGACGAGTGTGACATCCCAATCAGAATGCTGATCCTCAATGACTTCCTTCAATGCAAGCGCGGCGGACCGGTGACCTCCGCCCGCATTGAAATAGATGAGTTCTAACGTCTTTCGCATGGGGTGAAAGGGTGCTACAAACATATGTCAGGTTCGTGACAAAGAAAAGGAATTAACCGAATGATTACCCTTATTTTGATCGTGTTCAACTTATTGTTTATTTTAGGGCTCTGCGCGGGGGTCGCCTATCTTGTCATGCGATGGACCTTTAGCCTAAAGAGGCATTCGAGGCTTTTGCACCGCTACTCTGAAATTAGTATGACCGTTAATTCTGGGGCAGTTGTTCTTTTGTCGCTAGGACTCGCCTTCGTTTTTGGAGATATTTCTAACGTTCGCAGCCGCGCAAAGTTAGCTGTCCTCCAAGAGGCAGACGCACTACGGACGATTGGTAGAACGTCACTCAATCTCGATCCAACCATTGGCGGCCCACTCATGATCGCCAGCCGAGAATATACGAAGGCTGTGATTGAAAAGGAGTGGCCCAAACTTGCACTGGGGCGCCCAGATGAAATTCGTAGCGGTCAGCATAGCGCCCTAACACCACTGACCGTCATGTCAGACATTGTTTACGCGCCTGAGAATCTTACAAAACTTCCCAATGCCACCAGTACGCAACTTACCGCCCTGGTGACGCGCGTTCGGGAGCAACGCCTCACAAGAATCGACACAAGCTCTTTCACCATTGGAGTACGCAGCGTCCTGCTTGCCTTCATCACAACACTTGCTTCTTGTGTAATCATCAGTCTCGTGAACATTCGCAGTCCACATGCCCAGTTCATATCAAACTTTATACTTTTCGGCGTGACCACCTGCGCGCTCTACCTCGCTTTCATCGCTCAAAATCCTTTTGCGGGACCAGATTTGGTCAGCAATGCACCGCTTGAAGAAGCATTCGATCGCCTTAACAATATGCGGCTGACTCGTACCAAATAAAAAAACCCGACGCAAGAAAATGCGTCAGGTTTTAAGGCAATACCTCTATCCAGCAAAGAAGTCGACCAGCTTAATCGGGCTTAATGCCGTTCTCTTTAATGACCTTTGCCCAGCGATCCATTTCAGCAACCGTCCATGCTTGTAGCGCTGCAGGACTGCTCAGCTTCAGGTCAATGCCCAAGGTTTCGGTCAACTGTTTGTTGACAGACGGCTCTTTTGCAATTTTTGCCATTTCTGCGTTGAGCTTGTCAATGATCGGCTTAGGTGTTCCCGCTGGAGCAAAGACACCCCACCATGCCACGGCTGAGAAACCGGGGAAGCCCTGCTCAGCCATCGTCGGCACATCTGGCATGGAAGCCGAACGCGCCTCACCCGTCACAGCGAGCGCACGCATCTTGCCACCTTTAATGTGGCTGGCAAGCACAGCGACCGAGCCAATCCCAGACTCAACCTGACCGCCCAAGATGTCAGCGGACATCGGGCCGCCACCCTTGTAAGGGATGTGAATCACTTTGAAATTACCCGCTTTTTGCACCAACGTCATCGTCAAATGCCCGAGACTGCCGCTACCCACCGAGCCATAGCTCAGGGAGTCCGGCTTGGCTTTGGCAGCCGTCACAAATTCAGCGAAGTTTTTATAGGGCTTATTCGCTGCTGTTGCGAACGCCATCGGCGCCGTGCCCACTAACATGACTGGCGACAAATCCTTCAAGGTGTCGAATGTCATTTTAGGGAGCAGTGACGGATTCACTGCATGCGTATCAAATACGAAGACAAAGGTGTAGCCATCCGGTGCAGCTTTCGCGACGTAAGCCGTACCGATGGACCCTGACGCACCCGTGCGGTTCTCAACGATGAATTGCTGACCCAGCGCATCGGTAAGCTTCGCTGCAAACAGTCTCGCCAAGGGGTCGACCGAGCCACCCGGAGGGAAAGGCGACACAAAGGTGACGGGTTTTGTCGGCCACTGCTGTGCGACCGTGAGGCCAGGTGCTGCGGCGCACAACAAGGTAAGGGCCAAGGCCACTTGTTTAAAATGATTTTTTATCATGTCTAAAACTCCACTATCTAAATAACGAACTGGTGCTGACGCACGATTGAGTGGTAAGTTTATACCCATATAAATAAAACGCAGTCATTTTCCCCCTTTTCCGCAACAGCAAAAGATGCTTTGCGCTTTGCTCACCCACTTGCAGTTGACCCCTTAACGAACAAACCATAATCGATACAACGACTCTTCGCCCCCATCAAGTAGCGTGTCAACGCCATGACCTCCGCGGCGCTATAAAAATAACATATATAAATCAATTACTTAGGATAGAGTTGGCCAATTGCAATAAACTGTGCGATTATTTTTTCACAATTCTTGCTGTCGTACCGACTTCTATCCCATGCACACAACAACAATTCAATACGCTGGTCTAAAAAAAATCCTCTGTGCAATCACCTTCATCGCCGGTCTTCAGGCCACAGCGATTGCGCAAACTACCCCAGCACTCCCTACAGCTCCGTCCATTCAGGCCGGTCCAACACCGTCAACCAGTGGTTTATTGACCGCTGCGCAGTACGACGATGTCGCGACACTGCTGATCGGCAAAACACCTGCTCGCGGGTTACCTGATCACTTGAGTCAAAGTCAGAAGTGGGCGACTTACACCCAGACCGTTGAGACGAACTGGGCGGAGTACACACAAAAAATTGGCACACCCATGGTGGAGTGGGCAAAAACTGAAGTGCCGCAAGTCAACGAAACTGTGTTCTATCCATTTTCGGGCCCAGACTTCACCACGGCCTACCAGATGTATCCCAATGCAAAGCGCTACATCATGGTCGCGATGCAAAACGCCGAGCGCCCGTTGAATCTTGGCGTACTGAATGCTCAGCTGACGGATCAAGCACTGGACGTTCTCGTTTCCGCTTGGCAACTCTATGGCACACACGGATTTTTCGTCACCTCATATCTAGATCGCTACTACTACTCCACGCAAGGACGGATAGGATCGAGTACCTTCATCACGATCTTCATGAAGCTGCAAGGCTTTGAGCTTGATCGTGTTGTGCCGATCAAGGTGAACTCAGAAGGCGATGTCGAAGAAATTCCGGCTGAAACTCGCCTTTGGCCCTCCGTTCGAATTTATGCGACTAAAGCAGGTAAGCCTATTGTGCTGGATTACCTAAAGATGGACTTGTCTAATCCTGGCCTGCAGGCTTCGCCTGAAAACCTGAAATTTGTCCAAGCCGCCGCGGTACACCCCACCATATTTAAGGCCGCCTCGCATCTCCCCCAAAACGCTAATTTCAATATGATCGCCAATGAGATCCTCACGCTAGCACCACTGGTTGTGCAAGACGAGACCGCTCTGAATTACTCCGACCTCATCAAATCATTTGATGTGTCGATGTACGGAAAGTTCGTTATTGCCCACCATGCGTTTCAAAGTTATCACACAGACTTAGCGCAGGCCTTTATGCAACGTTCAGATGTCAAGCCACTGAACTACCGGTTTGGCTACTACAAAGATGGCAACTATGTTGTACTCGTTGCACGTCGTAAATAACAAAGCAATTAGCGAATTTGAGCGGGTTCATCTAAGAAGCCGCCTGCCCGTAACGTCACCACTAGCGTATCTCTCCACCCCAATTCACTCTGCGGCTGAATGGGGGTGGTTTCGTGGATCACCCTCGCATCATCAAGCAATAGGAGTGACCAAGGCTCGGTCAAGGTGAAGCGCTGTCCAAGTGGACTACTCACATCAAACACCCGAGTCTCGCCGCCCTTAATGCCTTGACGACCGATTAAAAAGACGGCCACAAGATCCACGCCGTCTCGGTGCGCGCCTTCCGGTGTAGGCCTGCCAATGCCATCGGTCGTATCAATACGAAACGGATGCGCCTCGACAAACCAGGTCTGCTCACCTCGCAACCCAGACGCCACGCGCCCCAAAAAAGAGATCACGGCTGACCAGGCTGGCGAGCTGGTCATGGCGGCATCCAAAGGCTCAAACCAGCGCAGCATGCCACCATGCAGCGCGTTATAGGAAAGAGGCTGCCAGTGTGCGCGATGAGCGTATTGGGATACCACCCCACCCTGCACTAAAAAACTGGCGTGTCGGCGACGCCGATAACGGCCACCGTCCTTTAAATACTGGTCGGGAGGCAGATCGTTCCAAAATGAATTGAGACGCAACAAATCAGCAAGGCGCACGCCGCTCAGCGCACTGACGCCGTCGGGCGCTACCACCGCAAAGCCTTGTTCTTTGAGAACAGCCTGCAAGTCGCTGGGAGCGGTCAAGGGTGGTGCAAGTAGTGTTGAGGTCATCGACTTCCTAGACGAGCCGCGTGACGGTAAGTGTGCACCATCGACTCAGGCCTGAGCGCCAAGTGCTTGGTCTGACGACCCGTTACACGCTTGCGCCAAAGTTTAAAGGATGCGCGCTTGAGTTCGCGACGCATCAACTTTATCACCTCCGCCTCGTTTAAGCCGAACTGCTGCCTAATCGCTTCAAAAGGCGTGCGATCTTCCCACGCCATCTCGATGATTCTGGAAGTGTGACTCAACGTATTCAAAATGTGGCGCCTCTCGCTCAACGCAACCCTCGCTCTCCCAATCGGGAGCTTGCTCGCCTAACAAAGTTGCGAAGCGCTGGGATTTAAAAAATTCGATACGCGCCTGCTCATACTGTGCCTCGAGCCAGCCAGTGAAATCCTCGCGCGTCCCGCTATGCCGAAGCGCTGTCGGCGCAACATAGAATACTGAGACGATGTCCCAGACTGACAAGCTCGCGACCGAGCCGCAGAAGCAATGTCCTCCCATCGGCCCACGCCGGGAGCTCACCATCTCATGGGTACGCAACACCTTAAGTAGGTTTTCAACGTAAGAAACTGATAGGCCCAGGCGTCTGGCGAGCTCCTGTGTCGTCAGTGTCGAGGCCTTCGGTAACTTGGCCAACAACACGACCAGGTTCAAGGCATGCTTTGCTTCGTTCGCGCTCATGGACTTACTCTCTTTTGAGTAGGTTAAAACTGCTTGTTGACGCAATTATCTATCAAATATCTACTCATGGATACAAAATAACTTAAATATGTCTTATAATCTACTCAATATCTACTCAAGCTAAATTTAAATTGAAACCTTCCAACCAACAGTATCGTATCGGTGCCATCGCAAAGCTAGCGGGCGTCCCTGTATCCACTTTACGTGTTTGGGAGTCGCGACACCAAGCGCTACACCCCAACAAAACAGCGGGCCAGCACCGAATGTACGGCGAGGAGGACCTCCTGCGGGCAACGCTTTTAAAACAGCTCAGCGATCAGGGCTATGCGATCAGCACCATCGCCCCGCTTGCTGTCGCAGAGCTAAACGACTTAAGACAAAAGCAATCCGGCCAAAAAGGTAGTGCGACAAGTACAACCCACAACCGAAGCGTCTCCTTAGTAATCGTAGGCCTGGCTTTGGCCGGGCAAGTTGAAAACAAGGCATTTGCAACCCATCTACAAAATGTACAGCTTGCTGCCGCAGGCGTGTATCAGAGCATTGAAAATGCCCGCCAGACGCCACCAACGACATCACCCGATATTTTTCTACTAAAAATCAACACGCTGCACGAAATTGTTGTGCACGAAATCTTACAAGCAGCGCGCGCAATGCGAGCAAGCCAAATTGTCGTGTTGTATAACTATGGTCGAGAGCAAGTCGTACGCACGATGCGTGAGCTTGGAATGATTGTGCGCCGTGAGCCCGTGTCCGATTACGAGCTCGCCGAACTTATTAACTCGGTGCTTGTGGTGGATGCCACCCAGCAACTCAGTGAGACCTCGACAAGCATCACGATACCGGCCCGAAAGTACTCAGATCAGGTACTTAAAAAAATCGGCGGAATTTCGACTAATGTTTTATGCGAATGCCCGCGTCACGTCGCAGAAATCATTGCGCAGCTTGCAAGCTTTGAGCAGTATAGTCAGGAGTGTTTAAACACAAGCGCTGAAGACGCACACTTACATGCGTATTTATCTTCGGTATCCGGTTCAGCCCGAGCACTGTTTGAGCAAGCGCTAGAAAAAGTAGCGCACCACGAAGGCATTGATCTGAGCGCACCAGACTAAACTCACTCTCTCGACGCTTTGACTAGCAATAGAACTAGGACGTACAACCATGACCTTGGCTATCGCTTTCCTGATCAATACAGTGGTTGTCATCATCACCATGCTGGTTCATTACGAAGCACTTTTCTGGTTATCAAAGAAACTGCCAAAGTTTTGCCTCATCCGACCGCGATACCAAGTCTTAGTCGGAGCCCTGTGTATATTCGTAGTCCATGTGTTTGAAATTTGGCTCTTTGCGCTTGCGTTTTATTTCTCGAGCAAAATAGAGGGTATGGGTTCATTGACAGGCAATTTGACGCATGCAGGAGATTTCCTTGACTGCGTCTATTTTTCTTTTGTGACGTTCACAACAGTGGGCTATGGTGATGTGGTCGCACAAGGAGACCTTCGGCACCTTGGCGGCGTCGAGGCGCTAACCGGTATCATCCTCATCACTTGGTCGGCTTCTTTCCTATTTGTTGAGATGCAGCGCAATTGGGCCGATTTACGCAAGTTGAAATAGGGATCACGCAAATGAACACCGCTTACGATTTTGTCATCATTGGCGCTGGCTCTGCCGGCTGCGTGTTAGCGAACAGACTGTCCGCTGATGGAAGCAAGTCTGTGCTGCTGCTCGAGGCCGGACCCGCCGACACGAACCCCTGGATCAAGATTCCTGCAGGCGTGCCGCGTATTGTGGCTGACCCAACTATCACCTGGGGCTACCACTCCGAACCCGAGCCCGGCTTAAATGGACGCAGACTGCATTGGCCTCGAGGCAAGACGCTCGGAGGCTCTAGCAGCATCAATGGGCATGTCTATATGCGTGGTACACCAGACGACTACAACGGTTGGCGCGATGCCGGTAATCCTGGCTGGGGCTGGGAGGATGTTCTACCTCACTTCAAGGCAACAGAGTGCCACTTTGATGGAGAGTCCGAACTGCACGGCTCGGGTGGCGAGTTAAAAGTCTCTGCGCTCCAGGAGCCCCACCCGGCATCGCAGACCTTTGTGGCCGCAGCAGTGAATGCAGGAATTACCCCGAACGCAGACTTCAATGGCCCCCAACAAGCGGGGGTGGGCTACGTGCAGTTAATGATTGATCGCGGCGTTCGCTCTTCCGCTGCGCGGTCCTTTTTAAAACCTATCCGCAAGAGAAAAAACCTGACTGTAGAAGTCAATGCACTTGTGGAACGGATTGTTATCACCGGCAAACGCGCGACGGGAGTGCGGTACGAACAAAACGGCCAAAAGATAGAAATTACCGCTGGCGAAGTGCTTCTTTCAGCGGGCGCGATCAATTCACCTCAACTATTAATGTTGTCGGGGATTGGACCAGTCGATGAGCTTGGCAAGCATGGCATCACGGTGATACATCCTCTACCCGGTATCGGACAAAATTTACATGATCACGTTTATGTGCATGCAATGGCAAAGGTAACGCCAGCGTTCTCAGTCAATCACAAGATTTGCAGCACGCTCAGAATGATCCCCGAGGTATTGCGCTACGCAATCAGTCGCAAAGGACTCCTCAACTCTGCAGCGGCACAAGTGGCACTCTTCGCAAAATCAGGGGTGAACTCCGACAAAGTTGATCTACAAATGCAGATGCGTCCCTTCAGCATGCTTGGCGCGGGTGGCATGTTCCAGGCGGATAACTTTCCCGCAATCACGGCATCCTGTGGCTTACTCCATGTGCACTCTGCAGGATCCGTGTCGTTAAAATCGGCTGATTTTCGTCAAGCCCCAAGCATGTTCGCGAGCTACCTCACGGATCCACGCGACACGGCACCCTTAGTATTCGGTTTGCGCTTGATACGGCGCATCTTTGCCCAAGCACCCTTCAGCGACATCTGTACGGGCGAAGTCTTACCCGGACCGCAACGCACTACCGACGAAGAGCTCATTGCTTACTGCCGAGAGCAGGCGCAGACCATGTACCACCCTGTTGGCACCTGCCGCATGGGGTCCGATGCGCTTGGGGTCGTTGATCATCGCTTGCGTGTCCATGGCATTGAAGGCTTACGTGTGGTGGATGCGTCAATCATGCCTAAAGTACCGTCGGGCAATACAAGCGCCCCGGTCATCATGGTTGCGGACAAAGCCGCCCAGATGATCTTGGAGGACTCTCGCACTTCCTCTCAAAAATGCGGCTAATCCGCAACGAGGCTCACCTTTGCCGCCACCGCAACCCCCAATGCTCAAGGCAAAACACGAACTAACACTTACAATTCAGTCACTTTGACAGTACTGCCTCAATCAAAGCAAATTTTCAGTCAGAAATCGTATTGTTTATGTCAAGCTAACCTGCTATCGTTCAGTTTAGTTGTCTAACCAGAGTACGCTCTCAATCTGATTAATTGACGTCCCCGCTCAATATTTCTATCTCACGGAGAACTTGGAATCATGCAAACTCAAACAAACGACCTGAATACCCTGACCAACGGTGCAAAAATTCTGGGTGAATCCGTCATCCCAGGTGCTAGCTTGCTAATGGATGGTCAATTCATCAATGGCGCTGCTCACGCAGCCGTCGGCATCTTCGCACGAATCGCCATGGGCCCAATCGCTGTGGTTTTGGTTTGTGCCGATTCATTCTCGAAATCTGTCACGGACAAATTCTTGTGGGATCACGTGAAAGACGGAATCGAAGCGCGCAAACAGGCAAAAGCTGACAAAGCGGCTGTCGAAACAGAAGCGCAAGCTGCCTAAATTTCGGTGGTAGTTTTTGAATAAAGAAGGGCGGATGATTTATTCATCCGCCCTTCTCTTTTATAGACCGCTCTGTATGCACAACGGACATGGTGAGCAACGCACGCGCCAGGTTAATCTTTCGCGACTGACGAAGACTCTGGATAGGTGTAGAGCTGGGTGATCAATTCATCAACTTCACGCTCAAGAGTCTCCAGTAATCGCGAACGAGACATATCTGTTCGTAGATAGTGCGCAGCTGCGCCACCTTTGAGGATACTGCCCTTGGGGTACCAGGCAGACGCATAGTGCGAGCCCACTATATCGAAGGGCTTGAGCGGAGCACCAATTTCAAAGCCTTCGCCCAGAGTTGGATTCGCACGATAAGGCACGATTTTGCTATGAGCCCAACAGTATGGAACTTCAAACTGTTCGTGTTTGATGACGGGCAAGGTTTCACCAAAAATGGCACGTTGCTCGAGATCAATCAAATCGATCTCTTCAGACATCAGGACATTGCAATGGTAGGAGCCCTGTCTCCTAGGGTTAAGATCCAGGGGATAGCAGTTTCCAGCACTCGTAATGAGAAAATCTAGTCCAAAGAGACCTCGGAATCCTTGTGTAGACAGGTAATTACCAACAGCTGCGGTCATCTCTAAAATCATCGCGCGATGAAGCTCGCCAACACTTGAGGGATAGATATTCCCAAGGTATCGATGCCCACGCAAAATCTGATCTGTGATGCACACCATCAGAGTATTGTTTTCACTCAGTACCATGGCACTCGCATTCGGCGCACTGACAATATCGGTTAAAAATTTTGCCGCGATAAAGTGGCTACTTTTATTGGCGGTGCGCAACGTGTCAAAATACGACGCCAAATCATGACTTGTTTCGATCTTACAGCTGTCACTCCCTGCAGACGAAAATGCAGCGGAAAGAAAAAATGGGTACTCAGTGTGCTTGGCCCTCAGCTCCTCATAGCTAGCGTAGAGCCACGTCTGATTAGTAGGAAGACCCAAGTGGCGAAAAACATTTAAATGCTCCGCTTTGTCGTCAAATCTTGCGGCCACCTCGGGATCTGGACCAAGCACTTGCACCTTCGGACTATCGAAAGTTAGCCCAACGCTTGTCAGGCTAAGCACAAAGACTCGATCTTGTTTCACAAGTAACTTAGCGATGATCTCGCGCACGAAATCACTATCACTAAACTGCCTATTCAAATCGTCAGCCGCCAAGATAGCAAAAGTGTGTGTCGACGGACTCGAGTCGCTAAACACCGCCTCTAGAGGCTCACTCATGACAATATAGTTTTCGTCGCTAAACAGCTCATTATGCACGGCGGGAAGGACAAAGATAGGCTTGAAGGTAAGACCAAACCTCTTTTTTAAATTGGCTTCCCAAACAGCATGCAAAGGATGAAAACGATCAGACAATAAATTAAAGTAATACGCGTTTTGATCGTTTAAAAGATTTTCGTCTAAGCGTCCGAACATTTTATACGTCCCATTCGCAGAGTATGACATGACGGCACAACTGAACCCGAGCTGATCACGAAGCCTCAGGATTTAGACTGAGGTTCCTTGGAGACTCTTGCAGTCAATACTGCCCTCAACAAATTCACCAAGGCAAATCCAGCTTGCATGACAAGCCCAAAAAGGACAATACCGACCGCAAATATCATCAACCGCTCATCAACCGCTTCCACTCGGTTCGAGTAACGCACAAGCGTCGCAACCCCTTCCGTTACACCTATCGCTGCACCGGACGCCGAGGACATAATCAAGATGAAATACATGCGCGATAAGTTAGGCAGCAACTGAAGTGCAGTAACCATCTGACCCCGTCGCCATTGGCGAATCGATTCGGAAAAATTATCAAAAACGTATGCCACCGCATAGGGTAAGAGCGAGAGGACGACGATCGAAATATTAGATAACGGCAACGTTAATCCGGCAATTTGGATTTGTCTCGGCAGCAGGTAAAGCAGACTAATCATCACAAGAAAAGTCGGCATCGCGCGAATCATGGCGATCAGGAAGGTGACAGTCCCAGCTACAAAACCACCCGTCAAACTTACCGCGGTGAGCAAACCGCCGATCAACAAGCTAGCGATCAAGGTCAGCGAGGCGATTTGGAAGTTAACGACCATCCCCGCGAGCAGCGCGGGCATGAAATCTGGCGGAAGAAAGCTCAACAGATCACTCACGGCGCATCTCCGCTCTCGCTCCGCCACTCTCCAGCCACACTCCCGCCTTGCCACACAACCAAACCACAACCAAAACAATGGCCATATAAAACAGCATTAAAAAGACGTAGGTCGCGAGGCGAGAGCTAGAAAATGAACTAATGTCCGTCATCGCGGAAAGTAATTCAGGTGCACCAATAAAGCTTGCTGCAGGCAAGGCCTTACTCGCATTAACAAGAAAGGCTTGCACCTGAACTTGCGAGCGACGAAGCGCCTCAACAAAGAGTCCCAGTGAGCGGTCACGACTTTCACCGCGCAGGCTCGTGACTGACTCAGCAATGGACTGACCAGCATTGGCACCATTTATGAGGCCCGTCACCACCATACACACGGTGAGGCCTAAGCCTATCGAATAAGAGAAAAGGGCTGTTGCAAAAACAAGACCAATCACTAAAGCAAGAACAAAAGGCGTGGACTGGGCTGTGATGACGAGCAATCTCGTCATCCAGCGCAGAATACGAATCGGTGAGCTCAGCGCCCATCCAACCAAGCAGGCGATTAGCAGCGTTGCGATCAACGATCCGATGAGCAACACGAAGGTACTAAGAACGCCTCGCTTAAATAGAGTCCACCCGGAGACTGTCGTGAGCCATGGAAATGAAACATCGATACCTGAGAAGGTTGAAAACAATACTTCAAGCTCTTTTACAGAACCTGAAAACGGCGTGGGTGTAAGAACGGTGTCGAGCGGTGAAAGTATGCAGTCCGGATTGGTGTTGCCAGTCGAACGATTGCAGCTGTCTTTCTTCCAAGTGTCCCTTTCGCCCTCAAGAAACTCGGTATTGATGCGGTTCGCCTGCGCCAAGTCAAGAAGCTCGCCATCGCGGTGCATTATTTGAAATGTCAACCCTAAAGCAAGCGCTAAGTCTTTCGCGTTATGTTTAGGTACGGCTGCTCCCCAAGGCACGGGTGCGAAACGGAATTTCGTATCAAATTTTTGATAAAACTCAGGATCGCGGTAAAGCCCAGCGAAGAAACTGTCATCATGCGCCGCTAAAACACACACACCTGAATCAAGCGCCTCTTCTAACTTCACAGAACCGTCGAAAAGCATTAGACGAAGGCCATGTCCCACCAAGCCAGCATTTTGATAGGATCCAACGGTCACACAGACGGTACGGCCAGTCAAGCCATTCCAGTCGACGGCTCGAATGTTGCGCTCCCCCGTGATTTCAGTCTGAGAGGCATAGTAATGGGGCCTCACAAAAGTAAGCTGACTGTCGCGCAGTGTCGTGTGGCCTAAGGTCGAAAGAACAACATCTACTCGACCTTCAGCTAGGGCACCAATTCGGTTGGCACCCGTGACCGGAACGAATACCGCTTTGACACCGAATTTCGCTGCAAGGCGTCGAGCGATATCCGCCTCATAGCCAACCCATTGATCATCGTCGTTCTTGAATCCAAACCCTGCATACTGTGTGTTCAAACCAACCCGAATAACTTTCTGGCATAACACTGTCTGCAACAGGTCGGTTTTTTTTTCTGCGTTGCAGTGCGACCGAGTGGATTCGAGAAGGGTAACGAGCGCCTCATCCGGGGACACGGATGTTTGAGCCCACCCCGGTGTAGACAGCGCAAGCAATACACAAAGCGCCCCGAGCATCACCGTGCACAAGGATCTGGTAGATGCCTGCACCTTGCAGAGCCGCCTGTTATACAAGACTACTTCGCGCACGTCGGAACTCCACGATATGAACCTCGGAAAAGACATACTCACCGTACGAGATAATTGACTTACCGATTTTACTGGCCACGACGTGCGGCACAAGGTTATTCAAGCGCTCTTCAGAGTAGGTCAGCAACCGTGTCATGACAACGCTTGCCTTGAACCCGGCAGCATTGAGAATTTCAAGCGTCTTATCGACGTCGATAGGATCAAAGTGGGTGATCAACCCCCAACCATCCGCAGCTAAATGGGCACCCACTCCGTGTAGAAACTGGTCCAGTAATAGGCGTCCGTTGAGACCGCCAAAGTTCCAAGTCAAACGGCGACCATCCAACGTTGGTTTTTCCAAGGGCGCTTGAGGCAAATTAGCAACCACAACATCAAAGATGCGATCGGGAATCGCTGCCCACATGTCGCCTTGGTGTAGCTCTGCTATGTCCAAATATCCTGCGTCACTTAAGGTTTTTGCGCTCGCAGTGATCGCGTCGGCTTCGATGTCAACGCCGCAAACTCGCTTGGCGCCCTCTCTTGCCAGCGCCGCCATCACAACGCCGCCTCCGCAGCCAATTTCTAAGGCATTCTTACCCCTAATGTCCGACCCATACTGCCTGATCTGCTGAATCAGCATAGCCGTGTATTCGCTAGGACAGTATGCCGAAGGGTTTTTCATGGCGCGCGCGATGCTCAGGTTTTGCTCGATCGTACGGTAACACAGGCACCCTGTCTTATTTAAAGAAAGACCTCTCAACGGCACGCAAGCGACGCATGCTATTTCGCTGGGGGTGTTGCGGCAGGTGGTGCTGCGGCAGCGGGTGTTGCGGCAGGTGGTGTTGCGGCAGCGGGTGTTGCGGCAGCGGGTGTTGCTGGAGGCGGTGCAAAGGGCACTGCCGGAGCACTCTGAGTTTCATTAAAAATGGTGCGGTACTTGTTCATAAATAGAAAATACTGATTCGTCTTGCTTGCTTTTTTGATTTCAGCTCCAACCTTATCCATCAAAACGGACGCACATTTAGAGCGTTTGGAGAAAGCAAAAAAAGTATCGATCCTAAACGGATAAGTCGAGAGAATTTGCACCTTGTCACCCAGGTCGCGACGATATATCTCAGAATATACAGCGTCCTGGTAAGCAAGAATAAAGTCTACCTCTCCGTTCAATAAACGCCGAAAAGATTCTCCAAGACTAGGCGACCGCGCTAACTGCAATTCATTATCGGCAAACAGGCCGAAAGCGCTATTACCAAAGGTCAAGCCCGTCCCTGCTACACCCCTTCTTCCTTTTAAATCTGCGTATTGATTCAGCGCGAATGTTTCGCCTCTACGAACAACCACATACAAAAACTGGTATGCATAAGAGGGGTAAACATAAGACAAGTAGCGCGATCGGTCTAACGACCATCCAGCAGAAATGATCATATCTAGCTCGCCTGAACGAGTCGCAGCGAGCGCCTCCGCCCAAGACGCATACCGCACAATCTTAACATTATTAACCCCTGCGGCCTTGAGTGTGTTCTGCGCCAACTCGATTCCAGCCCCGATGAGTTGGTCATCGAGCACCCAAGAGGCAGGTGCATCGCCGATCGGTCCCGAGACGGAAACTGAATCGCAGGTCTGCGCCCAAGCAGACCCCACAAACAAGCTAGTCAATAGGATAAAAAAGACTTTTAATTTTTTCATCTGAGAGCGCAATTTACCAAATTCAGATACGCACATACGATACACGAATAGTCTCTATGACATCTGACGATCGCAAAGATTGCGAGGTCATGTGAGGTCTTAACACGCGAAGCAGTTCATTCACGATTGCACCACCTTATCACAAAGATCTATACTGGAGCATCATTTAAAACAAAGAGTCCTGCCCTGTGTCTACCGACCCGATTGCCTGCAAAGCCGCACAAGCGACTGAACTTTTTGCCAATGAAGCTTTGGTTGAGAACTCTGCGGTCCAAAAGCATACCTTACCCACGACAAACAAAGATTTTAGACGACTCTACGCAAACCAAGCCGTGCATCATTGGTGTCAGTGGGCGACGGTCGCGGGCTTCGTACCGATTCCCGTCGTAGACGTGCTCACAATATCCGCAGCACAAGCCAAAATGGTGCATAGTTTATGCCAGATCTACGACCAGCAATTTGAACGGGAGGCCTTGAGTTCGATTATTTCTGGCCTACTTGGCGGCAGTCTGACTGGCCTTGTTTCCGCTAGCCTAGCCTACTCCTTCATCCGCAATATTCCGCTTGTCGGCAGCACGCTATCGTCCCTAACACAACCGGCCGTCGCGTATGGTGCAACGTACGCTCTTGGCGCAGTATTTATTCAGCATTTTGAGAAAGATCTGGCGATGTCGGATCTGTCGGTTAAAGAGGTCGAGCAATTCTTTTCGGATCAGTTCAAAAAAGGCAAGACACTCTTCAAGAAAAAGCCTATACCAACTTAACGCATGGCATCCTCTCTGGACGCATGGGTTGCACTTCCACGCCCCGCTGTCACAACCGCTAAAAAACGTTTATTTTGTTTTCCCTACGCGGGCGGTGGTGCTTCAGCATATAGAAAGTGGGCAGGATCACTTGGGCCAGATATAGAGGTGTGCGCCATTCAATTGCCAGGCAGAGAAAGCCGTCTGCTTGAGCCGGCACTGGACGATATTGATGGCCTGGTCGCCGCACTGTTAGCACACCTGCCCCCCTACTTCGATCGACCTTATGCTTTTTATGGACACAGCATGGGGGCACTGCTGGCCTTTGAGCTCGCGCGCAGCGTCGAAAAATTAGCTGGGATACGCGCTCCGGAGCGGTTGTTTCTCGCCGCGCATCGCGCAGCGCATCTACCGCTGCAACGCACTCCCATGAGCACTTTGTCTGATGCAGACTTTATAGAAAGAATACGTGGCTATGGAGGGTTTGTTGACGAGATACTGAACAACGCAGAGATGATGGAACTCATCTTGCCCACGATTCGGGCTGATTTTAGGCTCTGCGATCACTACAAACTCAAAGATGACACACTGATCCAGTGCCCAATCCACGTGTTTGCGGGCAGCCAAGACACTCAAACCTTACTGGAAAGCACATACTCTTGGAGCTTAAGGAGTAAGGCACCTGTTGATGTGCAGGTTTTCTCTGGAGGACATTTTTTTTTGCAAAGCCACATGCGTGATGTGCACGATGCCATTATAAAAAAATTAACGCCTTGCTAGAAATTACTCAAAAAAAAGCGGCCCACAGGGCCGCTTTTTTTATCATTAATCCTGGTCTTTACTTTACCAGGACCGACGGCGAGGGTGGAATGGAACCCGCAATCTTATTAAGTGTCAGCAACTGAGAAAGTAAAACGATCACGTCCTTCGTGAAACTTTCTGATGTCGCGTGATCAGGTATTGTGTAGGTATCACCGCGATAACTCAATGACGTCAACGGTTTGCCTGCACTCTTATTTTTTTGCATCACGAATAGCGGCACAGGAGGAAAGTCTGACACCTTTGCATCATCCGAAGCATTCAATAAGTCTGGATTAAAAATCTTCACGATGTTTGGATTGTCAGCGTTCTGCATCGCGACGATATCACCCAAAAAGTCAAATACGTTTCGGGTAGAACGCAAATTCACCTTGATCGTCAGGTTCTTCATCGTGTTATCCGATCCGTCTCCCAATAAAGTACGAAGCTCCGTAGCCGTACGCTTGGCAGTATTCGACTTAAATGACTGTGTACAGTAGTTCTCAGGAGAGAGCGACTTACCAAAGAGGGCTTCGCCATCAGTTTTGTTTAAACACATGCGCCAATCAGGCATCAACTTTATAAGTCTGAACTGCTTAGGACGGCCGGGTTGGCTCACCTCGTCCAGTGTGACGCCAACAGCCAGCGCGGCCGTCAACATCCCGAACGAAGCGCGTGCCGTTGCCTCATCCATGATTGGCGACATCGGCATTTTCACAAATGTCGGCTCCGCAGTCAGGCCTGCAGCGACCATAATGTACAGTGCACGTTGGAAGCGGAGATAATCCTTAGACGAGGGGTCATTCACAAAGCTCGTCACCACCTCCCTTTGATCATTGACAATGTCAACCGAACGTATTAATAAAGAGTACAGAATCGATTTGGGCGCCGCCTGATTAGAAGAAAGGTAACCGACGATCTCAGGCTTTACGTCCAACAAGAACGGACGCATGAAGGTTGCATTATCAAGTGAGGACTGGGTGAAGGTGTAGCCTCCACTGACGTTCAGAGTTGCAGAGGGTACGTAGGTGGCTAGACCAAGAGCACCACTGTAGGGCTGAAGAAACCCGCCAAACGACCCTGGATTGGCTGAGTAAACGGTTGCCGACAGCCCTGCAGTCGCAGAAACGTTACCCGTGCCCATGATCGAAGGGATATCTAAAAAACTCACCGGCATCTTTTGGGACGCACGTGCAATATTGATCAGAATGTTATCGTTGCTATAAGTCTCTACCACTTCTCGGTAAGCGTCCGACATGCTTCGGAAGGTCGTTGAATTCGTCGAACCGCAACCGCTGATCACGGCCGACAACGCGGCCAAAAATAACATCGAAACACTACGCATCAAAAGCACTCCTGAGGGGAACTGGGCACAGATAGCAGGCACGCTATCACGCCATGAATTTGGTCACAAACCAAAAGGCCGAGAAAGCCACCACACCAATCAATAACACACGAACCGTGAAACCTACCAGCGTCCCAATGAGGCCGACGGGTTTACCGTCTGCGTGATTTTGCTTGCGGCGGAATATAGAAAACATCACAAAACCGCCTAACAAGGCCCCAACGACTAGAATTTTTATTACAACAAAAGTAGTCACTTTAGACTCCTAGGACGGACAATCAACTGGAGAAACATATTTTCATGTCTGTGCACATCACACTACACGACGAAACATGAAACAACCATTAAGAAACGCACGACTTGCGCGGCATGTTGTGCGATCGTGCGAGGACTTCCACTAGCATTTTACAGGACTATCATACATAATCAGAATCAACTTATCGACAGCTTTTTAGGAAAAAACACCCTTGATCCTGACACAACCTCACAAAATGGTAGTGGTGATGAAATTCTTCAGTGTTTTTCTGATTCTTTATTTGGCGTTCGCCTTGACTCCCCTCCAGGCTCAACCCAAGCCTGGCAACACCGCCCCTGAACCGGCTCTAACACCTGGAGCCTTACCCCCGGCACGCGCACCGGCCGCTAAGCCACCGACCCCAGTCGTATCGAAAACTAATGCGATATCTAAAACCGGCCTTATCTGCACGGTTTACGCTGGCAGCCCCAGCTTCTCTGCGCTAGGCGTGCGGGTCACCGTTTACTCAACAATGGGAATGGCATCAAATTGTGATGAAGCGACTTATGAAAACTTGACGCAAGCCTCCATCAAGGCTCAACTGCGGGCCGTACAGCAACCAATCGCCATCATACGTGGCGGAGCACACCATTACCTCATGGACGTCAACTTAGCGACAGTTCCCAATCCCTTTATTCGCCTTGGAAATCTAAATTTCAGCGCTATCGGTTTTGTCGACATCACCATAACTGAGCTTGTGCAGAGCGCAGACCTAGGCGTCGTTGGCTTGAGTTCGACTGAGTACAGGCCATTTAAGTTACAGAGCCAAATTCAGTACATCTGGAATATCGGAAGACCTGTACATCGACTGGTGGCACCCAACGGGGATCGCTACGTGATGTTTGCTTACACCACACAAGTGATTAAACACGCCAAAGAAGACATGCTTGCCTATTTGGGCCCCTTGCTCAACAAGCCGACGGGTTGGGCCTACGAAAGCTTTCTATTAGACAAAACACTCACGATCAAAACAAATATATCGAATGGCTTTGGCATCGACATCCTGTTTGATGACGCTCGTAACATGTATATCAAGACGGACGACTAGAAGCTGTTTCCGTGATGCCGGTCATTAGGTGTTTATTTCAACACCTCAGAGCCACCCATAATGAGTGGTAGCCCAGATGAGCCTGAGCCAAATACAAGCACTTTGCTATTCGGTGAAGCCGCCAGCAACGCGCTTGCCTCAATCCCCTTATAACGCAGATAATTTTCGGTCAGCGCACTATCGGCGATCGACTGGAAGTCTTTAATTCCACTAGCCTCAATACGCTTACGCTCTGCCTCCAAGCGCTCGGTGACCAGCCGATATTGATACGCCTCGGACTTCACAAGCTCAACCGCCTTGTTTTGCAGGGCCATCTCAAGCTCAGGGGGGTAGCTAAACTTGATGACTTGCACATCACTAATTGTCAGCAACCGTACGTCTGTCAGCCCCGTCGGATTGATCTTACTCAGAATCATGTTGCTCGTATCTAAAGAAATCGTCTGAGTAACTTTTTTGATGTCTTTTGTGAACGCGTCGACCGAAGAGTAGTTCACAACGGATTCTCGCGCCGCCGACTCAATCATCGGAAGAATAATTTTTTCGTAATAATCTGGACCAATATATTTATGCAGAAGGCCCAGGTTAAAGGGGTACACCGTGTATTGAAACGAAATGGTCATCTTCGACTTCAACCGATCAGAGGTGAGTACCTCAATATTTGTCGTTCTCTGCTGAACCTGAGCGTTATAGATCGTCATTTGGTTCCAAGGGAAGGTCAGCGTCAGCCCCTCGCGATACACATTATCGAGATCCGTACCGCCCGCAAACCTTTTATATAGGATGCCTAGTTGTCCTGCGGGAATTATATGCACAGAGTAAGGCCAGACCATCACCAGCGTGCTTATCGCGATCAAAAATATCACGATGATTGTCACCGCGTGCTTACGCAAAAACTCCACATAGTCACCGAACAAATTTGAAAAATAAGAAAAAAGTCGATTCGTCATTTTTTAGCCACCACGTTAATCGAACTTCCGAAGTTTGCCATTCTCGATAAACAACAGATGATCAGCTCCATGAAAATAGTGATCATCGTGGGTAATCGCAATGACGATTTTATTCATCGCCCGTAACTCAGGAATAATCTTTTCGTAGAAAAACTTTCGGAACTCTGGATCTTGGTCGGATGCCCATTCGTCAAGAATAATGATAGGGCGCTTTTCAAGTATCGACACAATTAAGGCAATACGTTTCTTTTGCCCAGTCGATAAATTTAAATCAGTGAAAGCGTGACTGGCAAAATTGACGCGCTCTGGGAGCTCTAGTTTCTTTAGCCAGACGTCCACCTCTTCATCGGAAACCTCATAATTTCCGTAGAGCTTTTTAAACAAATAAAAATCACTGAAAATAGCAGAGAATAGATCTCTGTACGCCTGCGACTGCGCGCCGTTTATTTCAATACCATTGAGTAATAAGCGGCCGGAGTCCGGCGCAATCAATCCTGTCAAGATCCTAATGAAGGACGTTTTCCCAGAACCATTACCACCTCGTACAAAATAAACCTTTCCAGCCTCAAAATCGCAACTAATGGGCCCTAATATGAATGGGGTCGTCCCCGCTTTACTATCGAAACGATAGGTTACGTTTTCCACAGAAATTTTGTGCACGACTTGCTCAACATAGTCGTCGCGCGATACGGGCGGCAGTTTAATGTCTTCCAACTGCTGCATGAAACGATTAACTTCCTCCGCCGCAGTATTTGCTTGAGAGAGCAACGGCAGCGCACTAATTATCCCTGTCAATGAACCTGCAATGAATAGTACGGTCGTCGAAACAGCCACAACACTCGTGTGAAACCCCGAAGAAATCGACGGAATGATAAAAATGGTCATGCCCACCAAGGCATAGATCATGACCTGAATCGAGGTAAAACTATTAGACAGATAGATAAAGGTCTGGGCCTTCACGTCCGCCACATGCCGCGAACTCGTGATGATGTCGTTGCTGATGTCAAACGCACGCGCCGAATTCATTTTGATTTCTTTGAAGCCCGATAAAAAATCGGCGCTCTGGGCACTCGCCTGCCCCTCCTCAGCCCAAGCACCATGCAATTTCTCATGCATGGCCGTGAAGGTTCCTGAAAAATACAAAATGACAACAAAGCCAAACACCAAGACGACAATGCCGGCGACCAGGGATAGATAGCACAAATAGACAATCGCAAACATCAGCATCGCAGCAGCCTGACAGGTCGGCACAAACATTGTTGCGCCTTGACTGATCGTCAACGTGTCACGACTTAAGATGGTCTGGATATGGGGAATACCAATTTTTTCTAAGGTCAGTAAGTCAGTCTTTAACACTTCGCCCATGATGCGCATTCTGATTCGATGAACCAACATCTGCGTCGCAGAGATACTTTCCTTGTTATTGATACGTACCAAAATGGTGTAGCAGATTAACAATGGGATGAATAACGCAAACGCCCAGACCGGCATGTCTTGCACCGCCACCCTTGCAGCAGAATAGTTCACCAGCGCAATTAACGCTGTACTACACAATCCAGCAAGCCCCGCCACATAAAGGATGCGGGCAAGGCTTAATCCACTATATTGCTGAACGAGTTTGATTAACTCTGAGGCATGACTAACATTGCGCATCTGTGCGATCCATTTGGTCCGGCTTTGAGCCGGACCACTCAAACTGGGGTTACTAAGACATCGACGGGGTCTTTTACGGTATTTTTCTTAAAAAACTTTTTCTTCGCCGCCTCGACTTGTTCTTGATAAGCGGCCCTGAGTGACTCAATCGACATCGCCACTAAGGTACCATTCGATTCAAAGTGACGAACAAACAACGTACCAATCGCATAGGTCGTCGCGTAGGACATCGCTGGCTGTGTTACGGCCGCCAACGCAGTACCAACCACAGGCACATTTTTAATGAGAGAGGCCGACAACGAGGCTGAGGCCACAGTTGTTACGCCCCCTCCACTCAATCCGGAAAGAATCGCGCGCACCTTGCGTTGCTCAAACGGAATGTCGTAGACTCGGCACAAGTCATAAATCATCTTGATCTGCACGCCGGAAATGGTGACGACATCAAGCAATGGCAAGGGAATGAAGCCAGCAACCGTTGCCCATTGAGACCAGTTTTGAACTGTTTGATCAGCCAATAAACGCCGAAAATCTTTAGCCACCAACGGATTGGTCAACACCACATCCGCACCAACGGAACCCTCTAAGTCAAACTGCTTAAGCGCCGCGTCGCCGTGTTGATCCGAGCCCGTTGCATTTGATTTCGCCATAACCGTCACCTTTTCAATAAGACCAGAAAATACAATCAATGTAGAGTTTAAGGAACGTTAAATCAACGTCCGAGTTTAACTGCCATACGTCTCAAATGACTCAGCCCGCGCAAATCTAACGATACGTACTTGTGCTGACCAGAAGTCTGTCGCGCTAAAAATATAGAATGCTTTCGAACACTCAAGATCGACGCCGCAGCAAATCCCAAAGGACCACCCATCGCAAAGCCAGCGAGCGCGAGCGAGAAAAAACCAACTCGCGGTGGCTCGATCGGTCCTTCGAGCTGCATCAACGACACAAACTCACCGCTCGATTCATAAAAGCCCACAACATCGGGCTGCGGACCCGACACGATGTCGCAAACATTCAATACTTGGCCATCCTGGATCTGCGCAGCGGGCTGCGGCCCAGCCCCATTTTGGTCTGAGGCGCTGCGGCCGTTATTCTCTCGGTGATCGGGCTGAACGGACGCGCTGGACACGACGTCGTTTTGAATATGCGCAGTCGCTGCCTTGCGTGCAGGCTGCTCGACAGGAGCGGGGGCAGCGGCCTTCTTCGTGGGTTTTCCAAGACGCGCTGGCGTCGCTGCTTTGGCGGGAAGCTTCGCAGGCTCGTTGGGCACGCTCGATTGCGCAGGCTTGGACCCAATCGACTTCCGAGCAGACTTCACTGACTTCTGAGCCTTTGCGTCGGGGTCAACTTTTTTTACAGGTTCTTTGGCGCTTACTTTAGGGCTCCGCGCAGTCGCCGCGCTCGCCTCGGATACCCCTGATAGAACGCTCTTGCGCTTGTTTGTCGGTGTGGCACTTACATCGAGAGGATTAAAACTAACTGTCTTCTTAGTACGGGTCGTGGCCATATTTGTTCTCTATCGTTGAGCGATTTCGAGTGCGAGTGCGCGGTAATCAGCCGAAGCTGCACACGAGGCATCATATTCAAGCACAGGCATTCCATATGAGGGTGCTTCCGCTAAGCGAATATTCTCCCGAATCAATGTCTGCAGAACCTGAGACCCAAAACGCTCAGTTAACAGTTCCAGCACATCTTTTGAGTGCCTGGTCCGAGCGTCCACGCGAGAGGCTAAGAAGCCAAGAATTTTTAAATCAGGATTCAACACTTCTTGAATTTCATCAACGAATGAAATGAGCTGCGCAACCCCAGACAAGGTCAAAACGTGTGTCGTAACAGGAATAAGAACCTCTTTGACTGCGACGAGGGCATTTAAGGTCACAACACCCAGCGTGGGGGGCGTATCGATCAAAATGTAATCCCAGCGAGTGCTATCAAGCTTTGCCAATCTGCGCTTTAAGATCGAATCGATCGCCAACTTCCCGCCTAGCGCCTTTTCGACGTTAGCCAAGTCTTGACTCGCTGCGATCACACCAATGTTTGGCGTCGCGCAAGACCCGATCAGCTTTTCAACAGAAGTACTTTCAGTCAACAATTTGAAAGCACCATCTAATGGCTCTCCTGCCTGCAACCACTGGCTAGCGTTCGCCTGCGGATCGAGGTCGATCACCAACACCCGCTGTCCCATCTCTGCAAGCGCAGCAGCTAAATTCACGACCGTGGTTGTCTTGGCACAGCCACCTTTCTGATTTGCAACCGCGATTGTTCGCATCGGACAACACCTAAGAAAAACAACTGCTATTTGGCCACAGCATCCATGGCTTTGCGCAAGCTGGCAGGACGCATATCTATCCAGTGCTGATCAATGTACTGCGTGACTTCATCTTTAGAACCCGCAAAACCTTTTTCGTACCATCCGGCAGGTACCGCTTTTTGCTCAGGCCAAATTGAGTATTGTTCTTCGTCGTTGATGATGACTTTAAATCGATCGCCGTCAATCGTGTAAGCATCCACGCGGACCGTTGTTTTTTCTACCATGATTGATCACTTTTGCTAAAGAGACTGAGTTGACTAACAATATGTGTGGTCACAATGCCTTGCGCGCATCAGGCCTCTGCCAAACTAATCAGCAAAACCCACCATACTCTACACTGAGTCGGCCTTGCTGTGCTCGCAAAACCTCATGTTTAGCTGCAGCAGCTGGGGCTAAAAACCGTACCCCCGCCCCGACAAAAGACGAGTGCTCAAGGCTAGCAAGGGGGCCTTTGCCCCCTTCGTTTAGCTGTTAAATCTTGTCCGCGAGAACCGCTAGCAGTCGTTTCGCCGTATCACTTTCGTCTCGCAGGCCCTTCTCGTTCAATACCGTAACTTCAGTGTCATTACCCCGAGCAACTAAACGGATACGATAGGTGGGAGCCTTACCTGGATCTTTCGCCCCGAACAAGCGGCTCAGGAAATTAGGATCTTCGCGTTTAACACCTGTATCACTATCCACGTACCTCACGTAATAGTCGCCCGCTGAGCGGTCGCGATCATCCACCGCGAAACCACCTGAGTCTAGTGCCACACCAACCCGCCGCCAAGCACGATCAAAACTTTCGCTAATGATTAGCACCGACTTATCTGTTGTCGGAGTCACAACCTTAGGACTTTGGGGATTCGCTACGGCCTGCGCCATCTTCTTGCGTGCGCCGTCAACATCTTCGCCCATAAACACCATCAAGCGTGCGAGCATCGCTGCATTGAGGCCAGGATCTTCTTTCCCGCGCACCCATCGAATCTCGGTGCCGTCCGACGCAGTCGCCATCTCGTCCATATGCTGGTGCGAAATATAAACCTCGGTGCGTGTGCCTGCGCGCTCTATGCGCGTGCGGAACTTATCACGCGTGCCGCTATCCCACAAACCTCGCAAGACCGCACCTAGCGCCTGACGAATCCAGCTTTCGGGAATTTTAGCGCGGTTCTCAGCCCAGTTCGTGACGAGTAGGCCCGCCTTCGGATCCGTCACATCCAACGTGAATCCGTTTTCACTCCAGAAATCGGCAGCGAGCGAAAAAACTTTATCTGCGGGCAGATTGACCGACAACCAACGCAAATCACCGTCACGCATGACGCGCATGTCACTGCGCGTGGGCAGCACCGCAGACTGCGACGCGCTCGCACCCTTGACCGCAGCCTGCTGTCCGGCCTGCTGAAACTGATTGAAGGTTGTGGAACCACCGGCAGGCGCGCGATAACGAGGATCGCTTGCCGCCTGCGTCATGTCCGGGGGAATACTCAGCGGATCGGACATCACCACGCTTTTGTAGTCAACGGAGTTGTCGCCATCCAGCATGGTGCGCATTTGGGCACAACCGCTGATTAACGCAAGCCCTAACAGGGCTGTCACTTTAATAAATTTCACGTTGAAGCCTTGAGTTTTCATCTTAGAGCAATCCTGCCTGAACCATCGCGGCCCGCAGTGGCGCATGATACTGCGCACTCAGTTCAACTAGGGGCAGTCGGATCCCGTTGGGAATACGACCCATTTGACTCAACGCCCACTTCACGGGGACAGGATTCCCTTCGACAAACAAGAGCTTATTGAGCGGCCCAAGCAGTCCGTTCAGTTCGCGCACTTTTGCGACGTCCGCTTTGAGCGCTGCGGTACACAGATCATGCATCGCTCGTGGTGCGATATTGGCTGTCACGGAAATATTGCCCCGACCGCCCAACAGGATCAACGCCGCAGCCGTCGCATCGTCGCCACTCAGCACGGCAAAGCTCACAGGCAGGTCACGGATCAATAAGGCTCCACGACCAATATCACCCGTCGCATCTTTGATTCCGATAATTCCAGGGACCTGCGCCAAACGCACGACGGTATCATGCGCAAGATCTGCAACAGTACGGCCTGGCACGTTATACAGAATAGTCGGTAAATCCACTGCCTCTTGGATCGCTTTGAAGTGCTGGTACATACCCTCTTGGGAGGGTTTGTTGTAGTAAGGCACAACAGACAACCCCGCATGGGCGCCGACTTTGCGAGCATGGTCAGCGAGATGAATCGCTTCGGCAGTTGAGTTCGCACCCACGCCCGCGATAACTGGGATACGACCTGCAGAATGCACAACAGCTAGGCGAATCAGCTCTGCGTGCTCGTCTACGTTAACGGTTGGGGACTCACCTGATGTTCCCACAATCACCAAGGCATCGGTTCCTTCTTTCGCATGCCAATCGATCAGCGCTTTAAAACTGACGTAATCGATACTGCCATCAGGATGCATGGGGGTCACAAGAGCAACCATACTCCCCTGAAACTGGGGGCCGTTTTTAGATGAAGTCGTAGCCATAAATATTCTTGGGTCCGGAACACACTGAGGGGCGCACAAGCGCCATTAAAAATAGTACTTAAGTTTAACGGATAAGCGGCAAAACAATAGCGAAAACCTATAGAAATAACCGCAGAACCCACTCCCCAAACCCGACAATTGGAGAAATCAGCGTGGTCAACATACCTGTCGCCAAGAGCGCGATCACGATCCACATGCCATAGGGCTCCATGCGACCGTATTGCCAAGCCAGACGGTTAGGCAGCAGGCTAAACAGCACACGGCCCCCATCTAGCGGCAAAATAGGTAATAAATTCAAGGCCATGAGCACTAAGTTAATGTGAATGCCCGCCTGGCACATTTCAAACCAAAACCCGGTCCGCTCACCATTTTCGAAGAGAGTTCGTAACCCAATTGCCCAAGCAATCGCCATCAAAAGGTTCGCTGCGGGCCCGGCGAGCGCCACCCAAAGCATGTCTTGCTTGGGACGGCGCAACTGCCCAAAATTCACCGGTACGGGCTTAGCCCAGCCAAAGAGCAGCGCCGGTCCGCCGAGAAGCTTGGACAGCAACAAAATCCCGACGGGAACCGCGATGGTTCCGATAGGATCAATATGTTTCAGCGGGTTGAGGGTGACTCGGCCTTCAAGCGTGGCGGTGACATCCCCGAACAGACGAGCGATATACCCGTGCGCGGCCTCGTGTAAGGTAATCGCAAACAGAACCGGTAAGGCATAGACCGTCAAGGTCTGGATGATTTCACTCATGTACCGATTGTAATGTTTAAACTCTCTAATCGTGCGACAGGCCGAGCAGTGCGGGATCCCCGAGCCCAACACGCACGATTTGCGGCGTATCTCCCGTCAAGTCGATCACCGTCGTGGGCTCAAGAGCACAGGCACCTGCGTCAAGGACCCCAGCCAAGCGATGCTCGTACCGTTCACGTATTTCGGCAGGATCATTTAAGGGGTACGCCTCCCCTTCGGGGATCAGCGTCGTGGACAACAGTGGCCCGTCCGCATATTCAAGCAGCGCTAGGGTCACAGGATGATTCGGCACGCGCACGCCGATGGTCTTACGCGAAGGATGGGAAACCCGTCGGGGCACCTCGCGCGAGGCATCAAGAATAAAGGTCCAAGGACCGGGCGTCGCCAGTTTGAGCAAGCGAAATTGTGCGTTGTCTATCCGGGCAAACTGACTGATCGCTGCTAGATCACGGCATAGGACCGTCAAGTGATGACGATCGTCGAGCCCCCTGAGCTTGCGCAGCGCTTCAGCCGCCCGACGATCATCTAGCCCAGCCACCAAGGCATAACTAGAGTCAGTCGGGACCGCCAAGATTCCGCCCTCTTGCAAAAGCTGCGCAGCTTGTTTCATCAGGCGAGGCTGCGGATGACTGGGATGCACGACGAACAACTGCGACATGAGGCGTATGTCCAATACAAGGAAACGCGGGACGGTTAGAATACGGGCTCAATGTCCCCGTAGCTCAATTGGATAGAGCACTCGCCTTCTAAGCGAGCGGTTGTGAGTTCGATTCTCGCCGGGGGCGCCACAAAACCTCGGTTTATTGCACGACTTTCGCTTTGTCTCGCAGCGTTTTTACGTATTCAAAGCGTTGCTGTTGCAAAAGCATCTGGCGAATATCGTTTTTAGCGAGATCAAAACTTGGGGCGACAAAAGCGCGCTTATCTTCCAGTTTGATAATGTTCCAACCGGTGGCAGTCTGAATGGGAGCAACAGACAGCCCACCTTTTGCCAGATTCACCATCACATTCGAAATCGCCGGCAAAATTTGAGCGGCAACTACCCAACCCACCTCGCCAGAGTTCTTTTTGCTCGGGTCGAGCGACAGCTCACTGGCTAATTTCGCAAAAGACTCGCCTTTCTTCAAACGGACCAAAATTGCCTTGGCCTCTGCTTCAGTTGCCGTCACGATCAGGCTCACCCGGTACTGCTGCTCGTCCTTCATTGCAGCGATCTGACGGTCAAACTCAGTCTTCAGGGCCGCCTCCGTGATTGGATTGCGCCGAGCATAGTCGCTCAAGAGGATTTCGACCATGAAGGTCTGCCTCACTTGAGCCCATTGCGTCTGCGCATCAGCCGTCTTATCAAGACCTAACCTCGCAGACTCTTGTGCAAGCACTTCACGGTTGACCAGTTCATCTTGAATCGCCTTGCGTAACTCGGGGGTGTCGCGCTGCCCCTGCGCAATATTCACACGTACATTCTGGTCAAGCAGCGCCTGCGGAATCACTACGCCGTTTACCGTTGCGGCTGCATTAGCGGGCTTTGCCTGCGCGTGGGCCAGAGAAACAGCTGAGCCCGCCATCAACAGCGCCACAAAAACTTTAGAGAAATGTTGGTTCATAGGTTTGTCAGTACGAAAGCGTGCGCATAGGCACAAATTAAAACTTGTTTAACGATCAAGTCGATTATAGGCGCAGACCCGCGTGCGTGTGCCATGCATTATCTGTTATGTTGACGCGATTCGATTAACACCGCACCTTCCAGCACAACCAATAGGGATCCGAATACGTTATGAATGCTGACTTGCTTAAAGCTTTCGCACCCACAGGTGCTCTGCGCGCTTCGTTGAACGTTGGTAACCCCGTGCTTGCAAACTTAGACAAAGAAGGTCGGCCATTCGGCATCTCCATCGACCTCGCACGCGCGCTTGCCGACAAGCTGGGCGTGCCCTGCGAACTTATCGTGAACGAAACCGCTGGAAAATCGGTCGCCACGGTTGAAGCTGGCCGCGCCGACATTGGTTTTTTTGCTATCGATCCAGAAAGAGGAAAGGACATTGCCTTCACAGCTGCCTATGTCTTGATCGAAGGGTTTTACATGGTGCGTAGCGACTCTCTCATTACCCGTAACGCGGACGTGGACGCCTCTGGAAAACAAGTCGTTGTGGGCAAAGGTAGTGCCTACGATTTATTTTTAACGCGCCATCTCAAACACGCTACGATTATTCGGGCAGACTCGTCACAGGCGGTCATTCCAGACTTTCTCGCTCAGCACATCGAGATCGCAGCGGGCGTCAAACAACAACTCGAAGCCGATACCAAAGAGGTGTCTGGTCTTCGTATGCTGCCGGAGCGGTTCATGGTCATTAACCAAGCCATGGGAGTGCCAAAAACCAAGGGAACTGCGGCGGCTGTTTATTTGCGCCACTTTGTAGAAGAGATGAAAGCAAAAGGATTCGTGAAGGATTCCATGACCCGCCACGGGATCCAGGGAGCAGGCGTTGGCTATGCCGCGAATCCTGACAAAGACCCTTTGCAAGAGACGAATTAACGTCTACAAGTAAGGCGAGGCAAGCCAAACGATCTTGTCTCGCAGTCGTAGCGGAAATGATCGGCGCCTCAATGAGCGTATTGTGATGCGTTCAGCGGTCGCAATGGTTGCATCGATGCGTGCATCTAACTGCTGCGTCAAGTTGCGATCGTACACTTCAAGATCTAACTCAAAATTTAATCGCAAACTACGAGGATCGAGGTTGGAAGATCCAACATAAGACCAACCTCCATCGACCGTAAATAGTTTGGAGTGATCGAAGGTGCCTGAAGCTCGCCAAACACGACAGCCCGTCAAAATCAGCTGATCGATTTGCGCCATCATGGCGGCATTCACCAATTTTAGATTGTTGGCGCCGGGTATCACGATATCGACGCATACCCCCCGCCGTGCCGCAGTCGCTAAACCGTCAACCAACGACACATCAGGCAAAAAATAGGGGCTCTGAATCCGAACATGTCGCTGCGCGATCGAAAGCGCGCCGAGCAACATATCGTGTGTACTCCCAAGCGTGGAGTCTGGACCCGACGGCACGCAACGCAATGGGACGCCACCCTCTTCTAAAAAATCTGCGGAGTTGACGGGAAACCAGACTGGGTCCGATAGCTTTTCTTGGGTCGTAAACTGCCAGTCATGCGCAAAGCCAAGCAGTAACTGGTAGACGACTGGGCCACTCACCTGAAAGTGTGTATCGTGGGTGACATTCTCTTTGGCAATAGCCGTGACGAAGCCCGCCCGAATATTCATGCCGCCGGTAAACCCATGCGTGCCATCGATCACCAATAACTTACGGTGACTGCGCAGGTTGGCATACACCAATCGCACACCGATCACAGGACGCATAAAAAGCGCAGTTCGCACACCACCTTTTTTAAGCATGTGCACAATAGGCGGGTGAGAATACTTCGCACCGATTGCGTCGATCAATACGCGCACAGCGACACCCCTAGCGTGGGCGTCGATCAGTGCCTGAGCAAGTTCTGTGCCCACTTCATCATGATCAAAGATATAGCTTTGCAAGACAATCGAACGCTGCGCGCCCTGGATTGCCTCAAGCATGGCTGGATATGTTTCATCGCCACCATCGAGCAAGCGGATCGCATTCAAGCCTACCAACTTAAAGTCACTTACGCGATCGCCTAGCGCTTTCAACGCTGAGAAATGCGCACCTGAGAACGGGGCAACATCTTCCACGAGTAGCCGATGGATGACCTCCTGCGAAATCGACGAATCTGCACGCTGTCGCGAAAGGCGCTGCTTTCGAATACGGTTGATGCCTGCGACTAAGTACAAGGCTGCACCAAATAGCGGGGAAAAAAGCACGACAGCAACCCAACCTATCGCTGCCCGCACGTCCTGTTTGGTCATCGCCGCATGTATTGCAGCAGCCGTACTCGCCGCGCCTGAAATAACAAACAGAATGTGCGGCCAATATTCCGTTAGCACTTGCTGAGCGCTATGCACGGCATCCCCTATCCCGTCGACCACCGACCCCGCCCGAGGGCACGATAAGCTTGGCCAAACATGCTAGAATTCTGCTCCTGTGGTGGGCGTAGCTCAGTTGGTAGAGTCCCAGATTGTGATTCTGGTTGTCGCGGGTTCGAGCCCCGTCGCTCACCCCAGTTCTAGCACCATGCTGCTGGGATGCAACAAAAAAACTCTCCGCACGACCATTCTCGAGGGCCAACTTCAGCGCCCCACCTTTTTACGCCAAACTTCAAAATCGATCGTTGTCTGCGGATCCGTATTAGGATACAAGCCCATCGTCGTTCGACCTTTTTTGACTTCCTCGGTTACAAAGTCCTCAAACACTGTCATTTCAAACGCTTCATTCGCCAATTCGTCGGCGAGGTGGGCAGGCAGCACCAACACCCCGTCGGCATCCCCCACAATGACATCCCCCGGAAAAACGGGCGCATCGCCACAACCGATGGGGATATTGATATCAATGGCATGATGGTGCGTGAGGTTTGTCGGAGCCGACGGACGTTGGTGATAGGCGCCAATCCCTAGTTCTGCGATTTCGGCCGAGTCCCGAAAACCACCATCCGTGACGACCCCTGCCACACCGCGGGCCAGAAGTCGGCCCACCAGAATGCCACCCGCCGACGCTGCACGAGCGTCTTGACGACTATCGATCACTAACACAGCGCCCGCGGGGCATTCATCAATGGCTTTGCGCTGGGGATGCGAACGATCTTTGAAGACCTCAATCCCATTGAGATCTTCACGCGCTGGAATATAGCGCAGGGTGTATGCCTCCCCCACCATATTTTTGGTCGACTTCGACAACCGCTGGACGTTCTGCACAAATTGCGAGCGTAGGCCTCGTTTGAACAAACATGTCCCAAGCGTTGCTGTGCTCACTTGCATCAGTTTTTCACGTGTCGCCGCAGAGAGTTTGCTCATGTTGTTGCCTATCAATAGATGTCGGGTTCAGATACGGGAGCACCAAAATCGGTGCGCAAGAAGTCAAAATCACAGCCTTCATGCGCCTGTTGGATATGTTTCGAAAACATCCAACCATAGCCTCGCTCGTAGCGAGGCGCTGGCGCTTTCCAGGCGGCTTTACGTCGCGCAAATTCTTCATCTGAAATATCAAGATTAATCGTGCGCGCCGCAACGTTGACGGAGATCATGTCGCCGTTCTTAACCAACGCTAACGGACCACCCACATAGGACTCGGGCGATATATGCAACACGCAAGCACCATAACTCGTGCCACTCATGCGCGAATCGGAAAGGCGCAACATATCGCGCACTCCCTGCTTGAGGAGCTTCTTGGGCATGGGTAACATCCCCCACTCTGGCATGCCGGGCCCGCCCTGCGGTCCCGCGTTACGTAAAATCAGGACATGCTCTGCCGTCACGTCTAAATCGTCATCATCAATCACAGCCTTCATCGACGCGTAATCGTCAAACACCAACGCTGGTCCTGTGTGCTGGTGTAAGTGTGCGGGACAGGCGCTAGGCTTGATGACGCAACCGTCGGGAGCCAGGTTGCCCTTCAAGACAGCTAACGCGCCCTCCGCATAAATCGGATTATCGAGCGGACGGATCACGTCATCGTTATACACCGCAGCACCTTCAATATCCTCACCGAGCGTTTTACCGCTGACGGTCAGCGCATCCAGGTGCAAGTGTTGTTTGATGCGATTCATCAAGGCCGGTAGACCTCCCGCATAGAAGAAGTCTTCCATCAGGTACTGATCACCACTTGGGCGCACGTTGGCAATCACGGGAATGAACCGACTGAATCGATCAAAATCTGCTAGATCGATATCGCAACCTGCGCGCTTAGCCTGAGCAATGACATGGATAATCGCATTGGTTGAGCAACCCATCGCCATCGCCACAGCAATCGCGTTTTCAAAGGCGGCATGCGTCTGGATTTTGGAGGGCGTGAGGTCCTCCCAAATCATATCGACAATGCGGCGACCCGACTCTGCGCTCATGCGCACATGATTAGAATCGGGCGCAGGAATCGAGGACGCACCTGGCAAGGTCATGCCCAGTGCCTCTGCGATCGCTGTCATGGTGCTGGCCGTTCCCATTGTCATGCAGGTGCCATGACTACGCGCAATCCCGCCTTCGATTTCGATCCATTCTTTTTGATTGATTAGACCAGCACGACGGTCATCCCAGTACTTCCAGGCATCCGACCCCGAGCCGAGCACTTTGCCGTGCCAGTTACCACGCAACATGGGGCCCGCTGGAACATAAATGGCGGGTAAGCCCGCACTGGTCGCCCCCATCAACAACGCGGGTGTCGTCTTGTCGCACCCCCCCATCAACACCACGCCATCAACCGGATGACAGCGTAGTAACTCTTCGACGTCCATCGCCAATAGATTGCGATAGAGCATTGTTGTTGGCTTTACATATTGCTCTGCCAGAGACTGGGCCGGCAGTTCGATCGGAAATCCGCCTGCCTGGAACACACCACGCTTGACGTCTTCGACACGTTGCTTGAAATGGCTGTGGCAAGGATTGATATCCGACCAGGTATTGACAATTGCAACCACAGGCTTGCCCGCCCAGTCCTCGGGGCCATAGCCCATTTGCATCGCGCGCGAGCGGTGCCCAAAGGACCGCAAATCGTCGGGTGCGAACCAACGCGCACTGCGCAAACTTTCTGGTGTTTTAACGCGCTTGCCAACTTTGGACTGGCTCATAAACAGGGTTCCTTTCAGCGTATTGACGATAACGAGATACTAGCCCGACTTCGGACAGACTTTTTCTTTGAAGACGGTGTCTGTTTTAATTTTCCAAACGCGCCCACCGTTGCCCTGCGTAAAGAAGGGTTCCATTCCCCTCAGGAAAGGATAGGCGGCTAGGCCCCAATCATGCGAACGTAGCCAAAAAATCTTGTCGCTGGTTTGGCACAAACGCGGGATGAGTTCCAGTTCGGTGACAAGCACCACTTTGCCGATCGCGGGATTGAAATTCGCAGCATCGACCAGTTCGTTGCGCCAGTTATCGCGTTTAGGTATCGTAGGCCAATTCTCAACCACCCAAGCCGGTTGACGATTGCCGATATAGAAAGGCAGATCAAAGGGAAATACCCTCAAGTGCACCAAGGTATCGTCTGCCTGCCACTCTGCCGCGACCGCCGCACCCAACTCGCTCGCGCTATCTTTTTGCGTGAACCGGAACGCAAGCAGGCCAACCACACACGCAATCATTGCGCCAACAATAAATCCGCGAATTAACGGCAACGCGAAAGCGGCGCCGCGCGTCTGACGGAGAGCCCACAATCCCTCTGCCACCAATACCGCCAAGGGGACTAGTGCGGGCAAAGCGTAGCCAATGAGCTTAGACGCAGGGATGGAGAAGAACACCATGATCAACGCAAACCAGATCAACATCAGAACGCCTAGCGTGGCACCCGACGATTTCCAGAAAGTCCGGTTCATCAAACCAATTAAACCCACCGACCACGGCAGAGTCATCCCGAAAATGACCGGCACATAAAACCAGAAAGGCTGAGGATTGTTAAAACTCTGTCCTACAAAACGCTCAACCTGTTGATGGATGAAGTAATAATCAAAAAATCCTGGGTACTTCTGCTGCATCCACCAAAACCATGGCACTGCAATCGCAAAAAAAACAATAATCGCAGGCGGCCACAGCAGCACAGTCAGTCGACGCCAGCGCCCAGTCAACAACACCCAACATAACAGGACACCGCCCGGCAACGCGACGCCGATCAAACCTTTGGCAAGCATTCCTAACGCCGCAGTAGCGGCTGCAGCAATCATCATCGACCTGTAAGAGGCGCCCGCCTCACTGCGCAACACAGCCTCGGCACCCGCCATGACCGTCAGGCTGATCATGCCCGCCACCAACATATCCAAATTTGCGTATTGCGCCGCGCCGTAAAAATAAGGCATGGTGATGAGCGCTATAAACGTTAAGGTCGCGATCGGCACGCCACGGTACTTGCGCACAAAAAAATAAGTCGCGGTTGCGCTCGACCACGCGGCCAGTACGGAGGGCATTCTTGCCGCCCATTCATTGCGCCCAAACAGCATGAAGGACAGTTGATCTAGCCAATAGAAAAGCGGAGGCTTATGGAAATAAGGCATGCCATTCATCAACGGCACCCAAAAACTATCTGCACGCGCCATATCCCAGGCCACGCCTACGTAGCGGCCTTCGTCGGGAAGGTGCAGGTCTCGCACCCAAGCTAAGCCACACAGCCATAAAGCTGCGCCGAGGAGCAGCCAGGGGACAGCCTTGGGCCCTTGAGAAAACGCCCAGATACGATTTATTAGTATTTTCATGAGTGCATCGTTAGTCGTAGTCGGACGATTGTAGGACAGACTGCAGGCCATCGTCAGAGAGGCTTTACCCGTATCGAGAAAATATCGACGACCAGACAAAAACGCGTTTTGGAGTATCGTACCGAAAGAACATTATTTTTCATTGTTTTTCTGTCTCAAACTACGTTTCAACATAATGAAAACCGCAACAAATTCGATCGGCTTCAAACAAGCACTTTTCTCTCCGCGTGCGGTCGCTCTTGTCGGGGCCTCAGGTAATTTGCAGAAAAATACTGCGCGACCCATGCGCTTTATGCGCAAACATGGGTTCGCGGGGCAGATTTACCCAATTAACCGCACGCAGTCTGAAATCATGGGGGAAAGGGCCTACGCTGACCTTTCTGAACTACCCGGCCCCATTGATCATGCCTTCATCATGGTTGCCAGCGAATTGGTCTACCCCATGATTGAGAGCTGTGCCAAGGCTGGGGCAAAAGTCATCACGATTTACTCCGATGGTTTTGGGGAGTCCGGACCCGAGGGAATGGCTGAACAAAATAAACTCATCGCGCGCGCGAAAGAACTTGGGGTACGAATTATTGGGCCAAACAGTATCGGATTGGCCAACTTAAAGAGTGGTCTCATCCTCTCCGTTAACGCCGCGTTCGAAGCTGAAACGCTGCTAGGCGGCGAACTTAGCCTGGTCTCGCAAAGCGGATCAATGATGGGCTCGCTGATCGCCCGCGCCGCTGCGCGAGGCTTTGGTTTTGCCAAGTCCGTTTCTGTCGGCAACGAAAGTGATGTCACGGTGGGCGAGATTATCGACGCCCTAGTGGACGATGCCGACACAAAAATTATTTTGCTCTTCCTCGAAACGCTTCGCGATGCGCCAACGCTCGCCGCCGCGCTAGAGCGCGCCCGAGCAAGCCGCAAGCCAGTCATCGCTTATAAGATCGGCCGCTCTGAGCAAGGCGACGCGCTGGCGCAATCCCACACCGGGGCGTTGGCGGGCAATGACGTCGCGGTCGACGCATTTTTACGTGCGCATGGCGTGATGCGTGTGCGTCATCTTGAAACTCTGTTTGAGCTTGCCCCTCTTGCGCAAAAATACCGCGGCAACACACATCCACATCCAACGCCTGCTCGCGTGGCGGTCATCACGACAACCGGCGGAGGTGCGGCCACTGTCGTTGATAACCTCGGGTTACATGGGATGGTCGCCGTGCCGCCCCCACCCGCTTTTATTCAGCACATGGCCTCGCGTGGCATGACAATTCGCGAAACGCCCATTATTGATCTCACCTTGGCGGCTACCAGCGCCCAATATAAAGATCTGCTTGAACAATTATTGCAAACCGACTGGTGCGACGCCGTACTCAGCGTAGTGGGTTCCTCTGCACAGTTTCACCCTGAGCTCGCCGTTAAACCACTTGTCCAAGCTGACAAACCAGTCACCAAAGCGCTTGCAGTGTTTCTCGCACCCGAAGCCAATGCATCCCTCGCGCTTTTACAGCAAGCGGGCATTGCTGCCTTCCGCACACCCGAGTCCTGCGCCGATGCACTGTCCGTATTTTTTGAAGCGCAAACTGAAGCGCCGCCTAACCTACCGACGACCGCGTGGCCGGCCGACTTGCCGCGCTCGGGTTTGCTCACGGAGTACGAATCAGGACAGCTGTTTGCAACGCTCGGGCTCACCACAGCACAAGCGCAGCGCCTGCCGCTCAATAACTTAGCGCATACGGTGCCCTACCCGGTTGTCGTCAAAATATCTTCTCGAGATATTCCCCATAAAACAGAAGTGGGCGGCGTACAGGTTGGCATACGCACCCCAGAAGAACTTGAATCAAGCGCGAAGGCGATTGCACAGAACGTTGCGCAACGCGCTCCCCAGGCAAAGGTAGACGGTGTCTTGGTGCAAGCAATGGAATCGCGACTGCTTGAGCTGATTTTGGGCTACCGAAACGATCCGCTCGTTGGGCCGACTGTCCTGCTTGGGGCAGGCGGCATCACCGCAGAAATTTCTCCAGACTTTTCGCTTCGCGTTGCACCCGTTTCTATTGCACAGGCACGTGAAATGATTAAAGAAGTGCGTATCACGCAACTGGTTCGTGGCTTTCGTGGTCTGCCCACGGCCGATTGCGAGATCCTGGCACAAACGATCGCGGATTTTTCTCGCTTAGCGTGCGTGCAAGAAGTCAATGTGCTCGAAGCGGAAATCAACCCGCTCTTTGTTCAAGCCAAAAAAGTCATCGCGGTGGATGGATTGGTGAGATTGGCATGACAACCCAAGGCGATACAGTGCCGCCACACTCGAGTTCGCCCGCAAAAAATGTGCTTGGTTTGGCGAGATTCTTGGGGATTGCTCAAATCTGCTCCTATGGCACGATTTATTACGCCTTTCCGCTCATTGTTCTAGCGATGCAACAAGAGCTAGGCTGGTCAAAGTCGGAGGTATACGGCGCACTCACGGTGGGCTTATTACTTGCTGCAGCGTTGGCCTACCCAGTTGGGGTGGCGATCGACCGAGGCTTTGGTCGGCACGTCCTGTGCTTTTGCTCCATCATCGCAGCCGTGTTGTTTATTGCCTGGTCGACCGTCACAAACCTTTTTGTGTTCTATGTGATTGCAGCTGCGATGGGCGCACTGCAAGCGGCGATTTTGTATGAATCTGCGTTCGCGGTATTGGCGCGTCGCGTGGGGCCCCAACACTCTCGTGCAGGGATTACAACCATCACGCTCTGGGCTGGTTTTGCCAGTACGGTTTTCATCCCGCTCGAACAATTCCTGATGGATGGCTGGGGTTGGCGCGCCTCTTTGTGGGTGTTGGCCGCTGTCAACCTCGCTTGTGCCGCCGGCTACTGGCACTGGATTAGGCCAGAACGCGATGCCGTACATGCCGCGCAGGCCAACACAAAAGCAGAGAATATTGCCCGCGATAAATCTATTGTCCATGCGGCATTGCGTAACACCGTATTTTGGTTGCTCTTGATCGCGCTGACGGTCTACTCCATGGTCTTTTCTATCTTTACGTATCACATGTACCCCATGCTGCTTGACAAGCAAATCCCCGTGGGAGAGGTTGTTTTCGCGTTGTCGATTATTGGACCGGCACAAGTGCTGGGCAGGATCATTATTAGTCGCTTCGCTAGCCGAGTATCCATGCGCACGCTCGGCTCAATCATGCTGAGTCTTTTCCCGTTTATCTTCGCCGCTTTCATCCCTGACTCACCCGGATTCCTGTTCGTCGCAATCCTGTTCGCCATCTACGGACTCGCAAATGGCGTCTTCACCATCGTGCGTGCGCAAGTCGTTCCGGAAATGCTGAGTAAGCACGCCTATGGCGCGCTCAACGGACTCATCACCATCCCAACGATCGTGGCGCGTGCCGTCGGACCTGTCCTCGCGGCGTGGCTATGGGCGATTGATCAGTCTTACGATATCGTCCTGATTGCTCAAGTCGGTGCTGCGGTGCTTCTGGCAGTGTTGTTTTGGGCGGCCAACATCACGAGCCGACTGCATCCGCCGTCACTCTAACCTCCCCTCGACTGAATTGAGGCTCATATGAATGCTCGATCGCAAACGTCTACTGCTGAACCCACATCCGATATCGTTTCTATGGATGCCGTTGGCCTATCCAAGGCAATTCATCAACGCGATATATCCTGCGTCGAAGTGCTCGATGCCTACTTAGCGCAAATCGATCGTCTCAATCCGCAGGTCAATGCCATCGTAGCCATGCCTGCCCGAGAGGGCTTACACGCGCAAGCAACAGAACGAGACAAGCAACTGACCAACAAGCAAAGTCTCGGCCCGCTGCACGGCTTTCCACAAGCCCCAAAGGACATCGCGCCCTTAGCGGGTCTGGTCACGACCAACGGATCTCCGATCTTTGCGGGTCAAATCACAAAAGTGGATTCCGCTGCGAATGCGCGAGTCCGAGAAAGCGGTGCCATCTTCATTGGGCGCACAAACTCGCCAGAGTTCGGACTCGGTGCCCACACCTACAACCGTGTCTATGGCATCACCCGTAATGCGTTCAACCCCGCACACTCAGCCGGCGGCAGCAGCGGTGGCGCAGGCGTGGCGCTCGCCCTACGTATGCTTCCCGTCGCCGATGGTTCAGACATGATGGGCTCGCTACGCGTGCCCGCCGCATTCAACAACGTCTTCGGTTTTAGGCCCTCCGTTGGGTGTGTGCCACACGGCCCGGGCGATGACGTATTTTTTCAGCAATTCAGTGTGACGGGTCCGATGGCGCGCAACGTACCAGACCTTGCCCTGCTATTGGGCGTTCAAGCAGGCTTTGATCCCCGACTCCCACTGACCCGTCGGCAAGATGATCCGCGCCTCTTCGCTCAACCCTTAGAGCGCGACCTGCGTGGCGTGCGCATCGGTTGGCTGGGTGATCTGGGTGGCCACCTACCCATGGATCCTGAGTTATTGGCGCTGACCCAACGTTCGCTAGAACATTTCAAAGCGATAGGATGCAGCGTGGAGGCCGCAACACCACGCTTCGATTTTGAACAACTATGGCACGCCTGGATTACGCTGCGCAGCTTCACTTTTTCAGGCGGACACGCGCAGCACTACCACGACAGCGCACGACGCAGCCAACTCAAGCCCGAAGCGATTTGGGAAATCGAGCGCGGTCTCGCCCTGACTGGGCCAGAGATCTTTGAGGCAGCAAAAGTTCGGACGGCTTGGTACCAAGAGTTGGTACGACTCTTTCAGCAGTTTGATTTTCTTGTCATGCCAACCACTCAAGTTTTTCCGTTCGAGGCCCAAGCGCACTGGCCAAAAGAACTCGCCGGCAAGAGCATGGACACCTACCACCGCTGGATGCAATCCGTCGTGCCGGTCACCATGACGGGCTTACCCACCTTGGGCGCCCCCGCAGGCTTCGGAACTGCGGGCTTACCGGCCGGCATCCAAATGATTGGCCCCGCCCAGACAGACTTCTCGGTTTTGCAATTGGGTCACGCCTATGATCTGGCGAGTCAGCACTCTAGAGTACGAAGCCCCCTACTCGATTAGCCGTAAGGGCTATTCTGACGGACTGATCGAGGCAAGTTAATATCTCGTTGATGAACCAGACCGCACCGATCGCACTTGTGACAGGCGCTGCCAAGCGCTTGGGCAGGCATATTGCACTCGCTCTCGCGCACGCGGGGTGGGATATCGTCGTGCATTATGGTCGCGCCCAAGATGAGGCGACGCAGCTCGTCCAAGACATTAGAGCCCTGGGGCGACGCGCGTGCACAGTGCAGGCTGACTTAAGTGATCCCTCGCAAGTCGACACCCTCATCGAGCGATGCATATCCCAAATCGGTCTGCCAGAGTGCCTCGTGAACAATGCCTCGATGTTCGAATACGACGACGCCCAGACGTTTACAAGCGCCAAGCTTCACGCGCACATGCAAGTCAATGCCGCGGCCCCCGTTGCACTCGCGACCGCACTCCACAAAGCGCACTGTGCGACGACGCCGCATACGGTAACCCCAGCAGTCGTCATCAACATATTGGATCAAAAGCTCGCCAATCCCAATCCAGACTTTCTGTCCTACACGCTGTCGAAAGCCGCCTTACAAGAAGCCACCCGTTTGCTTGCCCAAGCACTTGCACCGCAATGTCGTGTGGTAGGCTTGGCACCCGGCTTGACTCTTGTATCGGGCGATCAGACAGAAGCTGGCTTCCACGCCGCCCATCGTCGAACGCCGCTTGGAAAGTCCTCCACGCCCGACGACATTGCTCAGGCCGTTGTCTATCTAGCAAGCGCGCATGCCATCACAGGAACAACACTTTTTGTAGATGGTGGGCAGCACCTTAAACCTTCGGAACGTGATGTCATGTTCCTGACTTCCTGAACCCCTCCATGATCCCAACCTCTGCGCAACACCCAAGCCTTCATCACTGCCGGCGCCTCTTCCTCAGTGATTTTGAAGTAAACATGAATATTGGGGTGCACGACTTTGAAAAGAAAGGCGAGCAACGCGTCATCGTGAACGTTGATTTATATGTACCGCTACAAAACAACACCCCGCAGTCGGACGATCTAGCGGAGGTGGTCGATTACGACTTCATGCGCCAAACGATTGCAAACATCATTGCGGGCGGGCATATACATCTACAAGAGACACTTTGCGACGAAATTGCAGCGAGGATGCTGGCGCATCCCCTTGTCTTTGCGACAAGGGTATCAACCGAGAAACCTGATGTATATCCGGATTGCAGAAGTGTAGGGGTTGAAGTTTTTAAGCTAAAGAACAACTAATCTCATTGACTTAGATACTCAAAAAAATCAATAATTTAATTAATTCAATATAGTACATCTCAATAAATTAAAGTAGTACATCATAGCTCGACATGTGCTCAAAGCATCTTCAGCACGTGCTGGCCACAAACAGAATATGCAAGCGCCTAGAGACCCGCTTAAGGTCTACGCCACCAACGTCCCCGCAATGCCATGCAGCCCGCGGCTCAACGCAGCCTTGGCATGGTGCAACACAAAAAAGGGCCGTGAAAGGATGAGGCAGGATAAAAATCACACGACGTTGGGCAGTGCGCTGCGCTGTATCGCTCTGAAATAGAAAATGGGTCTTAGGTATGAACCTAAGACCCATTTATATTGGTCGGGGCGGTGGGATTCGAACTCACGACCCTCTGCTCCCAAAGCAGATGCGCTACCAGGCTGCGCTACGCCCCGAAGACCGATACTATAACAGATTCTAGCTAATCAACCGAATCGGCCAGTGATGTAATCCTCAGTTTCTTTGCGCTGAGGCTTCACAAAGATCTTGTCGGTGGCACCAAACTCAACTAACTCTCCGAGATACATAAAGGCCGTAAAGTCCGACACCCGCGCAGCCTGCTGCATGTTGTGCGTCACAATGGCCACCGTGTAGTCCGTTTTAAGCTCATGCAACAGATCTTCAACTTTTGCAGTAGAGATGGGATCAAGCGCGGAGGTGGGCTCGTCTAGCAAAATCACTGAAGGCTTGACCGCCACCGAGCGTGCGATACACAGGCGTTGCTGCTGTCCACCCGACAACGATAAACCGCTTTGACCAAGCTTGTCCTTGACCTCTCCCCATAACGCCGCCTTAGTAAGCGCCCATTCCACACGCTCATCCATATCGGCCTTGTTCAAGCTTTGGTAGAGACGGACACCGAAAGCGATGTTGTCGTAGATCGACATCGGGAACGGAGTTGGCTTTTGAAACACCATGCCAATGCGTGCGCGCAGCATATTCAAATCCTGCTTGGCATCGAGGATATTTTGACCATAAAAGTTGATCTGACCTTCGGCACGCTGTCCAGGATACAAACTGTACATACGATTAATCGCACGCAACAGCGTCGATTTGCCACAGCCCGAGGGTCCGATAAAGGCGGTCACTTTCCTCTCGGCAATATCCAAATGGATATCCTTAAGACCTAGGAATTTTCCGTAATAGAAATTGAGGTTCCGCACTTCAATCGCGTTCGCGAGGGGCTTGGCGTTGGCTTGATTATTCATATACACATTCCAGAGGGATCGGCGGATTAATGCCCAGCTTTTTTCTCACGTAGCAACACGCGCGCAAGAATATTCAGCAACAAAACCGTGAGGGTGATAATCAATGCGCCCGCCCAAGCCAAGTTCACCCAGTTCTCGTAGGGGCTCATCGCAAACTGAAAGATCACAACAGGCAAATTCGCCAGCGGTGCATTCATGTTGGTTGAGAAAAATTGATTATTCAACGCAGTAAACAGCAAGGGCGCTGTCTCGCCACTGATACGCGCTAGCGCCAGCAACAAGCCAGTCAAAATCCCCGCACGGGCCGCCCGCAACGTGACGTAACTCGTCACTTTCCAGCGTGGCGCACCAAGAGCGTAGGCTGCTTCGCGCAAACTACCCGGTACCAAACGCAGCATGTTCTCGGTTGTTCGGATCACCACGGGGATCGCGATCAGACTCAAGGCAAAGGAGCCGGCCCAACCGGAGAAATGCTTGACCTGTGCGACGAGAATTGCATACACAAAGAGGCCGAGGACGATCGACGGCGCGGACAACATGATATCTGTAACGAAGCGGGTCACCGATGCCACGACACTGCGATCACCAAACTCTGCCAAATAAACCCCAGACAGGATACCAATGGGTGTCGCCACGAGTGCGGTCACCCCAATCATCATCATACTGCCCACGATCGCATTCGCTAAACCGCCACCCTCCGAACCCGGAGCGGGCGTAGACTCGGTAAACACTGCCCAACTCAAGCCCGCAAACCCGTTCTTAAACAAAATGAGCAAGATCCAGATTAACGCGACAAGACCGAGGACCATTGAAGCCATTGCCAAGGTCAGGCCAACATAGTTGACCACTTTGCGCCGGCGATATAAATTGCTATCGAGGTTCTCGGCGTGCGTCACATTCGGTTGGTTTGAAGTGGCCATTTAAGTACGCGCTCCCTGTGCTTTTTCAGCGCGCATGATCATCACTTTCGCGACAGACAACACGAAAAATGTGATCACAAAGAGTAGAAAGCCCAGCGCGAAAAGCGTGGACAAATGAAAGTCGTCCGCTTCGCCAAACTCGTTGGCAAGCGTCGACGCAATTGAGGTGCCTGGAGCGAAAAGAGATTCACTGAGGCGCTGAGAGTTTCCGATGACAAAAGTCACGGCCATCGTCTCACCCAAGGCGCGACCCAACCCTAGCATCACGCCACCAATCACACCTTTTTGGGTGTAGGGAAGCACGATGTAACGCACAACTTCCCAGGTCGTACAGCCGAGACCGTAAGCGGACTCGCGCAAAATCGGGGGGACAATTTCAAACACATCCCGCATCACCGCCGCAATAAAAGGTAGGATCATGAAGGCGAGAATAATGCCAGCAGCGAGCAATCCAATCCCGTTCATGGCGCCACCAAAGAGTGGTCCGATCAGAGGCATCTGACCCAAGGTGGATTGCAAGGCAGGTTGACCGTACTCGGCGAAGAGAGGCGCAAATATAAACAGCCCGAACATGCCATAGATAATGGAGGGGACTGCAGCAAGAAGTTCGATCGCGGTGCCCAGTGGCCTACGCAACCAAAGGGGACACGTCTCGGTGAGAAACACCGCGATACCAAAGGCAAGCGGCACCGCCAGCAAAAGCGCAATCACAGAACTGACCAACGTCCCGTAGATAGCGATCATCGCCCCGAACTCTTCGTTGATGATGTCCCACTCTACACGCCAGATAAAACCAATACCAAACTTTTGAAAAGCAGGCCAGGCACTCACTAGCAGGGATATCAGGATCCCTGCCAGTGCGAGCAACACCATCACCGAAAAGAGCAACGTCACCTTATGGAAGAAAAAATCCTGGATGCGCTGCCTTTTCACCACAGCAAGCATGCCCGGCTCCATCATGCTTTTATCCGCAAGGATTTCACTCATCAACTACCCCTTGGTGCGTGGTCTTTTCGGTTTGGCTTAATCAATAACTCAATTAGTGCTTGATCTGTGACCAGACCTTGGCAGCAATCGCTTTAGTCAGTGCGTCAGGCAAAGGAACATAATCTAGATCAAGAGCCAACTGCTGGCCATCCTTAAACGCCCAAGTAAAGAACTTCAACACGTCTTTCGAAGCAGCCTTGTTGACAGGATCTTTGTACATCAGGACAAACGAGGCACCGGTGATTGGCCAAGCTGCATCGCCCTTCTGCTCAACTAACGAGATACCCATCCCAGGCACGCTAAACCAATCCGCACCGGCTGCTGCTGCTGCAAAAGTCGCTTCGCTCGGATCTACAAATTTGCCGTTCTTGTTTTGCATTTGCATGTGGGGGATTTTGTTACGTTTTGCATAGGCAAATTCAACGTAGCCGATCGAACCCTTTACACGTGCTACGTTTGCAGCCACACCCTCGTTGCCCTTACCACCAACCGAACTACCTGCGGGCCACTTCACTGCAGCGCCTTTACCGACCTTATCCGCCCAAGCTTTGCTGGCTACCGATAAGTAGTCGGTAAAGATAAATGTTGTACCAGAGCCATCGGCGCGGTGTACGACGGTAATCGCCTGATCAGGCAGCTTCTTGCCAGGATTCAGTTCAGCGAGTTTGGGGTCATTCCATTTAGAAATCGTACCCATGAAGATCTCAGCTAAGACAGGGCCAGTAACTTTCAATTCACCTGGCTTGAAGCCATCGACGTTAATCACTGGAACCACGCCCCCCAAAATGACTGGGAACTGCACCATCCCGTCTTTGTCCAGTTGCCCGCCCGCCACGGGGGCGTCAGATGCACCGAAGGTCACAGTCTTGGCACGAATCTGGCGCAAGCCACCAGAAGAACCAATCGACTGGTAGTTCAAACCGACGTTTTCAATTTTTTTGTAAACCTCTGCCCACTTGGCAAAGACCGGGTACGGGAAAGTAGCGCCAGCGCCTGTGATGTCGGCCGCTTGGCTTGTAACGGCAGCACTGGTCAAAACAAGCCCAGCCGCCAAAGAAAGGAGTGCACGCTTAATCATTTTTCGTTCCTCAAAGATCGTTAAATAAAGGTCTTTCACCAAAACAAAGCAGATGGTAGGGGTCGAACATGACGGAATTGTGACAATGGGCGTTAAAAACGCCAATATAAAATAATAATTAGGAATGGGGCCCACTGCGCAGATCTCACGCCGGTGTCGCGTAGGTATCGCGCAGGGTTGACTAAGCGCCGAGCCGATCCATCAAGTGCTGATGCAAGGAAAAACTTGCACCACGACGGCGCACGAGCGCATAGGAGCCATCAGCCTGCTGAACCCAGGCACGCACATTATCTTTAAGCGCGTACGTAAACGCTTCATCGGTGACACGCTTTTTAAGGTTCTTGTCAGCAACAGGAAACGCAATCTCGACTCGCCGGAAAAAATTGCGGTCCATCCAATCGGCGGAAGAGAGATACACCTTCTCTTCCCCATCTGCATAAAAATAAAAAACGCGTGAATGCTCTAAAAACTGTCCCACAATGGACCGCACTGTAATGTTTTCCGAAAGCCCCGGCACCGCAGACCGCAGAGCACAAACGCCTCGCACCACCAAGTCGATCTTCACCCCCGCTTGGCTAGCCTTATACAGCTCTTGAATCACGATCGGTTCAAGCAGCGAGTTCATTTTTGCTCGGATGCGTGCGGGCTTGCCTGCGCGGGCCGCGCGCGCCTCAGCGCGAATCATGCTGACGACACTGCTGTGCAACGTAAACGGCGCCTGCAAGAGGTTCTTTAACTTGCGGCGTTCACCCAAGCCCGTTAACTGGGAAAACACTTGGTCCATGTCTTCACACAATTTCGGGTCCGCGGTGAGCAGGCCAAAATCCGTATAGAGCCTAGCCGTACGGAGATGGTAGTTGCCGGTGCCTAAATGCCCGTAGCGCCTGATTCGCCCTTTCTCGCGTCGCAAAACAAGCGCCATCTTTGCGTGAGTCTTGTGACCCACGACGCCATAGACCACATGCGCACCCACTTCTTCGAGACGCGAGGCCCAGTTGATATTCGTTTGCTCATCGAAGCGCGCCATCAATTCAACGACGACCGTCACTTCTTTGCCAGACTTCGCTGCGGCGAGAAGCAAGCGCATCAGTTCAGAATCTTCACCGGTACGGTAAATGGTTTGCTTAATCGCCACCACGTCAGGGTCAGTCGAGGCTGCCGTTAAAAAATCAACAACTGGCTGAAAGGACTGATAGGGATGATGCAGCAGCCTATCGCCCTTTGAGATTGCTTCGAAAATCGCAGAGTTTTTAGCGGGCAGACTATTAAATGGTGCGGGAATCACACCTTGGAAATCAGGGAATAATAAATCGGGCTCTTTGACGAGCGTACAAATCTGCATTAAGCGCGCGACATTGGCAGGGCCATTCACACGATAGGTATCGGCGGGCGTCAAAGAAAATTCTTTCTGCAAAAACGACTCGATATGCTCCGGGGTATTGTGATCAATCTCCAGGCGTACGGCCGAGCCAAAGTTACGCTGCGACAGCTCCCCTTGCAAGGCCTGACGCAGGTTGGTCACTTCTTCTTCATCGACGAACAAGTCGCTGTTACGTGTCACACGCCACTGGTAACAACCCTCCATGTGCATGCCGGGGAATAGCTCTCCAACAAAGGCCCGCAAGAATCCGGTCAACAACACAAACCCATGGGGATGGCCGGATACACTCGGCGGCATCTTAATCAAGCGAGGTAAGGCGCGCGGCGCCTGCACAATGGCAATGGTCGCTTTGCGTCCAAACGCGTCTACACCGGATAAAGGCACGATAAAGTTCAGGCTCTTGTTATAGACCCGGGGAAACGGATGGGCAGGGTCTAGCCCGATTGGCGTGAGTAACGGCATCACGTCGCGATGAAACACTTCGCGCGCCCAAGCTTTTTGCGCTTGATTCCACTCCGAGGCATGGTGCAAGACAACGCCAGCGGCCTTGAGTTCGGGCAGCACTCGGTCATTGAGCAAGGCATACTGCCGGTCGACCAGCGTATGCACCGCCTGCTGCACCTGCTCGAAGGCCCACTCTGCGGTCAACCCATCGGGACCCACAACATTTGGATACTGTGCAATCTGCGCCTTCAGGCTCGAGATTCGGATCTCAAAAAACTCGTCAAGATTCGAACCCACAATACAGACGTAGCGCAGCTTTTCCAGCGCAGGCGTATCTGCGAGCTCAACCATCGCCAGTACGCGCTCATTGAACTTGAGCAGAGATAACTCTCGATTGAAATACAGGGGTTCGGGCTTTTTGCGGGCAGTCATGGGTAAATAACCTACCTATAGAGTTAGCTCTGTCTTTTAATCGCCAAAGGTTACAGTGATTTGACACAATAGCCTTTTATAATGGGTCCAAATACATTTTGGCTGGATTTTATGAAAAACCTGCTTGCGGCCGTTGATCTTGGCTCAAACAGCTTTAGGCTCTCAATTGGTCGGGTGGCGGAACAAAACGGCACCAAGCATATCTACCAAATCGACCGTCTCAAAGAAACGGTCCGTTTAGCGGCCGGCCTTGACTCGGCAAAGATGCTCAACCAAGCGTCGATCAACAGAGCAATCCAGGTCTTACATCTTTTTGGCGACCGGTTACGCACGTTCCATCCGGATCGTGTGCGTGCCGTGGCGACCAATACGTTTCGCGTCGCGCGCAACATTGCCGACTTTCTTCCGGAAGCCGAAGCAGCGCTGGGCTTTCCGATTGAGGTGATCGCCGGCCGCGAAGAGGCTCGTCTTATTTACACCGGCGTCAGTCACACCCTGCCCGTTTCTCAAGCCAAGCGCTTGGTGGTGGACATTGGCGGAGGCTCAACCGAAGTCATCATTGGCAAGGGTGATGAACCCGTTTTAATGTCGTCGCTTTATATGGGTTGCGTGAGCTTTAGCCGCAAGTTTTTTCCAGACGGAAAAATCGATGCCTATTCACTCAAGCTAGCAGAAGTCGCGGCCCGACGCGAAATTGAACCCATCACCAAGCCCTATCGCAAAATGGGTTGGGATGTTGCCTATGGTTCATCAGGTACCGCCAAAGCTCTGTATGCCATACTGACGGAAGGGAAGTTTTCAAAAGACGGTATTACACGCGAGGGTCTCGAACGCTTAAAAGCAAAGCTTGTCCGCAGTGGTCGTGTCATTCCCGATCAGTTGCCAGGCATCAAGAGCGAGCGCGCCGAAGTGCTGACTGGCGGCCTTGCCATCATGAGCGCGTTTTTTGACGAGATGGGCGTCGAACGCATGCAGACGGGTGATGGTGCCTTACGTCTTGGCGTGCTGGTCGACTTAGCCGGCCGTGAGGAGTCAGACGACCGGCGTGACCAGACCGTTTCCGCCTTTGTTCGGCGCTACCACGTCGATGCGCGTCAAGCGACACGCGTCAAGCGTTGCGCCCTGACTCTTTTTGATAGTCTGTTCCCTAACCGAGGCGAACAAGACGAACTCAAGCAAACTGTACGTTGGGCCGCTACCCTGCATGAGGTCGGTGTATCGATCGCTCAAGCGGGCTATCACAAGCACAGCGCTTACATTTTAAACAACGCCGATATGCCGGGCTTTTCGAAGGTCGATCAGGAAAGTCTGGGACTGCTTGCCCTCGCACACACGGGCAAGCTCTCGCGCGCAGACGCGTTGATCAAGACAAAAGACCAGTGGTTGGCGATTCTTTGCTTGCGCCTAGCTGTACTGTTGTGTAGACGCCGCGAGGACGTCAGCAAACTACCGCTAACCATTGGAGTCAAAAACCAAACGATCACTTGCAAAGTGGACAAGAAATGGTTGGCTTCTCACCCGCTCACAGACTTTTCACTACATGGCGAAGAAGCCGAGTGGGAGAAAGTCGGCTACCAGTTTGAACTCATTACCGTTTAACTGCGGTGTTCACGCAGTCAAGTCGACGGCAGCCAAAATCTCTACACACTGTATCGCAAGAGCCTCATGCTCGGCTTCAACCATCAGCCGAAGCTTGGGCTCTGTTCCCGAAGCACGGATCAACACGCGGCCCTTATCCCCCAACAAAGATTCAACCTGAGCCTGCGCGGCTTGCAATCCCGCATGCTTGGCCCAATCCATCCCTGGTTTAAGGGGTACGTTGATCATCTTCTGCGGATAGAGCCTTAACGCAGCGATCCAGCTTTCGAGGGACTCACCACTACGCTTAAGTGCCGCTAATACTTGAAGGGCCGCAACAATTCCATCACCCGTTGTATGGGAGTCCAGACATAACAAATGACCCGAACTTTCTCCGCCATATAACCAGCCGCGCTTACGCAGTTGCTCTAAGACATACCGATCGCCCACTTGCGCACGCTCAAAGTCTATCCCTAAGGCACGAATCTGTTTCTCAAAACCAAGGTTTGTCATGAGCGTGCCGACAACACCCGCAACCGGACCTCGCGTCATACGCTCACGGATCACTGCAAATAAGAGCTCATCACCGTTATAGATCCGCCCCGAGGCATCCACCATTTGGACGCGATCGGCATCCCCATCCAGTGCAATGCCTAAATCTGCTCCGCGCGCCTTGACTTCGGCGACTAGGCTTTCAGGATACAGCGCCCCAACGTCCTTATTAATATTGAAGCCATTCGGTGAAACGCCAATGGCGTGCACCTCCGCGCCGAGCTCCTTGAACACGTGCGGAGCAATATGGTACGCGGCACCATTCGCTGCATCGACGACAAGCTTTAAGCCGTCTAGATCGAGATCCGAAGGAAAGGTGCTCTTGCAAAACTCAATGTATCTGCCGGGTGCATCATCAATGCGACGGGCACGACCAAGTTTGTCAGAGGTGACACAACCTAGGGGCTCTTCCAATGCAGCTTCGATTGCTGCCTCCGTTTCGTCCGGCAGTTTCATCCCGTTCGATGCGAAGAACTTGATGCCATTATCCTGATAGGCGTTATGCGACGCGCTGATCACAATGCCTGCAACCAAACGCCACGTGCGCGTCAAATAAGCAACCGCCGGTGTCGGCAGGGGCCCTGCGAGCAACACCTCAACGCCCGCTGCAGCAAACCCAGCCTCAAGCGCAGACTCCAGCATATAGCCACTGATACGCGTATCTTTGCCAATCAGCACGGTCGGCCGACCACGGCGCCGCGAGTGCTCTTTCGCTAACACCATGCCGGCGGCATACCCTAAGCGCAAGGCAAAGGCGGCATTGATCACTTCGCCACCCACTTCGCCACGCACACCATCGGTGCCAAAATACTTACGTTGTGTCATCACAAATTCCCTGGATTCTTGACCGACTGCCAAACCATGAGTGCATCGCGGGTTTCAGCCACATCGTGCACGCGCAGCACTGTCGCGCCATGTGCGACACCCGCTAACGCTGCGGCAAGACTCCCCGCCAAACGTTTGTCGACTGACTGACCCGTTACGCTCCCCAGCATGGATTTACGCGATGCGCCAAAAACAACAGGATAACCGCTTGAGGCAATAGTCTCCAACCCGGCGATCAATTGATAGTTTTGAGCAAGCGTTTTCCCAAACCCTAGACCCGGATCGATACTAATCCGGGAGCGGTCTACGCCTGACTCCTGCAACGTATGCGCCTGATGCAATAAAGCTTGATGGACCTCACGCACGACGTCGTCATAGTGCGGGTTTTGTTGCATCGTACGTGGCTCACCCTGCATATGCATCACACACACACCGCAATTAGGATGCTGCGCGACGACGGCGCGCGCTTGTGCAGTGCGCATACCCGTCACATCATTGATCATGTCAGCGCCCTCTGCGAGGGCCGCGCGCATGACCTCGGCTTTACACGTGTCGATGGAAATAGCGGCGCCGCTGTCTTTTACCGCGTCCAGAATCGGCATAATCCGAGCCAGCTCGATTTCTAACGTGACCGGCGCAGCGCCGGGACGCGTTGACTCACCACCGATATCGAGGATATGCGCGCCTTGAGCGATCAGCTGTCGCGCATGTGCAATGGCGGTGTCGGTTTGATCATGCTGCCCCCCGTCGGAAAACGAATCCGGGGTGACGTTTACGATCCCCATAAGAATCGGGCGCTCGAGATTGAACTCAAAGCGCCCGCAAGTCCAGCGTCCAGCCATCGAGCTTGGCACCGTCAGTTAGACCACCGCAGCAGGATCAGTAGTGCCTGGCGCAGTTCCGCTTGGTGGCGTACCGGTCGAGTCCATGGGTACATCAGGGACTTTCGGAGCACGCGGGGGACGGCCTTCGATGATGTCGTTGATCTGATCCGCGTCAATGGTTTCCCATTCGAGCAAGGTTTTCGCCATCACTTCAACTTTTTCGCGATTGTTCTCCAGAATCGCGCGGGCCACTGCATATTGCTCGTCGATGATCTTGCGAATCTGTCGATCAACTTTTTGCATCGTATCTTCGGACATGTGCGTGGTTTTGGTCACGCTACGGCCCAAGAACACCTCGCCCTCATTTTCTGCATACACCATGGGGCCGAGCTCTTCAGACATCCCGTAACGCGTCACCATGTCACGCGCCATCGCCGTGGCACGTTCGAAATCGTTCGAAGCGCCTGTCGTCATTTGATGCATGAACAATTCCTCGGCGATACGACCACCAAACAACACGGCGATCGTGCACAACATCCGCTCTTTGTCCATGCTGTAGCGGTCACCCTCAGGCAACTGCATCGTGACACCAAGCGCACGCCCACGAGGAATGATCGTGACCTTGTGAACGGGATCGGTCTTGGGTAGCATCCGTGCGACCACAGCGTGACCGGACTCGTGGTAGGCCGTGTTGCGACGCTCTTCTTCGGGCATGACCAAGGAACGCCGCTCAGCGCCCATCATGATTTTGTCTTTGGCTTTTTCAAAGTCGGACATATCGACGGTGCGCCCATTGCGACGCGCCGCAAACAAGGCAGACTCGTTGACTAGGTTGGCCAGATCTGCTCCAGAAAATCCGGGGCAACCGCGTGCCAACACGTGCGCATCCACATTTTGTGCCAACGGCACTTTGCGCATGTGAACCTTGAGAATTTGTTCGCGACCACGAATGTCCGGGAGCGGCACGACCACTTGCCGGTCAAAACGACCTGGACGCAACAAAGCAGGATCCAACACGTCGGGACGGTTGGTCGCGGCGATCACAATGACACCAACTCCAGACTCAAAGCCATCCATCTCGACCAGCAACTGGTTCAGTGTCTGTTCGCGCTCATCGTTACCACCACCGAGGCCTGCGCCACGCTGACGGCCCACCGCATCGATTTCATCGATAAAAATGATGCAAGGCGACTGCTTTTTAGCGTTCTCGAACATATCGCGCACGCGTGCTGCGCCAACACCGACAAACATTTCAACAAAGTCAGAGCCAGAGATACTAAAGAACGGGACCTTGGCTTCACCAGCGATGGCTTTGGCCAACAGCGTTTTACCAGTGCCGGGCGAGCCCACCATCAACACCCCACGGGGGATGTGTCCACCAAGCTTTTGAAACTTGGAAGGATCACGCAAGAAATCGACCAATTCCTGCACATCTTCTTTGGCTTCGTCGCAACCCGCCACATCAGCAAACGTAACGAGGTTGGTGCTCTCATCAAGCATCTTAGCGCGGGACTTACCAAAGCTAAACGCACCACCTTTACCGCCACCCTGCATCTGACGCATGAAAAACACCCATACGCCGATCAGCAACAACATCGGAAACCATGAAACGAAAATACTCATTAAGAACGACGGCTCTTCGCGCGCCTTACCCGAAACTTGGACACCCGCCTTCATGAGATCAGAGACCATCCACAGGTCTCCTGGGGAGGTCAGCGTATACGACCGACCGGAATCAGGCGTTACGTGTAACACGTCAGTTTGGACATCCACTCTTCGAATTTTTCCGGAGCGGGCATCATCCATGAACTGGGTGTAGCTCACCGAGTCCTGAGAGGGCGCGCGGGTGTCAAACTGTTTAAAAACAGTGAACAACACAAGCGCAATCACCATCCAGACCGCAACTTTCGAAAAAGAATTATTCAAGGCCGATCTCCAGCTTGTATCTGACACGCGGTGACTTCTTTTGGCCCAAAGAAACCACCACAAAATTATCCACGACTTATTCTACCCCGTTTCAACCCCGCCATTCGTACCAATGCCGGGTGTCGAGAAGGGGTATAAGGGCTTGAAATACAAAATAAAAACTCCGTAGCGCCCGCCCAGTTATTCAGGGCTAACCCTTTCGACCTTTCGCGACCAAAAAGGTTTCAGAAGAGCGATCTCGCGATGCCTTAGGCTTGCGCTCGACCACCCTTTTAAAGTGGCGTTTAAAACTTTCCACGATTTGGGAAAACCCACTGCCGTGAAAGGCTTTGACGATCAACGTTCCCTCAGGTTTGAGGTGTATCAGCGAAAATTCAAGGGCTAAATCGCAAACTTGTTGAATTCTGGCCGAATCAGCGCTCCCGACCCCCGAAAGGTTGGGTGACATGTCCGACATGACCAAATCGACAGGCTGGCCTTGAAGAAGCTCATTGAGCTGCGCGAGCACGCCATCTTCACTAAAGTCCCCAAGAATGAACTCAACGCCCTCAATGGGCTCCATTGGCAGCAGATCCAGCGCCACAATCCGACCGTCGATCACGCCCCCCTTACCGACGAGACGTTCACGCGCAACCTGGGACCAACTACCTGGGGTAGAGCCCAAATCGACCACGACATCGCCTCGGCGCATGAGTTTTTCGGCATCCAGGATCTCTGTCAGCTTAAAAGCAGCGCGAGCCCGATAACCTTTTTGTTGCGCTAATTTAACGAATGGGTCGTTGATATGCTGCATCACCCACTCTTTTGAAAATTTGTTCTTGGCCATTCCCGTACAATTCACCTTATGACTATGGAACTCACCCCTCGCGAACGCAGTGCGCTGCGCGCCGCCGCCCACCCTCTCAAGCCCGTTGTCCTAATTGGTGACAACGGTTTAACTGAGGCCGTATTAAAAGAAATCGATCGCGCCCTCGCCGTGCACGAATTGATCAAAGTACGAGCCGGAACGGCCGAACGCGCAGATCGTGACACAATGCTCGCCGCGATCTGCGAAGCGCTATCGTGCGCACCGGTGCATCACTTAGGCAAGATGTTGATCCTGTTCAGATCTGGCGAACAGAGCACTTACCTCAAACCACCGGCCGAGCCTCGCAGTCCGGCGATCCGCAAACCGTCTGAGCCACATACCCCCAAAAAGCTGGCTGCCCATGGCAAAAAACTTGAAAAACCAAAACGCCGCAGCCGCGCGGAACGGGATCAAGAGCTTGACACTGAACGCCCAAAAGTATTTGCCGGCGATCGACTCACCCGACCCAGTACACGTGCCAACACTAGCAAGGATACAGCACACGGGATTCCTCGTCGCAGCGCCCTGTCCTTGCGGGCCGGTGCCCGGCGTGGCACCTTAGCTGCGACAGCAAGCGCGCGCAAGCGTGCGCCCGTCAAGCGCTAATCTAACCAGCTCGCGTCAAATCCGGTACTTAGATGTACTTGATGCTTAGGATCTCGTACTCGCGCTCACCAGAAGGGGCCCTCACGGTCACCACATCGCCTTCATACTTGCCGATCAAGGCGCGCGCAACGGGGCTGGACACTGATATTAAGTTCGCTCGGATGTCGGCTTCGATATCCCCAACGATCTGATAAGTGACTTTGTCGCCGGACTCGAGGTCTTCGATCTCGACTGTCGCACCAAACACGACACGGCCATCGGCATCAATCGATGCCGGATCAATTAACTGCGCGTTCGATAACGTGCCATCGAGCTCACCGATACGGAACTCGATAAAACCTTGACGCTCGCGCGCGGCATCGTATTCGGCGTTTTCAGACAAGTCGCCCTGCGCGCGTGCTTCAGCGATCGCGTTGATCACGGCGGGACGTTCAACGTGCTTGAGACGGTGCAGTTCGGCTTGCAAGCGCTCGGCCCCGCGCACAGTAAGAGGAATAGTGGCCATGGTGTTTTCCCAAAAAGCAAAACCCCGGATCGAGTCGAAACCGGGGCAATCAACAAGACCCTATTGTGAGGAAAATTTAGTGCAAATGCAAGTGCCAACTGCACTTTAGTATCAACACCGAGGTGGAAAATGTCCAGCATTGCAGGCGACAAAGCACTTTGTTGCGCACTCTGTCGCTCAAATCAAACGTTTTTCTATAAAAAATGTAGTGAACACTAAAATTTAATGTTGTGAATGCTACATTATGAATAATCAACCATCGTGCAGGGCTTTCTCCCGCAGGCGCGATGTCAGCGACAAGCTTTTTTTCTTACCCTAACGACGAGTCTGCCATGAGTGCCTTTAACGAAGAGCGTGTTTTATCCGTCCATCACTGGACGGACCGACTGTTTAGCTTCACCACAACGCGCGACCCGTCCTTGCGATTTAGCAATGGCCATTTCACGATGATCGGCTTACGCGTCAACGAAAAGCCCCTGCTACGCGCCTACAGTATCGTCAGCCCCAACTACGAAGAGCACCTTGAATTTTTAAGCATTAAAGTCGAAGATGGTCCACTGACCTCGCGCCTTCAACACATCAAGGTCGGGGACTCAATCGTCGTTGGACGCAAGCCCACAGGCACGCTGCTCATCGACTATTTATTGCCTGCCAAACGCCTTTATATGTTTTCCTCTGGCACCGGGCTTGCCCCCTTTCTAAGCGTGATCCGCGACCCCGATACCTACGAGAAATTTGAAGAGGTGATCTTGGTACATGGTGTGCGAGAGGTGGCCGAGCTCGCCTACCACGACTACCTCACGCAAACGCTGCCTGAGCACGAGTTGCTGGGTGAAATGGTGTCCAAGCAATTGAAGTACTACCCAACCGTTACGCGTGAGGCGTACAAAAATACGGGACGGATCACCACGTTGATTGAAAACGGAAAACTTTTCTCGGATTTGGGCGTCCCGACGCTAGACCGCGAACAAGACCGCATCATGATTTGCGGCAGCCCCGGTATGTTGCGTGATCTTAAAACGATGCTTGAAGCGCGCGGATTTAACGAAGGCAATACCTCCAAGCCTGGGGACTTCGTCATTGAGCGTGCGTTTGCCGAACAATAATTAATACACCGATGACCGCCAAGGCTATCTCGAACGCCCTACCTCAACGAAAAATTGGGGTGCGCGAAAAATCTGCGGAAACAACCCGCGACAGCCTATTAATGGCTGCCATCAAAGTATTTGCCAAGCACGGCTTCGACGGCGGCAGCATCGACCAGATCTCTCGGGCGGCTAACTCGCACGACCGGATGATCTATTACTACTTTGGTAATAAAGAAAGTTTGTTTGTCGCAGCGCTTGAAGAAATTTATCGCCGCTTCAACGTCGCTGAGGCGGCACTCAAACTCGATCTCGATCAACCAAAGCTTGCGCTTGAGCAAGTGGTGCGATTTGTCCTGCATTACTACAAGAAGCACCCAGAGTTTGTCACGCTGCTAAACAGTGAAAACCTACACCGTGGCAAGCACATCGCACGTTCTAGTCGGGCGCAAGAGTTTTCTTCCCCTGCAATCAGTGTGGTGGATGATGTGCTGCGCCGAGGTGTCGCGCAAGGGATCTTTCGTTCAACCATCGCGTCCCGTGATCTGTACATGATGATTGTCGCCTTGGGCTACTTCTATCAATCCAATCGGTTCACGCTCTCGGCTTTTTTAGGTGAAAATCTTGAAACACCCGAAATCTTTGAGCAATGGGAAACCTTCGTGATTGAAGCGGTGCTGCGTACGGTATTGACTCCCGCCTCGCTGTAAACTCCCTGCTTTATTTAAAGAGCATTGGCATGACAGAAATCTGGCTAGTACGACATGGTGAAACTCCTTGGAACGCAGAGCGGCGCGTGCAAGGCTGGGAAGACATTGGCCTGAACGAGACGGGCGTTGAACAAGCCCGCGCGCTCGGACGCCACATCAAGAACCTCACGCAAGCTGGGCAGCGGCTCGATGCCGTCTACACAAGCGACCTCAAACGGGCACATGCCACCGCGCAAACTGTGGCAGACGAGGTCGGTCTCCCCCTAAATATTCACAAAGGGGTCAGAGAACGTCATTTTGGCGTATTGCAAGGACTGGTGTACGACGAGATGGATGCGCATGCTCCCGAAGCTGCAGCGATTTGGCGTGCGCGCGATCCGAATGCCGAACTCCCTGGTGGCGAGTCACTGGGTTTCTTTTATGCCCGCGTTGTTGAAGCAATCAATGAAATCGCAGCGCGTCACGTCGGCGAACGCGTGATGGTGGTCAGCCATGGGGGCGCCATGGATATTGTTTGGCGACATGCTAATCAAGTCAGCCTGCAAGCACCGCGGCAAGCGCCTCTATTGAACGCGAGCCTGAACCGATTAAGCGTTTCACCCAAAGGATGGAGCGTCATTCGCTGGGGCGATGTCGATCATTTGGCAAACGGCACGCAAAACGACGTCACACCCTAGACTAAGCTCGGTGCGCCCGCTTGTTTGACGTAGACCGTTTACTTGTCAGCGTCTATCGGCACAGCCGAACGTCGTGGTTTGCGCGGCGCATTCACCGCTAAGCGGTCGTATAACCAATTAGGTAGCAGGCGCATCAGTTTGCCTACCACGCCCATTTGCCAGGGAATCACAATGTACGAGCGGGCAGATTCGATCGCCTTGACTGCGCGCACTGCGAAGGCATCGGCCTCCATCAAGAATGGCATAGCATAAGGATTATGTGCAGTCATCTCTGTTTTGATGTAGCCCGGCGCAATCGTCACCACGTGTACGCCATGCGGCTTGAGCTCAAGCCTGAGGCTCTCACAGTACGTCGTGACGGCCGCTTTGGAGGCACTGTATGCCCCCGCACCAGGCAATCCTCGCACGCCGGCTACGCTGGCAATCCCAACCAACGTCCCCGTTCGCTTCGCTTTCATGTCCGTCACAAAAGGCTCAAAGCTGGAAACGGTGGCACTCACGTTGGTTTGCATGATGGCGTTGAAAACAGAAAAATCATCCTCGCATTCGGTCAGTGTTCCTGCACTAATACCTGCACAAGCGATCACGGTATCGACAAAGCCAACACGACTCTGGAAGTCACGTGCCGCAGCGTGCAAGGCCTCGCGATCACACACATCGACAACATACATCTGATGCTGCCCGGGAAGCGACTCCAGCAAACTTTGCAGACGATCCCCACGTCGCGCTAACAAGCCAAGGGTCTGCCCCTGCGTGGCGTAATGACGCGCAAGCGCAGCACCTAATCCACTGCTTGCGCCCGTAATGAAGACTGGCATCCCTTAGGCTTTGTTGGCGAGCGCGCCAGCTTGTTTGACCACACCTGTTGAAATCAGCTGATCAATCTCGGCTTGCTTGAGTCCGTACGCTTTGAGTACCTCGATCGAATGCTCACCGATCCGCGGGGAACTTTGCGCCTTGCGATGATAGGGGTGCGACGGCAAACCCATGTAAGGGAGCGACCCAACGCCCTCTTGCTCGAGTTCTTGAAACATTTTTAGATGCAAGGCTTGCGGATGATTCATGACGCCGTTGTAGTCACGCACCGCCGCGTGCAATACATCGTGCTTCTGAAACAACGTGGTCCAGTGGCTCGTGGAATGCGTCTTTAACTGCTCATTCATATCGGCATGCAACTGCGCACGGTGATCGAACCGTATGGCATTGTCTAGATAGCGCGGATCGGTGATCCACTCTGGCCGCTTCATTGCGTGACAAATACGATGAAAATGATCAGTATTGACCGTGACAACAGAGATTTGTCCATCTGAGGTATCGAAAACACCATTCGGTGCACTCACGGCACCGAATGGTCTTTTTCCAGCCATCGCCTGTTCAAGAAAACACATTCCTTGAAACGAGGCACAGGCCTCAAACAGACTGACTTGTACGTGTGTACCGCGCTTTCGTGCCAGCCGCTGATACAGCGCAGTCGCTGCCCCTTGCGAGGCATACAAGCCCGTCATCACATCTGCGGCAAGCAAGCCCACGCGCCGTGGCGTACCGGATTCATCTTGATTTGAGAACATCAAGCCGCTGTCGGCTTGCATCACGGAATCTGTTGCCGGCGCATCCGCGTAAGGACCGTCGGGCCCGTAGCCGCTAATGGAAACGTAAACGAGATCGGGCTTCTCGAGAGACAACGCGTTGTAGCCAACGCCCAAGCGTTCGGCTACCCCTGGACGAAAATTCTGCACCACGACATCGACCTGCGCCGCCAAGCCTCGCAGAATCTTTTTCCCTGCATCCGTGCGAGCATCTAGCGCCAACGCCTGCTTACCCGCGTTGTATTGAATCGCCAACGCGTTGTGATCACCCTTCATGACGCCCACAAAGCGGATCCAGTCCCCTGAGGGAGGCTCAACCTTCAAAACATGGGCGCCCTGCTGCCACAAGACATGTGCACAGTACGGTCCGGCAATTCCTTGTGAAATGTCCAAGACCCGAAGGCCGGCATAAGGAAGGTCTGTATCTGCAATCATAACGAGCGGTGTAAGTCTTGTAACGAATAAACCTGGATGCCCAGCCCTTCACGCAAATATTGCATTCCTTCGACTGCTGCCCAAGCGCCGGCAATGGTGGTGTAGTAGGTCACACGCGCTGCAAGCGCTTGCGTACGAATAGCGCGCGAATCTGTAATCGCGTTACGGCGCTCTTCTACCGTATTGATCACGAGGGAAATCTCGCCATTCTTGAGCATATCGACGATATGTGGACGCCCTTCGGCGACCTTATTGACGACAGCGACTGGGATTCCCGCCTCCTTGATGGCGGCGGCAGTGCCGCGCGTCGCGACAATCTTGAAGCCTAGCGTGTGTAAGCCACGCGCAACGTCAACCGCCTTGGGCTTGTCTTGATTCTTCACGCTTAGAAAGACCGTTCCTGACGTAGGTAAGTTGACGCTGGCCGCCATTTGCGACTTCACAAATGCCTCACCAAACGTCACACCAACCCCCATGACCTCACCCGTGGACTTCATCTCCGGGCCAAGAATGGTGTCGACACCTGGAAACTTCACGAAGGGGAACACGGCTTCCTTGACTGAGAAGTAATGTGGCACAACTTCCTGCGTCACGCCCTGCTCGGCCAGCGTCTGGCCCACCATCACACGCGCAGCGATCTTGGCAAGCTGCAAGCCTGTGGCTTTAGAGACAAAGGGGACTGTGCGCGAAGCACGTGGATTGACTTCAAGCACATAGACATCGCCTTTCTGCACAGCAAACTGAACGTTCATCAAACCGGAAACATTCAGCGCACGCGCCATCAAGGCCGTCTGACGCTTGATCTCGGCCGTCATTTCAGCAGACAACGAGAACGGTGGCAACGAACAAGCAGAATCACCAGAGTGAACCCCAGCCTGCTCGATATGCTCCATCACGCCTCCGATGAACACTTGTTGTCCATCGCACAAACAATCCACGTCTATTTCAATGGCGTTATTCAAGAAACGATCTAACAGCACCGGCGAATCGTTACTCACTTTAACCGCCTCTCGCATGTAACGTTCGAGGTCGATCTGCTCATGGACAATTTCCATGGCACGTCCGCCAAGCACATAGCTTGGGCGCACAACCAGCGGATAGCCGATCTCTTGTGCGTGGCCCAGTGCCTCACTCTCCGTGCGAGCGGTGCGATTAGGCGGTTGGCGTAAATTAAGCTTATTGAGGAGCTTTTGGAAACGCTCACGGTCTTCGGCCACGTCAATCGATTCCGGGCTCGTGCCGATGATCGGCGCACCATTGGCCTCAAGCGCACGCGCCAACTTCAAGGGAGTCTGCCCACCGTACTGCACGATGATGCCGATCGGTTTCTCTTTGTGAACAATCTCTAAAACATCTTCAAGCGTCAGGGGTTCGAAGTACAAGCGATCAGAGGTGTCGTAGTCGGTCGATACGGTTTCTGGGTTGCAGTTCACCATGATGGTTTCGTAACCATCTTCGCGGAGCGCCAAAGCTGCGTGCACGCAACAATAATCAAATTCAATGCCTTGACCAATGCGGTTAGGGCCGCCACCTAACACCATGATCTTTTTACGATCAGTCGGTGCAGCCTCACACTCTTGCTCGTAGGTTGAATACAAGTACGCAGTGTTCGTTGCAAATTCAGCGGCACATGTGTCCACACGCTTATACACAGGGCGCACATTGAACTGATGACGCAATTTACGCACTTCGGCCTCAACCGTATCAAGCAAAAATGCGAGACGACGGTCGGAAAAGCCTCGGCGCTTGAGCTGCAACAAGGTCTCGGCATCGACATCGGCGAGTGTGCGTTGTTCCAGGGCTAATTCAATATCTACAATTTCTTTGATTTGCGACAAGAACCAGGGATCGATATGGGTAAGTTGATGCACTTCCTCAAGAGAAAATCCTTGTGCAAACGCATCACCCACGTACCAAATACGCTCTGGACCTGGCTCGCCGAGTTCGATTTGAATTTTTTCGCGATCGGTCGTTTTTTGGTTTAAACCATCAACACCGACTTCTAGGCCTCGTAACGCCTTTTGAAAGGACTCCTGAAAGGTCCGTCCAATCGCCATCACCTCACCCACCGATTTCATCTGGGTTGTGAGGCGCGCGTCGGCTGTCGGGAATTTCTCAAAAGCAAAACGTGGAACCTTGGTGACCACATAATCAATCGTGGGCTCAAAGGAGGCCGGCGTTGCACCACCCGTAATTTCGTTCTTGAGTTCATCCAGCGTGTAGCCAACGGCTAAACGCGCGGCGACCTTTGCGATCGGAAAGCCCGTTGCCTTAGACGCCAGCGCGGAGGAGCGCGACACGCGCGGGTTCATCTCAATGACGATCATCCGGCCGGTATGCGGATTAATCGCAAACTGTACGTTTGAGCCACCGGTGTCCACACCAATTTCTCGCAAGACTGCGATCGATGCGTTTCGCATGATCTGATACTCTTTATCGGTCAGTGTCTGCGCAGGCGCGACGGTAATCGAGTCGCCGGTATGCACACCCATCGGATCAAGGTTTTCGATCGAGCAAACAATAATGCAGTTGTCTGCGCTGTCGCGCACAACTTCCATTTCAAACTCTTTCCAACCAAGAAGCGACTCTTCAATTAAGAGCTCGCTAGTCGGCGATGCCTCAAGACCACGACGACAAATCGTTTCGAATTCTTCTGCGTTGTACGCAATACCACCACCGCTGCCACCAAGCGTGAAGCTCGGACGAATCACCGCTGGGAACCCAGAGGTGCCGATTTCAATGGCGATTTGCTTCTGTACTTCCCACGCTTCTTCCAGATTATGCGCAACACCGGACTTCGCAGACTCCAAACCAATCGCCGTCATCGCCACTTTAAACTTCTGGCGATCTTCAGCCTTTTCGATCGCGTGCGCATTTGCACCGATGAGTTCGACGCCAAACTTTTTGAGCACGCCATGCTTGTCCAGATCAAGCGCGCAATTCAGGGCAGTCTGACCACCCATCGTTGGCAATACCGCGTCAGGACGCTCTTTCTCGATAATTTTTTCTACAACTTGCCAGGTGATGGGCTCGATGTATGTGGCATCGGCGGTTTCAGGGTCCGTCATGATCGTGGCAGGATTACTGTTCACGAGAATCGTGCGATACCCTTCTGCTTTCAGAGCTTTGCAAGCCTGAGCCCCTGAATAATCGAACTCGCAAGCCTGGCCGATCACGATCGGACCCGCGCCAATGATGAGAATACTTTTTAGGTCGGTACGTTTAGGCATGGTGACTCTTTATTTTTTACTAGCCATCAGGCTCATGAATTTGTCGAACAGAACAACGATGTCGTGCGGACCAGGGCTTGCTTCAGGGTGACCTTGGAAACAAAAGGCTGGACGATCGGTCAGCTCAAAGCCCTGTAACGTCCCATCAAACAGAGAGACATGCGTGACGCGCGCATTGTTGGGAAGCGTCTTGGCATCGACTGCAAAACCGTGGTTTTGTGCGGTGATGAACACACGACCAGTCGCGACATCCTGTACGGGATGATTCGAGCCGTGGTGGCCTGTTTTCATCTTGACCGTTTTTGCACCGAGCGCTAAACCCATGATCTGGTGGCCGAGACAAATGCCGAATAAAGGCAGCTTGCGCTCGAGGAATACTTTGGCCGCAGAGATAGCGTAGTCGCAGGGATCAGGGTCTCCGGGGCCATTCGACAAAAACACACCGTCGGGATTGAGTTTCAAGACATCATCGGCCGTGCTTTGAGCTGGCACCACCGTAATCCGGCAGCCACGCTCCGTCAACAGTCGCAGAATGTTTGACTTCACGCCAAAATCGTAGGCAACAACGTGGGGGGTTTTGCTGTCATTCTTGCCAAAGCCCTGCCCGAGCGCCCAAGTGCTTTCAGTCCATGTTGACGAGACTGTCGAAGAGACAACTTTTGCCAGATCTTGCCCAGACATACCTGGAAACTTCGCGGCAAGTTCAAGCGAGCGTTTGACATCAGCGCCCACCAAAATACATCCACCCTGCGCACCGCCCTCTCGAAGGATTCGCGTGAGCTTGCGGGTGTCAATCTCTGCAATCGCGACAATTCCTTGCGACTTCAAATAGTCGGGTAGAGATTGCGTCGACCTAAAATTGGAAAGTAACTGAGGGCAGTTGCGCACAATCAGCCCCGCCGCGTGCACTTTGCTTGACTCAACGTCTTCGGGGTTGATCCCGGTATTGCCGATGTGTGGGTACGTGAGTGTGACGATCTGACCACTGTAGCTTGGGTCAGTAAGGATTTCTTGGTATCCCGTCATTGCGGTGTTAAAAACCACCTCAGCAACGCTATGCCCTTCAGCCCCAATCGATACACCGTGAAAGACGGTTCCGTCAGCAAGGGCTAAAATCGCCGGTGGTCGCGTATTTGAAGCGCTGCCCTTAGCATTTTTTAGCTCTATTTCTTGGAATATATTAGGCAGCACAATCAACTCCGGCGTCAAAATCAGTAAGCAAACCTTGGAAGTATAACCCGATGAGCAGCCTTCTCGAATCCCTAAGATCCCAAACCACTGTGGTGGCCGATACTGGCGACTTTGAGGGCATGCGGCGCTACCAGCCTACTGACGCCACGACCAATCCGTCGTTGATTCTCAAAGCGGTTCAGCAAGACGCCTATAAGCCGATGCTCGCGCGTTGTGTGCGTGCCAATTCGGCCGCCAGCACGTCAGATGTCGTCGATCACCTTCTGGTGGCGTTTGGCACAGAGATTCTCAACATCGTTCCCGGACGCGTCTCAACAGAGGTCGACGCACGACTATCTTTTGACACGCGAGGCACCATTGAGCGCGCGCGTCGACTGATTCGCTTGTACGAGGACGCGGGCTTTGCGCGCGCGCGTATTCTGATCAAAATCGCCGCGACCTACGAAGGAATACAAGCGGCTCGCGTCCTGCAGGCCGAAGGCATCCGATGCAATCTCACGTTGCTCTTCTCACTTGTGCAAGCAGTTGAGTGCGCGGATGCAAAGGTGCAGTTGATTTCACCCTTTGTGGGGCGCATCTACGACTGGCATAAAAAACAACAGGGCTCCGCGTGGGACGAAGCCGCCAACAGCGGTGTCAAGGACCCTGGCGTACTTTCTGTGTCGCGCATCTATAGCTATTACAAAAATTTTGATATCGCGACGGAAATCATGGGTGCCAGTTTCAGAAACACAGGGCAGATTCTGGCCTTAGCCGGATGTGATCTACTCACTATCAGCCCAGAGCTCCTGGCGAATTTATCGGGTGATCAAGGCGCAGTGCCGTGTCGCCTGAATGCAGAATTTGCGCGCAACAACCCAGCGGTGCGACTCCCTGCCGGTGAGCAGGCTTTCCGTTTTTTATTAAACGAAGACGCGATGGCCAGCGAAAAGCTTTCGGAAGGGATTCGTGCCTTCGTCGCCGATGCGCGCAAGCTTGATACGTTGATCGAGGCGCAGCGCTAACGCAGCGCCAAGGCTCATCGCCCCTGCAAACTCCGGACGTTTAAGTGGGCTTGCGCTCCATGAGCGCCCAAGCCACAGTGCCCGCATCAACGTATTCAATTTCGCTGCCCGCTGGCACACCACGTGCTAATCGCGTGACTTTGATTCCGTGCGTGCGCAAGGCCTCAGACAAATAGTGTGCGGTTGTCTCGCCCTCTGCTGTGAAGTTGGTCGCCAAGATGACCTCCTGCACAACGCCATCTGAGGCGCGCGCAAGCACCCGATCAAAATCCAACTCATCGGGTCCAGTGCCCTCAAGCGGTGCCAAGCGCCCCATCAAGACGTAATACAAACCAGCATAGCCATGGGTTGCTTCAATTGAATTTTGATCTGCTGGGGTCTCCACAATGCAAAGTAGCGTCTTATCGCGTTCAGCGTGTAAGCATGTCGCGCAGACCGGCACTTCTGTGAAACCGTTGCACTGCTCGCAATGCCGCAATCTCTCGACCGCCTGAGTCAGGGCTTGGCCCAACTCTTGCGCCGCCTGCAAATCGTGTTGCAGCAGATGGTAAGCCATGCGCCGCGCTGTGCGTACCCCGATACCAGGCAGACGCTTTAAGGCGTCAACGAGCGCTAAAAGGGGTTGCGGTTCTGACGTAGAGTTTTCCATGAAATGAAATTAGAACGGCAACTTCATTCCAGGTGGCAAAGGCATGCCCGCAGTAACGGCGGCCATTTTCTCAGACGAAGTGGCTTCAGCCTTGCGTAACGCATCATTGAAGGCTGCCGCCACGAGATCTTCAAGCATGTCTTTGTCATCGGCGAGCAAACTCGGATCAATCACGACGCGCTTGACGTCGTGACGGCATGTCATTGTGACTCTGACCAAGCCACCACCGGAGGCACCTTCGACCTGAATATCAGCGAGTGCGTCCTGCGCCTTTTTCATATTTTCTTGCATTTGTTGCGCTTGGCGCATCAAACCAGCAATCTGCCCTTTCATCATGATAGAGATCCCTAAATACGATTGATTTAAATTGAATTTGATTGTCCGGGACGTACAGAGCCCGGTACGACCTGCGCGCCAAAATCCTTGACTAGGGCTTGCACGAAGGGGTCAACTTGAACCGAGGCTTCGGCGTCTAGTTGACGGGTCTCCTGCTCGGCCTGATCCAACGCGTGCGCGGACTCGCCCTGCACCGCTCCGACCTCAAAAGTGACCTGCACATCCTGGCCAAAAAACTCTTTGAGCACCACGCGCAACCGTTCGGCATGCACGCCCTCGGAGAGCGCCTTGTTCGATACGCGCAGCAACATCGCACGCCCTTTGATTGACACGCACTCCGACTGACGCGCAAGTTGCTGGGCCATTCCAGTCAAGGGGAGTTTCGCAGAGAAGGTAGCCCAAGGCTCCGGCAAGACAACACCCACGTTCGCGCTCACCGCAACGTTTGGCTTGACGGCCACAGGTTGGGGCGCCGCGTTCACAATCGGGGCGGCTGAGGTCTTGACTGCAGCAACACGAACCGCCGGCGCAGACGCCGTGCGGACGGATGACTCATCGGTTCGCTCAGGGGCTGGCTCGTTTCGCACCAGCTTCTCTGGCTCAGACGACCCACGAGGCACTAAGGCCAACATGCGCAAACATGCCATAACAAAACCTGCGTACTCGTCGGGCGCGAGGACCAATTCGTTGCGACTATGCACAGCAACCGTGTAGAACAACTGAACCACATCTGGGTGCATGCTGGCGGCAAAGCGCAACAGATCGTTGGCAATCGGATCCGTCTGATCAAGCGCCTGCGAAACCCTCTGGGCAATGGCGATGCGCGACAACATGACCGCCAAATCCGCAAGTGCGGCCCGGTAAGACAAACCACGCGTCGCCAGTTCGTCCGCGATCTCGAGGACGGTTGCAGCGTGTCCGGCCTGCAACGCATCTAGCAAACGCACGAGGTGGCGCTGATCGATCGTGCCTAGCATGCCACGCACAGCCTCCTCGGTCAGATTGCCGGCACTGTAGGCGATCGCCTGGTCTGTCAGGGAAAGCGCATCACGCATGGAACCCGCAGCAGCCTGCCCTAGCAATCTAAGCGCGGGCACTTCATAGGGCATTTGCTCTTGGGCAAGAACGTTTTCAAGGTGGCCGACAATCGCCTCGCCTGGCATCTGCTTGAGATTGAACTGCAAACAGCGCGACAGCACAGTGACCGGTATTTTCTGAGGATCCGTCGTGGCCAAAATAAATTTGACATGCGGTGGCGGTTCTTCGAGCGTTTTGAGCATCGCGTTGAACGCGTGCCCCGTCAGCATGTGGACTTCGTCGATCATGTAGACCTTGAAGCGTCCCGCTCCCGGAGAATACACAGCCTGTTCCAGCAACTGGGTCATCTCCTCAACGCCGCGGTTGGACGCCGCATCGAGCTCAAGGTAGTCGACAAAACGACCTTCATCGATTTCGGTGCAAGCCTGACAGACGCCGCAGGGCGTCGCGGTGATACCTTTCTCGCAGTTGAGTGCCTTAGCGAGAATACGCGACAGCGTGGTTTTGCCCACCCCCCGCGTACCCGTAAACAACCAAGCGTGGTGTAGACGCTGCGTCGTCAAAGCGTGCGTAAGCGCGCGGACAACGTGATCCTGTCCGACGAGGGTATCGAACGAACGGGGACGCCATTTGCGCGCAAGGACCAGATAACTCATGAGCTGTACCGACCACAAACGGAAATTAGAGAGGCGAGCCTGACTTCGGCACTAATTCTGCACGACTATGGCTGCTTCGTTCCCGACCTGACCAGGTTTGCCGCCGAACCATGCGAAGGGGCCCGCCAACCTCAATTCTAGCAGGGCTAGCTACTCGCGCGTGGATCAAAGTCAATCCACAGGTCGTCGCGCGGGAAATATAGGGCTGCGCATGCACGCCGACCGTCCAAAGCACTGACTTGCTCGCAGTAACGCGCCAACTGCGGTGCGTAGCGGGCCAACATGCGCGAACTGAATGTTTCAGTGCTTTCCTCTGCTGCAGGACGACCGGTTTTGTAATCCACCACTAACCACCCCTCTGGGTTGGAGATCGCCAAATCAAGGATCGATACTTTGCCAGTCGCATCCAATAACGCCCACTCGCGACGCGCGTCCAAACAAGCGAGCAAGTCTTGCCCCCGCTGGCTTGTCAGCATCGCCAACAAGGTTTCAAGAACCTCATGCGCTAAGTCTGCAATCTCCTCGGCAGGCAAACCGAGCTGCCGACATTGCAATTCAATGCGCGCGCGCTGTGCACGCATTTTCTCAACCGTCCAGCCCCGGCCGGACTGACGTCCCAAATGATCCAGCCACGAGTGGATAAGCGTCCCAAGCACGCGATCATGGGACTTGCTAGCTGCCCAGGCAAACGTCTGCGCGTAGCCTGACCCGGACGCAGCAGTTTTACTTACTTGTTGTTTCGTTTTTTCGCTCTGCGCACGTAACGCACTCAAACTCCGTCTAAGCAATTCTGACCCACGGTGGGCCGGCAGCGGCTCTGCGGCAGCGTCGGCCTGCAACAAGTCCGGCGGCACCTCTAACGATGGCCAACTCGACCACAGCCGACTAAGCAAACTACCAGCGGCGGGTTTGGCAGGTGCGCCGTCCTTGATCGCCACATCGGCGACAAGGTGCAACCGCTCTTTGGCGCGGGTCGCCGCGACATAAAGCAAGCGATCAACCTCAAACTCGCCACGACGTTTTTCACGCAAACCTAGGTAGCGAGAAATCGGATCATGCCCCTCTCGAGCGCGAGGCTTAATCGGACCAAGCATGAGCTTTGAGCCAACCTGTTCAAAATAGACTAACGGCACCCTGTCGCTCGTCGATCCATGATGCAGTCCGTACAAAATCACAGATTCAAACTGCAACCCTTTGCACTTGTGCATCGTCATCACTTCCACTGCTTGGGTATCGGTTCCAGGCGAAGCAAATAGCTTTTTGATCTGCTTTTCGAGCGCACCGATATCGAGTCCGCCGTATGGTGCCAAGCGCTCAATCAGCGCAAATAAACTTTCGGCGTCCAGCAAATCTGCAGCAGACTGTGCCAGCGCAGGACCACCGAGATCTCGCCAAAGTCGTTGCATCCGTGCTGCAAAAGGCAAGACATCATCTTCCTCTAGGGCTTCGAGCAAGATAGGGGCGACTGAGCGCAAACGCTCAAATTCTGATGGCGTTAATGATTGCTCAGCCAGGCACGGCGACCCATCACCGGGGACGCGCAACACACGATGCAAAACCTGGGGAATCGAAATTTTTGCAGATTGCGCAAACAGTGCATGCAGGCTGTTTAAAGATAAACCGCAATAAGCAGACCTCAGGATAGAAACCCAGGCCGCGCGGTCGCCCGGGTGCGTCACTGCGCGGACAATTTGTACGAGGTCGATCACGTAGGACCGCTTATTAAGCGGCACCAGATCGACTGCCCGACAGGCAATGCCCGCCTGGGCCAATAAACGTGTGACATCTTTAAGGTGTGAGCGTGCACGCACCAAAACGGCAACCGGATGGGCGGTGTCAGAAAATTCCGCGAGCGCTTCACGGACTAAATCCACAACGATATGTTCAGCGCTACGCGATGCGCCCACCCACGCGTGGTGAAACTCTACGGCATCGCCCTGCGCGATCGCTTTAAACGGCTCAGAGCTCGCGTAGGAAATTGCCCCAACTTCAGCGTCGTCTGTTTCGGGAAACATAGGCTTAAAAGTCTGATTCACCCAGCCCACAATGCCGGCTTGCGATCGGAAATTATCACTCAGTTGCAGATACTCAGGCTGGAGGCTGTCGTCACAAAACGCACGTAAACCGTGGTCACGAACCTGTAGAAACAAGCTCACGTTGGCTTTGCGGAACCGATAGATCGACTGCATTGGATCACCAACGAAGAAAACCGTTCGCCCATCGTCAGGCTGCCAACCCGCAGTGATCTTCTCAATTAATTGAATTTGCGATTGACTGGTGTCCTGAAACTCGTCGATTAATAAGTGCTGAATATTTGCATCGAGCCGAAGGAGCAACTCACTCGGTTGATCGACCCGACCCAACGCGAGATCCGCTCTTCTGGCGATTTCGGTGAAATCGACCTCACCCGCACTCATGAATTGCAGTGTTAATTGGCCCGCAGCCAAACGCAGGCATTGCAATTGCGCCTGCAAAATGGCCCATTGATCTTCGCTGAACTCAGGATGAGGCGTATCGCTGATCTCGCCCAAGCGTTCGACCCACTCTGGCGCGGGTTCACCACGGAACCGGTCTAGCCACTGCGCAAAAGATTTTTTTGCCGGCGCGAAAGCGGGACTCGCAGGAAAACCGATCTTCACATTGATCTGCGCGCGCACGGTTTTGTTACCCGCGGTCAGTAACAACGCTGCCAACCCTCGCCAACGACCAAGCTCTGTTGCATTGGCCTCTAGAGGCTCTCCCTCCCAATCCAACAATGCGCACACGGGATGGTCAGGCGTCTCCTGCATTAAATTGTCAGCGGCAATGCGAGCTAAAGGCGCTAGCTCTTGTGACCATCCCGTTGGCATTTCGTTAAGCAATCGCTCAAGTTGTTGCGTAACGGTTTGCTCAAAATTTTCTTCCAAGAGCAACCGATCGTCACCCTCTTGAAGCAAGGACAACCATTGGTCTCGCTGCGCAAGCATTCCGGCCAACGCGTCGCAGGTCGCCTGCACATCCAAATCCATGTGCTCCAGCAATCGCCTAACGCCTTGCTCCTGGCCCGCCATTGCGACGGTCGCTCGGGCAGCCGCCTGATAATGCATCTCCGGGTCCTCCGCGACACCCGGCACCCCACCCATTGATGAAAGCCAAGGCATACTGCGCACCAAACCGGAACAGAACGAATCGATCGTTCGTATCGCCAAGCGTGCTGGGTAGTCAAGCAAGTTCCAACCGAACTCCTTGTCGCGCTCGAGTGCTGCCCGCGCAAGCAACCAACTGCGCCGATCGTGCTCCGCGTCGGGAGGGGCGTCTAACGCCATCGCGCCTGATAGTTTTTTCAGCACACGATCATGCATCTCAGAGGCAGCCTTCCGAGTGAAGGTGATCGCAACGATATCCTCGGGCCGTCTAACGGTTGCGAGCAAGGCGAGGATGCGATCGGTCAGTAATTCTGTTTTTCCAGAGCCCGCAGGCGCTTGCACCAAAAAGGAGCGACGCGGATCAACGGCCCTGAGCCGGATCGCTGCGTCTGAGGGTTTGCGCTCAGGCTTCGTCATCGCTGTCTCCCTGGGCGTCTTCCTCACCTTGATCGTAATACCTCAGCAAAGGCAGTATGTCGCAAAACGTGAGATCCGCTCCCTTCCACGACTGATTCAGCGCATGCCCCTGCACAAACTCTTGCGCCAGCATATCGATGACGGCACTCAGACGGGAGAGCATGCTCGACCAATCTGCATCGGAATACTTTGCTTTGGCGAGCGTCTTTAATCCGCTCAAGCCGAGATCATCATGCTCAACGAGCCCGAGCGCCGCGCATCCTCTGGCATGTAAACGCACCAACATGAGGGCACCAATACGGTCCCCTACGCCATTTTCGCTCGTGCTTCCGGCGCCAAGCAAGGCCGCATAGACAGGCACCTGCAGGTTAACGGGGCGCGCGCCTTCCCAATCACTTAGCACTTTGGGCAAAGACTGGCCAGTCTTGTAATCAATCACTGCGAGATGCTTGATCCCGTCACCCTGGTCCTCAGAGACAAGATGGTCTAGACGATCCAGTCGAACATCGAGCAACAGGCCCTTAATATTGAGCTCACGCTTTTGCTCGATTTCTTGCACAACGAAGGGCGCACGAGCCGCCTCAACGAGCAACCAATCATGAACAACTTCCATCGCGCGTCTGACTTCCAAATCACGCAAGGCAATATCGAATGCGTTGAGCTCCTGACTCGCGACTGCATGCACAATTTTCTCAAGTTGCGGCAAAAGTGCAGAGGTCTCAATCGCCACCTTTAGACCGCTCTGGTCACGTAACGCTTCCCACACACGCTCCATCACACCATGCAGGAACTTTCCGCGTAGGGCCATTTGTGGAAGCTCGCCATAGGCAGGCAAACCCTTCAGGCCTAAGCGATAGCGAAAAAAAGCCCACAACGGATTGATCGCCTGTGTCTCCAGCACAGATACTCCGCCTCGCACCTTTTCACCCGCCACAAGGGGTGGCCCTTGGTCATCTCGCCATAACTCTAGGTCAGAGGCCTGCCAGCGCACTAGGGACTCACTCGTCTGATCCGTGGCCGTCTCCTCGGGAGGGAGCACCTGTATTAACGGTGACGGGCGAAGCTCTCGCTCACCCTCAAACCGCGGAGCGCTTACCGTGACCGCTGGCGCGACCGTGCACAGGTTGGCAAAAATCTGTTGTGCCCATTGGCTCTCGCGCTCGGGTGTTGCGCGAGGCGCCTGCGCCCGACGCAATGCCGCCATCGGGATCAATGGATTAGGTTTTGTCGCGGCGGGTAATACCTCGTCCGTTAAACCAAGCATCCACACACCGTCCCACTGGCCTCCCTCTGCCTCAAGCAGACCCAATACATCGAGACGCGCCGACGGATCACGTTGCGGCTGAAACATCGTTGCGCGCGCTAAGCGACCGAGAATGCTTAAGGCCTCGGAGGAGGGTATCTGTTGAAACAGTGCGCTCAACGATTCAAAACGCTCGAGCAAGGCGTCGAACGCTTCAAGGACTTGATACATCGCGGAGCTCTGCGCGCCGCGCCCGGGAAAACCCAGCGTAGCCAGCGTCGCCCGAAATACCCCAGACCAGCGATGCAAGGCAGTGCTGCGGGGTAGCACTTGCCAATCCTGCCATGCGCGTTGCCAGGCCGGCGATAACTGATGCAAAGGCTCAATGGCTGAGGTCCATGACGAAAGAGAAACATGACTCACCTGCCACTCACGCCAACCTGCATCGATCATTGCGCGCGTGCCCTGCTCGGTGCTGTGCCCTGAGCAGTATCCCGACAAGAGGGCTGCGCCTAGATCTGCGGGCGATGCGCCGAGCTGCTCTTTCATGAGCACGAAGGTGCGCAGCCAGGCGAGAGCGGCGCGGCAAGCAGCCCAATCGGACAACGGTCGCGCCACCGCGACGTTAAAGGCGTGCACGCTCACACCGCTGGAGTCGCTCAAGCTCTGATCTAGGACGCGACGCGCAAAGGGTGCCTGCGCATCCAACGAGACCGCAATGATTGCAAAACGCCCCTCTGGTCGATGATCGAGCTGCGAACGCGCCCAGTTCGCAGCCGCCAACCACTCCGCCTGAGCAGTCGCCGCTTCGACACGCGTGACATCAGATGCTTGCGCTAACTCTTCGACAAGTGTTGAAACCACGACTCCGCGCGCGACCAACGCCTCGAGCAACATCCCCATGCGTGGCGATATCTCGGTGAAACCTGCAAGAATGATCTGAGCCGGCAATGGCAAGCCGTTCTCAATATATTGAATCAACCGCGTCAGAGCGCTCGTTGTATCGAGTGCGTCCAGCGCATGTAACCGCTCGCGGTAGGCGTCGCGCCACTGGCGAAAGCGGTCATATTCTTCAGTATGTTCGTGCTCAAAAACCTTGATCTGCCACTCTTCGATCAACTGATCCGCCGCAAGGGCCATGGCCGCAGCTTGATAGACATCAAGCAAGGCACCATCACCCTCAACCCGCTCAATGACTTGCGCCCACAGAAGTTGCGCTTCAAATCCATCGAGCTGTCGCGCGTGTGCTCGCAAAGACTCCTCAAAGCCTGCACGATCTAATTGATGCGTCACCCACCCCGACCAAGGCATGATCTCTGGCATTTCAGCAACAAGTTGCCCGCGCGCTGCCTGCTGCTGGGCCAGCAACTGAATTAACCTTCGAGCCAAACGGTTGTTGACCGTCAAAACAGAAACATCTTTGGCCGCATGCATGCCAAGATTCGAAGCATGCACGAAAGGATATTGGGTCAAGGTCTGCATGAGACGCTGATCAGAAACCGCATAGCGCGGCGATACTTTCCCAGTTCAAACGCATGCCCGGCGTCGTGTAACCGACAAGGCCGGCAACGAGAACAACGCAGAGCAGTGCGCCCCCCGCTATCCACATCAGTCGTTGCTTGACACGTGTTTGCATAACACCCCAAGAGGATTAAGCGACTTTAGCGAGTTGTTGCGCATGAATAGGCGCTTCACGAACAGGCAGGCATAAGGCCGCAGCCATTAAGGACAACAAAATCCCGAGCCACCACACCAAATCATAACTTCCCGTCACGGCCTGTACCCGACCACCCAGCCAGACGCCTGTAAAGCTTCCAAGTTGATGTCCCAAGAAAACCATACCGGACAAGGTTGCAGCAAAACGCAAACCATAAATCTGCCCGATCAATCCTAGCGTCAGCGGGACAGTACCAAGCCAGAACACGCCCATCCACGCAGCAAACACATAGACTACCCAGGAAGACGTCGGCATCGCGAGAATCCAGATGAGACCCACCGCACGCAGGGCATACAAGCCAGCGAGTAAATTCTTTTTGCTGTGTGTCCCACCGAGCTTACCCGCCATAAACGAACCAAACACGTTAAACAAGCCAATCAGGCCGATTGCAAACGCACCCGTACTTGCGTTCAACCCGTTGTCCACGACAAAGGCCGGCAAATGCAAGGTAATAAAGGCCGTATGAAAACCACAAACAAAATAGCCCCAAAACAAAAAATGAAAAGTCGGATGCCTTAACGCCTGCCCGATTGCCGAGAACATTGACTGCTGCGGACCCGCGCTTGCTCCGGGCTTTCCTCGCAGAAACCACACCAACGGCAGTGTCGCTGCAAGCACCATAGAAAGCACGAGATAGGCTCCGCTCCAATCTAGAGAATCGATCAATAGCTGACCGGTCGGTACCACCAGAAATTGTCCTAGTGATCCCCCTGCGCTTGCAATTCCCATCGCCGTGCTGCGCGATGACAAGGGAACCGTGCGCGCAATGACCGGCAAAATCACAGCAAAGGTCGTGCCTGCCTGACCGAGGCCAATTAACACCCCGGCACTCAAATAGAATTCAAGCTCCGTTGAAGAAAAACGAGTGCCTAGCAAGCCCACCGCATAAAACACCACACACATTGCAATCGTTCTGCCCGAACCGAAACGATCCGCCATCATGCCGGCGCCAATTGCGCCAAAACCCCACACTAGATTCTGTAACGCAAACGCCATGGAAAAAACTTCGCGCTCCCAACCCCGGTCAAGCCCCACCGGCTGGACAAACAACCCAATCGTGGCCCGCGTGCCCATGGCAAGCAACACAATCAAGGTGCCCAACACGATCGTTCGGAGTGCGAGCGGGTTGTCTAGCAAACCCGGGTTACGTTCTTCTGCGTGTTGCGTCATGGTGATGAACTCAAAAAGAAAACAAATGGCGCCGCCGAGACGAATCGAACGTCCGACTCCCTTCTTAGGAGGAAGGTACTCTATCCACTGAGTTACGGCGGCGAAGCCCTAGTTTAGCAAGGAGCGCCCTGCTCAGCCTCTCGGGTGATGCTGTGCGTGCAACGATTTAAGTCGCTCTCGGGCGACGTGTGTATAAATCTGCGTCGTCGAGATATCCGCATGCCCGAGCAACATCTGCACCACCCGCAAATCCGCGCCGTGATTGAGCAAATGCGTGGCAAACGCATGGCGCAATACATGGGGGGATAAAGGCGCATGAACACCCGCTAATACCGCGTATTTCTTAATTAACAACCAAAACGACTGACGCGTCATCGGAGTGGCTCGGGCCGTCACAAACAGAGCGGCCGAAGTCCGCGCCCCCATGAGGGACGGTCGGGCCTCTTTTAAGTAGGTTGTTATCCAGTGCGCGGCCTCTGCACCAAGCGGTACGAGACGATCCTTACCGCCCTTGCCTTGCACGACACGCACAACGCCATCCCCCAAACTCACATCTAAAGCCGCCAGACTGACTAACTCTGATACCCGCAAGCCAGTGGCGTAAAGAACCTCTAGCATTGCTCGATCGCGCAAGCCACGCGGCGTATGCAAAGGCGGCTGCTTCAATAAAGCCTCAACCTGCGCTTCCGACAAGGTCTTAGGAATCCGCAAGGCCTGTCGCGCCGACGTAAGCTGCAAACAAGGATCGGCCGACACACGCTGATGACGCAGCGCCCACAGGTAATAGCGTCGCAGCGTCGCAAGCCGTCTATTCGCAGTACTCGGTTTTGTTTCTGCATGCTTGGCCGCGAACCAGGCTTGCAGATCGCCCTCGCGCGCACGGTCGATATCTAGTCCGCGTTCAGCCAGCAGCCACTGCTCAAAAGCAGCTAAGTCGCGTCGATACGCGGCAAGCGTATTGGTCGAGAGGCCGTCTTCGAGCCAGACGGCATCGATAAAAGCACTAATTGCGGCGGACTCGGGTGCATTCATTGCCAGACGATAGTAGCATTCAGTCTATTCATATCTCTCACGAGCAACCCTATTTCATGTCCGCCGCATTGCTTGTCTTGCCAGATTTTCTGATCATCATTTTCGGCTGGTTGTTAAACCGGAAATCTGGTTATCGCTCATCTCCTAAAACCGAATGACTCAAACCCCATTCACCCTTGAGCTTCCCGACGAGCACGCGACCGACCGATTAGGTCAAGCGCTCGCCCATCTTGCTGCGGCGCTGAAACCCGATGCCCTAGGAAAACTGCTGCCGGGACCCTCTGCAGGGGGCCGTATCCATCTCAAAGGTGACTTAGGGGCAGGTAAGACTGCTCTGGTTCGCGCATTTTTGCGGCAGTGCAACATTTCCGGAAGAATTAAAAGTCCCAGTTACGCACTACTTGAATCTTATAAAGTTTCTAGCTTATACTTCTATCATCTTGATTTTTATAGATTTAGCGAAACCGCAGATTGGCTGGATGCTGGGTTTCGCGATCTCTTTAAGAACAACGCGCTAATTTTGATTGAATGGCCAGAGCGCGCGGGTAATTTATTGAGCGATCCAGATTTGTTGATTGAGCTCAGTTATGCCGGATTAGGCCGCATAGCGACACTTAGTGCGTATTCAGAAAAAGGGCTTTCATGGATCAACGCTTTGCCTCCTCTCCTGACGATCAGCCGTCAGACACTCGAGCGCTAAGCCGACGTCGCCTCTTGGGCGCCGCCACGACTCTTTTATTACTTCCAGTTATTCCTCGCATTGCGATGGCCGCGCAATTACTTGCCGTGCGCACTTGGCCCGCCGAAGAATACACACGCGTCACGCTCGAGCTTGATAGCGAATTACGCGCTGAGCATTTCACGCTCAAAAATCCCCATCGCATGGTGGTTGATATCCAAGGTATGGATGCCAACCCTGCGCTCAATGAGCTCGTGCGCAAAGTCCGGCCTGACGATCCCTACATTCGCTCGCTACGTGTTGCGCAGAACCGTTCCAATGTCGTGCGTATTGTGTTCGATTTAAAACAAGCGATCGCACCACAAGTCTTTACGCTCAAACCAGTCGGCAACTACAAGTTCCGACTCGTTCTAGATTTGTATCCGAAAAACGCACAAGACCCTTTGGCGGCTCTGCTTAAAAAGAATCCGCAGAAGATGGAAGAGGATCCTCTCGCGCGCATTCTCGAAGACATCGGACGCAACTCCAAGGGCACCGGCATGGCGACTACGCCGGTCATTCCAAGCTCCATTGCCCCCCCGCTTGAAGCCAAAGTATCCCCACAACCAAATAATCGGCGTGGCCGCACCATCACGATTGCATTGGACCCGGGACACGGGGGAGAAGACCCTGGTGCAATCGGCAAGGGCGGCACATACGAAAAAGATGTCGTGCTGGCCATCGCACAGAAATTGAAAGCACGCATCGATGCGACGCCGGGCATGCGCGCCTATTTGACGCGAGACGGTGATTACTTCGTTCCCCTACATGTACGGGTCGAAAAAGCTCGCCGCGTCAAAGCGGATCTCTTTGTATCGATCCACGCCGATGCCTTCATTCGTCCTACCGCCGGCGGGAGTTCCGTCTACGTCCTCTCAGATCGCGGCGCGTCGAGCACCTCGGCAAGCTGGCTCGCGCAAAAAGAAAATGCTGCGGATCTGATTGGCGGAGTGAACCTCAACGTACAAAATCAAAACGTCGCGCGGATTTTGCTCGACCTATCGACTACCGCTCAAATTAAAGACTCCACTAATCTCGCAAGCCGAATGCTCGACGAACTCAAAAACGTCTACCGTCTGCACAAGCCACAAGTTGAGTTTGCGGGGTTTGCGGTCCTCAAAGCCCCAGATATGCCATCCGTTTTGGTCGAAACCGCCTTTATTAGTAATCCCGAAGAAGAGCGCATGCTGCGCAGTCAAGGCTCTCAAGATAAATTTGCACAGGCGCTACACAGCGGTATCCATCGCTTCTTTGTCACAAACCCACATTTGATCGCCTCGCGTTAGGTTTTAGCCCCGAGGGCTTGGACATAGCTCTAAAATAGGCGTTTCATGTTTGTTGCGCCCGCCATGTCAAACCGCCGTCCCATTTGCGCTCTCCCCGACCTACTAATTAGCCAAATCGCAGCCGGCGAGGTCATTGAGCGACCCGCCTCCGTACTCAAAGAACTCGTCGAGAACGCAGTCGACGCTGGGGCACAATCTGTGGAGATTCGCTTAGAAGCAGGTGGCATCAGACGGATCGCAGTCATTGATGACGGCATGGGGATTCCTTCAGATGAGCTATCCCTTGCCCTGACGCGACATGCGACAAGCAAGATCACCTCGCTTGATGAGCTTGAATCGGTGCACTCGATGGGCTTTCGGGGTGAAGCGCTGGCCTCCATTGCAGCGGTTTCTCAACTCACACTTATTTCACGCACGCGCGATGCGGATCACGCTTGGAGCCTGGAACCCGGCACCACAAAGGCAGTCGCCGCAGCTGGCGCACAAGGTACGACCGTAGAGGTCAAGTACCTATTTGACGCCGTACCAGCACGACGCAAATTCCTTCGCGCAGAACCAACCGAGTTCGGTCACTGCATCGATGCGATCGAACGTATTGCGCTCGCATTTCCCGATGTAAGTTTTCGTGTCTTTCATAACGATCGCGCCGTCCGTCAATGGTTACCCGCCTCAGCACTCAAACGCATTAGTGATGTGTTGGGCGACGAATTCAATGAGCATGGCATCGAACTCAATGCTCAAAGCGGTCCAATATCCCTACTCGGCGTCATCACGCGTCCAGCTGCCGCACGCGCACGCGCGGATCGTCAGTTTCTCTTTGTGAATGGTCGCCACGTGCGCGATCGTACCGTCTCACACGCTATACGCAGTGCCTACGCCGACGTTCTGCATGGTGATCGCCAGCCAGCGTTTGTTTTATTTTTACAGATTGACCCCAGCGCTGTAGATGTGAACGTGCATCCGGCCAAACACGAAGTGCGCTTTCGCGATACAGGTGCGGTGCATCGCTTTGTTTCGCACGCCGTGACACAAGCGCTATCCGGCACGGCGGGCGCGCATCAAATCGGTCCCGCAGGTGGCCACACCCAAACGACGCAGCCATGGCCCCCGCGCACGGGTGGTGACGGCGCAGGCAACTCTGCTGCACCATTCTCCTCGACTCCTTTGCCGTACAGCCCAACTTGGCAACAAGGCTCTCAATCCGCACTACACCTCAGAGAACCTACAAGCATCTCCGGAGGACTTCCCGCGTGGGAAGCACTGTATCAACCCGCCGCCCAAGACGCTCCAGCCTGGCCATTAGGGCGTGCGCTGGCGCAGGTGCACGGCATTTATATCTTGTCTCAGACCAGCGCAGGTCTCGCGCTCATCGACATGCACGCCGCACACGAACGCGTCGTCTACGAACAACTCAAGCACGCACTCGACTCACAAACGATGCCACAGCAAACACTATTAGTGCCTGTCGTGTTTCGCGTGACCGACAAAGAGGTTGCGCTGGCTGAAGAATGCCACGAGCAACTCGCCGCACTAGGATTTGAAATGGCTGCTTCCGGACCGCACGCCCTCACCCTGCGCTGCGTTCCGGCACTGCTCGCGCGTGGGGACCTCGAAGCCTTAGCAAGAGGCGTGCTGCGTGACCTCGAACAAGTCGGGGCAAGCAGACTGCTCACCGAACAACGCAATACTCTTCTTGCGACAATGGCTTGTCATGGCGCGGTGCGGGCCAATCGTCAACTCACGATCGAAGAGATGAATGCCCTACTTAGACAAATGGAACAAACTGAGCGCGCTGATCAGTGCAACCATGGACGCCCTACCTGGGTGCACTGGAATGTTTCAGAGTTAGATAAATTATTTTTGCGCGGCCAATGAGCCAAGACTCCGAAGCAACATTGATCTGTTTAGCGGGTCCTACCGCTTCAGGCAAAAGCGCTGCCGCACGCGCAATTGCTAGCCGCTGGCCGATCGAAGTGATCAACGTCGACTCAGCGACTATTTATCGTGGCATGGATATCGGCACTGCAAAGCCTTCTCGCGCAGAGCAGCTCGACACAGCGCATCATCTGCTAGATATTTTAGATCCTCTCGACGCGTATTCGGCTGCGACCTTTCGTCGTGATGCATTGCGTTGTGTGCAAGAAATCCGCGCGCGCGGCAACATACCCTTGCTCGCGGGCGGAACGATGCTTTACTTTAAAGCGTTGCGAGACGGACTCAACGATTTGCCGAGCGCAGATCCCGATGTTCGGGTCGAGCTGGAGCAGCGCGCCACAAGGATTGGCTGGCCCGCGATGCATACCGAGCTCGCACAGATCGATCCAGACACTGCCAAGAGACTGTCACAGAATGACAGTCAGCGCATTCAACGCGCGCTAGAGATCTGGCATATCACGGGTACGCCGATGTCGGTGCTGCTCAATGCGCCGGCACAGCGAGACGCGCCCGTCAAGACACTGACGCTGAGCCTTGAACCAGCGGACAGAAGCGTCCTGCACCAAACCATTGCAATGCGTTTTGATCAGATGCTTGAGGCCGGACTGTTACAAGAGGTGCAAACGTTACACGCGCGCGGCGATTTACACACGAATCTTCCTTCTGTGCGCTGCGTAGGCTATCGACAACTCTGGAGCCTGCTGGAGGGAGAAATCGATCTCCCGACCGCACGCCTACAAGCGATCGCCGCGACGCGACAACTCGCCAAGCGACAGCTCACCTGGCTGCGCAGCCTGCCAGAACGAAAAGCAATTCAAGCGTGTGCACCCACCACAGTTGATGCAGTGGTGCAGGAAGTTGCCGCATTACTCAGATAGTGCAGGGACAGCGTGCGGTCATGTTAGATCACGACGGTCTGTGCGTCGGTTGCCTGACAGCCTTGAATCACACCTAAAGCGTAGACAGTCTCACCTTGAGCAGCCAAAGCCTGACTGATCGCTGTCGCGTCGTTGGCGCTGACAACCACGACCATCCCAACGCCACAATTAAAGACGCGATACATCTCTGTATCAGCGACCCCTCCCTGTTGCTGCAACCACGTAAATAGTTGGGGCATTTGCCATGCATCGCGCCGCAACGTCGCCCGCAACCCTGGTTGCAGGATACGAGGCACGTTATCAAGCAAGCCGCCTCCCGTAATGTGCGCTAAACCTTTTACTTTGGCGCCGAACTGTTTCAACACGGCAAGCACAGGCTTCACATAGAGGCGAGTGGGCGCCATCACCACATCTGCGAGCGGTTGCCCAAAGAAATCCTGTTCTGGTTTTGCCTCAGCACGCTGCAAAATCTTGCGTAATAAGGAATAACCGTTGGAGTGCGCGCCACTAGAGGCTAACCCCAGCACGACATCGCCCGGCTGAATCGACTTGCCATCAATCAGCGCTGATTTTTCTGCTGCGCCCACTGCAAAACCAGCCAAGTCGTATTCGCCATCCGGATACATCCCTGGCATTTCAGCAGTTTCCCCACCAATCAGGGCACAACCCGATAACTCACACCCTCGTGCGATTCCACCTACCACTTGTGCCGCCACATCGACCGAGAGCTTGCCGCAAGCAAAATAGTCCAGAAAAAACAGCGGCTCAGCGCCCTGCACCAAAATATCGTTCACACTCATGGCAACCAGATCGATACCAACCGTGTCATGTCGTTGCCAATCAAAGGCTAGTTTCAACTTGGTTCCCACACCGTCCGTGCCGGACACGAGCACAGGCTCTTTATAGCGTTTGGGCACCTCGAATAAGGCTCCAAATCCACCGATTCCAGCCAAAACCCCTTCGCGCATGGTGCGAGCAGCCATCGGTTTAATGCGATCAACAAGGGCATCACCTGCGTCAATATCGACGCCGGCGTCACGGTAAGTCAGAGGGGCTTGTGGTTGAGTCATGGGGAAACGTCGCTGTTGTGTGACAATTGTGGGGTTTGAAGCATCATTTTTACCAATTTTACGATGAGTCGATGAGTCGGCAGTTACTTCTGGAAATCATCCCCGCTCAGGGGCCGACGCTTGCCGCGACGGTCCCGGGTAGCAATGCAGCCGCCGTGGCCGCCGTGGCGGGCCTGGAACGCGGGCGCGCGCTGTATTTATGGGGGCCTCCAGGCTCCGGGCGCAGCCATCTCTTGCGTGCAACGGCCGGTGCTCGGCCTACCCTTTTACTGGGCGCCGGCACCTCGGCCAGCGCCATGCTGGCCTTAGCCACGAATCCAACGCTGGAGAAAGTCGCTGAGGTCATTGCTGTGGATGATATCCAAGACCTTGACGAGCCGCGACAGGCTGCCGTGTTTGCCCTGTACAATCGCTGGCGAGAGTTGGCTTCCACGAGTTCTGCTTTTGCCCTAATCGTCACCGGAGACCGCGCACCGCTATCGATGTCTTTGCGCGAGGACTTACGTACCCGTTTAGGCTGGGATCTTGTTTTTCGTCTCGAACCGCTGTCTGACAACGATAAATCCGAAGCCCTCGCAGCGTATGCCAAAAAGCAAGGCCTACCGCTTTCGTCCGAGGTGCTCGAGTGGATGTTGACACATTATTCACGCGACATTCGTCAGCTCTTCGCTTTAATCGATGCCCTAGACCGCTACTCCCTCTCCAAGCACCGTACGATTACAGTTCCCCTTGTGCGCATGATGCTGGCTGACCGTGACTTTCTGCAATCATGACCTCTAAAAAACTTGCACTCTTCGATTTAGACCACACCCTGCTGCCCTTGGATAGCGATTACCAATGGGCCGTCTTTATGGCCGAAACCGGTCGTGCTGGAGACCCGGCTCAAGCCTTGCGACGCAACCAAGAGCTCATGGACCGCTATAACGCAGGAGATCTCACTGCCGAGCAAGCTGCCGAGTTCATGCTTGGACTGCTCGCGGCGCATCCGCCGCACATGCTTGCGGCATGGCACGAAGAATTCATGCAACGGGTGATTCGACCCGCCATGACAGCGCAAGCAATTGCTCTAGTCGAAAAGCACCTGCACGCCGGCGACCTATGCGCCGTCGTGACGGCCACGAACAGCTTCGTGACCTCGCCGATTGCGCGCGCGTTTGGCATCCCGACCTTGATTGCAACCGAGCCTGAATACAAGGCAGGACGCTACACCGGAAAAATTGCGGGCACGCCCAGCTTTAAACACGGAAAAGTGATTCGAGTGCAAAGTTGGCTCGCCAGCCTAGGGAAAACACTCCAAGACTTTGAAACTTCGCACTTTTACAGCGACTCATCCAACGACCTCCCATTATTAGAAGTCGTCACTCATCCGATCGCCACCAACCCGAGTCCGGGATTGTTAGCGGTGGCCCAGGAGCGCACTTGGCCTGTGTTAAACCTATTTACTCAGTTGTCCGATAAAAAATCCTAATGATCACCGATACACTCAAACGCTTTGTTGGCAAACTCTTTGGCCAACAGCCACCGGCGATGCGCCGGATCGGGAGTTCAAAACACGGTATCGACCGACGCAACGTTTCACGACACGCCATCAAAGTCTGCGAGGTCCTTCAGCATGAGGGGTTTCAAGCCTATATCGTCGGTGGTGCCGTGCGCGACCTGATTGTTGGCCTAGAACCCAAAGACTTCGATGTCGCGACAAACGCCACACCCGAGCAAATTCGTCCTCTGTTTCGTCGTGCGCGCATTATTGGTCGACGCTTTCAACTCGTGCATGTCGTCTTCGGTCAAGAGATCATCGAGACCTCTACCTTCCGTGCTCCGGCCTCAGAGTCGCAGGCCACAGACGATCATGGACGTATTCTGCGTGACAACGAGTTCGGAACACATGCGCAGGATGCGGCGAGGCGCGACTTTACAATCAATGCGCTGTATTACAACCCCAGCACCGAAGAGGTCATCGACTACCACAATGGTGTCGAGGATCTAAAAGCACGCTCGATCAAAATGATCGGTGACCCTCGGACACGCTATCGCGAAGATCCCGTGCGAATGTTGCGTGCTGTGCGTTTTGCCGTGAAATTAAAAGGCACGATTCATCCAGACACGCGTGCGCCCCTGCAGTCGATGGCCGAGCTGATTGAAAACGTCCCTGCCTCTCGCCTGTTCGACGAAATGCTTAAGCTGTTGACATGCGGCCATGCGATGGACTGCTTGCAGCAACTGCGGCAAGACGGCTTGCATCAGGGTATTTTGCCACTGCTAGACGTCGTACTTGAACAGCCAGGCGGCGAAGAATTTATCGAGCTCGCACTCGAGCGCACTGATCATCGCATTCGCAGCGGAAAAACCGTCAGCCCAAGCTTTTTATTCGCAGCACTGTTATGGCATCAAGTCGATCTTCGCTGGAAAAAACGCATTCAAGCGGGTACACCAAGCATTCAAGCCCTCATGGATGCGGCGGACTCAGTCTTAGATGAGCAAACAGAGAAGCTCGCGATTCAAAAACGTTTCAGCGCGGACATGCGCGAAATCTGGTTCATGCAGCCACGCTTCGAGAAACGCTTACCTAAGTCGATTTGGCGAATGTTTGAACAGCCACGGTTTCGCGCTTCCGTCGATTTTCTGCAACTTCGAGCCGCTGCACATCAATTTGATAGTGTGCTGGCGCAATGGTGGATGGACCTCGCAAACGCTGATGACGCAGGTCGCGCGGATATGCTCGAAGAACTGAGCCGACTACCCAAAGAGACCAGCACGACCGCAGCGCGCAGCCGCAGTCGTCGGCGTCGTCGCAGCCCAACCGCGAGTGACGAACGCGCCGACAACCCCGCCGCGCCAGAGTGATGTCCTCACGATGCCCATACGCTCGTATATCGGCCTAGGTGCAAATCTCGGGGATCCGCGCGAGACCATACAAGCCGCTTTAAGAGAGCTTGCTGCATCACCCGCCCTCACGCTCCTGAAGGTCGCGCCACTCTACGCAAGCGCACCCATCGATTCAAGTGGCCCCAACTACATCAACACGGTCGCAAGCCTAGATACCTCTCTCGGTCCACAAGAGTTGCTGGCCGTGCTCCAAAAAATTGAATTGCTTCATGGTCGCGAGCGTCCTTACATGAATGCGCCACGCACACTCGACTTGGATCTCTTGCTGTACGGCGACATAAAACTTGATAGCCCGACGCTCATCATCCCGCATCCACGCATGCATCAACGTGCGTTTGTGCTCAAGCCTTTACATGACATTGCGGGCGACTTACAGTTAGCGCAAGGCAGCATCCAAACACTTCTGGCGCAGTGCCAGGACCAAGGCCTTTGGCCCCTATCCTAAGCCCTGCGTTCAAAAGATTAGATCGCCTTGTCCGCTTGTAGCGAAGCAATGACCTCGTCGGTCACACCGAGCTGCTTGAGGATAGCCAGCGTATGTTGGCCAATTGCAGGGATCGCATCCATACGCGCCTCAAACTGATTGCTGGTCGCAGGAGGCAACAAAGCCGGCAACGCACCCACAGGACTCTGCACTTGCGTCCAACGCCCTCGCGCCTGAAGCTGAGGATGCGACCATACATCTTTCATTTCATTGACCCGCGCGTTCGCTATTTGTGCGTCTTCTAGCGCTTGCACCACTTCATCAATGCTCATCTTTGAAAAAGCGCCCACAATCAGACCACGCAAATGTTCGCGGTTCGCAACGCGTTTAGGATTCGAGTCGTACTGCGGATTGGTTGCCAGATCAGGCTGGCCGAGCACTTTGTCACAAAACACTTGCCACTCGCGCTCATTCTGCAAACCGAGCATGACGTTGCTGCCGTCACCCACAGGGAATGGGCCGTAAGGGTAGATCGTCGCATGCGCTGCGCCCGCACGCGGAGGTGGTGTCTGCCCATCAATCGCGTAATACAGCGGGAAACTCATCCACTCGACCATACTCTCAAGCATCGAGACATCCAGATGGCTGCCCAGTCCGGTCTGATGGCGCAATAGCAGCGCATTCAAAATACTTGAGTAGGCATAGGAACCCGCAGCAATATCCGCAATCGAACAACCGGCCTTGGCAGGCGAATCTTGCGAGCCTGTCACAGATATAAAACCACTTTCACTCTGAATAAGTAGGTCGTAGGCCTTCTTTGTTTCGTAAGGGCCGCCCTCACCGTATCCAGAAATATCGCAGACAATCAAGCGAGAAAATTTTTTATGCAACGCCTCAAACGACAACCCCATGCGTGCGGCGGCGCCAGGGGCTAGGTTCTGCACGAGCACATCTGCCTGCCCGAGAAGCTCCTCGAGGATAGGACCCGCTTGCGCATGCTTCAAATCTAGCGTCAGACTCTCTTTCGAGCGGTTGGTCCAGACAAAATGCGACGCCATTCCATGCGTGCGCTCGTCGTACTTGCGCGCAAAGTCTCCGACACCAGGGCGCTCAACCTTGATCACGCGCGCGCCCATATCCGCAAGTTGTCGCGTACAGAATGGTGCTGCGATGGCGTGCTCAAGACTCACGACCGTGACGCCATCTAAAGGGCGCGGTTTGACATTCTTCATGGTTCAAACCTCAATTCAGCTTGATGCGCCAGGGTGGCGTCTTGCTCGGCCCACAGCATCGCTTCACCCGGTGCAGTGACAGCACCTGCAACAGAGAAACCTTTGGGCGCGATCAGTGGACGCAAGCCCCGATACGAAAGGTGTTTTAACGTTGCGCTTGGATGCGCATGCGCGAAAGCACGACACATCATGGTCGCAATCAGGGGGCCATGAATCACCAGACCAGGATACCCCTCGGTCTGCGTGACATAAGGATGGTCATAGTGAATCCGGTGACTATTGAACGTCACGGCCGAATACCGAAACAGCAGCACTGGGCTGGGGTCGACCAACTCGCTCCATTGAGATGCCGGAGCGGGTTCTGTGCCCTGCAGCTTTGGCGGACTCGGTTCACGGTACACAATATCTTGCTCTTCGCTCACCACGAGCTTTCCATGCTGCTCAATGTCATGCTTAACCGTGACAAATAACAAGGAGCCCGTACGTCCTTTTTTCTCCTGAATCGCCGTGACAGTCGAGGTCTTGTGCGCCTCAATACCGACTTCGAGCGAGCCATTGAAGCTAACTCGGCCGCCTGCCCACATACGATTTCGATTATCGGCAGGCGGTAAGAAGCTTCCGCGCGCGGGGTGGCCATCGAGTCCGGTTTGCGCAATCGGCACCGTTTCCAAGAAGAAGGCCCAATGCCACAGCGGCGCAATCTTCATGCCTACCTCAGGGATACGATCCCCTAACGTCACAGCAATGCGCGCCGCATGCCCGGGATCCATCCGATCGACTACCGTTTGCTGCTTACCTAGCCATGCACTTAGGTCAGTACTAGACATACTTCATCCTTGATCTTTAAACCGTTAAGTCTTGCAAACGCTGCAAGTGATAATTGGTATCACCCAGCAATAAATCAACGTAGGTCAAACGCTTAAAAAAGTCGCCCACTTCCATCTCATCGGTCACGCCCATTCCGCCGTGCAACTGCACCGCCGACTCCCCTACAAATCGCGCAGCCGCGGCGACCTCGATCTTTGCCATCGACACCAAACGCGCGCGCTTGGCGGGCTCTTGCTCTGCCAAGCCGATGGTCGCGGCATACGTCATCGATAGTCCCATCTCGGATTGAATCAACATATCGCCCAAGCGATGCTGCAACACTTGAAACGCGGCAAGAGGCTGACCAAATTGTTTTCTGGTTTTTAAATACTGAATCGTGCTGTCGGTCAAGGCAGCCATCGCACCACAGGCTTGGGCGCAAAGCGCCGTGATACCAAAGTCAATTGCCAGCGCAAGTAACGCTTGCGCCTGCTCACCCTTGGCAATCAGTTGGTCTTTGCCAACAGAGACGCGATCAAAGCGCAAGGTCGTCGCACGCCCTCCATCAAAGGTCGGGAAATCTTCAACAGACAAGCCCGTTGCGCCCTGTTCAACCATGAACAAGGCGGGCTCGCCCTCTAGCAAGGCCGACACAATCACACCATTTGCTGCTGCACCGTGCCAAACCAAAATCTTTTGTCCATCCAAGGCATACCCGTCAGCCATTGCTGTGGCACGGGTACAAAGCGGGCGTTGCGCATCACGCTCGCCCTGCTCCTGCCAACCAATCGCAAGCACCGCGTCACCTTCAGCGTGCGCGGATAACCAACGCTTTTTGAGCGTCTCGTTCTTGCAATGGCCTAATAGCGTCACTGCCATGACTGCGCTCGAAATCGTTGGCTCACTAACCAAGCCACGACCTAACTCTTGATGCACGGCCAGCATGGTGGCTGGTGTCTCCCCAAAGCCACCGAACTCCTCTGGAACCATCAGACCACCGACCCCCAGTTCGACGAGACTGCCCCAGGCGCCAGCATCGAGCCCGCCAAGGCGTGCGCGGCGTTTCGGACGCGTCCACGCATCGGCGACAAGCCTTCTCAGGCTGTCGGTCAACATGCGCTGTTCTTCTGAATATGAAAAATCCATGATGTGTCCTAAACCCCGATAATCTGTTTAGCGATGATGCCTTTTTGAACCTCGTTGGTTCCACCATAAATCGCTGTCTTGCGCATATCAAAATATGCAGCGGCTGCCGCAGCGGCATACTCTGGTCCTGGACCATGAAATGCAGACTCCGCAAACATCCATTCAGGGTCATAGGGCCAAGACTCTGCGCCCGCCACTTGCATCTGTAGCTTTGCGAGTTCCATTTGCAGCTCAGAACCACGGATTTTTAGTATGGAGGCCTTGGGTCCAGGCTCTGTCGTCTCGTCGGCCGCCACGCGCAAGACCATCATCTCGAGTGCAAGCACCTGCGCTTCCACACGATTGATGCTGTCGCGTACCCGAGGATTGAGGCTGACTGATTCACCACTGGCCATCATGCGTTCAGCCAAAGATTTCAAAATCGCGAGCTCACGGTGACAATGTCCAATTCCGGCAATGCCGCTGCGCTCATGTCCCAGCAAATACTTCGCATAGGTCCAACCTGCGTTTTCTTCGCCGATTAAATTCTCAAGCGGTGCCTCAACGTTCTCTAGCCACACCTCGTTGACTTCAGCACTACCATCTAACGTTTTGATTGGGCGCACTTCAACACCTGGTTGCTTCATGTCGATCAGAATCATCGAGATCCCGCGCTGCGCCTTGGCCGTTGCGTCCGTACGCGCCAAACAGAACATCCAATCTGCGTGATGCGCAAGTGTCGTCCACGTCTTCTGACCATTAATAATGTATCGGTCGCCCACTCGCTCAGCGCGCGTATTCAAGGAGGCCAGATCCGATCCCGAACCAGGCTCTGAATAACCCTGACACCACCAATCTTCAACCGTAATAATGCGCGAAAGGAATCGATCCTTTTGTGCTTGCGATCCATATTTCATGAGCACTGGACCGATCATCCCCAGCCCAAAAGGTAACAACCGTGGAGCTCCTGCCTTGAAACATTCAATTTCAAAAATTAAACGCTGCAGGGGATTCCAACCGGTACCACCGTATTCGATCGGCCAACTGGGTGCACCCCATCCTTGCGCCGCCAACAGTCTGTGCCACGTCACATAGTCTTCGCGTTTAAGACGGTGATGCGCAAACGTCTTCGCCCGCAAATTTGCGGGCAGCTTTGCCTCGACGAAAGCACGTACCTCTTCTCGGAAGGCGCGCTCTTCTGGGGTCCACGTCAGATCCATAAGTATTCTCCTGTGCGCACAATCTTAACGCTAGGTCCCACCCCCTGGCTTCTTGCATTTTGGAACCCAGCGTTCAGGAAGTAAAAATCCTCAACAGGCCATACAATCCAACAAAATACCGAAAACACCCCTTCCAAGGAGGCTATCCATGAAAACCCTAATCCGAGCTAGCCTTATTAGCCTCTACGTGCTTGCCCTCGCCCCGAGTGCGCAAGCCGCTTGGCCTGACAAGCCCATCCGCCTGATTGTTCCCGCAGCGCCTGGCGGGACATCCGATATCACCGCCCGCCTGCTTAGCGAGAAACTCGGCGATGCAATGACAAAAGGCCCAAAGGGTAACCATTCCTTTGCCTCCTCAGGCACTAGACAGTCTCCACACATGTCGGCTGAAATGTTTGCTCAGCGCACGGGCCTGTCACTTACCTACATCCCCTTTAAGGGCATGGGTCTCGCCGTCACAGGAGCACAAAAGAACGCGAAAGCTGAAGAAAAATTATTGAAACCGCTAAGTTGCAAATGGAGTAAGTATGCTGGACAAGGTTAAGCAGTCTCTGCAAGAGGCGATTGCACCGATTCAAGACGGCGCCTCCGTCATGGTGAGCGGCTTTGGCGATGCAGGCATCCCTTTCGAACTCATGAGTGCCGTCATGGACAAGGGGCTGCGCGAGCTCACCATCATTAGCAACAACGCAGGCACGCACGAGACCGGCATTGCCGGACTCATCAAGGCAGGCCGCGTGCGCAAGGTGGTGTGCTCGCATCCTCGGCCCGCGCACTCCGATGTATTTGCCAACGCATACCGCGCAGGTCAAGTGGAGCTCGAATGTATGCCGCAAGGCACGCTAGCAGAACGCTTGCGTGCTGCGGGCGCTGGGCTTGGGCCTTTCTTCACCCCGACTGGCTACGGCACTTTGATTGCAGAGGGCAAGGAGCAACGCGTCATCAACGGAAAGGGCTACATCATGGAGCAACCTTTATCGGGAGACTTTGCTTTAGTGCGCGCCCACCTCGGTGATCGCTGGGGCAACCTGACGTATCGCTGGGCCGCCCGAAATTTTGGGCCCGTGATGTGCATGGCGGCGAAGCATTCCATTGCGCAGGTCAATCGCATCGTTCCTTTGGGCGATCTCGCCCCCGAACATGTCATGACCCCAGGCATTTTTGTTCAAGCAGTCGTAGCGATCGGAGGGGAGCGATGAGCAGCGTAGCAAGTAACACTTCACACAGCACCTTCAAGCCGCTTGGGCGCGGAGAGATCGCTTATCTCGTTGCCAATGACTTCCCGGACGGCTCTGTCGTCAATTTGGGAATCGGCATGCCCACGCAGGTTGCAGACTACCTTCCTGAGGACAGGGAAATACTACTTCACAGCGAAAACGGTATTTTGGGAATGGGTCGCGCCTCGGTGGGCGATGAGATCGATCTGGATATCATCAATGCAAGTCGTACGCCCGTCACCCTAATGGCTGGCGCCTCTATTACCGAGCACACCGTATCCTTTGCGATGATGCGTGGTGGCCATCTGGACTACTCAGTACTGGGTGGTTTTCAAGTCGCTGCAAACGGTGATCTAGCTAACTGGATTACCTCTGGTCCGGATGCCATCGCAGCCATCGGCGGCGCGATGGATCTAGCTGTGGGGGCTCGAAATGTGATTGTCATGATGGAACATGTGGCGAAGGATCAGACGCCGAAGCTCATGCGAGCCTGCACCTATCCTTTGACGGGCGCAGGCGTTGTGAATCAGGTCTATACCGATCTCGCCATCATCGATATCACGCCAGACGGCTTCGAAGTTCGTGCAATGATTGAAGGCTTATCCATGGAAACCCTTAAGCAAAAGACTGGCGCACCCATCAAAGCATCGTCTAAGCTGTCGGTAATTCGTCGTAACGCGCAAGGCAAGCCTGTTTACGATAGATAGCATGGATCGCCATACGCGTTGCAGTTAAAACGGCGCTTATGGCGCCGTTTTTTTAATCAGGAGAAAATATTATGAAAACAACAATCCTGGCCTCAGCCAAAACAGCCTTTACGGCACTCGTCCTGTTTGTCGGTTGCGCCGCACACGCACAAACAACGAGCAACCAACCCATCACGCTGATTATCCCCTACCCACCTGGCGGTAGCGCCGACATGTTGGCCAGACCGATACTTCCTGAGCTACAAAAGAAACTCGGTCAAACAATCGTTTTAGATTACAAGGCGGGTGCTGGCGGCACCATTGCAACACAAGCTCTGGCGCGCGCCAAACCTGACGGCAACACGATCTTGATGGTGCTGACTGCTCATGCCATCAACGACGCGCTCTATCCCTCCCTGCCGTACAACACCCGCAAAGACTTCGCACCAGTGTCTCTTGTTGCAACCTTGCCTTTGTTGGTGGCTGCGCCCCTGACAACGCCAGTCAACACGATTCCTGAGCTCATTGCCTACGCCAAAGCGAATCCGGACAAGTTGTCCTACGCATCGGCGGGGAACGGAAACACCAGTCATCTTGCCGTTGAGGTCTTCAAAAGCAAAACTGGTACGCAGATGGTGCACATTCCCTACAAAGGGAGTGGTCCTGCTGTCATCGCTATGCTTGGCGGTGAGGTCTCGTTGATGTTTGACAGCATTTCGACCTCGTATCAACAAGTTAAAGCGGGCAAACTGAAAGCGATTGCAGTGACCGGCGCGAAACGCACTGAGATTCTGCCTAATGTTCCCACCGTAGCCGAAACTTTGCCAGGCTTTGAAGTAAACGTCTGGTATGGCATCTTGGCGCCCGCAGGCACGCCGAGCGCTACAATCGATCGTCTGAACAAAGCGTTCACGGATGTGGCACGAGATCCAAAGATCCGCGAGCAACTTGCCTCAAACGGCTATCAAATGGTGGGTTCAACCCCAGCCGAGTTTGGCAAACACATCGAGGCGGAGCTACAGATGTGGAATAAAGCTGTGAAAGATTCTGGCGCCAAAATTAATTAATACCGACCGCGCACCTATGGGCGCTAAACAATTAACGATTTCTAAAGATTCGGAGACCTCATGAAAACATTCACTACAAAAAAAATCACACAGTTTGTTAGCGCGATCGGCGCCACCCTTCTTACGGCAGGCATCAGCACCTCTGCCCTGGCTCAAGCGAATTGGCCAGATCGTCCAGTCAAGCTGATTGTTGCGTACCCACCCGGCGGGCCAGTCGATGTATCGGGCCGCGTGTTCGCAAAATTCCTAGGTGAACAGCTTAAACAATCGGTCATCGTCGAGAACCGTGCCGGTGCGAGCGGCATGATCGGCGCCGACGCGACAGCCAAATCAGCACCAGATGGTTACACACTCAATTATGTTGCCAGCCCAAGCCTGACTATTTCACCGATCGTGCAACGTAGTAAGTTGTTTGATCCTCGCAAGGACTTTACGCTCATTAGCCCCATCCTCAGCTACACCAATATCCTGCTGGTTGGCTCACAAACAAATGTTAAGTCAGTCAAAGAGCTTGTCGAGTACGCCCGGAAAAATCCAGACAAAGTCACCTTTGGCTCTGCCGGCTTTGGCGGCTCAAACCACTTATCCGCCGAACTACTCAAGCAATCCACCAATACCCAAATGCTCCACATTCCCTACAAGGGTAACGCCCCCGCGATGGTCGACGTGATTAGTGGCAAGGTGACCTTCATGTTTGACATTGTTGGCACGGGCAAGGCCTTCGTTGAAAGCGGCAGAGCACGTGCACTCGCCGTGACATCAAAGACTCGCAACCCAAGCGTACCCACAGTACCCACAATGATCGAAGCTGGGATCGCCGACTACGAGGTATTGGGATGGTTTGCCGTCATCGGACCTAAAGGCCTACCTGCTGATGTTGTCGCAAAACTCACCAAAGCTGTCGAAGCCGCGAAGACAAGTAAAGGGTTTACAGATTCTGCCGTGGCGGCCGGCTACACGATCGACAAAGGCAATGCTAAAGATCTTGAAAAACAGATCAATAGTGAATACAAAATGTGGGAAGGCGTCGTGACAAAAGGGAAAATTTATCCTGACTAAGCGATAACAAAAACTCTTCGCTCGACAAAACGGAGCCCCAGGGCTCCGTTTTCTTTTCAGGCTTCACGCCATGTCGACCTAGTGCAACAAACACTTTAGCCCGCAACGATCTTAGCGCGCTTGATCGTATCTGTTTCGTATTCAGACGCTTCTTTTAAATCCACGCCAGTTTTACAAAGAACTCTTGCTTGGGTAATTAACCAGGCAAGTTTCTGTGCAGCGCCAGCATAGCTCAAACCCTCGGGGCGGATGTTGGATATACAGTTGCGTTCAGAGTCGTTGCGTCCAACCCTAGGATGCCAAGTCATATAAATTCCCATACTGTCGGGCGCCGACAACCCTGGCCTCTCGCCAATCAAAACAACAACTATCTCGGCACCCAAGACCTCACCAATCTCATCGCCAAGCGCTACACGCGCCTGCGTAGCCACTATCATCGCCGAGGTATCGAGCGGCGACCCGATAGCCTGCAACGCCTTGAGCGTCGGGATAGCATGCGTTTGAACCGCTCTCGCCGATAGCCCATCCGCAATCACAAATGCGATCGCGCAGGGCGAAACGCGCGATTGACGGATCGACTCTTCCAAGGTGCGAATGCCGATATCCGAAAGACGGCGACCTAAATCTGGTCGTAACAGGTAGTGCTCTCTATTTTCGGCTCTGCTCGACACAGCGATCAGATCAATTCCCATCTGAACCAAACCCTGCGTGAGCGTCTCTACATCGAGCGCCTCATGCACTGCGTCACGCGCTCTGGCGTGAGCGAGTCGAAATTCAAGAAGTTCGTTTGTCGGCAGACTCACCCCTGTGCGTCCAAGCGCTATCCTAGCCCGAGTGAACTCCTTCAGGGCGGACCACGCTGGCGTCGCTTCTAAAAATGAAGATTGATCCGGTGCTAATTTGTGCTCGGTCATGTTAGATTCCTTCAAATTTCAACAATGCCTGTACATCTGCTTGACGAATGAGATCTCCTCGCTCGTCCGTCACGCCCATCTTCTTGAGCCACGCTTCGAATTCTGGTGCAGGTCGTTTGCCCAAGACTCGCCGTATATACAAGGCATCGTGAAACGAGGTGCTTTGATATCCCAGCATGATGTCGTCCGAGCCAGGCACACCCATGATGTAGTTAATGCCTGCCACGCCCAGCAGCGTGAGCAAGGTATCCATATCGTCCTGATCTGCCTCGGCGTGATTGGTGTAGCAAATATCAACGCCCATCGGCAACCCGAGCAACTTACCGCAAAAGTGATCTTCCAAGCCAGCGCGGATGATCTGCTTTCCGTCATAGAGATATTCAGGTCCAATAAAACCTACAACGCTATTCACAAGAAGAGGTTTAAATCTGCGCGCCAAACCGTAGGCCCGCGCTTCGATGGTTTGTTGATCAACGCCGTGATGTGCGTTCGCGGATAACGCACTACCTTGACCCGTTTCAAAATACATCACGTTATGACCTACCGTGCCCCGACCCAAAGACAACGCAGCGTCATAAGCCTCTTCTAACAAAGCAACACTCACACCAAAACTACGATTCACTCCCTCTGTTCCACCAATCGACTGAAAGACGAGGTCGACAGGTAGTCCATCCTCGATCGCCTTTAGCGTCGTCGTCACATGCCCAAGGACGCAAGTTTGGGTAGGAATGTCAAATTTTTGACGCACTTTATCTAACAACAAAAGGATACGGCTCGTTTCGCGCAAATTATCTGAGGCGGGATTCACACCAATGACAGCGTCTCCTGCACCATTCAATAAACCATCAATGATCGAGGCCCCCACTCCCCGCACGTCATCGGTGGGGTGGTTGGGCTGCAACCTGACGGATAGGCAGCCATCTAATCCCAACGTATTCCGAAATCGAGTGACGACCCGACACTTTGCACCCACCAAAATCAAGTCTTGATTTCTCATGAGTTTGGAGACCGCTGCCACCATCTCAGGTGTTAACCCCCGAGCGATCTGGCTGAGATCTTCTGTCCCTACCGCGTCGGACAGAAGCCAATTGCGCAAGTCTCCAACAGTCAGACCTGAAATGCGTTTAAACGAATCGGGTTGGTGATCATCCAAGATCACACGCGTGACCTCGTCCTCTTCGTACGGGATGAGCGGTTCATCAAGAAATCGTTTCAGCGGCACCTCAGCGAGAATGAGCGCTGCGGCAATTCGTTCCTCCGATGTAGCAGCCGCCACACCCGACAAACAGTCTCCAGAGCGCAAGGGGCTCGCCTTGGCCATTAAAGACTTTAAGTCCGCAAACACATAGCTGCGTGAACCCAATGATGTTCTAAAACCCATAGCAGTCCCAAATGCAATCCTGTCGGTTCATAGAACAATGATACCCGTCAATTATTTTCAAACCTCTTCCTCAATGCAGACACAGGAGAATCAGGGTTATCCCTGCGTCTACTGACAACACACCTCGGGCGAGCCACATATTTCCAAAATAACGAACTCTGCCCTAGCAAATGACGAATACCCCTCTCGAAGGAAAAAATCTACTATTCACTATCATTGAGCAAATACGCATTGCGTTGCGCAATGCAGCATGTCGAATGCGGTAAGGTATCGCAAAACCGATTTACAGGAGAGCAGGAATGAGCGGAATGTTGGCAGGTAAAGTAGCAGTCGTGACGGGTGCAGGTGGTGGAATTGGACGAGGTATCGCGCTTGCCATGGCCGCTGCGGGTGCAAAGGTTGTTGTCAATGACATCGGTGCGAGCTTAGCCGGAGAAGGAACAGGCGCAGGCCCCGCACAAACCGTGGCCGACGAGATCATCAAGGCGGGCGGCCAAGCGGTTCCCAATACCGATAGCGTCGCAACACGCGTAACAGCTAATAATATTATCGAAACGGCCGTAAAGACATTCGGTCGCATCGACATTGTGGTCAATAACGCCGGCAACCTGCGTGATCGCGTGTTCCACAAAATGAGTGAAGAAGAGTGGACGCAAGTCATTGACGTCCATCTCAACGGCACCTTTTTTGTCAGCCGTGCCGCAGCCAACTACTACCGCGAACAAGAGTCCGGGGCCTTTGTGCACATGACGTCAACGTCGGGGTTAATCGGCAACCTTGGTCAGGCCAACTATTCCGCTGCCAAATTAGGGATCGCTGCGCTTTCGAAGTCGATTGCCTTAGATATGGCGCGCTACAACGTGCGTTCAAACTGTATCGCCCCGTTTGCCTGGAGTCGCATGACAAGCTCTATTCCCGCGAATACGGACGAAGAAAAAGCGCGTGTGTCTAAACTGCAAAAAATGGAAGCTAATAAGATTGCACCCATGGCGGTTTACTTGGGTAGTGAAAGAGCCAGCGAAGTCACCGGCCAAATCTTTGGTGTGCGTGCAAATGAAATTATGCTGTTCAGTCAGCCTCGTCCCATCCGCTCCGTGCACATGAGCACAGGCTGGACACCCGAGGCCATTGCTGACATTGCAGCACCTGCGATGAAGCACCATTTCATGGCGCTCGAGCGTTCGCCCGATGCGATTGACTGGGATCCGATCTAATCATGGATTATCAGCTCATTAAAAACTGGAAGTTTCCAGAGGTTGATCGGACCTACACCGAGAACGACTGCATGCTCTACGCGCTCGGCATCGGGTTTGGTCAAGAGCCCACCAACCCGGACCACTTGAAATACGTCTACGAACAAAACCTTCAGACCTTTCCCACGATGGCCGTGGTGCTGGGTTACCCAGGCTTTTGGATGAAAGACCCCAAGGCAGGCATTAATTGGGTCAAGCTCGTCCATGGTGAACAACGGCTGACCATCCATCGCCCCCTGCCGACCTCCGGACGCGTCATTGGACGCATACGCATTACACACGTGATTGACAAAGGCGCGGACAAAGGCGCTTTGGTTGTGAGCGAGCGCACTTTGCACGACGCCAACGACAATCTGTTGGTGACGATCGGCTCAACGACTTTTTGCCGTGGCGATGGCGGCTTGAGTCACTCGGACGAAAGCCCTGCGGCGCTCGAGGCAACACCTGACCGCGCACCAGACATGACTTGTGCGATACCGACTTTGCCTCAAGCTGCGTTGATCTATCGCTTGTGTGCAGACAACAATCCTCTCCATGCAGACCCTGCCGTTGCCTCAAAAGCGGGCTATCCACGCCCAATTTTGCACGGCCTATGCACCTATGGCGTGGCAGCGCGCGCAATCGTGCAAGCGGTCTGTGGCAACGATGCCTCAAAACTTACCGCACTGCATACACGCTTCTCCTCCCCCGTATTCCCCGGTGAAACCTTGGTGTGCGAAATTTGGAAAGATGGCCAAGAGGCGGTTCGCTTTAGAGCCAAAGTCGCAGAGCGCGATGTCGTCGTACTGAGTCACGGCTTTGCTGGAATCAAAGCATGACCCAGAGTGCTTCAAATTCAACAAACCCAACTCGTCGAGCACCGCTCACCGGCATACGCGTACTAGACCTTTCTCGGGTCTTGGCGGGACCTTGGTGTACTCAAAACCTCGCCGACTTAGGCGCTGATGTCATTAAGGTCGAACGACCAAAGTTAGGTGATGACACGCGCGCGTGGGGGCCACCCTACCTAAAAGACGAGAACGGCGAAGATACAACCGAGGCGGCGTACTACCTGAGTACCAACCGGAACAAACGCTCCATTGAAATTGACCTCGCGAGCGCCGAGGGGACACAGTTAGTCAAAGAGCTTGCTAAGCACTGCGACATCCTTGTAGAGAACTTCAAGGTTGGTGGCCTAAAGCAGTATGGACTCGACTACGAGAGCATGAAGGATCAGTTTCCCCAGTTGATTTATTGTTCGATTACTGGCTTCGGTCAAACCGGCCCCTATGCAGAGCGTCCCGGCTACGACTTTATGATCCAAGGCATGGGTGGACTCATGAGCATCACGGGTGAGCGCGACGATCTGCCAGGCGGCGGTCCACAAAAAGCGGGCGTCGCAGTCACTGACATCATCACCGGGATGTATGCGTCCGTTGCAATTCTTGCTGCCATTCAGGAACGCCACCATAGCGGACTCGGCCAACATCTCGATATCGCCTTGCTCGATTGCCATATTTCGATGTTGGCGAATCAAAACCTAAACTTCATGACGTCCGGTCAAGCGCCAAAGCGGGCGGGCAATGCCCATCAGAACGTTGTGCCATATCAGGTTTTTAAGACCTCCGATGGATTTATGATCGTCGCAGTGGGTAACGACTCGCAATTTCGGTCCTATTGCAAGGCCATCGGCATTCCCGATTACGGCACGGATCCGAAATACGCCACAAATCGCGCACGTATCGTGAATCGCAGTGAGCTGATCCCCTTGCTCGAAAAAATCATGGCAACGGGCGAGCGTGATGCTTGGATTGCAAAGCTGGAAGCGGTCGGTGTGCCGTGCGGTCCGATCCAAACGATTGATCAGGTGTTTGCACATCCGCAAGTGATTGCTCGGGACCTTTGGAAAAACATTCCTCATCCCGTGGGCGGTACTGCACCCACCACTGCAAGCCCGATGCGATTTTCAGAAACACCGATTCAGTACAAGCGTTCAGCGCCGATGTTAGGCGAGCACACTGACGAGATTCTCAAAGAGATTCTTGGCAAGTCCTAATTACGTACGACATAGCAGTCATTTTTTATACAACACAAAGCGCCAATGGCTTGAAGTTTCAGCGTGTGAAACTTCGAGACATGGCGCTTGCACATTTACGCAGTGACGACGGGAATACCGGCGATCTTGGCTGACCACTCTTTTGGACCAGTGGTATGAACGGATGTGCCTGTTGAGTCAACCGCTACGGTGACCGGCATATCCACAACATCGAACTCATAGATGGCTTCCATGCCAAGGTCAGCGAAACCGATTACCTTCGCTCCCTTAATCGCCTTGGACACCAAATACGCAGCTCCACCCACCGCCATCAAATAAGCCGATTTATGTTTGCGAATCGATTCAATCGTCGCAGGGCCTCGCTCGGCTTTACCGATCATTGCAAACAGACCCGTCTGCTCAAGCATCATGTCAGTGAACTTATCCATCCTAGTCGAGGTTGTAGGGCCGGCAGGACCAACCACCTCGCCTCCCACTGGATCGACAGGCCCAACGTAGTAGATCGTTTTACCGTGGAACTCAACCGGCAGTTTCTCACCTTTGGCGAGCATATCTTGAATGCGCTTATGCGCTGCATCGCGCCCCGTGAGCATTTTTCCGTTCAGCAATAGCGTCTGACCAGGCTTCCAACTCGCGACTTCTTCACGCGTCAGCTTGTTTAAGTCCACCTGCTTTGAAGACTTATAGTCTGGCGCCCAATGCACATCAGGCCAATCCGACAACGACGGACGATGCAAATGAGCTGGGCCCGAGCCATCTAACTCAAAGTGCGCATGACGCGTGGCCGCGCAATTCGGAATCATCGCCACGGGGAAGGAAGCAGCGTGCGTTGCGAAGGTTTGAATTTTTACATCTAAGACTGTGGTTAAACCACCCAAACCTTGCGCACCAATACCCAGGGCGTTGACCTTGTGGTAGAGCTCAATACGCAATTCTTCGATTTTATTTTTGGGGCCGCGCTCAAGCAGCTCATACATGTCCAGATCTTCCATGAGCGACTGCTTAGCCATCAACACCGCTTTCTCGGCAGTCCCGCCCACGCCGATACCCAGCATGCCGGGTGGACACCAGCCTGCGCCCATTGTCGGGACGGTTTTGAGTACCCAATCCACAATCGAGTCATTCGGATTCAACATCGCGAGCTTCGATTTGTTTTCTGAACCACCACCCTTTGCGGCTACTTGCACATCGACCTTATCACCTTGCACGAGCTCAACGCTCACGATACAGGGTGTGTTGTCTTTGGTATTTTTTCGTAAAAAAATTGGATCGTCGAGCACCGATGCGCGCAAGGGATTTTCGGGGTTGAGATAGCCACGGCGAACCCCTTCGTCGCACAGTTCCTGCATCGTTCTTTTTGTGTCAAACCTCACGCCCATACCGATCTTCAAGAATACATTGACGATTCCCGTATCTTGGCAAATAGGACGACGACCCTCCGCACTCATGCGCGAGTTAGTCAAAATCTGCGCAATGGCGTCTTTCGCAGCAGGACTTTCCTCACGCTCGTAAGCACGCGCGAGGTGCTTGATGTAATCGGCCGGATGGTAGTAGCTGATGAACTGGATCGCATCGGCGATGGAGGCGACAAAATCTTCTTCTTTAATGGTGACGGACATATGTGACCCTATCTACAAAAACAAGAGTTGAACTCAACATGATCAATAACAACTTACTTACCACGCCAGACCGGCTTGCGCTTTTCTGCAAACGCCGTGGCACCCTCTTTGGCGTCTTCAGACATAAAAATGTGATCCGTCAACGGACGCTGCAATTCGAACATCTTTGCAGCCGGAAAATCCAGTCCCTGCACCATTACACTCTTAGACGTACGCACTGCCAGAGGGCCATTTTCGCAGATCTTACGGGCCAATTTCATCGCCTCGCCTAACGCCTGACCGGGGTCTGTCACAACATTGATCAACCCATATTGCTGCGCGCGCGATGCTGGGAACATTTCCCCAGTCAACAGAATTTCCATTGCAATGTGGTAGGGGACTTGGCGTGGCAGACGCACCAAACCACCGCCGCCCGCCACGAGGCCGCGCTTCACCTCAGGCAGACCGAACATTGCATTGTTCGCAGCGACAATCAAATCACAGGCCAGCATCATTTCAAAGCCACCCGCGACGGCAAAGCCTTCCACCGCGGCAATGAGCGGCTTTTGAGGGGGTGCCTCATTTAAGCCCCCAAACCCTTTGCCTGGCACAGAAGAGCGCTTACGAGTCTTAGCAAAGTCTTTGAGGTCCATCCCCGAACAAAAGGTTCCCCCCGCCCCAGTCAGGATCCCAATACGAAAATCATCTCGCGCATCGAGCGTCTCAAATGCAGCGGACAATTGCTGAGCGGTTTCAAAACTAATGGCATTGCGCGCCTCGGGGCGGTTGATCATGATGATCAGCACGCCATCGGCCTCTTCGACACTCACCAGACTCGACATGAAAACTCCTCAAAAACTAGGCTGAAACAGTTGGATGTTGACTAGATTGACTAAATCATAGGCGATTCGAGAACCTCGGGCATCGAATCAGGCCTGATCGCCCACACCGACGCCGCTCGCAAGCTAAAATGCTAGGGATTCCACACCCCTCTACCGACCCACCTACACATCTCGATGCTCACCTTTCAGCAAATTATTCTGCGACTGCAAGAATACTGGGACAAACAGGGCTGTGCCCTGCTCCAACCGTATGACATGGAGGTCGGCGCCGGGACCTCGCATACCGCGACCTTTTTACGGGCAATCGGGCCTGAGCCTTGGCGGGCAGCCTATGTGCAGCCCTCACGCCGCCCCAAAGACGGCCGCTATGGCGAAAACCCAAATCGACTGCAGCACTACTATCAATACCAAGTCGTTCTTAAGCCCGCTCCGCCAGATATTTTGGATCTATACATCGGATCGTTGGTTGCGCTGGGCATCAACACGACTGAGCACGACATTCGCTTTGTAGAAGACGACTGGGAGAATCCAACCCTCGGGGCTTGGGGACTAGGTTGGGAAGTCTGGCTCAATGGGATGGAGGTCACGCAGTTCACCTATTTTCAACAAGTGGGTGGCCTGGATTGCACACCCACCACCGGCGAGATCACCTACGGCCTTGAACGACTCGCGATGTATTTACAAGGCGTTGAGAGTGTCTACGACCTCATCTGGACCGAAGGGCCGCGCGGCAAGGTGCTTTACCGAGACGTGTTTCATCAAAATGAAGTGGAACAGTCAACCTATAACTTTGAACATTCGGATGCTGACACGCTGTTCCGTCATTTCAGTGACTTTGAAAGCCTGGCCAAACGACTCATGGAAGTTCCCTTAGCCTTGCCTGCGTACGAAGCAACTTTGAAAGCCGCTCATACTTTTAATATGCTGGATGCCCGAGGCGCGATCAGTGTCACAGAGCGCGCCGCCTACATTGGTCGCATCAGGAATCTGTCTCGAGCCGTTGCACAAGCCTACTTCGAGTCGCGAGAAAAACTAGGCTTCCCTATGCTGCATGCAAATAAAGGGGCAAACTGATGGCTACCCGCCCCCTTCTTGTGGAGCTCTTCACCGAAGAGCTACCCCCCAAAGCACTGCCGAAACTGGGCCAAGCGTTTGCCCAAGGCCTACACGATGCACTGCAAGCACTCGGCCTGATCGGCACCCCCTGCGTCATCGAAGCGTTCGCCACACCGCGTCGGCTTGGGGTCAAACTCAGCGCGGTCCTGAGCATCGCACCTGATCAATCTTTCTCTGAAAAGCTCATGCCCGTCAAGGTTGGGCTCGATGCGAACGGCGGTGCAACGCCCGCATTATTAAAGAAACTAGCCGCGAAGGGCTGGGAATCCATGGCTGTCAGCACGCTCGCACGCGAGTCGGATGGCAAACAAGAGTATCTCGTCGCTTCTGGCACAGCGCCCGGCGCAAAACTTAACGATGCACTACAAGGTGCAATCGAGTCGAGCATTGCTGCGCTCCCCATTCCCAAGATGATGAAGTATCAACTTGCGGATGGCGAAACCGCTGTCAAATTCGTTCGGCCCGCACACGCACTGATTGCCCTGCTTGGCACAGAAATTATTCCAGCAACGATTCTTGGCCTTCAGTCTGGTAGACAGACATTTGGGCATCGATTCCTGCACCCTGGCGCGTTAACGATTGAGAGCGCGGATAGTTACGAAACACAGCTTGCCCACACCGGAAGAGTCACTGCAAGTTTTGCGCTGCGTCGCGCCCAAATCGCCGAACAGCTGCAGACCCAAACGCTCAAGCTTCAAGCCAGCATCGGAACCGGTCCAGAGGTGGACGCCCTGCTCGATGAAGTCACCGCCTTGGTGGAGGCACCCGCGGTGTACGTCGGCACATTCGAAGAACGTTTTCTGGCCGTCCCCCAGGAATGTCTGATTCTAACGATGCGTCTGAATCAAAAATACTTCCCCCTCTTCACCAAAGACACCGGCGCCCTCACCAACCAGTTTCTGATTGTCAGCAACATGCCGACCGATAAGCCTCATGCGATTATCGAAGGCAATGAGCGAGTCGTGCGACCTCGCTTGGCAGACGCACAATTCTTTTTTGAAACGGATCGCAAAACTCCCTTGCACGCACGCGTCGCCCAACTCGACTCGATCGTCTACCACAACAAACTTGGGACACAACTAGAGCGTGTCGGTCGTGTGCGCGCGATTGCAGCCCACATCGCCAAAACGCTGAGCGCCGACACAACCCTCGCCGAGCGTGCTGCCGAACTTGCCAAAGCGGATCTCACGACAAATATGGTGGGCGAGTTTCCAGAACTTCAGGGCATTATGGGTGCCTACTACGCCCGAGGTGACAACGAGGCACCCCAAGTTGTGCAAGCACTCGCTGAGCAGTATCGCATCCGCTTAGATACTCCCATCACTGCGTCCAATATGATCGCAGCGATACTATTTATCGCTGAGCGGGCAGAAACCTTAGTGGGAATCTGGGGAATCGGTTTGGCCCCCACCGGGGAGCGCGATCCTTTCGGCTTACGTCGCGCTGCGCTAGGCCTCATTAGCGCTTTCGAGCAGCTCACCGCAGGCGGAGTATTGAAAATACAAAACGCCGGCCCACTTTCCCTTGAAGATCTGCTTGCCACCAGCGCCAAACAGTTCCCGAGCGGCACGCTTGCCGAACAGACCATCCCGGAAGTCAGAGACTTCATTCTCGAGCGCTTACGTAACCAGCTGATTACACAACACGATCGGCATGCTGTCGAAGCGGTACTCGCGCTCACGCCACCACTGCACCAAGTTGTCGCACGAGTCGTCGCGGCAGAAAAATTTGCGCTCAGTTCTAGTGCCGCGAGTCTCGCGGCAGCAAATAAGCGGATTGGCAATCTCTTGAAAAAATCAGAAGGACAACTGCCGGCCGTTGAAGCAACGCTCTTGACTGAACCTGCCGAACAAGCACTCGCCAAAGCAGTGGCACAAGCCCAACCCATTGCCCAGCAACAATTTGAAGCGGGCGATTATGTCGCAGCCATGGATACACTCGCCCAAACGAGAGAAGCTGTTGATCTGTTCTTTAACGACATCATGGTGATGACCGATGACATCGCAGTGCGAAACAACAGGTTGGCGCTCCTTGATCAGCTGCATCGACTCATGAATCAAGTTGCAGATATCTCGAGGCTTGCCCCATGAAACTCATCATTCTCGATCGCGATGGTGTGATTAATGAGGATAGCGACGCATACATCAAACACCCCGACGAGTGGCATCCTCTGCCCGGCAGCCTAGAGGCGATTGCACGGCTGCATCAAGCGGGGTGGACCATTGCGATTGCCTCTAATCAATCTGGTCTTGCGCGCGGGCTTTTTGACATCACGGCGTTAACCGACATTCATCAAAAGTTTCGTAAAGCCCTCGCGGCACTGGGCGGGAACGTGGAGGCTATTTTTGTATGCCCGCATGGCCCAGATGACAACTGCCTGTGCCGCAAGCCACTTCCTGGCTTGTTTCAAGACATCGGTCAGCGCTTCGACACGACCTTAGAGGGCGTCCCTGCAATAGGGGACTCTCTGCGCGATCTACAAGCCTCGGCTACTGCAGGTTGCGTGCCGTGGCTTGTACAGACCGGCAACGGCCTAAAGACCGCAACCAAAGGCGGCTTACCTGCCGGTACCCGACTGGCCAAAGATCTGGCCAATGCTGTGGACCAGATTCTGTCCGAGACCCATTAAATGATGCTTGCGATTCGCGCTACCGTTTTCACGCTGTTTCTAATCGTCACGGTTATTCCCTACGCCTTTGCCTGCATGCTTTGGTCGCCACTAGCTTTGAGTTGGCGCTACAAACTCACAATGGGTTGGCCTAGGCTCGCCGTCTGGGGAGCGAAAACAATTTGCGGTGTGCAATGGAAAGTTCAAGGCTGGGAAAATCTCCCGAATGGACCCGCGATCGTGCTGTCAAAACATCAGTCCGCTTGGGAAACCTTGTTTCTGCCCTCCCACCTTCCGCGCGAGGTGTGTTTTGTTTATAAGCGCGAATTACATCGCGTACCGTTTTTTGGTTGGGGACTCGCGTTGCTAGCAATGATCCCTATCGACCGCAGCAAAGGTCGCGACGCCTTTGAACAGGTCGTCAAAGTAGGCCAAGAGCGCTTAAACGAAGGCCGCTGGCCGATATTATTTCCCGAGGGCACCCGCATCGCCCCCGGAAAGACGGGACGCTTCAAAATGGGCGGCGCACTATTAGCAACGCGCACCGGTGCGCCTATCATTCCGATCGCACATAACGCGGGCGAATGCTGGCCCCGCAATGCCTTCATCAAACGACCGGGTTGCATTACAGTATCGATTGGGCCCGTCATCGAATCAACGGGACTGACGCCAGAGCAATTGAATGAAAAAGTTCAAGCCTGGATTGAAGGCGAAATGCAACGATTAAACCCTGAGCGTTATCCGACATAACAATGAGCCAGCTCGAGCTTTTGCTTTCCGGTAAAGATAGCCCCAAGCCTAGCTGGACCATTGCGCCCGCAACAATTCCCCTTGGCGCTAAGTGGCGCGTCGTACAACATGGCGATCAGGCGGTTGGGTTCATCTTAATGCGCTCGCGCCGCCGCAGCATTGGCTTTGTCATTCTGGACGAAGGCTTGCGTGTCACAGCCCCAAACTGGGTCACGCTATCGCAGATTGATGCGGCCGTTATCGAAAAAATGTCCTGGATTCTATCGAAACTTCAAGACTGGCAATCGCGTAAACAACGCCTAGCGATGGCAGAGACACGTTGGCAATCCGGGGGTGAACTCCCCTATCTGGGATGCCGCATTGTGTTGCGCAGCGGTGTGCCCGGACCGCACGTTCCGCACGGCGCGCCTTACTTTGAAGGCGATGCGAATGCACCGCAAGCGGGGCAAGCGCTTTGGCTGCCCTTACCAAACGATGCCGATACCCATCGCATGCGCGACATGACCCAGGCTTGGCTGCAGTCCCGCGCCGCGATGTGGTTTGATGTACGCATCAAACACTTCCTCGCAAGCACTGGATTAACCATTCGACGATGGCGACTATCGTCTGCCGCGACCCGCTGGGGTTCCTGCACCAGCGAAGGAAATATCATGCTGAACTGGCGACTTATCCATTTCTCACCCATGGTGATCGACTACGTCATTGCCCATGAAATCGCGCACCTGCGGGAAATGAATCATAGTCAAGACTTTTGGTCAGAGGTGGAACAACTCTACCCAGATTTTCATCTCGCTAAAAACATACTGCGGCACCACACTCCAGACGGCATTCCCGAGATCTAACCATTGGGTCGAAGGGTTATCATGGAACCTATCTTTTCCTTATTTCATTTTGGCTACCCCGAGGTCTCATTATGCGAATTCTTCACACCATGCTGCGCGTCGGCAATCTCGATCGCTCCATCGAGTTCTACACCAAAGTATTAGGAATGCGCGTACTGCGCAGCACCGAGTACCCCACCGGTCGCTTCACTAACACGTTCGTCGGCTATCAAGATGAACGCGACGGACCGGCTCTGGAGCTCACCTACAACTGGGACACCTCCTCTTACGATCTTGGCACAGGCTACGGCCATATTGCTTTGCAAGTTGAAAATGCATACGAGGCGTGCGATCGCGTCAAACAGTTAGGTGGCAAAGTCACACGCGAAGCTGGCCCCATGAAGCATGGTTCGACCGTTATTGCATTCGTTGAAGACCCGGACGGCTACAAAATAGAATTTGTACAAAAGAAATTCGACTAACGCGTTCTGACCGAGCGGATACTGCTCTCCACATGAAAATTGTCATCGCTCCCGACTCCTTCAAAGAGTCGCTATCCGCACCCGAAGTTGCGTTGGCGATCGAACGAGGCATTAGACGCGCGCTTCACACGGCGACGGTCGTGCGCGTACCGATGGCAGACGGCGGAGAAGGCACGGTTGAAGCGATCTTGGGTGCAACAACGAGTGAGCGGCGCATCAATACCGTGCTTGATGCACTTGGACGCCCGATTGAGGCCTCATGGGCGCGATTACCTGAAGATAGCGCAGTCATAGAAATGGCATGTGCCGCCGGCTTAGAACACATCCCCGCTTCCGAACGCGATCCAATGCGTGCAACGAGCTACGGCGTCGGACAGCTGATCAGTCATGCACTTGACTCCGGAGCACAGCATATCGTGTTGGGCCTTGGCGGCTCAGCCACGAATGATGCGGGTGCTGGGATGCTCGAAGCGCTCGGTCTGCGCTTACTAGACAAGCATGGCGCGCCTCTTGCTCGTGGCGGGCTGGCTTTGGCACAACTCGCCAAGTTAGACGCAAGCGCACTTGATCCGCGCCTGGCGACCATCCGCGTCACGATTGCCTCCGATGTGAATAATCCGTTGTGCGGCCCCAAAGGTGCCTCAGCGATCTTTGGACCGCAAAAGGGCGCAACACCCGCTCAGGTACAAACGCTCGATGCAGCGCTCGCTCATTTTGCAGAACTATGCGCTCAAACACTGGGTCGCGATATGCGCAACGCACCCGGCTCCGGTGCCGCGGGCGGACTCGGTTTCGCTGCGCACGCGTGGTTGCGCTCGACATTCAAACCAGGCGCAGAGGTCGTGGCAGAAATTGGCGGCTTGGCACACGCAATGGAAGGTGCAGATTTAGTCATTACGGGTGAGGGGCGCATGGATGCGCAAACCTTGCTTGGCAAGACCCCAATGGGCGTCGCGCAGATTGCCAAACGTGCAGGAGTCCCGGTCATTGCAATCGCAGGGTCGTTAGGCGATGGCTACCAAGCGTTGTACGAAGCAGGTATCCATGCGGCGTTCAGTCTCGCCTCAGGGCCTTGTACGCTCGCCGATGCTTGCCGTAACGCATCCGCGCTCCTTGAGGATCGCGCACAAGACATCATACGGGTGTGGCTAGCCAGCCGCCTAAGTGCGAACGCCGGCAGTAAATAGCGCGTCCGTCATCCCAACGAAACCAGCGACTGAAACCTGCTCTGCACGCCAAGTGGGAAGGACGCCGAGCGCCTCCCAGGGAATGAGCGCAGTCCACTCACCCAGGACCCCTCTGAGCATTTTGCGACGCTGAGAGAAAGCGCGCTGCACCACTGTCGCGAAGAGCTTTTCATCTAGAGCCTGTAAACGCCCTGCGCCTAGCGGAATCATTCTCACAATCGCGGAGGTGACACGCGGCGGTGGGTCGAAAGCCTCCGGCGAGACATCAAATAATTTGTGGATTTGGTAGCGGTACTGCAACATGACACTCAGTCGGCTGTACTCTGAACCACCAGGCTGCGCCACCATCCTATCCACCACCTCTCGCTGAAGCATGAAGTGCTGATCGCGCACCTGATCCGCACAATCAACCAAAGCAAAGAGTAAGGGACTCGAAATGTTGTAGGGCAAGTTGCCAACAATACGCAATGCTTGACCGAACTGGGTGAAGTCTACCTGCAAGGCATCGGCTTCAACCACAGTCAGTCGCTCAATAGCAAACCGCTGTCTGAGTCGAGCGGCGAGATCACGGTCTATTTCAATTGCCGTGAGTTTTTCAAGATGCTCAAGCAAGGGAGCTGTGAGCGCTGACAGTCCCGGCCCGATCTCAATCATCACATCGTCACGTTTAGGTGCAATCGCTCTCACGATGGCATCTACGACCGCCAAGTCTACCAAGAAATTTTGGCCAAAACGTTTGCGTGCCTGGTGTGCAGTCACGCGCTAATTCCTGTTCAGCCGCTCAGTTTTCTCTAGACGATTGTCGATATAAGCCTGATTACGCACTCGCTGCAACCAAGAATCAAACTCGACCTCAGAACGCTGAATAAACAGTCGTTGACGGACTTGGTTGCGCAAATACTGCTCTGACATATCCTGCGTACGGCGAGCGTCAACAATGATCAGATGCCAACCAAACTGGCTCTGCACGGGTTGACTCACCTCGCCGATTTTCAACCCATTCATCGCTTTCTCGAACGGCGGAACGGTTTCACCTGGATTCAGCCACCCAAGCTCCCCACCCTGCGGCGCAGATGCATCATTCGAAAATCGCTTAGCTAAGTCACCAAACGACTCCCCGCCCTGCACAATCCGCTGCCGTATATCGGTTATCCGTTGACGGGCAACGTCATCGGTCATGACCGCCGAACTCTTTAACAAAATATGACGGGCTTGTGTTTGCTGAACCGGCATCGGTCCTTTCGGTAACCGAGTGTCCGGCCCCGTCGATGCGGACGGTGGCGCCGCCTGTTGCGCTTGCGGCGCAGGCTCACCCCCAGCACGCCCAACTACCTTAAGAATATGAAAACCATTTGGACTTTGGATAACATTGCTGATTTGTCCATTAGGTACGTTCGCAACCGCTTTGAGGAACAGGTCTGGCCAACCATTCAGGGGACGCACACCAAGATCACCTCCGCGACTGGCTTCTGGCGCATCCGATGACTCTTTAGCCACGCCTTCAAAGCTCGCGCCCTTACGCACCCGCGCCAGCAAATCCTGGGCCTTTTTGCGTAAAGCAGCCACCTCCTCGGTCGACGCCCCCTCAGGGACCCGTACTAAAATCTGTGCTATCCCCATAATCGCAGGCTGAACCGCCCTAGGTTTAGGTGGCGGGGGCGGGGGCGGGGCTGGCGCAGGATTTGGTCGCACTGCTGGCAACCCACCGGCCTCACGGGCCTTTTGTTCACGCAAGAAGGCATCTACCTCAGCATCCGTGATCAAAATCGTGCGGTCAACGACTAGTTGCCGGAGTCTTTCAAGCAACAACTCGCGACGAATCAGGTTTTCATAGTCAGACCATGGAATACCGGACGCTTGCAATTGCTGCCGCACTTGTGCAACTGTGGCGTTATTACGCTTGGCAATCGTCTCGATTGCGTTGTTGATCATCGCGGGGGTGATCTGGATATTGAGACGACGCCCTTCTTGTAACTCAAGTTTTTCAGTAATCAACCGTTGCAGAATCTGAGCTTCCAGAACATTATCGGGCGGCAACTGTATCCGCTGGCCCGTCAAATCGCGCTTGGCCAACCGCACACGCGCATCGAGCTCGCGCCGAGTAATGACCTCTTTATTGACCACAGCAATAATCGTGTCGGCATCACGCTCCGCCCCAGCCGCGTTAGCCTTGGCGGGCGCGGACTGACGTGCCGCCTCGCCCGTTGCAGGTTGCGCAAAAACAGAGGTCCCGAGCATCGCGCCTATACCTAGCCCAATAAGCGCCACCCAACAACGGAAGGTTTTAACTGCTTGCATCATTCGTACCTTTCAAATTTACTCACACTCGGAACCGGCGGATTGATTGGCTCATAGTCAGGAATACTACGCCCAATGATCCCCATGGGGTTTTGACCCAAGTTGCCCAAGCCGCCTAGCTCTAGCTGGAAAAATACCGCGCTATTAGTTTGATCTACGCTGACCACATACCGCTGGAACACAATACGCCCGGTCCAGCAACAATCCCCTTTGTACTCCAGACCCACCACGCCTTGTGTGACTTTCGGCATTGCAATGATATTCGATGGATCGAGCACACTGGGCGCATTCACTTTATTAAATGAATAATCCACGCGGCCGATCGAGTACCACTTCTTTGTCAATGGCCACTGGAAACCTGCACTCACCTGATTTTGCCCCTGAGGCTGATACAAGGCGTCCGGCGGGGGATTGACCTGGTAGCGATAGGACAAGGCCAGTGTAGCGAGACGTTGAGGGCGCCAACGGCTAATGATTTGAGCGCGACTCAATTCACTTTTATACGGGTTGTACTGGAACAAGGACGACAAATTAAGGGTGTCGGTCAGTGCCGCGCTGCTGCCAAGCAGGAATTGAGACTTCGTGTTGGTGCGGGGTACCTGAAATGGCAAGGTGACGTACTGATCCTCGAAGTAAAACTGCTGCGCAACCGATAACTGCAAGCGCTCAAAGCCGCTATTCGCATCGAGCCAGCGGCTCGTCAGGGCTAATGTAGCTTGGTTTGCGTTCGCAATTCGATCAAAGCCCGCAAAGATATTTTCCTGGAAGGCGGACGAGAAACTAAAATCCGCCATGGTCGTGTCATAGACAGGTATTTGCGATTGGTCTCGGTAAGGCACTCTCAAGTAATAGGCACGCGGCTCAAGCGTTTGGAGAGCCGCCTTGCCAAAGAATGTCGTGTCACGCTCAAAGATCATGCCTGAATCCACAGACATGATAGGCAACACGCGGGAGTTCGAGGGCTGCCCATAGCCGTACCAGTTCTCTAGCCCATGCCATTCAGTTTGATATTGCGCCATACTCAACGCGACTTTAGGCGTGATGTACCAACCTGGCTTAACAATCGGATAGGCGATCGAGTTATAGGACAAGGCGCGCTGACCGTCAGGCTTCCAGCGTAACGACCCCATCGGGCCATAGGCAAAGCGTTGATCAAGCGGCATTTCAAATTTGGTTAGTGTGTTTTGACTCTGCACATCAAAACCGCCAATATCGAAACGCCCACCATTAATTGTGTATTCAGGCACCTTATTGTATTGGGGAGTAACAAACGTACCGCTCGGCCGAATCGTTTGAAATGTCACAACTTGCGCCGAAGTGTTCCAGTACTCGTTTGCCCAACCAGCACCTACTTGACGCGGCAGCGCACTCACTGTGGCTTGGTTAATCCCAATATTTGCGAAGTCTTTGAAGTAATTATCGTCCGACACGCCACTAACGTTATAGCCGCCATAGAACCCATAGCCAAAACGCTGACCATACTGAGCGGAATACAACCATCGATCCTCACCCGTCTTTATATCGTTGGGCAAATATGTGCCGGCCATTACGCCAGAATAGCTCTCTCCCAAGTAACGGAACTCACCGCCCAACTGTGCGCCGCGCTTAGTCATGGTGCGTAACTGCGCAGTCAAATCGTAATTCGGTGCAATATTGAAATAGTATGGCTGGGTGTAATCAAAGCCCGTGTTTGTCGTATTACCAAACGTTGGCAGCAACAAACCACTCTTGCGTTCTTTCTTGATCGGGAAAGTCAGATACGGGGCCGCTAGGATGGGAACGTTTTTGAAGTACAGCACACCATTGCGCGCCACACCTTCGTTTTCGGCGTAATCCAAATCAAGCTTTTCAGTCTCGATGTACCACGAGGGCTGCGGACATGGGCAGCCACTGTAAGTCACATCCTTGAGGCTCATCTGATTTTTATTAAAGACGTCCGCCCACGAACCAACTCCTGCGCCGCCATTTTCAATCCAGAAGTTAGGCTGATCCACACTGGCAGTCCCATCCTCAGCGTTATAAATGATGCTGGTACCCGTAATAACGTTTCCGTCCCGAATCAAGCGCGCGTTCGTTTGCGCATCTAAAACGTTGGTGGTTTTGTTGTAATCAATCACCTTGGCGCGCAGCACCGCATCTTGGCGGCGCATGGCCGCATCGCCGATCATGCGCACATTACCCTGGGCGTCCCCATGAATCTCGCTCGCCTCAAGAAAGCCAGGCATTTGGTTTTCAGCGGGAACGAAACGATCAAGCTTCGGGGCCACTCGCAACCCAATCAACTGCACCCTAGGGGGAGCAGGAGGAGCCGCAACCGGCTTAGGCGCCGGCTTAGCTACTGGCTTAGCTACTGGCTTAGCTACTGGCTTAGCTGCGGGCTTGGCTGCGGGTTGAGTCGACGCTTGCGCCGTTTTAACTGGCGCTGGCTTGTTATTAGCCGTTCCTTGTGCCGGCTGTGTCTTTTTCGGGGGTGCTTTCTTGGGAGGCGCCTGCCCGGAGGCCGCCTGATTAGGCGCATCGCCTGGGATTGTCTCGGTGTTTTGGGCTTGTACAGCCCCCACACTTATTCCCAGAGTCGTTGCGAGAAAAAGTCGAGCAAAAAGAAACAGCACGCTTTAAACAGTCACCTATTCAGGGCAGTTTTGCCCAAAGTTTGTCGTCGAAATCCGGCAAACCCTCGCCGCTTTGGCGCTATTATAGTTCGGATACCTTCTAAATTTAGGAATTTTTAGACGAATGGAAAATCAAAGAATCCCATTATTAGTCAACTGGTTAAGCCAAATTCCTCAGAAGCTAGGTATACAAGTGGACACCCTTGCACCCGCTTCGAGCGACGCCAGTTTTCGGCGCTATTTCAGGATTGCTTCTGCAACTGGGACCTTGGTGGTCATGGATGCGCCGCCGCCCAAGGAAGACTGTCGCCCATTTGTTGACATTGCCGCGCGCTTGGCATCTGTGGGATTAAACGTTCCAGAAATCATTGAAAAAGATCTCACTCAGGGTTTCCTGCTGCTTTCCGACCTCGGGCCAACAACGTATTACGACAAAATCGTTCAAGGGGTAGATGATCCCACTTTACAAAAAATGTATCGCGAGGCCCTCGCAGCACTTGTGCGCATGCAGGCAGCCAACCACCAAGGGCTGCCTGGCTACGACGCGCCCCGCCTCAAAGAAGAGCTGGGCCTCTTCACCGAGTGGTACACGAGCATCCACTGCCAAACCACCTTGGCACCCGAGACCTTGCAGGCACTCGACAGCGTGTTCGATCTTTTGGTCAAACACAACGCAGCGCAACCGCAAGTATTCGTACACAGAGACTTCCACTCGCCCAATTTAATGTTGTGCGAGGACGCAAGATTCGGGGCAAACCCAGGTATACTCGATTTTCAAGATGCTATCGCAGGACCCATTACCTACGACCTCGCCTCGATCGTCATGGATGCTAGAACCACGTGGGAGGAGCCGCAACAAATAGATTGGGCGATTCGTTACTGGGAGCAGGCGCGTAAAAATAACCTGCCAGTACCTACCGACTTTGCAGATTTTCATCGTGATTACGAGTGGATGGGTCTGCAACGCAATCTTCGTATATTGGGGGTCTTCGCTCGACTAAATCACCGCGACGGCAAGGCGGGCTATCTGGCACACATACCGCGCGTCAATCAATACGTACGGCAAGTGGCTGGGCGCTACATTGCCTTTAAACCCTTGATCCGCGTTCTGGATCAATTGGACCAAGTTCAAACCAAAGTGGGATACACCTTCTAATGCGCGCAATGATTTTGGCGGCAGGCCGAGGCGAACGCATGCGTCCGTTGACCGACCATCTTCCCAAACCATTACTACCGGTTGCCGGCAAACCGCTTATCGTTTGGCATCTTGAAACGCTGGCTGCAGCCGGGATCACCGACATTGTGATCAACCATGCGTGGCTCGGACAGCGTATCGAACAAGCGCTTGGGGATGGGTCCGCGTTCAATGTGCGGATCCGCTACTCACCCGAACCCGTTGCGCTCGAAACGGCGGGAGGAATCGCCACAGCGTTGCCACTACTTGGTACTAATCCCTTTTTAGTCGTCAATGGAGACATCTGGTGCGACTGGAACCCACTGGCCGCCCATGCAATTTCCGAGCAACTATGTCAAACCAAACAGCTCGCCTGGCTACTCTTGGTCGATAACCCAGAACATCATCCGCAAGGTGACTTTGTCCGACTCGGTGATGGTCATTTAAACGACCAAGTGGGCGAGCGTAAAACTTTCTCTGGTATTGGCGTCTACCAACCAGCGCTGTTTGCAAATACGACAGTAGGCCAACCCGCCAAACTCGCGCCTCTTTTGCGTGCGGCCATGGCAGAAAAGAAGATCATCGGCGACCTACACAAAACCTTTTGGCTTGATGTCGGTACACCCGAGCGTCTAGCGGCATTAGAATACAGGCTTACGCAACAACTCTAACTCCCCATGATCATCCGCGTTCAAGCAAAACGTGCAGTTTTCAAGCCCGCCCCCTACGACACGCGACGGCGTCCGCGTCGCATACCAAGCTGGCTCATCATCCTTCTACTAGGCGTCCTACTAGGAGGTGGTGGCGTGCTTTTTCTTCAAGCAAGCTATGGGGCCAAGCGCCTCACAAGCGAGCAGACACAAAAACTGCTAGAGGAACTAAAACTCGTCTCAGGAGAGAGACAAGCATTGCAGACGCAAGTCGATAATCACGCGCGCGCGCTAGAGGGCGAACGCCTGCAGAATGCGGAAGTCATTAGAAGCCTGCGCGAAGAGCTTTCGACGGCTCAGGCCATTATTGCGCCCATGAAAGAGCAATTGAATCTCATCGTTCAAACACTCCCCTTCGATCCTCGCTTCGGGGTTGTGGGCGTCAGCACGAGCACCTTTACGCAAGCAAAGCAAGGTGGGCAAATATCCTATCTGATCTGGTTGCTGCGCGCAAAACCAGAGAAACAAGACTTCACCGGTTGGCTCGAACTCTCTTACGAGGGTCGCTGGCCAAACGGGCGCGTTGAAACCATTCCGTCGCCTCGCATCGCGGTGCAATTCAATCACTATTTACCCTTGAGTGGCGTAGCAAACTTACCCGAGGGCTTTGTCGTGCAGCGCGTCAACGCCAAGATTCTCGCGCAAGACGGTAAGCGGCAGATCACCTGGCGCGTTTTATCCGTCCGAGCGCAATAGCAACCGGCACCGTGTCGCATCCCCCCCTCTCTTTCGGTCGCACGCCTGCATGGCATCCGACCCAAAGACTGCTCGCGCTTCTTGCTCTCGGCTTAGGCATTCATGCCGTGTTCGCGACCCTGCTGACGCTCTCTGTCGATGAGGCACATTACGCCTACTATGCAGTGCGCCTAGACTGGAGCTACTTTGACCATCCCCCGCTCGTGGGTTGGGTTCAGTGGCCACTTGTCGCGCTGGGTGCACCAGACGGCATCCTTCGTTTGATTCCACAGGCTCTGTGGCTAGTCGCTTGTTTGCTCGCACGCCGGCTCGCCCTCGACATCAATGCGCTGGTGCCTGCCTGGAATTACGCCTCGACAGCAAAAGAGGCCGCAGGCCTGTGGGCTGTCGCACTCATGCTTTGTGCACCACTCATGCATGTACTGGCGGTGGGTTTACTGCCTGACACCTTACTCATGGTGTTGACCTTGCTGATTATGCAAAGCACGCTAAGGCTCGCCGTGACGCCGCTCGGCAAACAGCACGCGACACTGAAGCGCTGGCTTGCGCTTGGCGCACTACTCGGATTGGCCGGACTGTCAAAATACACCGCAATCATCCCAGCACTGACCGTGATCGCGATTCTGATACGCATGCACGGGATTACTCTCCTCACCATGCGAGGTCCATGGCTTGCAGTGGCCCTCGCCCTGCTGATCGTCACACCAGTTTTCGTTTGGAACGCCCAGCACGACTGGATCTCCTTCGCCTATCAACTTGCCCACGGAGGTGGTGGCACCTGGCAGATTCGGCGCCTCGCAGCCTTCATCGCCATCCAACTCGCAGCCTACGGGCCCTTACTCGCACTTGGGTCCTATCTCTGCCTGCGCGACATCATCAGACAGAAGAAATGGTTCGTGGCGGGCCTAACGTTATTTTTTATCTTTCCTTTTTGTATCACCGCATTGCTCTCTGGTGGCGGCAGCCTGCCGCACTGGACCGCCCCAGCTTGGCTCGCCATCACCCCCTTTGCGGCAAATGCCATCGGTGCGCACTGGGCAAGCGGAAAGCAGTTCTGGATTCGGGCATTCGTCCGAGTGCAAGTCGCTATCTGCCTGCTAGCATTTGTCCTGCTTTTCTTTGTGGGGATTCCTGGTATTACTCAAGATCACCCCTGGGGGAAAAAGAATCCACTCGCCGACATGTGGGGCTGGGACAGCGCGGGCGCACTCGCCCAAACGCTCAGCCACGAACACAACATCCCCTCAGTGTCTGTCCGTAACTGGACCCTCGCGAGCCGAATGGCCTGGTACGCCAAACCACTAGCAACCTTCGTCTTAGACAAGCGTTTTGACCAATTTGACCTTTGGTTTGGGGAAATACCCACCGGAGCAGACAGTCTTTTTGTAAACTGGTCACAAATGCGCTTTGACCTACCCACTCAACCCAGTGGCTTTGAATCGTGTACGTTAGTCAAGCAACTCGACATCAAACGACTTGGGCGTTTGATTTCAGATTTCAAGTTCTATCATTGCCGCAACTGGGGCGCTGCCCCGAATTCAAAATAGACCTCGTTCAGTGAAAAAAACCTTCAAAGCAATCTGGCCTTACCTGCGCATCGTTTTGTCTTTGCTTCTGCTTTGGCTGGCTGCGCGCAATATTGATTGGCAAGCACTTAGAGAAACAAAAATAGCGATCAAACCGGGCTGGTTTGTCTTAGCGTTGGCCCTGCTCGTTTTCGCGAACCTACTCGCAGTGGTGCGCTGGGGCTGGATTATGCGCAGCATGGGTTTGCGCCAACCGATCTGGCGCTACATCACACTGTACTTCGCTGGCGGACTCATCAACCAAGGTCTGCCAAGCACCATTGGCGGTGATAGCTACCGGGCAGTGGAGAGCAGTCGTTTAGGTGCCATTCGCCAGCGTAACGTTGGCCTTGCAGCCGGCACGCGCACCCCCACACTCTCCGAGGAGCTCCATCAACCGATCGATCTCAACCGCGCTCCACCTCGCTTACGCCTTGGGTTCATTAGCGTTGCGCTCGATCGCGGACTTGGCCTGATTGGTAACAATATTTTAGGTGCCCTAGGACTCATACTCGGTGGAGCCATGATCGCGCCCTGGGGAGAGTCTCTGGGGTGGTGGGCACTTGGTGCGATGGTCGCTGGGGCCGCGCTTGCAAGCCTAATGCTTGGCTCAACGCGCACGCGCCTCTGGATTCAAGCACTCCTCTCAAAACTCGGCATGCCCGAGGCAATGCCTGGGCTCAAAACAGCACTGGGCTGGCCAACGATTTTGCCGCAGCTGACGATCTCCATCTGCACGCACATGATTGCTCTCACGGCATTCTGGTGTTGCCTGCAGGCGTTTGGCACGACAGCGCCATTTTCCGCACTAATGGTCGGCCTGCCCGCGCTTGGCTTGTTGATGATGCTGCCCATCAGCATTTCGGGTTGGGGGTTGCGTGAGGCGACGCTATCCACCACTCTGGTACTCTGGGGCGTCGATAGCGGAATCACTGTGCTCGCGTCCGTCAGCTTTGGTATTGTGACACTTGTAACCTATCTACCTGGCGCAATATCGCTGCTGCAGCGACGGCGCCAAGACGATCTCAACACAACACATCAAACTACGACCCCATGAGCTTAAGCGTCGACACCATGCGCACCATCGACCACCGGGTCGGTGTTCCTCTATGCGCCCTATTTAGCCCAATTGTGGCTCTGCTTGACTGGATAACCTTGCTCATCAAGGGTCCTGCAGGCGCCTCACGCCGCCTGCTGTTTATCGAACTCTCTGAAATGGGCAGCGCGATTATTGTCGACCCCGCAATGCGCGACGCGCAAGCGCGAGGTGCTGAAATATTTTTTCTGATTTTTAAAAGCAACCGTGCCAGCCTCACTCTACTTAATACGGTCCCTGCCGAAAATATTTTTACGATCGACGCCAGCTCAGTGCTGACCCTGATCCGAGACACAATCAAATTTTTGTTTCAAGCACGCGCGCGCAACATTGACACCGTGATTGATCTCGAATTGTTCTCACGCTTTACCGCCTTGCTCACTGGACTGTGCGGCGCGCGCAAACGTGTGGGCTACCATATCTTCCACGGCGAAGGGCTGTGGCGCGGCACGATGCTCACGCACAAAGTGCACTACAACCCCCACATTCATATTGCGAAGAATTTCTTGTCCCTCATCCATGCTGCCTTCGCAACGTCCACCGAGCAGCCCTACAGCAAAATACATATTCCAGACTCGGCTATTCGTATTGCGCAAGCGACCATCGACCCAACCGTCAAGCAAAACGTGTTGGGACGCATCGAAGCACTTGCCTCGCAGGCCCAGCGCTCCTTCCAACATCGCGTGCAACCGCTACTTTTAGTGAACCCCAATGCAAGCGAGCTTTTGGTACAACGCCGCTGGGCTCCGGAGAGGTTTTCAGCACTCATCGTCGCGCTGGTTCAGCAATGGCCCGACTGCTTAATCCTCATTACGGGCTCGCCCTCCGAACATACATACGTTGAAAATGTTCGCCTCGGTGCCAACGTGCCCAATGCATTGAACTTCGCGGGGCAAGTCAGTTTCGCGGAACTGCCAGCGCTATACACCCTTGCAGATGTGATGCTCACCAACGACTCCGGCCCGGGTCACTTTTCATCCGTAACAGGTCTACACACGGTCGTCCTATTCGGACCCGAAACGCCAGCGCTCTATGGCTCGCTCGGAAAATCTATTCCCATCACTGCGCAACTCGCCTGCTCACCTTGTGTGAGCGCAGCCAATCATCGCAAGACTCCCTGCTCAGACAATGCCTGCATGCGTGCGATCACTGTTGAACAAGTCATGCAAAAAATGATTGTTCAATTCACGGCGTCGCGCGCATGACAGCGCCCTCGCGTACACGTAGCGCTGCGGGCGCTCTCGCGACAGTGCAAAAAAAGGACTTTTTGTGGTGTGTCGTGCCTTTGGTGTGTTGGGCACTCTGCTGGTTGCTGTTTCCCGAGCCCGGCCTATTTCTGTTTCTGAATCAAACCGCACGTGTTTTGCCAGACCTGGCATGGGTGACCTTCAATATGCTTGGTAACGGCTGGAGTGTTTACGCTCTGCTTTCACCGCTGCTGATTTTCGCCCCGCGTCTATTAATTGGTTCAATCTTAGCGGGCGCGATCGCCGGGGCACTATCCCGTTTGCCCAAACATTTCCTTGAAATGCCTCGCCCGGCGGGCGTTCTAGATCATGCTAGCTTTTACATTTTAGAACGCCCCCTGACCTCATTTGCCATGCCTTCCGGACATACGCTCACTGCCTTTGCGGCACTCTCGGGAATTTATTTTGCGATGGACCGTAATCGTCGCGGCCCTTTTTTTTGGTTATTTATCTTGGCTGCGTTTGGAGGCTTAGCACGTATCGCCGTGGGTGCGCATTGGCCCTCAGACGTATTCGCCGGTGCGGCACTAGGTATTTTTGGCGGCATACTCGGCGGCCATTTTAGTCAACGCCTTCCCGCCTCGGTTCTGCAAGACACCTCGTGGCTCTTACGCGTAATCGGACTCGCTGCAGCACTGTGCGCCTACATACTATTGACGAGCAAGATCGATTTCAAAATCGCCGAACCCGTTCAATTAGTCCTTGCTTTCTTAGCGCTCACAAGTGTGTTGGTATTTTTTTGGCGAAGCTTTCGCTTCGCCAAAGGTCACAGCTAACCCACTATTACTTCTGGCCAGTCTCTGCCTTGTAGCGCGCCAAGTTCTCTGCGTTAGGCGGATATAAACCAGGCAGCGCTTGCCCATTTTCAACTTGTTTCATAATCCATACTTCGAGCGCCTCTTGCGACGCAGCACTTGCGACCACATCATCGAGGAATGCTGCGGGAATCAAGACAGCGCCATCGTCATCCACCACCACCACGTCACCTGGGAACACGGCGACACCACCACAGCCAATCGGCTGCTGCCAATCGACAAAGGTCAATCCGGCTACGGATGGCGGGGCGGCAGCGCCTGAGCACCACACAGGCAAGCCGGTACCCAAGACACCGGCCAAGTCGCGCACAACACCATCGGTGACCAAGGCGGCAACTTTTTTCTTGGCCATCCGCGCACACAGGATGTCTCCGAAAATTCCCGCATCCTGCACGCCCATCGAATCCACGACGGCAATACAGCCTTCCGGCATATCTTCAATCGCGGCGCGGGTCGACTTAGGAGAAGACCATGACTCCGGTGTCGCCAAGTCCTCTCGGGCGGGCACAAAGCGCAAGGTAAACGCACGTGCGACCAAACGGGGCTGACCGCTACGAATCGGCTTAGTCCCACGCATCCACACATTGCGTAAACCCTTTTTTAACAACACGGTCGTGAGTGTTGCGGTAGAAATCCCAGCAAGAATATCTTTTACTTTTGGATCGAGTTGCATATTGACCATGACGGGTCTCCGAATACGTTAAATGAAATTAGAAAATAGATAGAAGATCATGCTATTTCAAAGCGGCGAGTTTCTTGTCCTGACGCGCCGTTAAACGTGTGATATCTGCGATGTCCTGCGCACTGAGCTTCGGACCAGGCTTGCGGATCGCGGCCGAAGCGATCGCGCCTCGTTGGGCAAGAATATGTTTGCGCACTGCGAGGCCTACGCCCGCCTGCTGCTCATACTTGGCTAAGGGCAAATAACAATCAAAGATGTCGAAGGCACGTTCCACATCACCGGCCGCAAACGCCTTGCATACATCGACCATCATCTCGGGATAGGCAAAGCCCGTCATCGCGCCGTTCGCGCCCCGCACCAGCTCTTCGGGCAAGAACAGACCGCCCCCATTGCCTGTCAAGATAGAGATCTTTTGCAAGTCACCTTTTTGGATTGCCTGACAGACCGCAGACAACTTACCTAAACCAGGCCAGTCTTCGTGTTTGAGCATCACACAGTGAGGAGAGTTTTTTAGGATGCGCATCACTACCGCCGTTGACATCTGCACACCGGTCGACGTGGGGTGATCCTGTAAACACCACGGGACCTCGGATCCCAAGGTCTCATTGACCATATCAAAATAGCTACATATTTGATCGTCCGTACGCAAACCCGCAGCCGGCGCAACCATCACACCTGCGGCGCCCATGTCCATCACACTTTTAGTGAGCTCACCCATCGGAGCAAAACCCGCAGCCGAGGCGCCCACCACGACAGGCACCTTACCCTGCACGCGCGCAAGAACTTGACGGACAAAAACACGCGACTCCTCGGCAGTCAGTTTGGTCGCTTCGCCCATAATGCCTAAGATCGTCAAGCCCGTAACACCGCGCTCTAGGCAAAAGTCCACCATTCGATCCGTGCTTGCCAAATCAAGTTCTCCCCCATCCTTGAAAGGCGTCACAGTGATTAAATAGACCCCATTTGCGGAGGGATTAAAAGCATTGACGTTCGTATTCACATTCATTCCTTGTTGGTGGCGAGAGGCCCTTCCTGCGGGGAAAGTGTTCAGCGCGATATTTGCGCGGTAACATAGCACACACCGTGGCGATAAATCTCTTGCCACGCTGCAGCAAAACCAATAGTCTAAGGCATCCTCAATCTGAGCGCATGCACTTAAAAACATAAGACCGGAGCCAGGAATGAAACGCACCCGCAAATTGCCCTTGTTGACACTGACCCTCGCCTTGTTCGGTCTGATACAAGCACCTTCGGTCCAGGCGCAAGATTTTCCAAAACAACCCATCAAACTCGTTGTCCCCTGGGCACCCGGCGGAAACGTTGACATCACCGCCCGCGCGGTCGCACCATCCCTCTCTGAGATTCTGGGCCAGCAAGTCATCGTCGAGAACAAACCCGGGGCGGGCGGTTTTATTGGCTCAACTGGCGTGGTGAAATCCGCACCGGACGGCTACACACTGCTTTTGGGCTCGAGCGGCTCGGTCTCCGTTGCGCCAGCACTCGTCGCCGCGCCCCCCTACAATCCTGTCAAAGACCTGACGGTGATCGGGCCTACCCATGCAGTGCCGATCGTGCTGAGCGCGACAGCCAAAGGCAATATGAAGACCTTTGCTGACTTTGCCGCGAAAGCAAAAGCAGGGAAAGAACAAATCTCAGTGGGTTCGGCCGGAAATGGCTCCAGTCAGCATCTCGCGCTTGAGATGCTTGCTCTGCGCATGGATGTCAAGCTCAACCACATTCCCTACAAAGGAAGCGGCCCTGCCTTGGTCGATCTGGTTGGTGGACAAATCGAAACCATGATGGATCAACTCACTGCTTCGATCTCGCATATCAAGAGCGGCGCGATCATTCCCCTCGCACAGACCGGAAAAACCCGTTCACCCCTCTTGCCTAATGTTCCGACTTTCGAGGAGCTCGGTATTAAAGACTTCGACATGGTGACCTACACCGGGATTTTCGGGCCTGCGGGCATGCCTGCAGCGGTCGTTAAAAAACTCTCAGCAGCCCTTCAAAAAACCTTGGCGCAGCAAAGCGTCAAAGAGCGTTTTAATAGTCTAGGGGTCGACATCATCACCTTGGATCGTAATGCGTTCGCGGCCTATGTGAAAAAAGATTTTGAAGACAATCAGGCCATCGCCAAAGCCGCAAAGATCGTGATGCAGTAACCCAACGATCAACCTGAACTGCTAACAGGCGTCTAACTACACTTTCGCCAAACGCGCCACCAAGGCTTGGCCGGTTTCTTTCGTTCCCAACTTACCGCCAACATCCTTGGTTGACTCACCCGCGGCAATGGCAGCGGCGACCGCATCCTCAAGCACTTGGGCGGCCTGCGTGAATTCAGGGCGCCCCTTGCGCTGACCAAACCAGTTCAAAAGCATCGCGACGGACCACACTTGCGAAAAGGGATTGGCAATATTCTTACCCGCGATATCTGGGGCCGAGCCATGTGCAGCCTGAGCCATCGCGTAATCAACGCCCGCATTGATCGAAGCAGCCATACCCAAGCTACCCGAGAGCTCCGCCGTCAAATCGGACAAAATATCGCCGAACATATTGGTCGTCACAATCACGTCGTAACGTTCAGGCGTACGCACCACGTGCGCCATCATGGCATCCACAATAATTTCTTCGGTCTGCACCTCAGGGAACTCTTTACCAATCAAACGGCAAGAGTCGAGAAACATCCCGTCCCCCAACTTCAAGACATTTGCCTTATGCACGAAGGTCACATGCTTGCGTCGTGTCATCGCCAGCTCAAACGCGGCCCGAGCGATTCGCTCACAGCACTGACGTGTGATGCGTCGTAGAGACACGACCACGTCAGACGTAATCAACATTTCGCTGCCACCCGACTCTACGTTGCGATCCGCATAAAAACCTTCGGTGTTTTCACGCACCACAACGAGATCAAGTGGCTTATGCACTGCGCCACTCCCAGGAAATGTTTTCGCTGGGCGAATATTGGCAAAGAGATCCAAACTTTTACGAAAGAATTTTGATGGATTAATTTCACCCTTGGATTCATCTTTAAAATCGTAGGTAGACATCGGCCCCAAGATCAACCCATCAGCGCTCTTGACCGCATCAAGTAACCCAGCATGGATTGTTGTGCCGTGTTTAATCAAACTTTCATGGCCGGCGATATCATGATGGAGATTCAAATTGAGCTTGAATCTCGTGGAGACCACCTCAAGCGCCGAGACAGCGACAGAAACAGTTTCTCCACCTATGCCATCACCTGGCAACACGATAATCTTCATGAATAATCTCTCTTTAAAGTGAATACTACCTGTATAGCAAAGATACGGACCCTTGCCAACACGTTCAACCAAATTTCAACTGATCTGACTCGCCGATCAACTTACGCATCTGTTGCTCAAGCGCTTCGCGCGATTCAATCCCAGATTGCTTAGCCCCGTCCAGATAAAACCGCCAGAACAAACTAGTCGTCTCGCTCACACACGCCCAAACCTGCGCATTGGCGGTCTCTGTGACCGGCACATCACGGCTAAAGTTCTGCGCTCCAACAACTTCTCCGGCAAAACTCATGTGGTCTGCCCTGTCAATCTTGAGCTGGATTTTTTCTCCGACAGGAAGGTGTTCATACACGAGCTCGCGCTGCGCAAGACTCACGCCTAAGCGAACTGATTCCCCATTTTTTTTAAACGTCACATACTGATCGTGGGTGCCCGTGATACAGAAGAAAGGAATATTGACTGATTTGAGCGACTGCGCGCGCTCGGCCGAGATAGCAGTAGGAGACAGAGCAATCACCGCTCGCACACGCGCGTCTCGCAGTGACGGCGCACCGCTTGCTTGTCCGGCAATCGACTGCGCCGTTAAGGCACCAAAAGAGTGTCCCGCCAACCCAACCCGAGACGCGTCAATGCGCGACGCAAACGCAGCCGCCCCAAGGCAATAGTCGATTGCAAAGCGACAGTCTGCAACGCGTAGCTCGTATTGGGGTCCAGCGATCGCTTCGGTAATCGTTGTCTTGAAGGTCTTGCCTGCTGCAACAGTCCAAATCGAATCGTCGGTGACCGGATGTGCGAGAGTGACGACAGCAAATCCCGCCCGCCTCCAGGCCTCACACCACGCCGCACCGTTTGACACACCACTTCCTAAGCCAGGAGAGTACACAATCAACCCCACTTGCCCAGAGCCCTCGGGCAAGCGGACACGCAACTTCAGGTCTCGCTTAGTTTTAGGATCTGTCAGCAGCAAGACATCGGGATCAACGCTCGTCGGACCTGTTGTCGGGGCTAAGCCCCGACCTCGCGCAGGCGCACTCAACCCTGCCGCACAGACCGTCCAAACTACGCCGCCAAGTACCCGTCGACGTAAGGGGTCGATGGCCGCCAATCTTTTTGCCTCACGCTGGCCTAAATGCATCACATCGCAATGGTTTTGAACTCTCCGGGCAGCACGATCTCAAGCACCTCAAAGTCTTCCGAGTGTTCGATTTCGCGGTGGCGAATGTGAGGCGGCTGATGCACGCAGGTACCCTCAACGAGCTTATGCTGACCATGCCCTTCATACTCAAAAATCGCCCAGCCCTTTAAGACATAGACAAATTGAAAATTCAGCTCATGTCGATGCCACTCACCTGTCGCATTACTCCCTTTGCTTGCGCGAATGGCATGCATCACAGCCTTGCCATCGGTCGCGTCAAAAATTCCTAGGTCGCGGTAATCAAAATACTCACGCAAGCCATCGTGTGCAAATGGTTTGTCCTTCGCGTGCTGGATGCTGAATTTCATGTTGGTCTCCAAATTAGAAAGATACGCCTGCTTCGCGCCCTACGCGCTGCAAGTCTTCAAGTGTGTCCTGCGGCAAAATCAGTCCCTTCGCCCGGTTCTCGAGGTCGGCCAATCGCTCCATCTCGCCCGGATAATAAACCTGCTTGTGCCCCACCGCGAGTGGTACATCCTTGAGCGAACGTATATACGTATCGATTCGCTGTTGAAACTCTGCGATCGGCATGAACGCGGCCACGTTCAAGGCCATCATGAAATGGCCTGCGCCACTGCGATTCACGGGATCATAGGGGCCATGCACGGTATCCAGAAATTGACTGCCAGACAAAACACCCGACAACAAATCAACCATGGTTCCCATCACATAACCTTTGTGACCCGCCATGGGCAAAATAAACCCAGCAAGGGCCTCCTGCGGATCTGTGGTCGGACGGCCCTGTGCATCCACCGCCCAATGATCCGGAATGGACTCGCGGCGCTTATTGGCCAAATAGATTTTCCCACGCGCGACGCCCGAGTTCGCCATATCCATCACAACCGGACCGTAGGGGCCTCCCGGCACAGCTATCGACCACGGATTGGTGCCGATCTTCTTTTTTAAGCCTCCCCAAGGAGCCATATTGGGCCCCGCATTACTCATCAGCATCATGATGCAGTTTTGCTCTGCTGCGATACGCGTGTAATACATACAGGTACCAAAATGATTGGAGTTGCGAATCGACACAACACCAACTCCATGATTTCTAGCGCGCTTAACCGCCTCATCTACCGCGCGTCGCGTCACGACTTGCCCAACCCCATCATGCCCATCCATCACAGCGATCGCCCCGGCATCGACCTCAAGCGTCGTGTGCGTGACGGCTTTCATCGCGCCCGAGCACAAGCGTGCGTAATACCAGCCTAAACGAAGCATGCCGTGCGACTGATGGCCCCACAAATCGGCTTGCACAAGCGTGTCCGCCGCAAGTTGTGCCTCCACCTCAGGCACGCCCGCGCTGCAATAGACGCTGGCTGCAAACGTACGCAAAACTTCTGGGGCTATCGGCTGACCCGATGCTGGGTTAATCGTTGCATTCATTTCATCAACGCGCCATAGACCAAGGTTTTATACAGCATTCGGCTATGTGTCTTGCTGGTGGGCCCCTGTGTCATGATTAAGGCCGCAAAGTTCTCTCTGGGATCAACCCAAAAGCTGGTTCCCCAAATACCCGCCCACATCGCATCGCCAATTGATCCAGGCACCCAACCCATGCCCTGCTCAAGACGTACCGCGAATCCCAAACCAAAGCCATACCCGGGTCCCGTGTTAGCGAGCGTGTTTCCGCCCATCCCGGCAGAATGATTCGACAACATATATTCAACGGTCTTGCGTGACAAATAGCGACGACCTTCAAACACGCCCCCGTTTAGTATCATTTGCAAGAACCGCATGTAGTCCTGAGCCGTGCCAAGCATGCCTCCGCCTCCTCGCAAGTAGGTGCGTCCCACGGGATTGTCTGTTTGCCGATAGCCCTTAAGCATCTCAGCTTTAAGCGGATCACTATCCAGCGCTTGCGCAACACGACCAAACTGATCGGGAGCTACCCACCAAGTGGTATCGGGCATCTCTAGCGGGTCAGTCAACAATTCTTTGACGATCAGATCAAGCGACTTATTCTCGAGCCTCTCGAGAAGCAACCCAAGCACATCAATGGAGATTGAGTACTCCCAGAACGTTCCTGGCTGATGCGCCAGTGGAATCTTGCCCAGATTGCGCAACATATCCTCTGAACTGATGTCGTGCTCACGCGACTCAATGTTTAATTCCGTATACAGTTTTGCAATACGTGACGAGGCCGCACGACCGCCATAAACAAAGCCAGCCGTGTGGCGCATCAAGTCCTGCACCCAGATCGGACGCTCAAGGGGCACATCACCCTGCGCCGTCTCAACCTTAAGATCTTTTAGTTCAGGTAGCCACTTCACAATCGGGTCGAACATATTCATACGCCCGCGCTCGACCAAGATCATTGCGGCCGCTGTGACCAACGGCTTGGTCATCGAAGCGAGTCTGAAAATACTGTCCTTGGACATACGCTTAGATTTCGCCGCATCTTGAAATCCATGGGCCGCGTAATGTACGACTTCACCCTGGCGAGCCACCATCGTCACTGCACCAGGAAAATGATTCGCTTGCACTTGCTCTTGCATCACATCCGCGATCGTCGCGAGCCGCGCTGCGGAAAAACCTTGCACGAGCCCAGCGTCTGACTCCGCTAAATGTGCATACGTTGAAGGAGCTTGCTTTGAAGACTGTGTCATGGATTCAGTGGAAGGTTAAGTGTTGGCGAGATTCGCAAGCCCTTGCTCGCTCGGGCCCGACTTACGGCATAATCTTACGGCAAAACCCCTCATCGCACTCCAAAGGAATACGTTGCATGTCTAAGCTTCGCCCAGAAATAACGGTTCAAGAATTGAATAAGCGCAGTGGAGAGAACTTACCAGGTCTGATGGGCGTCGAGGCGCTTGAGCTTTCCGAGAACACGCTCAAAAGCCGAATGGTCTTGCGCAAAGTGCACTTTGCGCCAAACAACTACCTGCATGCCGCAAGCGTGATCGCACTCGCGGATACCACCTGCGGTTATGCAACCGTCGCCCATCTACCGCCTGGCGCGCTCTCCTTCACAACGATTGAACTCAAAAGCAACCACCTCGGGACGGTGCGTGGCGAAGGCGAAATTATCTTGTGCACTGCAATGGCCCAACACCTAGGCGGCAATACCCAAGTGTGGGATGCTATCGTGAGCGATGCGGCCACGGGTAAAAAAATCGCATTGTTTCGTTGCACGCAAATGATTCTTTGGCCCAAACCCGCTTAATTGCGCGCTCATCCTTCGCACCGAGATCCGTCGCCCCATGCCAAAGAACATACTCATCATCACGGCGCTCCAAACTGAACTGGATCAATCTCGGCTCCCGTCTAACCTACGCGTGGTGTATTCGGGCGTTGGGAAAATTAATGCCACCATCACGACGCTTAAGGCGATTGAACAATACAAACCCGCGCAAGTGATCAACTTTGGGACGGTCGGGTCAATCAAGCCTCACTTATCTGGCTTAATTGAAATTAGGCGTGTCATCCAGCGCGATATGGTTGCCGAGTCTCTTGCACCGCGCGGCCGTGTCCCCTTCTGTGAGCGACCACATGAGTATTTTGCACAGAGCGGACAACATACCTGTGCCACAGGCGACAGCTTTGTCACGGCTAAGGATCCATGGCTCGATCATCAAGGGGTCGATGTGGTCGATATGGAACTGTATGCGATCGCGGTCGTTGCCCACATGCATGGTGTGCCGTGGACATCGTTCAAATACATTACCGACCACACAAACGAAGACTCGGCGTCAGACTGGAACGCTAAAGTAAATCATGGCGAAGACTTATTTCTGGAACATCTACGTTCAACATTTTAAAGAAGTAACGAGAGAAACACTTTGAGCAGGCTCGGGCAAGCAAGGTTCTACGCTGATTTAAGTACCGAAAAATGGTGCGTGCCATCGCGCCCTAATTGCTCAACCAGGCCAAACTCCCAATCGAGATAGGCCTGCATTGCAGCTTGCGCGTTGTCTGTGCCCTCGTACGGGCGCTTGTAACGATCGATGGGCTCAGACAACAACTGCGTCGCGCCCTGTTCTAACGTATGTCCCGCTGTAGCCCAGGCCTTCGTTCCACCTTTCAGGGCAGTGACCTCCGCACCCAACGCAAGGGCAATCTCTGCCGCGGCAAAGCTTGATTGCACACCATCTGCACACGTCAATACATACTGTGTGGCTCGCGGAATCGCACTCAACGCTTTCCTAAATTGAGAGCGCAACACATACAGCGCCCCAGGAATATGACCTTTCACATACTGCGCATGCTTACCCAGATCAAGCACAACAACTGTCCCGCCTTGTTGGAGCAAAGCCAATTCGTCAGGGCGCATTAATTTTGCGCTCGGAGTGCTTGGCAAGGGTGCAACCCATTCGCCCCGCTCGCTGTAATGCGCGCGCTCCAGACCATCTACGACACATACATCCCAGGCCATTTGGGTAAGCCATGATGCCGTCATATTGGCGCGCACACCATCACTGTCCGCCAGCACAATACGCGCGCCGCGCACGGGTGCCACCATCTCAGTTTCCTGAACTAACTGACCTCCAGGGGTCGAACGAAAACCGGGCAAGTGTCCCGCCGCAAACTCTTCTGGTGTGCGCGTGTCAAAAAAATACGTCGTGCGCCCCCCTTGCATGCGCCAGGTATCGAGTTCCGTCACAGTCGTGCGCTTGACACCCGCTCGATCAGCTACCTTGCGCGCACGTGAGGCCGCGCTATCGATCGTAGACACTGAAACATCAGAAAATTTGCGCGTCTGACCGCGATCCAACTTTTGCCCTGCCAGTGTCCAGCCAATCGTTCCGTTTCGCAACGCGGCGACTTGATTAGGTATGCCCGCATTCACTAAAGATTGCGTCCCGATGATGCTACGCGTTCGTCCCGCACAATTCACAATGACACGTGTCTCGGGCCGAGGCGCGAGTTCCGCTATTCGCAAGACAAGCTCCGCACCCGGGCAGCTGATCGCGGTGGGAATACTCATGGTGTTGTATTCATCAAAACGTCTCGCGTCCACGATCACGACGTCCGCCTGATCGTCGATAAGCGCTTGCACTTCTTGTGCCGACAACGAAGGCGTATGGTTGTGAGACTCCACCAGCTCACCGAAGGACTTGCTAGGCACGTTCACGTCGCGAAACAATTCTCCGCCCGCCTCGCGCCACGCGCGTACGCCACCTTGAAAGACCGATACCTGTGCATAGCCCAGCTCCACCAAACGCTTTGCCGCTAACATCGCATCGCTTTGTTCAAGGGGACTATCACCTTCGTCAAACGTGACGATCCAGACATCGCGCCGTGGCAGCAATGCGTAGGCGTCCGCCTCCACGCGCGACAAGGGGAAATTCGCAGCAAACAAGGGATGGCATTGTGCGTGCGGATCTTCTTCCCGCACATCTAACAACGCAACTTCCCTGCGCTCGACTAACGCTGAACGTACAGCGGAGTAATCCGTCATTTCTATCTGTCGCGTATTGGGTAGTGTCATCTTTACATTTTCCAAAGGTTTGGCACAACGCTATTGCAATAGCCTGATACAAAGGATTTTGCTTGCCCCGTCGCTGGATCAAATACGTGTCGATTGATACGACCAATATTTCCGCCATACACATGAATGCTAATCGAGGTGCGATCCTGATAAAAATTTGCCACTTCATGCACATCATGCGTCGCCGGCGATACCGACCCGACCTGCCCAGGCAACAAGGTCACACCATCGCCACGACGATAGCTGCCATCCTGTTGCTTGTGATAATGCGTATCCACCTCTTTGCCTCGCAGCATCCCAATCAAGCCCCACGTCATGTGGTCATGAACTGGCGTCTTTTGCCCAGGCCCCCACACAAAGCTGACCATCGAAAACAGCTCCAAAGGGTCGGCATACAACAAATACTGTTGGTAATGCTGGGGGTGAGGTCGGGTGAACTCCTCCGGCAGCCAATTATCATTGGCCACCAAGTTGGCTAGCAGGGTTGTGCCATGCCTCAAGATCTCCGGCTCAGCAGGTTTATCCTGCAGCATTCGAGACATTTCCTGGACAAAGTTCAGCAGACTTGGATGGCTCATGGCTTGGCTCCATTGACAGTGCCCTCATCATAAATGCTTGCCTCAAAGGATGCCCTACTTTGACACTCAATCAATGGCTAAGCAAACCTTTCTTTTTACTTGATTGTTGTTCAGCATTAAGTTAGCGCTGGTCATAAATACAACTACCCTAGTATTCAGTCATTCCTCTATACTCCGAGGCTTTACCAAGTATAGGAAAACACTCACTTTTTTTGAGTGGCCCACCTTGAAAGTGGGGGCAATTCTTAGCATAGGCATTTGGGATGTGGATTGTTAGGACAGCGTTAGAGCGGCCTTACACATTTATTGTGATGGCAATCCTCATCCTGCTCTCTACACCACTCGCAGTCATGCGCACACCGGTCGATGTGCTGCCCGAAATCGACATCCCGGTCGTCACAGTCATCTGGAGCTACAACGGGCTCTCAGCCCAGCAGATGGGCAACCGTATCGCGCAAACGCACGAACGGTCCTTGACCACGACTGTCAGTGACATCAAGAAAATCGAGTCGCGTTCAATCGGTGGCCTCACAATCATCAAAATCTATTTTCAGCCAAATGCAAACATTCAAATGGCTGTCTCCCAAGTTGTCGCGGTATCGCAGTCTGCCTTAAGACAAATGCCTCCCGGGATCACACCGCCACTTGTTCTTAAGTACACCGCCTCATCAATACCTGTCATACAAATCGGCATGTCGAGCAAGACGTTGTCAGAGAAAGATCTGTTCGACGCTGCGCTGAACATCTTACGCCCACAGCTGGTCACCATCCCCGGGCTCGCTATGCCCTTTCCCTATGGAGGAAAAGTACGTGCCATATCGGTCGATATTAATCCTGAAGCTCTAAGAGCGAAGGGAATGACATCCTCTGACGTTATCAATGCCATCACAACACAGAACTTAACCTTACCCTCTGGTACGACAAAAATTGAAGACATCGAGTTCAACATTTCGATGAACTCATCACCGATTAATATTGCTGGGCTCAACAATATCCCCGTGCGCACAGTCAACGGCGCAACGACTTATTTGCGAGAAGTTGCCCACGTGCGTGACGGTTTTTCCCCGCAAATTAATATCGTTCGTCAGAATGGGGAGCGGGGCTTATTGCTGACTGCTCTCAAGAACGGCGGCGCATCGACTCTAGATGTCGTCAGTCAAATTAAGATGAGATTACCGACACTTTTGCCATTGCTGCCCGAAGGAATAGTTGTTTCCTTAATCGCGGACCAATCGGTATTCGTGAAACAAGCCATCTCTGGCGTCGTCCATGAAGCCTTATTAGCCGCCAGTCTCACCGCAATCATGTTGCTGCTGTTCCTAGGAAATTGGCGCACGACAGTTATTGTCGCCATCTCGATCCCACTGTCAATCTTTACTTCATTGATTGTGCTGTACCTCATTGGTCAGACGATCAACATCATGACACTCGGCGGGCTCGCCCTCGCAGTAGGTATTTTGGTAGATGACGCTACGGTCACTATCGAAAATATTGAACGTCACCTGCACATGGGTAAAGGTCTGTATGAAGCCGTCATGGATGGTGCAGGCGAAATTGCTGTGCCTACTTTCGTCTCAACGCTTTGCATCTGTATTGTTTTCGTACCAATGTTTTTTCTGGGGGGTGTCGCACGGTACCTCTTCGTACCGCTTGCCGAAGCCGTGAGCTTCGCAATGCTCGCCTCGTACGTGCTGTCCCGTACGCTAGTGCCTACGTTGGCCTATCTACTTTTAAAAAATCAAGGAACACCTGGTTGGTTTGGATCGAGTCTCCATTCGGCACACCTACGATTTAATGCAGGATTCGAACGATTCCGCGCCATCTATATTATCGTACTCAGCACAATGCTAGAACATCGTAAGCATTTCATTCTGGGCTTTCTCGGTTTTTGTATTCTCTCTTGCGGAATCTACACTCTTCTCGGCAGGGATCTCTTCCCCACCGTCGATACCGGCGAAATCAAGTTACACATGCGTGCACCAAGCGGCACGCGTGTTGAGCGAACAGCGATTATGGCCGACGAAGTGCAAAGCGTGATACGAAGAATCATCCCCGCGGACGAGCTCGACGGCATCTTGGATAATGTAGGTCAACCCAACAGCGGCATCAACCTCTCTTATAGCAGCTCAGGGACGATCGGCTCGTTCGATGCCGACATCATGATCACGCTCAGGCTTGGTCATAAAAAATCGAGCGAATACTACATGAATAAGCTCATGCCCGAGCTGCGCAAGAACTTCCCTGGAGTCGAATTTTTCTATCAAGCCGCAGATATCGTCACACAAATTTTGAACTTCGGCATACCATCGGCGATCGATGTACAAATCGTCGGTAACAACTACGCAGCCAACCAGCAGCTCGCCGCGAAACTAGTCGGCAAAATTGCAGTAGTACCTGGTGCCGCGGATGTACACATTCACCAGCGCCTAGACAGACCTGCGATCGCCTTAACAATGGATCGTACGCGCATGCAGGCCATGGGGCTCACACCTGCCGATCTTGCTCAAAACGTTTTGCTACCGCTTTCAGGTAGTTCACAGACCTCGCCCAACTTCTGGCTAAATCCCAATAACAATATCAACTACTCGATACAAGTCCAAGCACCACAATCCAACATTAGCTCACTGGATGAATTGCTCAGGCTCCCAGTCGGCCCTTCCAACGCAGCCGCATCTAACGCGGCGTCAGCGATCAATAGCGCATCTGGCAGAGGTACTCAACTACTGGGTAATCTTGTGACTGCGTCGCCAACAACCGAATTTGCAATCTTTACCCGCTACAACATTCTGCCGGCAATCAATATTTACGCAAACGTTCGAGGACGCGATCTCGCGTCAGTCGCGAAAGAAATTCAGGTCATTGTTGATGAAGCCAAACCACAGTTACCAAGAGGTAGCCGCATTGAAATGCGTGGTCAAGTCGAGACCATGCACGAATCCTTCACCGGCCTCGGAATCGGGCTGGTTGGCGCCATCATCTTGGTGTACTTATTGATTGTAATTAACTTCCAGTCCTGGCTTGATCCCTTTATCGTGATCGCAGGACTCGTCGCTGCACTCGCGGGCATTGCCTGGATGCTGATATTGACGGCAACCAACTTGAGCGTACCCGCCCTGACGGGAGCCATCATGACGATGGGGGTGGCAACTGCAAATAGCGTTCTGGTGATATCTTTTGCCCGACAGCGACTGCATGAAGGTCTAACGCCACTGGCTGCGGCACTTGACGCGGGCGCGACGCGACTTCGCCCCGTTCTCATGACCGCAATCGCCATGATTCTCGGCATGGTCCCTATGGCCATTGGCCTAGGTGAAGGCTCTGAACAAAATGCACCCCTAGGTCGCGCGGTCATCGGCGGACTGATCTTCGCGACCGTCTCCACCGTTTTATTCGTACCTGTGCTGTTTGCCGCCTTTCATGAACGTCTCGCGGCACGCAGGTTGAACAAGGAACTGACAACATGACAGACCCAGGCAAAAGCACAACCGCGACGTTGCGTCGGGTAAAACTCGCGACTGCTGTCGTGCTGGTCTTTCTTTTGCTAGGCCTTGGCAAAACGCTTTACTCTCGCTGGTCTTATGGCGACGTACTCGCGCAGCGCAGTGAAGAAGCCACCCAACTCCATGTCCTCGTCACACAACCGACCCTGCCTAATCCGAATAGTCCAAACATGCGCCTCGTCTTACCTGGCACCCTGCTAGGCATTAACGAGGCCCTCATACACGCCCGCGTAAACGGTTACGTCAAGGAATGGCGCAAAGACATCGGTGAAAATGTTAAACAGGGTGAAACGCTTGCCATTCTAGACATCCCAGAAATCAACCGGCAGGTTGATGAGGCCACCGCAAACTTTCAGCTTGCAAAAACGGCCTACGAGCGTTGGAGAAAATTACGCGCGCAAGACGCCGTATCCCAGCAAGAGCTTGATGAAAAAACGGCACTCTATCGACAAAGCGAAGCCGTACTGAAACGACTCAAGCAACTACAAGATTTCGGTACTGTCGTCGCGCCTTTTAGCGGTCGCGTTATCAAGCGCAACGTCAACACAGGTGACCTCGTCAACTCTGGTAACGTCGGCACTGCGCAAGCGATGTTCGCAATGGCTCGCGTAGACAAACTACATGTCTATGCCTATCTGCCGCAAGATCGTGTGTCGCAGATTAAAGTGGGCGACAAGGTTGACGTCTATCAACCTAGCGCTCCCGACAAAGTCGTTGAGGGTCGCATCGCTCGAACGGCTGGAGCGATTGACATGCAAACTCGTTCGCTGCAGGTGGACGTTGAAATTGACAACGCCAACGATGCCTTGATGCCAGGCACTTACGTTGAAATTGCTTTCAAAATGATTCCTGGTAATAATTTGATCATCCCCACAAACACCCTCATTTTTGGTGCGGGTGGCCCCTACGTCGCCACGGTCAAAGATGACATCGTGACAAGAAAAAAGGTAACGCTTGGCATCGATTTTGGGATGCAAGTAGAGGTTCGCGGCGGCTTGACCAAAGAAGACTGGCTCATTCTGAACCCTCTTGACTCTGTCTTAGACGGGCAGCGAGTCATCGTGCAAGTCGCCAAACCCGTCACTCCGCCCGCTCGACGCGGCTCATGAGAAGCGCATTTGCTCTCAGTCTGATTGCGCTGACTTGTGCCGGCTGCTCTCCTATTGGTCCAGATTACGAACGACCCGCGGTTGAGCTCCCCCAAGACTGGAAGAGCCTGCCCGGTGCAAACCCAGCGCTATGGAAGCCTGCAAGCCCTGCAGACGATATGCCTAAAGACAAGTGGTGGAAGGCGTTCAATGACAAAGCGCTTGATGAGTTGATCGACAAGTGTCTCGCAAACAACAACACTCTGCAAACTTCATTAGCCAGACTCGATCAGGCGATTGCGCAGAGCGAGGCGCGCGGCGCGTCGCTGCTTCCAAGTCTAAGTCTCGGTGCGGCTGCCACACGCGTGCGCACTTCGGAAAATAGACCGACTACCACATACACGAGCGTTAACTCCTCCACGATACAAAATGATTTTCGTCCAGTTGCTATCATGACCTACGAGATAGACTGGCTTGGCAAAGTTCGGCGGGATGTCGAGGCGGCCAACAACACCGCCGCACAAGCTGCGGCCGATACCGAAAACGTTCGGCTCTTGCTCACGGCGCAATTGGCTAGCGCATACTTCTTGCTTCGACAGTACGATGAAGAGATTCGCGTACTCACAAACATCGTCGCCATACAAAAGAGGTTGTTGAATCTCATTCAAACACGCTATGACTTAGGCGCAGCCGGCAGAACCGAACTCTCACAACAAACCGCGTTGAGTGAGTCTAGCGGCGCACAGCTTGAAATACTTCAATCATTACGTAATGTGCAAGAGAACCTGATCGCAACACTTACTGGAACTCCGGCCGCTTTATTTTCCATCGCGCCTGGTCGCCTACCAGATCGCCCGCCAGCATTTCCTGTCAGTCTGCCCTCAACGCTCCTTGAGCGACGTCCGGATGTTGCCGCCTCCGAACGCGCCATGGCAGCAGCCAATGCCCAGATCGGCGTCGCAAAAGCTGCATTTTTTCCCTCTCTGCTGATTGCGCCAACATTTTTTGGTGCAGACTCAACAAATATCGCAACCTTGCTCAGCGTGCCATCAATCGTTTGGTCGATTGGTGTGACGGCTACTCAAACACTGTTTGATGGCGGACGCACGAGCGCTAACTATCGTTTCGCACAGGCGGGCTATAGGGCGACTGCCGCGAGCTATCGTCAAACGGTTACCGTTGCGATCCAAGAAACCCAAGACGCAATGAGCAGCGTGCAACAACTTGACCGCGCGCGCAGCAAGCAAGATGAGGCTGTACGCAACCTCAACAAAGCCTATCAAATCAGTGCGATTCGCTACCGCGAAGGCCTAGATACCGCACAAACGTTAGCCCTTATTCAGCAAAACCAACTCACTGCGCAACGCATTAAGTGGCAGATGCACGGTGGGCAGTTTTTAGCTAACATCGCACTCGTTAAGGCGCTGGGTGGTGGGTGGGACGGGTATAAAGACCTCAAGCCTGAACTCTCCACAGACAGCCAAAAATAGAAATACTGTTTCTTCCCAAAATTCTCTCTAAAAATATATAGGGATGCACGAAGCATGTTGATTTTTGCCAGCACCGTTTTTTTGTCAGCCTTTCTACTTTTTCAGATCCAACCGATTGTTGCCAAAATGATTCTCCCTTGGTTCGGAGGCTCATCATCGGTCTGGAGCGTCTGCATGGTTTTTTTTCAAGCGGAGCTCTTACTTGGCTACGCCTACGTGCATTGGTTACATGAAAAGCTGACGCCACACCGGCAAGTGCTCGTTCACGTCAGCTTGCTCGCCTTAAGCTTGCTCATGCTGCCTGTCGCGGCAGATCCGGCCTGGAAAGGTGATGCACTGACAGACCCAAGTTGGGCGGTCTTTGTTGTGCTCACGGTCGCTGTTGGCGCGCCCTATCTGATGTTGTCCACAACCGGTCCGCTGATGCAAGCCTGGTATGCCTTAGCGTTCACAAAGTCCGGCACAGAGATCAAGCCCTACCGGCTGTACGCGCTGTCAAACCTCGCCTCCATGCTGGCGCTTCTCTCCTATCCTGTCGTGATTGAGCCATTTTTTGGCGTTCAACATCAAGCCAATATGTGGTCTATCGGCTATGCCGTATTCTCGCTTGGGGCTCTGTTAACTGGACTCGTTGTCTGGAAGAGTCACGCCTCCCAACAAGCCACAAAGCAAGTAGATACGACTCCCGCTGCGCGCCCGTCCTTTAGCGAATGCTTTCTGTGGATCGGCCTCGCTGCCACCGCATCGATTCTGCTTTTAACTTTGACACAACAGTTGACGAACGATGTTGCGCCCGTGCCGTTCCTTTGGGTGCTGCCACTCAGCATCTACTTGCTGAGCTTCATCCTGTGTTTTGACGCGCCACGCTACTACGTCCGTTCAGCCTTTCTCATCGCGCTACCGATCGCTTTACTCACGGTGGACTATGTGCTGACGAACGGCCAGAGCGTTCCCGTCATGGTGGCACTCTTGTCTATTTCACTTTTTGTATTTTGTATGGTGTGTCACGGAGAACTCGTGCGTCGCAAGCCTCCTGTGCGACATCTCACCTTGTTCTATCTCATGCTTTCTGTAGGTGGCGCGCTCGGCGGAACCTTTGTTGGGCTCATCGCACCCGTCGTTTTCAATGCATATTTTGAATTACCGATTGGCTTATTTCTTTGCGCAGCTTTGACCACTATCGTGGTCTGGCGGGAAAGCCCAAAGGCATTGCGCATCGCAATTGCGATTGCGTTAGTACTCTACAGCGCCCGATTGATTCACCTCTCACTTGAGTACGTCACCGGCTATCGGGTGGTCATGCGCAATTTCTACAGCCAGTTACGTGTGGAAGATGTACCGACCGCACATGGCATCAAACGCATCATGCGCCATGGAGATATTATTCACGGCGAACAATATCTCGATGACGCCTTACGTCGCAAACCGACCGCTTATTACTGTCCGCAATCTGGTGTCGGTCTCGCACTGAATAGTCTAAGCAGCGCACAGCCACAGAAAATTGGAGTCGTCGGTTTGGGTGTTGGCACGCTTGCCACCTACGGGCGCGCAGGCAATGAGATGCGCATGTACGAAATCAACGACCAGGTTGTAGATGTCGCGCTAAGCGAATTCACGTACCTCAGCGACAGTCCCGCAAAAATGGTGAATGTTCTTGGCGATGGCCGCTTAATGCTAGAGCGCGAACCCCCTCAACAGTTTGATTTGCTCGCCATGGATGCGTTTTCTGGTGACTCGATCCCAACGCACCTACTGACGCTCGAGGCCATGAAGATCTATCTCGGTCACATGAAATCCGACGGGATTCTCGCGGTACACATCACCAATCAATACTTGGATCTACAACCGGTCATGGCAGCTATCGGGCAACATTACGGCAAAGTCGCCCTGATGTATAACCTTGCGCGCAATCCGGCCGAGCCTTTTTGCCGTCACACCATTTGGGTGTTGCTGATGTCTCCAGAGCGTGCAGCAACGCTGCCGAAGGAACTGCAAGGTGGCGTGAAGCTGGAGGCTCGACCAGGCTTCAAGGCGTGGACGGATGGATTTTCAAACTTGCTTGATATTCTTAAATAACGTTGTGCTAGAGCTTCGCTAGTCTTTGCAGGATTGCCTGGTTTAATCGCGCGACGTTGCCCGTGACCGCACCACTCTTAGCCAGATCGAGTGGCTTGGTGCCCACTTGCAATTTTGCTTGCGGGCTATTTCCAATGGTCAACGATGCGACGCGATCCAACTCGACATCAATTGACTGACCCGCCTGAAAGATGCGCTCATTACGGCGACCATCTGTCGTGATGAGCGAGGCCCAACACTCACCCACGAATACGATACGCAAGGTTGTGCTCTTCAAATTTTCAAATGGATCTGAGGAAGTCCCCGTTGCAGGCTTGGCGGCAGCAACGGATGGTTCCGGGGCAACAGGCGTGGGGGCTGGCGTGGGGGCTTGATTGGTGGCTGGGGCTAGGGTTGGGCTTGCCGTTACTGCGGAAGGTTCAGACACCTTACCCTCTGCACCGGTTGGTGTTACGGCAACGGCAGCTGCTTGAGCCGCCTGACCACTCGGCGACGCGGTTGACACCACAGCATCTTGTGATGCCGAACCCACCGTCGCAACTGTCTTGTCCGAATCAGATACTAACGCTTGTTCGGCTTCAGATTCCTCAGAACCACTGAACCATCCACCGCTTGCGATAAGCGCGAACACGATGATCCCGACAATCACGCCAACACCACCTACCGCAATATAGACACGTTTCTTTTTTGTGTGTGCATCTGCCGGTGCTGGCCCGCGTCCGGCCTTGTACAACTGCGCGACACCTGATGCGGAAGACGCAACGGCCTGCAGACTCGCAGTCTCGAGTTGCTGCAACTTGTCATTAATAATCAAGTCGCTACCGAGGCCCAGATAAAACAAGTAGCCTTTGAGCGCATGCACATAACGGCGCTCATGATGAAAGGAATTCATCGTGCCCGCTTCAAGGTTGAGCACTTGGCTTGGAGAGAGTATCAAACGCTTCGCCACATCTCCGATCTCTTTTTGCTGCTTCAGGCGCGCTTGACGCAAAAGCATCCCCAGCTCGATGCGCATTGAAGCGCCGAGGTCGAGTGCATCTATTTTTTGGTCAACAGTATCCACGTGGCTTACCTAAAATCAGATCCACATCATAATTCAAATTAAAGCGTTTTTAGGTCTCGGGCAACTAGTTTAGAGATGTAGCCTGCTGGGCTGTCCATTTCATGCAAGACCGAATAATGGTTTAAACCGGGCAGTTCATGCAACCCAACACGACAACCCATAGACTTTAAGTGCGCAGCCATCCGAGTCGACTCACCAATCCAGTCGCGCGGCTCAGCACCACCCACCACGACTTCATAATCCACGTTCGCTGCGAAAGGGTGTTTCACAGGGCTCAAAGCAAGTACGTCAGCAGGTTTTAAATGGACCTCATCGTTCACGCTAATTTCAAGAACGGGTTCCACGTCGAACACGCCACTGATCAGATAAGCCTTCTTAATAGCGTGTTGTTTTAACTGAAAATCAGCACCGGTCTGCGCCAAGGTCGCAGCAATAATATGTGCGCCAGCGGAGTGGCCCGACACGAGAATCTTATTGCCATCCACGCCCCAAGCGGCAGCCTGCTGAGCCACCCACTGCAGCCCACGACGCGTTTGCTCAACAATCTGGGCAACCGTCACAGCCGGACACAGGTCGTAGTTCATGACAACAACCGAGCAACCCAAGGGCACTACCCCGTTCACGACAAAGGAATAGTCATTTTTATCGCGAGCCCGCCAATAACCCCCATGAAAGAAAACCATGACGGGTGCATTAGGCTGACCGCAATGAAAAAAATCAGCCGTCTCAAGCGGACCCGTCCCATAGCGCAAATCGTATACCCCTTGGAACCGCTCGCGCGCTGCTTGACTCGACCGAGTACCGAGCTCTGTGTACGTAGCCAATTGCTCAGGCGTAATGGTCGTGCGTGGGTTGTACTGTTTTTCTATTGCTTCATTCATGGAGTTATCCCTCGTCAATGATGATCAACTATCTTGATACGCGATTATGGACTAGCCGCCCAACCACCGCCAAGTGCCTTAAATAAATCGACTCCAGCCTGCAGTCGCAACGAGCGATTAATGACGAATGCCAAGTTCGCGTCGTTCGCAGCCCGCTGCGCCTCCAAGACATTGAGGTAGTCTACATAACCCGCCTCATAACGTAAGGCAGCCAACTCTTCCGCCTTGGTCGCAGCCTGCACTTGTTCGGTTAAAAACTGCTCAGTTTCAAGCGTTTGACTAACCGACACCAGGGCATCACTGACTTCACCAAAGGCCACCCGAATGATCTTGACATAGTTGCCCAACACTTCTTGTTGCTGAGCGTTTGCAAAATCAAGTCTGGCCTGCAAGGCACCACCAGTAAAAATAGGCTGCAATAGACCAATGCTGGCTGACCACACGGCGCTGCGTCCCGATAAAAATGCGCTGAAATCAACACTTTGCGAGCCAAACACGCCAGTCAGAGAAAGCGTCGGGAAGAAATTCGCTGTTGCCACACCTATCCGTGCATTGGCCGCCGTCAGTTCTTGCTCGACGCGATTAATATCCGGACGACTCTCGAGTATGGTCGATGGCAGCCCGGTTGGCGGCACAGGCGGAGTCGGCAACGACCTTAAATCCAACGGCTCAAGCTTGAGATCCAATTTTCCGGTCAAGACGCCCAATTGATTTTGCGCAATCGCACGCTGACGTGTAAGTTCGGACAAGGTTGCCTGCGAGGCCGATCGCGCAGCAAGCGCCTGGTTCACATCAATCGGCGATACGAGGCCTCCGGCTAACTTCGCTCGCGCGACACGCAGCGTATCCGCTCGTGTCTGCACCGAGTGACTCAGCACAATAATTTGCGCATCAAGGGAGCGCAGGCGCATATAAGTATTACTCACCAATGCTGAGACGGTCAGCGCGATACTGTCGCGATCATAGGCACTTGCTGTCGCAAGTGAACTCGCCGATTCGATGTTACGTCTTACCCTGCCCCACACATCCAGTTCGTAAGAGGTCACCAAGCCAAGTTGCGAGGTGTTCGTCTGTAAGCCAATGCCAGTGGGGCTTACCGATGTTCCCGTCGACGCCCGCGTGCCAGAACCCGTCATATTCAAGCTTGGATACTGTGCAGCCCCCGCTTGACGCGCTAAGGCTTCGGCTTGGGCCAAGCGACCCAACGCGATTTGAAGATCCGCGTTTTCAGTGCGTGCCCTGTCGACCAGCTGATTTAAGGTCTGGTCCCCAAACTGGGTCCACCAGTCCTGCTTAACCGTCACACTCGCCATTGCAGTTGACGATAAGGCTGGCGTGACAACATCACCGGTATTAAACCCTTTGGGCAACTCAATCTCTGGACGTTTATAGTCAGGCCCCAGCAAGCAACCGCTCAAGCCAAGCAGCATCAGAGCACCACTCAGCGCACGTGTCAGGCTCATGGCTTATTTCCTGCGTCAACATCCGATAACGCGCCACTGCGCTCAGCTGGCTGGGCCTCTGCAGTCTTTTGCTTGCGCGACAACCATGTATAAAACATCGGCACAAATATCGTCGCAATGAAGGTCGATACCAACATCCCACCAAATACGCCTGTGCCCATTGATTTGCGAGCTGCCGCACCGGCGCCGCTTGAAATCACCAAGGGGAAAACACCCAGAATAAAAGCCAACGACGTCATCACGATGGGTCGAAACCGCTGCTTGGCGGCAAGCATTGCCGCATCAATGCTGTTGAGACCTTGCTCACGTTTCTGGGCTGCAAACTCCACAATCAAAATCGCATTTTTGGCAGATAAGCCCACCAACACAATCAAACCAATTTGAAAGTAAATATCATTGGGCATCGAGCGCACCAATACAGCAAGCAGCGCACCAAACACCGCAAATGGCACTGCCAAGAGCACTGCGATTGGCAAAGACCACCGTTCATACTGCGCAGCTAAGATCAAGAACACCATAATGATGCCAAATGCGAACGCTAACCCAGAAGCCGTACCGGTGCGGATCTGCTGATACGCTTGGCCCGCCCAAGCCAACTCGTAGCCGCTAGGCAAGCTTGCTTCTGCCACGCCCTGCACCACCTTGATGGCTTCTCCAGAGCTCACTCCCACTGTCGCGCTGCCAAGAACCTTCGCAGCGAGAAAGCCATTGAAGCGTTCAAGTTGTTCCGGACCGACAAGAGTCGATACCGTAATCAAGGCAGAGATCGGCACCATGCTGCCATTATCGGCACGCACATACAGTTGGCCCAAATCGGTCGGGGTCGCACGGTACTGTGAATCCGCCTGCATCTGCACGCGATAGGTGCGTCCATTCAAGTTGAAATCGTTCACATAAAGTGAACCCATCAGTGCCTGCAAACTAAAATACACATCAGACACTGGGATACCCAACGAAAGCGCTTTGGCCTCATCTACCTCAACATAGAGCTGAGGAGAAGTTGGTCTGAAAAAGGTATTGATCCCCGTTAAGGTTGGTTGCTTCTTGAGCTCTTCGATAAAATTATTGGTGACGAGCGCCAAGTTACTCACAGAGGGTTCGCCTTTTGACTGCACATAGAATTCAAAGCCCCCAGCCGAGCCTAAACCACGAATAGGTGGGGGATTGAACACTAACGCCATGCCATCGGGCAGCGTCATGCCTAGACCCGTAAATTTCTTCGCGAGCTGATCCGAAGACGCTTCGCGTTGATCCCAATCCTTAAGAGGGATAAAAACCGTGCCCGCATTGGTGCGACGTCCGCCCCCAATAATATCGTTACCCGCAATCACAAACACGCGCGCAACACCGGGATCCTGAGCAATCTTTTTCTGAAACGCATCGCCCGTTTCCTGGGTGCGCTGCAAACTAGCCCCATCCGGCAAGACCAGTGCACTAATGAGATAGCCCTGATCTTCTGGCGGAACAAATCCACCTGGCACCATCCGGAACATCACAAAACAACCCACGACGATCGCACCAAAAACAGATGCTCCCAGCACGCGGTGATGCAACGTGTACTTCACTAACCCCGTATACCGATCTGTAAACGCGGCAAAGGCACGATTAAACCAACGAAACCCCTTGGGCTCATGCAACCCGGGCTTGAGCAACACAGCACACAGCGCAGGCGTAAGCGTCAGCGCCACGACACCCGACAACACAACCGCCAAGGCAACGGTCACAGCAAACTGTTGATATAACTTTCCCGCAATACCACCCAAAAAGGCTACCGGTATAAACACAGCCGACAACACCAGCACAATAGCAACCACCGCACCAGATACCTCCCGCATCGCTTCATAGGCGGCCTCTTTCGGGGACAACTGTCGCTCAGCCATCAAGCGCTCAACGTTTTCCAGCACCACAATTGCATCGTCCACCACAATACCGATCGACAGCACCATAGCAAACAAAGTCAGCGTATTAATAGAAAAACCAAATACCCAAAGTCCCGCGAACGTACCGATCAGCGATACAGGGACCGCAATCAGCGGGATCAGCGTGGCACGCCAGTTTTGCAAAAACATGAATACGACAATGGCAACTAACACCATCGCTTCAGCGAGCGTCTTCATCACTTCATTGATAGACGCCGTCACAAATTTTGTCGTATCAAAGGGGATCACATATTCGATCCCAGGAGGAAATTTCTTTTCAAGCTCTTGCATTTTTTTGCGTACGCTATCGGCGACCGCGAGCGCATTAGCGCCTGACTGCAGATACGTCGCAACTAACGCAACAGGTTTGCCCAGCAGCGTGGTGTTCGCGTCATAGTCGGCTGCACCGAGCTCCACGCGCGCCACATCTTTCAGACGCAATACACCACCGGCGCCCGTCGAGCGAATGACAATCTCACCAAACTGCTCTGGCGTGACCAGGCGTCCCTTCGCCGTCACCGTGTAGACGAGCTGCTGCCCCTCTGGCGCAGGCTCTTGACCAATCTTTCCAGCAACGTTTTGTTTGTTTTGCGCCGCGATCGCCGCCGCGACATCCGGAGCCGTCAAACCGAGCTGCGCCATACGATCGGGTTTAAGCCACACCCGCATTGCATAATCCTTGGCGCCCAAGACCGCCGCATCCCCGACCCCCGGCAAGCGCTTTAACTCATCCAGCACATTGACTAACGCATAGTTGGACAAATACAAATTAGAGTATTCGTCTGAGGGCGACGTAACGGCAGCAACCATCAGAATGTCGTTAGAACGCTTCTGCGCGGTCACACCAAATTGCCGCACAACATCTGGTAGTCGAGGCTCTGCAATCTTGACTCGGTTATTCACGTTGACCGTTGCCGTATCAACGTTGGTGCCCACCTCAAACGTTGCCGTGATCACCAAGGTACCGCTGGACTGCGCAACAGAACTAAAAAACAGAAGGTTCTCTACGCCGGAAAGCTGTTCTTCGATAGGACCGGCCACAGTGCGTGTAAGGGTCTCTGTTGAAGCGCCTGGATAGTTCGCCGTAACAATCACGGTCGGTGGTGCAATCTGCGGATACTGAGCGATGGGCAGCCCACGCGCAGCCATCAAACCGGCGATCACGATCGTAATAGAAATAACGGCCGAGAAAATCGGCCGTCCAATAAAGAAGCTCGAAAAGCTCATCGAGTTTCCTTAGGCGCTTGAGGCGGGATCTCAAGCGGAACTAGCTTAGGGCTCACTACCGCGCCTGGGCGAATTTTAATGATTTGGTCCACTACAACCCGATCACCTGATTTCAATCCAGATAGGACCACCCAATTCTGCCCCGACCATTTACCCATCTTCAGAGGGGTCGGGACCACCTTGTTATCACTACCGACAGTCCAAACCATATAACCACGATCACTTTGGATCACTGCGCGCTGCGGTACCAGAAACACGTTATCTAGACTGCCCGTCGTGATTCTCACCCGCAGAAACTGTCCGGGCAGAATTGCACGTTGCGGATTAGGGAATTCGGCTCTTAACTGTTGCGTCCCCAACTTAGGATCAATAAACACAGAGCGAAAATTCAACCGTCCTGGCTGATCGTAGGTCTGGCCGTTACCCAACAACAACTGAACCGGCGCATCCACTGGAGCATCCAAACGCCCTGCGGGGAGCTGAGCCGCGTCAGCGCTCGACAAGCCGAACCGCACCCAGATTGGATCAACCTGATAGATGGAAGTGAGCCAACCCGCATCGCCGGTGCTGGTGATGAGATGCCCTTCAGAGCGTAACGACCGTCCGGAGATTCCATCCACGGGAGCGGTCACCGTCGTCCACTCAAGATTTAATTTGGCCGTCTTTAACGTCGCCTGCGCAATCTCATTGACCGAGGTCGCATCATCATATTCTTTACGGCTAACCGCTTGTTGACTAAAAAGTTTTTTGAGCCGTGCCGCTTCACGTTCGGTTTGTTTAGCGCGGGCTTGCGCTTCGTCTAACGCATTTTGAAAAGGAACCGGGTCAATCTGAAAGAGCGGTTGACCCCTTTGCACAGGGGCGCCCTCCACAAAGAGCCGCTTGAGCAAAATCCCGTTCACACGTGCTCGCACTTCAGTTTCTTTCGCACCCTCGGCCTGCCCCGTCACCTCTAGGGTACTTGGCACAGAAGTGGGGCGCGCTTCAATGACTGAAACAGGGAGAGGTCCTGTCGGTGCGCCTTGCGAAAAGACCGCTGGCGCCACAGCTAAGAAGCAAGCCAGAGCAAGTAGCTTTCTAAAACAATCCTTCACCAACAATCTATTTAAAACGATCGTTTCACCCGCTACCGCTTTGGTCATGAAAAATCCCAGCTTATATGCTTGATCCTCGCATTTTATACGGGTAAACCTCAGTGCGCCCTGTGTGGGGAGCCTTACTTCAGATTTCGGCAAATTTCCTGCGTGACCTCTGAACACGAGGCCAGCCCACCCAAATCCCTAGGAATGGCTTTACCTTGCGCCAACGTAAGTTCTACCGCTCGATCTACCCGTTGGGCCGCATCAATCAAACGCTGATCCGAATGACGATCACCTAGCCAGCGCAGCATGAAGGACCCAGATAAGACCGTCGCTAAGGGACTTGCAATATTTTGACCCGCAATGTCGGGGGCCGAACCATGTGCGCCCTGAAACAAGCCATGTCTGTCTCCGAGCTCGCCCGACGGCGCAATACCCATCCCACCGACGGTTGCAGCACCCAAATCCGAAATGATGTCGCCAAATAAGTTTTCTGCAACGATCACATCGTAAAACTCGGGACGCTTAACCAAGTGCACGGTAATCGCATCCACATAGGCGTAATCAATCGCCACGTCCGGATAGTCTTTGGCCACATCATCACAGACGGACCGAAAGAAGGCATAGCTTCGCAAAATGTTTGCCTTATCGCAGACTGTCATTCGCCGTTTGTGGTCGGAGGGTGCGCCATTGCGTTTACGCGACAGTTCAAACGCAAAGCGTGCGATCCGCTCACAACCTTTTCGAGTGAGCACCAAGGTGTCTGTCGCGACTTCTCCGCGCAGCAACACGCCGGCCCCGCGACTTGCATACAAACCTTCGGTGTTCTCACGCACGATCACGTAGTCGATATCACCGGCCGCACGATTTTTTAGAGGTGAAAAATCCCCTTGGTATAAACGAATAGGGCGCACATTCGCATACAAATCTAGCTTGAACCGTAACTGCAAATGCAGATCGTTCCCCACCTCTGTGCCATCTGGGTAAGTCACGTTGGGCAGACCCGCTGCGCCATGCAGCATTGCATGCGCAGTCTTACACGCATCAAACGTATCGGGAGGAAGAACCTGTCCGGTCTTCACGTAGTGCGAGGCACCACCAGGAAAGTCATCAAACGACATGACCCCCTCACCCAGCGCCTCTTTCAACACCGTGACGGCAGCGCGGCATACCTCCGGACCAATCCCGTCGCCTTCGATCGTCGCGATTTGATATTTACCTTGCATGCCCAGTCTCCTGAAAATTCTTGTTGCACCAAAATGGTGAATTTCTACTCAACTCACTGCCCACGTATCGGCTTCAAACCCTTGCCCAGCAAGCATTTACGCTAACATGATGCGGAAATTTTACTTTTGGGTTCTAGCGATTGCCTATTGCTTTATTGGCTATAGCTTAGCCTACGCTTTGAAATCGGAAAACTCATGGCAATCAAGATTGATTATGTTTCAGATATCGCGTGCCCGTGGTGCGCCGTCGGCCTTGGCGGCCTCGAGCAAGCAATCAAAAAAATTGGGGGTGCGTTCGAGGTGGAAGTGCACTTCCAACCCTTCGAATTGAATCCTGATATGCCGCCCGGCGGACAAGATGTCTTTGAACATCTGACCCAAAAATATGGCAAGACAGTTGAACAAGTGCGCGCCACGCAAAACGAAATTAAGGCACGTGCGGCAGCAGTGGGTTATCCCTTTCACCCTGAGGGTCGCAAGCACGTCTACAACACCTTTAACGCGCACAGGCTCTTACATTGGGCGGGACTTGAGTTCGGTGCCCAAGCGCAACATAGGCTTAAGCGTGAATTACTGGTGACGTATTTTCAGTTAGCCGTCGATCTTGACCAAGCACAAAATCTTCTCGATGCTGTCAACCGCGCTGGGCTCGACTCAAAACGGGCGTCCGATATCCTCGCCACAGACGAATTTGCCGCAGACGTCCGTGCTCAGCAAATGAAGTACACCTCGATGGGTATTCACTCGGTCCCCTCCATCATTATTAACGACAAATACTTGCTTCAAGGTGCACAACCCGCGGAGGCCTTTGAAGAGGCGCTCAGGCAAGTCGCCACAGAGACTTAAAACAACTAGTCATGCGGCAGGTATTTCGGTACAACCTACAACAACTTACAAACGCTTAAACGGAGATATCAAATGGACCTCGGACTAAAAAATAGAGTGGCGCTTGTCACAGGTGGATCTCAAGGTATTGGCAAAGCGTGCGCCATGAAGCTCGCCGAGGAGGGCGCGACCGTTGTGATTGCAGCCCGCGGACGGGAACTCTTAGATCAAGTAGCCGCTGACATTCGTGCAGCGGGCGGTAACGTCCTCGCCATTGCGGCTGATGTCAGTCAGGACGCGGAATGTGCGCGCATCATCCAGGAAATCTTAAAGGCCTATGGCCGCATCGATATCTTGATTAACAACGCCGGCACCTCGGCGACCGGTGAGTTTGAATCCGTCACTGACAAAGACTGGCAAGCCGACTTTGATCTCAAACTATTCGCTGCGATTCGCTTGTCGCGTCTGGCTATCCCAGAAATGCGCAAGAACAAGTGGGGTCGCATTATCAACGTGACAAACATCGGTGCGAAACAACCTCGCGCCAAATCAATGCCAACAACGGTGACACGTGCCGCGGGCTTGGCCATGACCAAAGCTTTATCAAAAGAATTCGCAGGCGACAACATTCTTGTCAACAGCATCTGCATTGGTTTGATCCGAGCAGGTCAACACGAACGCAAAGCCGCCAAGGCTGGTATTTCTGTGGAACAACTCTACGAAAATCACGGCAAAGATGTGCCGCTTGGTCGTGTCGGTCGTGCCGAAGAGGTCGCCAATGTCGTTGCCTTCTTCTCCTCTGAGGCTTCTAGTTACGTCACGGGCAGCAGCGTCAACCTTGATGGCGGCATGTCCGCGGTGATGTAAATGAGCACACTCACTTCGACAGTCAAAGCAATGGTGTTCGACACGTTTGGTTCCGTGGTCGACTGGCGTGGAAGCATCACACGCGATCTCACCCGCTGGGGTTCGGAGAATGGCTACTCCTGTGACTGGACAGCACTGGCGGTGAAGTGGCGCTCGCTCTACCAGCCCTCGATGGAAAAGGTACGCAGTGGTCAGAGAGAATGGACCATTCTGGATGTTTTGCATCGCGAGTCTCTCGAGCAGTTATTGCCGGAGTTTGGTCTTGAAAAAATGACCGAAGCGCAACGCCAGCATGTCAACAAAGTGTGGCATCGCCTCGATGGCTGGCCAGATGCGGTCTCGGGTCTGACGCGTCTGAAGAGCAAATACATCATTGCCCCGCTCTCAAACGGCAACGTCTCGTTGCTGACAGACATCGCAAAGTACACCGGCTTACCTTGGGATTTAAACTTATCCACTGAGGTGTTTCACTGCTACAAGCCGCAGCCACAATCCTATTTGGGCGTTGCCCAGATTTTGCAGCTTGATCCAAGTGAAGTCATGATGTGTGCAGCACACAATGACGACTTGGCCGCCGCGCGAAAGGTCGGACTCAAAACTGCCTTCTGGCCGCGGCCAACGGAGCACGGCCCCGAGCAGAAGACAAATCTGGTTGCAACAGAAAAGTGGGATGTCGTCGCCAAAGATATTCGCGATCTCGCTACGCAAATGGGCGTCTAAGTCCGGACCATTAGAGCAGCGCCACACGCATCCTGGCGCTGCTTATTCACGCCAGACCTCTTGCTCGAGCATGAGCTGACCTTGGTCGCTCGACACAAACAATTCACTATCCTGAATATTGACATGAAGTGTCATGGTGCGTTGCGCCCAGGACGCAAGCTCTTTGGTCCGATCCGAGGGCAGGCAGACCACGCGAAGATTGCGGGTGCGCTCAAGCTTATTACGCACGGAATCCCACCAGAGCTTACTGTTATGCCCTGCGTAGCAATACACCACAACTTGCTTGGCTCGACCGCAAGCCTTCAGAATACGACGCTCTTCGGGCTGACCCACCTCGATCCACAAATCAATGGCGCCCGTCAAATCCTTACGCCAAACATCGGGCTCGTCGGTGTCGCTTAACCCCTTTGTGAATGCCAGGTCCTCTTGGGCATGCAAAGCAAACGCCAGCAGACGCACCATCATTCTTTCGTCTGTCTCAGAGGGGTGTCTAGCCAAGGTTAAGGCATGACTCCCGTAATAGTGACGGTCCGAGTCCGCCACATTGAGTTCAGCCTTGTAAATCGTTGCGCGTAGAGCCATAGGAATTCTTAGATTGTGGACGCCGCCGGGGCGCCGACGATGAGAGATCTGGATTATCCTTGATTCCCAACTATAGAGTGGAATTTCATGTCAACTTCGCATATTGCCGCCGTCACCCAGGCACTGCTTTCGGCTCGGACCGATCAACATCCTGTTGATCCAACGCCCTTACTCGCCGTGCTGCAACACCCGCAAGATGCGCAAGCGGTCCAAGAGCAAGTGCTGCTAGCTCTCGCACCGAACCAACGTCAACCAGCCCGTTACTGGAAATCCGGCGGACCCTCGCGACAAGGCGAGATCGCCAACACCGCCCTACTCGACTCAGGCATTTGGTCAAGCCCTGCAAAAGCGGGAGCCCACCCTTTCAATATCCGTCTCATTGAAATCGAAATCGCCTTCAGAACTAAACGCAGCGTGACACCGCAAGAAGCTGCGGCCTTAACAGAAGAGCAAGGCCATGACCTCATCGATGCACTCACAGTATCGATTGAAGTCGTCGACTCACGTTGGAATCAAATCGACAACGCCTCACCTTTGCTCAAACTCGCGGACATGCAGTCGCACGGCGCACTCGTCTTGGGGGACTGGCTCACCTATAGCGAACGTGAAATACATCGCGATTGGTCCAAACAACGCTGCACTGTCAAAATCGGCAACCAGGCCCCACTCGAATTCATCGGCACCCACTCCCTACAAGACCCGCGCTGGGTGATTCCCTTTTGGGTGCGACACGTCACGGCTGGCGACCAAACCTTACCGGCAGGCTCGATTGTCACGACGGGCAGCTGGTGCGGCATGCCCGCGGCACAAGCGGGAGACCTCGTCGTGGCGCAGTTTGATGGGATCGGAAGCGCCAGCGTTCAACTTTAAATCAGATACATTTACACACATCAATCATTCAAACTTTAGTCGCAGGAGATCACAAATGAAGTTCGACGAAATCCTTTACGAAGAAGATGGCCCCATCGGAACCATCACGATGAATCGTCCGCAAGACGGCAACATGTTCACAGAAAAAATGTGTCATGAGATTCGCGACTGTATCAATGAAATCAGAAGGGAAACCCGGACTCGCGTGATCGTACTGACGGGTGCAGGCGATCGTTTTTTTTGTTTGGGTGGCCGCAAGGACGGCATGGAAGAGACGCAACTCTATGCGGGCGTCCTGCCAACGCTTGAAATGTACGAAAGCATTGATCGGCTACAAAAGCCCGTGATCGCCTCGGTAAACGGTTATGCAGTCGGTGGTGGCAACGTATTGCAAATGGTGTGTGACGTGACGATCGCCGCGGACAATGCCATGTTCCGTCAGGTTGGGCCCATGGTAGGCAGTTTTGATGCAGGCTACGGAACATGGTATCTCGAGGACTTGATCGGTAAAAAGCGCGCCAAAGAGATGTGGTACTCAAACCCCAAGATCTCACCGCAGCAAGCGGTTGATATGGGCCTGATCAACCGGGTCGTTCCCGCCGCAGAGTTACGCGCTGAAACACGCAAATGGGCGCTTGAAATCGCCGATCGCGGAGCCTTCGCACTAGCGTCGATCAAGGCCGCATTTAATGCCCGGCACGGTGGCGTCGGCGGTCTGTCCCGCATGGCGCACGACTTGCTGTTACGCGGCTACCTTGAGACCGAAGAGCATGACGAAATGGCCGCCTCCTTTGCGGAACGTCGTCAGCCAGATGCCTCGAAGTTTGGTCAATAACGGCTTGTCTGCGCATAAAGGAATCATTCGATCATGATGCTGACTTTGCATGATCCACAGAAAACCCGCGAGCATTACGCAAGCGGTGCGTGGCAACACGATACGATGTTTGGTTTGCTGGCCAAGCACACCACACAACGACCAAGCTCCGTGGCGTTGCGAGATAACTTCACAACGCTTACGTGGCTTGAAGTCTTCAATACCGTGGAAGCCTTGGCTGCGACGTTGCACAACGCTGGGCTCAAGGCTGGCGACCGCGTCGCAATTTGGCTACCCAGCCGTGTCGAAAGCGTCATGATTTTGCTGGCATGCTCGCGTAACGGCTATGTGTGTTGCCCCTCCTTACACCAAAGCTACACTGCAGACGAGATCATTACCTTACTCAAACGTATTGACTGCAAAGCATTTTTCACTACACCAGGCTACGGCTCCGATGCTGTTAAGCGGCCGATTTTCGACAAACTGGAGCAAGTAAAGTCGCTGCGGGCCACCTATGTCTCGGGCGCACATTTCAATCAAGCGGCGTCCCTCGCCACAGGAACACTACCCTTTCCGAAGGAATGCAGCGACCTGAACGCGCAACCCGTACCCGTCGATCATCCAGACAAAATTGTTTACCTCGCGTTTACGTCAGGCACGACAGGATTGCCCAAGGGGGTCATGCATAGTGACAACACTTTGCTGGCCAATGGTCGCAGTATGGTGAAGGACTGGCACCACAACACTGAAACGATTTTGCTCACACTGAGCCCGCTGAGCCATCACATCGGCACGGTCGCTGCCGAACAATGGTTGAGCGCTGGTATGCAGCTCGCGATTCACAACTACGCGTCCGGTACGCCTGCGATCGATTGGATCATCGCGAGTCACGCGACCTATGTCATGGGCGTGCCGACCCATGCTATGGATATTTTGGATGAGTTTCGCAAGCGCGGCTTATCTGCGCTCGGGCAGGTCAAGTCCTTTTATATGGCAGGTTCTCCCATCCCACGCGAAGTCGCTGAACAGTTTCTGCGTATCGGCATTACGCCGCAAAATGTATATGGCATGACCGAGAACGGCTCACATCAATACACCCTGCCGACAGATCCTACCAACACAATTGTCGCGACCTGCGGACGCTCTGGGCTTGGTTATGAGATTCGCATTTTTGATGCCGAAAATCCAGATAACGAACTACCGATTGGACAAGTCGGTGAGATCGGTGGTCGCGGTGGCGTCTTAACACTCGGCTACTTTGATGATCAAACTGCAACAGAGCGCTCTTTCAATGGCTCTGGCTGGTTCATGAGCGGCGACCTGGGTGTCATGGACAATCAAGGCTGTCTGCAAATCGTCGGACGCAAGAAGGATCTCATTATTCGCGGTGGACACAATATCCATCCCGCGCGTATTGAAGATCTCGCGCATCGGCACGCAAACATCGCCAAGGCTGCGGCATTCCCGATCGCAGACGACCGGTTGGGCGAGCGGGTATGCCTCGCCGTACTTACGCGAAGTGCTGGCGATCTCGATCCCAACGAAGTCCTGCAGCACTTGCACGCAGTCGGTCTATCCAAGTACGACATGCCCGAGTTTTTTATCGTGATGCCCGCGTTTCCCTTGACTGCTAGTGGAAAGATTCTGAAGCGCGAACTGATAGAAATGACCAAACGCGGCGAACTCCAACCTACCCCCGTGCGTTGGAAGAATCCCGAATCAGCTAGTAGCACCTAGGAGCCCCTATGGCCATTGAACTCAATATCGCCGACCAACTCGCTCACTTACACCTCAATCGCCCCAAGGCACTTAACGCGTTGAGCTTTGACATACTGGGACAGCTCGACCGCGCTTTACAGAAAATTGAAGAGTCCATTGATGCGGGCCAAGTGCGCGGCGTCTTTGTCACTGGGGAAGGCGAAAAATCTTTTTGTGCTGGTGCAGATATCACCGAGCTTATGGGACGCACCTTGACGCAAGAGCATGAAGGTGCGCGCTTTGGTCAGAGCGTTTTTGATCGCTTGGCCGCATTACGCGTCCCCTCGGTCGCGGTTATTCATGGCTATGCCTTCGGTGGCGGCCTAGAGCTCGCACTGTCTTGCACGTTCCGCGTCGCAACGCCTGGTGCCAAAATGGGTCTGCCTGAACTCAAACTTGGCCTCATCCCCGGATATGGTGGCACCCAACGCCTACCCCGTGTCATTGGTCAAGATCGTGCACTGGACATGATCTTGTCTGCGCGTACAGTGGATGCAACGGAAGCCGAGCGCATCGGACTTGTCACGCGTGTCGTCGACTCGAAAGATTCTGCTGCAGTCGGTCGCGAGTTTTTAAAACCCTACCTCAAACACGGACTGATTGCGCTAGACATGGCCAAGCAAGCTATCCTGCGTGGCATGCAAACCACGCTTGCCGAAGGGCTTCGTATCGAGCGAGACTGCTCAACACTGGCTTTTCGCTCAGCAGATGCCACAGAAGGGATGACCGCCTTTTTAGAAAAACGTCCTCCTGTATTTAAGGATCAATAGAAATGACTGCCTCAACTTCAAAGGGTTGCATCATCGTGACGGGCGCAAGCCGCGGAATTGGTGCAGCGATCTCGCTTGGATTAGCACGTGCAGGCTATGCGGTGGGATGTCTATCACGATCAGGTGAGGCACCTCATGTCGATGGCGCAACAGACGCCGACCGAGCACAGTGGTTTAGCGCAAAATGCGATGTCAGTCGACCCGAACAACTCAAAGATGCCTTCGCTGATGTCGTGACGCGTTGCGGCCAACCCATCGTTGGGCTAGTCAATAACGCAGGTATTCATTCACAAGGGCGCGTCGAGAGCATCGCGGAGGCGGAGTTCAAGAACGTCATGGATGTCAACGCCTACTCAGTTCTTGCCGCAAGCCAGGTGGCCTATCCTCACTTACTTGAAAACAAGAGTGGCCTAATCGTGAACATCGGCTCGTTCTTTGACAAGCTGGGCATCAAACAACACCTTACCTATTGCGCCACAAAGGCCGCCGTTGCGGCCATGACACGCTGCATGGCGGTCGAATGGGCCTCGAAGGGAATCCGTGTATTGAACGTCGCGCCAGGCTATATCCAAACCGACTTTAACCGCGAGATGCTCGAGAAAGGACCGCTTGCTGAGTTCCTCGCCAAACGCATTCCCGCCGGCGTGCCAGGCAAGGCTCAGGATGTGGGCCAACTCGTTACCTCACTTTTTGTACTGAATTCCCCTTACATGACGGGAGAAACCATCTACATTGATGGTGGACACGGCATGTTGCAATAATTTCGGACACCCATCATGAATGTATTAAGTCGTCTCGACGCCTCGCAGAAATGGACACAAGAGGAATCCATGCTGTTGGATTCAGTGCAGCAACTCGCGCGTGAAAAAATTGCGCCGCGTGCGGCTGAGTACGATAAATCAGGTGAGTTTCCTTGGGACAACGTCCAAGAAATTAATGCACTCGGTTTGAACGCCATGTTCATCCCCGAAGAATACGGCGGTGCACCACTTTCTTACGCCTGCTACCTCGCGTGCGTACGCGAGCTCAGTCAGGCCTGCGCCTCGACTGGCATCATCTGGGCGACGAATTTTCATGCCGTTAAGCCTTTGATGGACTTCGGCAACGAAGAGCAAAAGACACGCCTACTCCCTCGTATCGCTGAAGGTGGGCTCGCGTCGTTGGTCATCACCGAGCCCACAGCCGGGTCTGATGCCACGGGCATGAAAACTACTTTCACTCCCGATGGTGATTCGATCATTGTGAATGGCAGTAAGATTTTCATCTCGAACGGCGATGTTTCTGATCTCTACATCATGTTCGGCAAATGGAGTGAAATCCCTGGCAGCAAGGAATCGATCTCTGCAGTGGTCCTTGAAAAGGGAACACCCGGTTTCAGCATCACCGGCACCGAAGACAAAATGGGTACGCGCGCCTCGGGCACCGCATCCTTAGCCTTTGACAACGCGCGCATTCCTCGCGCGAACCTTTTATGCGCCCCCGGTGACGGTTTAAAAATATTACTCGCCTCGCTCAATAAATCCAGACCGAGCGTCGCAGCGCATGCCCTTGGAATCGCTCGCGCAGCCTTTGAGGATGCGATTGAATACATGAACAATCGCAGTCAGTCGGGCAAGCGGCTCCTAGAGTTTCAAGGCTTACAGTTCAACATCGCAGACCTCGCTGCCGAACTTGTACTGGTCGAATCTTGGCTATGGCGGGTCGCTCAATTGATTCAAGATGATGCCCCCGATGTGGGCATCGAGGCATCGATTCTTAAACTTAAAGCGACCGATCTCGCGATGCGGATCGCAACCGATGCTGTGCAATTCCTAGGTGGCTATGGCTATTGCAAAGACTATCGTGTGGAGCGACTCATGCGCGATGCCAAGATTACGCAAATCTGGGAAGGTACCAATCAGGTCCATCGCCAATTGATCGGGCGCAGCTTTTTACGCAAGGATAAAAAATGAACGCCAAGCAAACCATTGGAATTGTCGGCTGTGGCACGATGGGCACCGGCATCGCCATCGTTGCAGCACGCGCCGGCTTTAAAACCCGCATTTACGACTTAAAGCCCGAGCCTCTAGAAAACGCACGTAAACAAGCCGCCGCTTTTCTCAAAAAGTCCGTCGAACGAGGCAAACTTGCCGAGGGCGAAGACGCGCTGATCATGGCGCAATTTTTAACCACCACAAGTATTCAAGACTTTAGCGATTGCGATTTAGTCATCGAGGCGGTGTTTGAAGATCTTAAGGTCAAGCACGCTATCTTTAAACAGCTCAATGATGTCTGTCCCTCCCACACTCTTTTTGCTTCCAATACGTCGACCATATCGATCACCGAGATTGCGGGCGGAACCGGGCGCGACGATCGTTTTGTCGGCATGCATTTTTGTTTACCTGCACAATTGATGAAACTGGTTGAAATGTCGCCTGGAATGAATACTTCGGACGAGACCTTCGACAAAGCGTGGAAATTATGTGAAGCCCTAGGGCAGCGTCCTGTGCGTACACGTGACACCCCGGGATTTATCCTCAATTACTTTCTTGTCCCTTGGCATAACGATGTGATTAATCTGGTCGACCAAGGTGTTGCCGAGCCCGCAGACATCGACCTTGCTGTTAAAACTGCGCTCGGCTACCCACTGGGCCCACTTGAACTGCTCGATATGGTGGGTATGGATACGCAACTCTTACTCTGCGAGGCGCTTCACGGCGTGACGAACGAGCCGCGGGCAGCATGCCCACCGCTCGTCAAGCGCATGATTGGTGCAGGACGCTTGGGCCGTAAAACCGGCAAGGGCTTTCATACGTATGACAGCAACAAGATTTTCGGAGCCTGACAGCATGACCTATCAAATCATTGCAGCGGGCGACAGTCAGTCCTTTCCAGACAAGCATGCCTTTATCAATCAAGCAGATTCCAAAGGCACTAGCCTGGTCTATATCGGACAAGATGCTGCTGAAGCCTTTGCCAATTCAGTGTTTGATCACGAGGCCGCGACATTCATCGCAGTCGAACTCGGTAACGAATGTTTAGGCATTCATATTGATGACGACAATGGTCCTGAGAATGTGCTTGGCTTTGCTCGTTTCCGTTTGGGTGACGATGCGCCAACAAAGCTCGTGGAACTCGTGCGCAAGCCCTACACCAGTACCCAAGCACTTGCAGCGGCGCGTGCAGCTTTTGAGGCTTCAGGGCTAGTCGTCGCAATCTGCAATGACTTTCCAGGCAGGATTCTTAACCGTCTCGTTCGTCCTTATTACAACGCAGCGCTGCGCCGTCTCGACGAGGGTCTGGCCACGGCCAACGACATGGATATGACGCTTAGACTTGGCCTGGGTTATCCAGACGGTCCAATCGCGCTATTAAATCGCTCGGGTTTGCATCATCATTTCGAGGTCACCCAGGATCTATACGAGCAACTCGGCCAAGAAGCTTATGCGCCAGCTCGTCGCGCGCGCAACGCTTGGTTAAAACAGAATCTTCTCATCGAGGACGACGATGCAGCCGCTTGAGGGAGTCAAAGTGCTGGACTTCAGTACGCTCTTGCCAGGACCCATGTGCACACTGCTCTTGGCGGATGCGGGCGCGGATGTCATTAAGATTGAACGCGCCTCGGGCGACGATATGCGGGATTACGAACCAAAGGTCGGGCCCGACAGCGTAAATTTCTGCCTCTTGAATCGTGGAAAAAAATCGATCGTCGCAGACCTCAAAGACCCGACAATCCGAAAGAAGATTGAAATCCTGATCGCCCAAGCGGACGTCATCGTTGAGCAATTCAGACCGGGGGTGATGGATCGCCTCGGTTTAGGCTACGAAGCCGCGAAAGCGCTTAACCCGCGCATCATTTACTGCTCGATTACGGGTTTTGGGCAGTATGGTCCCTATGCTCAAGTGGCAGCGCATGACATGAATTATCAAGCCCGTACCGGTATGGTGCGTCTTGGCAGCGATCAGTCTGGTGCACCCTTCGTGCCGCCCGTCCTCACCGCAGACCTTGCAGCGGGCGCTTACCCAGCCGTGATGAATATTTTGTTGGGACTGCGCCACTGCGATCAAACCGGCGTGGGGTGTCATCTTGATATATCGATGTCCGATAATCTGTTTCCCCTGATGTACTGGGGGCTGGGAGCGGGCTGGGCCGCAGATGAGTGGCCTAAAGCGGGTGATGAGCTAGTGACGGGCGGCAGCCCTCGGTATCAGATCTATCAAACTGCAGATGATAAGTATCTTGCAGCCGCTCCACTGGAGGATAAGTTTTGGAATAACTTTCTGTCGATTCTTGGTTTATCTGAACTTGAACATCTCGACAATCCAGCGCTCGTAAAAGCCAGTGTCGCAAAAACCATTGCTCAACATCCGGCGGCGTACTGGCTCGAAAAGTTTGAAGGGAAAGACACTTGCGTCACAGAGGTCATTGGACTCGAGCAAGCCGTATCAGATCCACACTTCAAGGCGCGTGGCGTCTTTAATCGCGGGGTCATTGTCGCTAGCGGACAACGCATGCCCGCCTTGCCAACCCCTATTAGCGCAGTCTTCCTTAGCGAAAACCCCGACAACACAAGCCCCGTGCTGGGTGCACACACGCAAGAGGTTTTGAAATAACATACGCAGCAGACCATTAAAACTAAAACCGAAAACACTTGGAGACTTCAAATGAAAAAAATTAAATTCTTGTTTGCACTCGCGGCAAGCAGTTTCGCGCTCTCGAGCTTTGCACAAACTGACTGGCCGAATAAGCCGATTCAACTCATCGTTACCTTTGCACCTGGTGGCACCTCAGACGTGCTGGCCCGAGCGATCGCTCCCGATCTTTCCAAAGCCCTTGGGCAGCCCGTGCTCGTGGTGAATAAGCCAGGTGCGAACAGCACTATTGCGACCCGAGAAGTTGCAAGGGCAGCTCCTGATGGCAACACAATTGGTCTGTTCATTAGCGCACACGCGATTAACCCGCACATTACCAAGAGCTTACCTTACGACAGCAAGAAAGATTTCATCCCTCTTGCGATGCTCGCGCTGATGCCTGGCATCCTCACCGTCAACCCTAGCGTGCCTGCCAAGAATCTACAAGAACTCGTTGCTCTCGCAAAAGCGAAACCAGGCACTTTGGCTTACGGTACGCCAGGTGGCCTGACCTCGGGTCAGCTCTCTATGCAATACCTGATTAAGCTTGCCGCCGTAAACATCACTGAGATCGGCTACAAGGGTGGCGGTCCAGCACTCACAGATCTGCTTGCTGGACATATCCAGATGCTGATCAACAGCCCAACTTCCACGATCCCACACGTTAAGAGTGGAAAGCTTCGTCCTATCGCAACGACGGGGGCTACACGACCTGAGGCCTTAAAGGACATCCCAACGATCGCGGAGTCAGGTTTCCCAGGCTTTGAGTTGTATGAGTGGTACGCACTCTTCTTGCCTGCAGGCACTCCAAAACCAATCGTCGATCGACTTTACGCCGAAGTCATGAAAGTCATGGCCTCGCCTGCGATGGTCAAGCGTATCGCCGAGATCGGTGCGCAAAGCAGCACCGATACACCGCAACAATTCGCTAAGTTTCTCGAGAAAGAAGACAAAGTCTGGGGTGATCTGGTCAAGCAGATCGGCATCAAGCCCGAGTAAGCTGGGTCGGGCTACGCGCGAAAGCGCGTGCCCGCATCGACCGAGATCACATCACCGCTGATGTACTTGGCTGCGTCAGAAGCCAAAAATACGGCTAGGCTTGCGACCTCCTCTGGCTTTCCCATTCGCCCATACGGAAGATTCGCCATCACCTTTGCATAGGCTTGGCGATCAACTTCCGTTTTGGGATGTAATAGGTTGTCGGTGCGACCAGTGTGGATCAAGCCAGGATTGATCCCTAGCACCCGTACCCCGTGATCAACACTCTCTGCACCAAAGGCCTTCGTAAACGCGATCAAAGCAGCATTCGCGACTGAAGTGCCAATAGAGTTAGGGTTGAGTTTTTCCCCAGCGATTCCGATGATATTGATGATCACGCCATATTTACGCGACATCATCTGAGGGTACAGGGCTCGACTGAGCATCATGCTTGCGGTCACCTTCCCTTCAAAGCCCTCGCGAAACCCTGCCGGATCAATATTCAACAGGCTACCGCGTGCAATCGCACCGGCGCTATTAATCAAAATATCGGTCTCAGGAAATGCTGCAGCCAAGGTTTCTGCTGCACCTGGCTCAGACAAATTGACAGATTGCACTTTAACGTCAACCGCATAGGTGGACTGAAGCGTTTCACGCGCAGCGTTTAAAGAACCTAGGTCGCGTGCCGCTAACCGTAGGTGACAGCCCTCCGCGGCGAGCGCCTGAGCAATCGCAAAGCCAATTCCCTTGGAACCACCCGTCACGAGCGCTACTTTTCCCTTCAATCCTGAATCCATCACAACCTCTTTATCTTGGAAGAACACGAAACTGCGCATATTTTATAGATTTCAGCTTAGCTCGCGGCCGCCAATTGGCAAGAAATTTGTGTATCGTTGCACTCTATGATTCACCTTACCGAATTACGCTTACCCGTCGACCACACCCCGCAAGATCTTGAGGCTGCCATCCTTGAGCGTCTAGGCATCTCTGCTAGCGAATTGCTGGGGGTTGAGATCTTCAAACGCAGCTACGACGCGCGTAAAAAAGCAGCGCTGTCCTTCACCTATATCGTAGATGTCTCGGTAAAAGATCCAAGCTCAGTCCTCAAGCGTCATAAAGAGGACGCGCGGGTGACCCCAACACCAGACACGGGCTACCATTACGTCGCTCAAGCCTCGAGCGAGACCCTGTCACAGCGGCTTCGGCCAGTTGTTGTGGGCTTTGGACCCTGCGGCATCTTCGCAGCGCTACTGCTCGCTCAGATGGGGTTTAAGCCCCTTGTGCTTGAGCGTGGCAAAGCAGTCCGGGAACGCACCAAAGACACCTGGAAGCTTTGGCGCAAAAACGTACTCGATCCAGAGTCCAACGTACAGTTCGGCGAAGGTGGGGCCGGCACTTTTTCTGATGGCAAGCTCTATAGCCAGATCAAAGATCCGAAATTCTACGGTCGTAAAGTCATCCGCGAATTCGTCAAGGCCGGCGCGCCCGAAGAGATCGTGTACGTCGCCAAGCCTCATATCGGTACGTTCCGGCTGGTCGGTGTCGTCGAAAAAATGCGGGAAGAAATCATCGCTCTTGGTGGTGAGATTCGGTTTGGCCAAAAAGTCGTTGGATTGGAGATTGACCATCAACAACTGCGTGGCCTGACACTCGAAAGCGGCGAACACATTGCTGCAGACCATGTTGTACTGGCTCTGGGTCATAGCGCTCGCGACACTTTCAAAGTGCTGCACGAAGCTGGCGTCTACATGGAAGCCAAGCCGTTTTCAGTTGGCTTTCGTATCGAGCACCCGCAGTCTATGATTGACCGCGCTCGACTTGGCCCCCACGCGGGCAATAAACTGATCGGTGCCGCAGACTACAAGCTTGTGCATCACGCCAATAATGGACGTAGCGTCTACAGCTTTTGTATGTGCCCAGGCGGTACCGTCGTAGCGGCAGCCTCAGAGCCTAATCGTGTTGTGACGAACGGCATGAGCCAATACTCACGCAATGAGCGTAATGCAAACGCTGGGATTGTCGTCGGCATCACACCCGCTGACTATCCGGGTGACGCCATGGCGGGGATTGAGTTTCAACGTACGATTGAATCCAAGGCGTTTGAATTAGGCGGTGGCACCTACGAAGCCCCGGGCCAACTCGTGGGTGATTTCCTTGTTGGCAAGGCCTCCACTGCTTTTGGCAGTGTGATCCCATCTTATAAACCTGGCGTGCATCTCACCGACTTAGCGTCCAGCCTACCTGATTATGCGATTCAAGCGATTCGCGAAGCGATTCCTGCGTTTGAGCGTCAAATCAAAGGCTTTTCCATGTACGATGCCGTGCTCACTGGTGTGGAGACGCGCACGTCTTCACCGCTACGCATTACGCGGGGCGACGACTATCAGAGCCTCAACATCAAAGGACTGTATCCCGCTGGCGAAGGCGCTGGCTACGCAGGTGGGATTTTGTCAGCTGGCGTGGACGGCATCAAGGTAGCAGAGGCCGTCGCGCTCAGTTACGCGACTCGCTAAACCATGCCGCGCACGCGCCGACACCCAGAGTTTGACCCTACTCTGGGCTACACATACCCTGAGCACTTACGCGAGTATCTGGACGATCTGCCGCAGACACCGGGCGTTTATATCTTTCACGGCCTATCCGATAGCTTGCCGCTTTACATCGGAAAAAGTATCAATATACGTACGCGCGTGATGTCTCACTTTCGTACCCTTGACGAAGCCCGCATGCTTCGCCAAACACAGCGCATCACTTTCATTCAAACGGTCGGTGAGATCGGTGCACTCTTGCTTGAAGCCCAATTGATCAAAGAACAACAACCCCTCTTTAATCAAAAACTACGACGCACACGTCAAATGTGCTCCATCAGACTGCAAGACGATAAGCCTGAGATCGTGTATTCAAAGGACATTGATTTTGCACACACACCGAATCTATACGGACTATTTGCGAGTAGGCATTCTGCGCTTGAAGCACTCAAAGATCTCGCGGATGAGGCCAACCTGTGTTTGGGACTACTCGGCATTGAAAAAGCGTCTGCGAATCGCCCTTGCTTCAGACACATGCTAAAGCGTTGCGCTGGGGCCTGTTGTGGCATCGAAACGGTCGCAGAACACCATAACCGACTCACACAACAACTAGAAAATCAGCGTATTGAATGTTGGCCTTATGCGGGGCCAATCGGTTTGGTCGAAAAAAATGATACGCAGACCGATATTCATGTGGTGCACAACTGGCTGTACTTGGGTAGCGCTAGGACGATTGAACAAGCGAGAGATCTCAGCACCATCGCCGCTGCGTTCGATAGCGACGGCTACAAGATTCTATGCAAACCAATACTGACTAGCTCGTTGCCAGTCGTGGAGCTTTAAAGGCAACGCCTAGGCGAAAGCCTTCGCACACAAGCGGCTACGCGGCAATGGGTTGGTATACACGAATGCGCGATTGCAACGTTTTTTTATTCTCTCGAATTGCGACACGGACATCATATTCCGCTTGTAAGTTGATCCAAAAAATCGGATCCATCGAGAAATAAATTCCAAGCCTCACAGCAGTATCTGCCGTGATCGGTCGGTTGCCATTCAAGATTTCACTAATGCGACTCGCTGGAACATCTATATCACTAGATAAGCGTCGACCGGTTATCTGCAGAGGCTTCAAGAACTCTTCGTTCAAAATCTCACCTGGGTGTATTTCTTGCAAACGCCTAGTCATCATTTTCACTTAGTGATAATCAACAATTTCAACATCATGGGCAGCCTCATCGCGCCAAACAAAACAAATTCTCCATTGTTCATTGACACGAATACTGTGCTGCCCCCTCCTATCACCGCGGAGAGCCTCCAGCCTGTTCCCAGGCGGGACTCTTAGGGCTTGCAAGCATGAAGCCGCGTGCAACATCAATAATTTACGTCTCGCACTACGCTCTATATTGGAAAACTTTCCAACGTGAATCGTCCGAAAGAGTGCCTGGGTATCGAGACACCGGAATGAAGCAATCATAAATAGTATATTCCGCCAAACAGATTCTGTAAAACAGAATATTTGCTAATAGGCAAAGTGTAGCGAAATAACGATGGTCGCCGATCTGACGGGTGGACAAATTAGCCCACTGGTTCGCGCATCAGCTCAATACGATTTACTCAGGCGTCAGCGCGACGTTGTTTAACTTGTTGAGCGTCTCTGGCCACTGGCGCTTCTGTGCGGATTGCAGCAGCACACGTCCCCACGACATCCAAGCATCCCAGCCAATCCGCTTATCCCAAGAGTTACCCCAGCACGAAACTAACTGAACGCCAGCGGCTGCGTAGCGCTCACCTTCTTCAAAGTTTCGGAACGTCATGTAGAGCTGTGCTAACACAAGGTAGGGTTCGGCAACGTAAGGGTTCAAGGCAATCGTTTGCTTCAACACGGCGATTGTCGCGTCAGGCGACAGCATCGGTTGGTTTTGCTGCATCACGGACCAGTACAACGCAGCAGCCGACGCTTCATTCTCAGCGGTGAGCACTCCCTGCCCCAAGTCAAATACAGGAGGTGTTGGCAACAAGCCCTTCAAACCAGGGTGCTGCAATAGTGTCGCGAGCTTTGAAATCTGACTCCAGCGATAGGTAGACGGACGCATCGGCCCTGGCCAAAGCGCCGCCCCCCAATGTAACTGGGCATTATCCGCCCTGTAATCTGGATAGCCCATATAGATATCATCTTGCCAGCTGTACCACTGCTCACAGATATCAGCCATCGTCACCACGATATAAATCGCAACATCTCGCGGTGGCAGTACAAACGGCGCACCATTCAAGGTAATCGTGAGGCTACCGTCCTGCTTGAGGTTACCTTTAAACAGCTCACGCACGAGCTCAGTACGCGACATGACACAAAACAGATGGATGAGTCGCTCGGCATCTTCACCAACAGCTTCTTGCAGGCGTCCACGCTCACTCTTTGGATCGAACTTCACCAAATCAACATGTGCATTTCCATACACGCTGTGCAACAGCCCAAGCTGACGCACCACCAGTGGCTGTTGCCACAAGGTCAAGGTACGTGTCACCCCCACTAAGTGGTGCCGAAACGTTCCGGCCTTATGCCAATCCTGACCAACGCCGCGCCCGAGCACTAAAGGCATGACAGGTCCCAACTCAGGATCATGCGCCAGCCATTCCTCATCAAGCAAGGCAACCGCACGGGTCAGTTGTGTGGAATCAAGCGTTGGCATCTTGGTCGTCATGTCGATGGATCTCAATCAAATTTTTTTATAGAGCGTTCTAAGAGCATTCGAAAATTAGTTCAGCGGACGAGACAACACGCGCCCAGGTCTCGCGCCCGTTGCCTTACCATCGTTCCAAACAATATCGCCATTCACGATAACGGTGTGGATACCTTTGGCCAACGCAATCGGATTCTCATAGGTTGCGACTTCGTCAACGGTCTCTTCATCAAAAAGCGTCAGATCTGCGAAGGCACCCTCTTTAATCACACCGCGGTCCGTCAGACCAAAATTCACAGCAGTCAGACCAGTCATTTTATGTACGGCGGTCTCAAGCGAAAACAAGCCGAGACTGCGACGATAATGCCCAAGCACGCGGGGGAACGTGGACCACAAACGAGGATGTGGTGAGGAGTCATGGGGCAAACCGTCTGAGCCAATCATCGTTGGCGCAAATTGCAATATCTTTTGTACGTCACCTTCATCCATACGGAAATAAATCGCACCTGCAGGCAATAGACGCTCAATTGCCTCATCTTGCGCTACGCCCATCTGCGCCGCAATCTTGTCGAGGTCTTGGCCCGCATACTGCGGTAAGGGTTTGGACCAAGTCACGATCACGCGTGCCGAGGTGACAGCGCGACTGGCGGACAGCACCGTTGAGCCTGCAGTGTAGGGGTAGCAGTCGAGGCAGATCGGCTGCATCGCCATACTCTTTCGAATGAACTCAAGGGTCTCGTCCGAACGGCCATAGTTTTTCTGTCCAATGACTTTGTGATGCGAAATCACAACCGGCACACCGACTTCACGACCAATGCGAAAGGTCTCTTCGAGTGAATCCATGACGCCATCAGCTTCGTCACGCATATGCGTACAGTACAAGCCGTTATATTTTTTGAGTGGTTGACAGATTTCGATCACTTCTTCAGTCGGCGCGGCAACGGCAGGCTCATAAAACAAGCCGGTTGAAACACCAATCGCGCCGGCTTGCATTGCCTCGACGACAAGCTCTTGCATTGCCTGAATTTGTTTCGCATTCGCAGGCTGTTCAAGATCATCCATGGTCGCCACACGCAAGGTTGTGTGCCCAACCAACATCGCGCGGTTGGTCGTAGCAGGCTCAGCCTTCAATGCATCGAGATACTCTTTAAAACTACGGAAGCGAAACCACTTGCCTTCGTCATCCAATAGATTCAAGGGAGGCGTGACAGGATCAGGAATCGGCCGTGGCATCGGCGCTAATGAAACACCGCAATTGCCACCAATAATAGTCGTCACACCCTGACTGACTTTAGGAGTCATCTCCGGATTCGACAACATCAAACGATCATCATGCGTATGCGCGTCAATGAAACCAGGGGCTGCCACATGCCCTTTCAGATCAATCTCTTTTTTAGCGCTGCACCCCGACAGGTCTCCAACTTTTACGATGCGGTCTGCATTGATGCCAATGTCAGCGGTATAGCGATCAGCGCCTGTGCCGTCGATGACGGTCGCATTACGAATAAGTAAATCAAACTTGGTTGTCATGATTCAGAAGTTTTCCAATTGATTTTTAAGCACGAAATTTTTAAGCGCACATTATTGTCAGAACAGTCGGCAACATCTTATTAAGCGGCAATCTTTGCACCTTCATCGCCTAAGTCCCACAGCAAGCCCGCCATGAGCTGCAAAGACTCCCGTGCAACCGAACCGAGCATATGCTCGTTCGGGGCGTGCTGCGAACAAGCGGCATACGAATGCGGGACCCACACCGTGGGCAAGCCCAGAATTTTTGAAAACGCATCATTCGGTAAGGTACCGCCTAAGTTAGGCAGAATATCAACTGTTTTACCCGTTGTGCGCGTAATAGATGCTGCAGCCATCTTGACCCAGGCGTTATCTGGATCCAGGCGTGTCGCCTCTGCCGCTTCGCCACGACTCGCGACCGCTTCGACATCGGTAAACCCATGCGCATCAAGATGCTCACGAATGTGCTTTAAGAAGTTTTCATTGTCACTGCCCACCACGTAACGCAACTGACAAAACGCAATGGCGTAACCCGGTATCGCGTTCACTGGCGCATCGGGATTGCCCGTCTTAAACGCAAGGGTCTCAAAGGTATTCCACGCAAAGACTCGCTCGGTCGGCGTCAAACCTGGCTCAGCCCAATCAGGATCGATCTCAGGATCATTGGGCCCGCCACCTACTTGAATGTTTGCAAGTGCCTTTTTGACGTTATCGGGCAAGGAACTAGGCAAAAGTTTAGGGACGAGAATCTTCCCTTTGGAGTCGACCATCGATGCGATCGCGTGTGCCAAACGGATGCCGGGGTTCTTAAGCAAGCCGCCCCAGTTGCCAGAGTGATGCGCGCCCTGCCGCACATTGAGCTTGAGCTCAAAATTGAACGCACCGCGTGAGCCCAGAAAGAGTGTTGGACGAGTCGCGGATACGCGTGGCCCATCAGACGCTAAAAACAAATCGGCTTTAAGCAAGTCACCGTGCTGTTGACACATTTCTCGCAAACCGGGTGAACCCATCTCTTCACCCATTTCAATTAACAGGGTCACGTTGTAACCAAGCTTGCCACCGCGTGCTTGAAGGACTTGCTCAAGTGCCGCAAGGTTGATCGTATGCTGACCCTTGTTATCTGCCGTGCCACGGCCATACCAGCGATCTCCTTGGATTTTTAATGTCCAAGGCTCCAAACCTTCGATCCACTGCGGTGCATAGCCCCGTACCACATCACCGTGACCGTAGGTCAACACCGTAAAGCCCGCGTCTGACTCAGTACGACTTGCAACCATGAAGGGTGCACCGCCTTCAATCGGATTAGGAATGATCTTGCAATCAAAGCCGAGCCCTTTAAGCGTAGGTGCCAACTCCTCGGTCAGATAAGACGTGAGCAAAGGGATCTTTCCTGGCTCTTGGCTTTCCGTCGGTATCGCGACGCGACGCGCCAGGGTCGACTGAAACATACCTTGATCAAAATAGGCGGTGGCAGAATCGATCGCTTGCTGACGGCTCATGGTTTCTCTCGACAATATTTTTGGGGGGATAGCAAACTAAACATCTCTTATTCTAGACCAATGAAGCGCAGTCTGAGACGTCATGTTACTGCCATGGCAAAGACTTTGGCTTTTCGATGATTGATGAGCAGAACTGCGATACGCGCCGTTCTGCTCACGCAGAGTGCTGTCTTTGCATTGCGCGAACCTGATCAAAAGGCTATCAGCGTCGCCACACAGTCGAGATCGTCTAACGAATCAATGTATGAGTGTGGAAGTCGACAAGGTTGCGAACAGCGGATCCTGTGGCGTTTGCTCGATTGAGGCAGCCGACTGAGGGCGCAATGCGACAAACCATTGGGCTTGCTCAACGATAGGCCAAAGCAACTTCTCCAAGCCTTTCGCTAAAACGAGCGATAAGTTCAAATTCAACTCCAGCGACCCATCACATACAAAAGTAAAACCGGCCTCTAAATTTGTGCGCCGACAGTTCGCATTGAGGACCAGCGCTGCCCCATTATTAGCCCTAGACGTACTATCTTGTGCAGGACGCTCTTCGAGAGCAATCGGAGTCTGCGGCGCCACAATTTCAACTGGCACATGGGGCATTGCTGCAATGTTCTCTAAGATGAAACGGGCAATTCGGCGCGTAAGCGTCAAGGCCACTTGCTGATCGATGCCAAAGTTAACACGCATCAAAATACGGTCTTCCGTATCGAGGTAATTCACGTGTATCTGGGTGATTTCCATGTTTGCAGAATGAATGACAGGTTTACTCGATTAATCTTAGCCCAGTTAAAACCAAAATACTTTTGTATAAAACTGGATAATAGAGCAAAGCCAGTGAACTCTCGAAAAATAAAGACATGAATCTCCGTATCTATCGCGCTGTTGGTTTCACGGGCATCGCACAAATTCTGGCCAGCGCGGGCTCGCACTACCTCCCTGCCGTCACCACCATCCCAGCCAGCAAAGACCTCGACCTTTCACCCGCAACGATATTCGCAGCCTTTTCCCTGGCGCTTTGCGTATCAGCGTTTGCGGGCCCCTATGTTGGTCGGCTAGTTGATCGTTTTGGCGGAAGACCTGTCTTGATGATGTCTAGCGTGTCCTTCGCGATCGCGCTCACCCTACTGGGCTTTTCTCAAGGGCTGCTCTCAATATTGATCGCCTATGCCATCTTGGGCTTTGGCATGGCCTGTGGGCTCTTCGAAGTCGCATTCGCCACCATTGTCCGGCTATTCGGTAAAGAGTCACGCAATCCCATTACCGGCGTCACACTGATCGCAGGGTTTGCAAGCTTGGTTGGGTGGACCGCCTCCGTCTACATTGAGTCGCACTTTGGTTGGCGTGGCACCTGCTGGTTCTGGGCGGCCACGCACGTACTCATTGGCCTGCCTGTCAACGCGTTGGTGCCGAAACCGAATCCTTCGGTGACACCTCAAACAACACCCCAACCAACACCTGCAACCGAAGCTCAAGCGGTAGCGTCGACCTCACAGACACCACCCCCTGCATCCTCAACGCCTGGCGGTCCAGGCAAATACACCGGCGTGCTGCTTGCCTTTGTCTTTGCGGCAAGTTCCTTCGTGGGAATGGGTTTAATGACGCACATGCCGCGCATGCTTGAGGACATCGGCGTGCCGCTTGCCGTTGCCTTTGCCATCGGTGCCTTTGTTGGTCCCTCGCAGGTGCTAGGCCGCTTGCTGGATTTCTTTTTTATGCGACGCTGGCATCCCCTGATAAGCGCTCGCATCGCAGCCTTCGCTCATCCTGTCGGCGCGACACTGCTCTTTATTTTTGGAGCACCGTTTGCCGCCGTCTTCGTGGTCCTGCACGGTCTAGGTAATGGGATTCTGATTATCTCTCGCGGGACACTGCCTCTAGCGATCTTCGGGACTAGGGGCTATGGACAGCGCCAAGGATGGCTCATGATGCCCTCTAAGTTCGCGCAAGCGGCCGCACCTTTTCTCTTTGGCTTAGCGGTGACAGAATGGGGCTCTCACGCCTTATGGCTCTCCGCAGGTCTAGGAATAGCCATCTTTGCTGCGCTGTGCCTCATCTCAAGCAAATACCAGCCTGACTAACGAATGTCTCGCGCCACAACAGATAGGGCGAAACAATTTAAAATTCTTTGACGACACAGACGATCATGACCACTGAAAAAAAAGAACCAAGTCGCAGCGCACCTTTATACAAAAAAGATTTTTCTTTTTTTGACCCTGTTACTTTGCGCTGGGCCGATAACGACTCCTACGGACACGTCAATAACGCACACTACTATTCGTTTTTTGATACCGCTGTCGATGCATTTTTATTGCACTATGCCCTGCGACCCCATATTTCCGGTCGCTACCAGACATTAGTGGTCGCCTCGGAATGCCGCTACTTTAGTCAAGTCTCAGCACCCGGCACCATTCAAGTAGGCGTTCGGCCGCATCGCCTTGGACGCAGCTCCATCACTTACGAAGTCGCCGTCTTTACAGACGACTCAGAGCAAGCCGCCGCACAAGGTCTCTTTGTGCACGTCTGCGTCGATAAACAATCGCAACGCCCCGAGGCGCTACCTGCGGGGTTCCGTGAAGTCATCGACACACTGAGATCCGCTTGATCTCAGTCTCATTCAGCCAGCCATTATTGCCGCTCAATCCCCGAAATCTTCACGAGTTCGCCCCACAAATCATAGTTCTGCTTCACGAACACACCAAAGTCGGCAGAGGTTGGACTCACCACGACTTCAGAGCCTAAGGCAACGAGTTTTTTACTCGTCTCGGGATCTTGCAGCGCGCGATTCAGTGCGGCATGAATCTTTTCGACGACAGGTTGTGGCGTGCCCTTGGGTGCGAACATCCCAATCCACGCGCCGAGGTTGAAATCCTTGATACCTTTCTCTTCGAGTGTCGGGATGGCTGGATCCATTTCAGCGCGTCGACTCGTACTCACTGCCAAAGCATTCAGTCGGCCAGACTTATAGTGGGGATGCACGGTAACCATCGTATCGAAGGTCGCATCAACGTTCCCGCCAATCACATCTGCTTGCGACTGCGAGCTACCTTGATACGGCACATGTACCATTTTCAGATTCGCTTTAGTCAACAACATCAACATCACGAGATGGCTCGTTGTGCCATTACCAATCGATGCATAAGTCAATTTTTCTGGATTTGCACGCGCATAGGCGACAAACTTCTCAAAGGTATCTAGCCCCTTGGTCTTGTTCGTCACCAACATCATGGGCAGCCAGGATGTCTGCCCAATTGGCACGAAATCCTTAAGCGGGTCATAAGGCAGGCTCTTAAACAGATGTGCCGCCGTGTTCATCGGAGCTGTCGCGCTCAGCAGTAAGTTATAGCCGTCAGGTTTGGCTTTAGCGACCTCGGCGGGCGCTAATGTGCCACCGACTCCAGGCTTGTTTCGAACGATGATCGGTTGCCCCAGATCCTTGCTCATTTTTTCGCCAAGGATCCTGGCGATCGAGTCGGTCGATGTTCCTGGTGGGAACCCAACGTGGATAGATATGGGTTTGTCAGGAAAATTAGCCTGTGCAAAGGCAGATTGCACGCCAGCAATCCCTAATACACCTGCCAAAATCACTGTGGAAATCGATTTACTCAGCTTTACCATTTGAACATCTCCCGACTCAGTTTTTCTTATACATTTATTTAAAGCGCAATTATGCCCTTTTTACACGCAGTATCGACAGGTCGTCGCGCCAGCGGGTAAGATTAACCTCATCGAGTCCGTTGTAGAAAAAGGATGACTGAGACATGTCACACGTGGTCACAAAAGAGCAAGCCCTCAAAGAACGTCACTATTACAAACTGCCTAATGGAACGGACACGTGGGTATCCTCCTGTGTCGGGATGAACTCCGTCGAGCGCAGAGCAAAAAACATGCCGCCGAGAGCACCCGAGGCGTTTCCCCCGCCATTGGAGCCGATCGCCTTTCTAGTTGAACAAGGCGCCAACTCATCGATTCCCGGTCACTACCATCAAGCGGACCAATTTCAAGTATTTGTTTCCGGTGAAGGAAAGTTTGGAATCAAGCCAATTGAAGGCATGACCGTGCATTACGCAATGGCCTTCACTCCCTATGCTCCGATTCATGCTGAAGGTACCAATATCGAGTACTACACCTTGCGCAACGGCTGGGATCCTGGTGCGCGCTGGATGCCCGAACACAAAGAGGCACTGAAAGGCAAAACAAAATCCTATCGTCACGGCTTAGGATTGATCCCCGCCTTGATCGGCGATGCGGATGGTCCAAACAACATTGATGGCATCAAGACGCATGCTGTCGTGCCTGCTGAAGCGGACGGACTCGTTGCAACCCTCTATCAAACCACCTCAGCGCAAGTCATTTCTGGTCCGGCACCGGATACTGGCCGCGGTCAATACTGGATGGTCTTGCGTGGTGCCTGCACAATCAACGGCGAAGATGCATGCGAACGCTCATTGATTTTTATCGCCCCCACAGACAAAGCCCCCGTCGTGCAATCCTCGAGCACGGGTGTTGCGATGATGTGTATGCAGTTCCCTAAGCGTGAAGGCGCATAGAATCACACAATCATAAAAAAAGGCGCCTTCAGTGAGGCGCCTTTTTTAATTAACGACCCTTGAACTGTGCAGGACGTTTTTCCATGAAGGCGGTACGGCCTTCTTTGAAGTCTTCGCTCGCGAAGCAGTTTTTCACCATCTGTACCGCACGTTCCATATCCTGCTCTTCAGGATGGGCGCACACTTGGCGGATATTAAACTTGCTTGCTGCGACAGTCAGCGGTGCGTTCTCGCCGATCATCTTGGTGTACTGATCGACGACCGCATCAATCTCACTGCCGGCACACACACGCGATACAAAGCCCATACGCAACGCATCTGGCGCATCAAAGCGACGCGCCGTCACAAAAATATCGGTGGCATTCGCCAGCCCGATAATGTCTGTAAAACGCTTGATACCTTTATGGCCATAGCCTAAACCTAAGCGCGCGGCAGGCATCCTGAAGGTTGCATCCTCAGAGCAGATCCGAATGTCACAGGCAGCGGCTAAGCCCAAGCCACCTCCAAAACAAAAGCCACGAATCTTGGCAATGACCGGTTTAGAGCACTCCACCGGCGCGACCATCGAGTCAGCTACCGCATTATCGTAATCATCTTGCGTCTTTGCCGAACTACGCAGCTTGTCGAACTGCGAAATATCCGCACCCGACACAAAAGCTTTCTCGCCCACGCCAGCAATCACAATCACTCTCACCTCAGGATCTGCATCAAAGGCTCGAATCGCTTTAGGCAAGTCCATCCACATCTGAACCGACATGGCGTTCATCTTAGTGGGGTTAGAAATCGTGATCGTGCCTACGGCACCGTTTTTAGTTGTCAAAATTTCGGCCATGAGGGGCTTCTCCAGTTATAGTTGTTCACATAGTAGTATCCCTTGCAATAAACCTGAAAGCAACTTATAAAACAGCTTCCAGCCCATAAAAAACAACAAGGCTAGACCCATTTTTTGCAATCCTCTTCTGATTCACTTCCAACAAAGCCATGTCAAAAATTCAAGCATCCTCTGCCCTCTCTAATCTCAAAGTTCTAGATATGTCCCGCGTGCGTGCGGGCCCTAACTGCGTGCGCCTCTTAGCCGACTTTGGTGCGGACGTTATTCGGATCGAGCCACCCAAGGGCGTAGACCCGAATGAAGGCATGTTTGCTGCCAATCGCGAAGGGGGTGATTTTCAAAACCTCAACCGCAACAAGCGGGCCATGACCTTGAACTTAAAGAAGCCTGGTGCGCTTGACGTCATGATGCGTCTCGTCAAAACCGCTGACGTGGTCGTCGAAAACTGGCGCCCCGACATCAAAAAGAAATTGGGCGTCGATTACGAATCACTTGCAAAAGTGAATCCACGGATTATCTTAGCGAGCATCTCTGGCTACGGCCAAGAAGGTCCGTACTCGTCACGCCCCGGTTTCGATCAGATCATGCAAGGGATGGGCGGACTGATGTCAGTGACTGGCATCCCTGGCCAAGGTCCTGTGCGAGCAGGACTGGCCGTCGCCGACATGAGCGCAGGCCTCTACGCGGGCATTGGTATTTTGACTGCACTGCTTGAACGCGAACGTTCAGGTAAAGGCCAGTGGGTACACGCGTCCTTACTGCACGCTCAAATCGCCATGATGGATTTTCAGGCGGCACGCTACCTCAACGAAGGTGACGTCGCAGGTCAAGCCGGTAACGATCACCCAACATCTAGCCCGATGGGTCTGTTTGAAGCGAGTGATGGCGTGTTTAACCTCGGTGCTTCAGGCCAAGGCAACTGGGTCCGTTTGTGCGAACTGATGCAACACCCAGAGTGGATGAACGATCCTGACTTCGCTAATGAAAAAACACGCGCGGTGAACCGTGCGAAGTGCAACAAGGTACTGAACGAAGTGTTCCGTACCAAGACGGTTGCCCACTGGGTGGAATCGCTTAACAACGCAGGCGTTCCCGCTGGTCCGGTCTACAACGTGCCACAAATGTTTGCTGACGATCACGTCAAACAATCGAACATCTCGAAGATGGTCAATGACAAAAACGGTAAGCAAAAAGGCTTTATCACGCAGCCTGCAGTGTTGAGCCGCACCCCCGCCGATGTCGTAACCACTGCACCGCAGTGGGGCGAGCACACCGACGAGGTCTTAGGGGAAGTTGGCTACTCGGCCGACGAGATCGCCAAGTTCCGCGAACAAGGCGTTGTCTAGGCAAATTTCTTTGCCTAGACGTGGCGGTACTTAAGCTTCGTCAGCGATGGGGTTGGACAATACGCCAATCCCATCGATTTCAATTTCAATCGTATCGCCTTGCTTCATGAACACCGGTGGCTTCCGGGCATAGCCCACACCGGCAGGCGTTCCAGTGATGATCACATCACCAGGCTCGAGGGTCATACATTCTGTGATCAACACCAGGGTTTCAACGACACCCCACAAAAAGTTTTTGGTGTTGGCATCTTGCATGATCTGTCCGTTTAGCCGCGACTGAATCCTCAAACCATCCGCAGCGCGAGGTAACTCATCGGGCGTGACGAGCCAAGGACCAAAAGCACCCGTGCCGTCAAAGTTCTTACCAATGGTCCACTGGGTAGACTTGCGCTGATAGTCGCGCAAGCTGCCATCGTTAAAGGCGCTATAGCCGGCCACGTAGTCCAGTGCGTTCTGTTCAGTAAGATGACGCGCACGCTTGCCCACAACAAAAGCCAGTTCCGCTTCGTAGTCGAACTTATCAGACACCTTAGGACGAATCATTGGCTCAAGATGCCCCACCATTGAACTCGGTCCGCGCATAAAGAAAGCCGGATACTCAGGACGAGCATGACCGCCTTCTGCAGCATGGTCTGCGTAATTCAACCCTAGGCAAATAATCTTGCTGGGCTTATCCACCAAGGGAATAAAACTCACGCCAGCTAAAGGCTGAATCACCGCATTGGAAGCTTTAGCCACCTGCGCCACCCGATCCATCGCACCTGCAGTCTCGATGATTTCAAGCAAACTTTTCGGCAGCGCTGCATCCGTTGCGGACAGATCAATAAACTCTTTCGCATCAGGTGCTCTTAGCAAGCCGACACGTTTCTGTTTATTTTTATCTTGGTAGCTAAATAAGCGCATGTTGTGCTCCGTTGTGTATGCGTTGTTATATTTTGAAATAACGTAAATCAGATTGTAATAGCCCGACAACCTCTTGGCGCGCCGCTTTAAGCAATCAGCGCCAAGTGCGCGATATAACCCGAACGCGTTTCTCCTAAAGATCTAGCCTTTGCATCTAAACGTGCCAGCACTTTTTTAGGCAAGGAGATATTGACGCGCTCGATGTCGTCCGACAACAGCGCCGGATCAATCTCGACGATCGCCCAAACCCAGCCTTTAAACTGCTTATTTTTTCGATGCATATCAATGGGGGTGGGGCGAGGAATGACTTGACCCTCATCAATGGCAACTTCTATCCATAACTCGATCGCAATCTTTGCTTGCTCAATCGCATCGTCAAGCCCGTCGTCCGAAGCAGAAAAACATCCTGGCAGGTCTGGAACGACTACGCCCCAGGAGAAGGAGTCATCACCGGGCTCAATTGCAATTGGATATTTCATATCTTTCGATCCTCGATACCTGCCGATTTTAGGATTTTTTTAAGCAATCCAGTCCCAAGATCTTTCTTAGGGTGAGGCACCGAGAGATGCCCTTTTTTTAAAGGATGTACGAACACATGATGAGATCCCCGCGTTGAGCGGAGATGCCAGCCCGCAGCCGTAAGAAGACGGATGAGATCTTTGCTTTGCATGACGATTATACACACGATACACACGAAATCATCGCGATGAGCTTCGCGAAATTCCGTCAGGGAAGTAACGTGCACACTATCAATTTATGCGGGGCTAACCAATTCGTAAAACTGCGTGGCTCAAGCCACCCAAAGCCAAACACCCACAACGATACCCAACCCGATCCGATACCAGGCGAATACGCGGTAGGTGTGTTTTGAAACGAATGCCAACACCGCGCGCACCACCAGCAGTGCACACAGAAAGGCACTGAGGAAACCGACAGCGATCGCCAGCACATCTTGCTGGCTCAACAACCCCGCGTGCTTATAGGTATCGTATAAAGCGGCGGCAAGCATCGTCGGCATGGCAAGAAAGAAAGAAAACTCGGTTGCCGTCTTGCGCTGAATACCAGAGAGCATTCCGCCGATGATGGTAGCACCCGAACGCGAAGTCCCGGGCACCATGGCCAAGCATTGGGCGCACCCTACTGCAAGCGCCTGCTTCCAACTGATTTGCTCCAACGTACGCGCCTGGGGACGTGCCGCAAGGACCGCAGCCTCTGCAGGGGAACGACGACGTTCAACCCACAACATAATGAAGCCACCCAGAACGAGTGTGACTGCCACGACGCCCGGATGAAAAAACAAGGCCTTAATCATTTTTATAAATAGCAGTCCAATAATCGCGGACGGCAAAAAGGCAATCAACAGATTACGTGTGAAGGCCACCTCGACCGGATCCAAGCGCAAGGTCCCCACAATCATTTGAATCAACCGCTGTCGAAAGATCCACATCACAGCCAGGATCGAGCCAAGCTGGATCACCACCTCGAAGACTTTCGCTTCATCCGATTCAAAGTTGATCCAGTTGCCAAATAGAATCAAATGACCGGTACTGGATATCGGCAAGAATTCCGTTATGCCTTCCAATACACCTAAAAAGAAAGCTTTCAGCAAATAAATAGTTTGATCAGTCATAAGAATCTAAAGTGATGCTATGGACTCAAGGCCTAGGGCTAGAAAAAGTCTGATGTGAAACATAGCGACCCTCAGGGGTCACGCGTGCCAACACGATATCCCCCACACCAATCGCTTGTCCTGTGAAGGCCTCAATATTGACGTGATGTGTCACGTAGATGAGGGGCTGTTTTGGAAAGGCCTTCAGATTTGCAGCGATCAAGTTTTGCAGCGCACGATTCTGTGCGTCACGACGACGCATATCGTCAAAGAAAGAACCTAGAGCCGACTCAATGAGAACAGGTCCCTTATTCATCAAAGTCGCCGTATCCACGCAACGGCACCAGGCGCTACTAAACATCTTCGCACTCTGAATCTTACGATCGGCAAGCCACTGCCCAATCGCGATCGACTGTCTGCGCCCATAGTCCCCAAGATTACGCTGCGTCGCGCACTGGTCCAGCTTATAGCCACCGGGATCGCCAACGCCGGGGGCATCCGCATGACGAATCATCAAAACATATTCGCCATTTGTTAAGTCGCTGAGCAAATCCGCTCGGGCGACACCTGTCAAACTAAACAGACATACCAACGCTATGAACACCACGCTCGCGAATTTTTTTAAATGTATACCGATCGTCATCGAAGCACCCAGAATTTAAGATTGTCGCTCAAAGGATTTACGCTCAAACTGCCGCAACTGTTTTGAATACCAGAATGGTGAAACCGCCAAAATCACGTTCATCATCGAAAAAATAATACTCGCCTTATAACCGCCTGAGAAGTCATAGAACAACCCCGAGATCATTGCACCGGCCGCCGCGCCTAGCGACATACACGCGTAGATGGCGCCGTATATGATGGCTAGCCCATGGCGCGGGAAGAGTTTTGTGCACAAGCCCGATACGATCGGACCTCGCGCGCCTTGTGCAATCCCAAAAAAAACAACAAAGATCATCAGCAACCATTGCGAGGGGAAATAGATCAACCCAAGCAATGCGCATAAACCAATCGAGGTGCAGGTGAAGGATAATGTGGCGGTCCAGCGTGCGCCAAAGCGGTCCGATAGGCGGCCCGCAGAGCTCACCCCTAGCACCGATAGAATTCCGGCAATACCGAAAGAGCTCGCTGCCTCTAGCGCTGAAAAGCCGACACTCACCAAATACGGAATAATCTGCACAATCACTGTGTAGACCACGACCGACGTAAAAAAGAAGGCTTGGGCTAAAGCCCAAAAACCTGTTGTCTTGATCGCATCGCGCAAGGGCGACTCTGAGAGTGATATAGAAACAGGCGGTACAACCGAATCAGTCGGCTTCACAGCAGCCTCTGCTTCGACCCGTCGCCCAGCCCTAATGACCTTCCAAGGCAACGCCAAGACTAAAGGCAACAGCCCAATCAAAATCCCTCCTAGGGTGTAATACGCGTTGCGCCAACCAATCACCTCATTCAGATATTGGGCGAAAGGCACAATGACGAGCGTCCCAGCACCAAAGCCCGCGTAAGCAATTCCGATGGCAGTGCTGGTGTTGTGAGGAAACCAGCGGCTAATCAGACTCGCTGAAGGAACCATCCCTAACGCACCCACCCCAATTCCACCCGCTATACCAACGCACAGATGAAACTGCCAAAGCTGCGTCAAGTTGCCAGCGAGCAGATACCCAATACCCAAGCAGAGCAAACCCAACAAATAGACGAAACGCGGACCGCGGCGATCAAACAACATGCCAATGAAGGGTGCAGACAATCCGTTGGCGATCATGTAGATGGAGTAGACGCTCGCAAGCTCAGAGCGTGTCCAGCCAAAATCTTTCTCAAGCGGGAGTAGAAAGGTGACATACGCGTCACCCACTCCGCGACCAAGCATGTTGAATAAGAAACAAATCAACAGCACGATCACTGCCATCCGGGCATCGGATGGGCGTTGCTCGATCATGCGGGTCGGCACTTCATGAAGCCGGACCGACGACAGATACAAACGATTTCATCGCGCTGATTGATGCCACGGTGCTCGAACTCCACAATCCCCGCGTCCCCACGCGATTTACTTAAGCGCTTGGATACGATGGTGGTCTCTACATGAATTGTGTCGCCATAAAAGACCGGGTGTGGAAAACGCGTGTCCGTCATACCTAGGTTCGCAATGGTCGTACCGAGTGTGGTCTCCCCCACCGTGATGCCGATCACTAGACCCAGGGTAAATAAACTGTTGACTAAGATCTGGCCAAACTCTGTCTTAGCGGCAAACTCTTTGTCTAAGTGCAAGGGCTGGGGGTTCATCGTGAGGGTCGAGAACAAGACATTATCCATCTCAGTGACCGTGCGCGTCATGGAATGCTTAAATAACTGACCCACCTCAAACTCTTCGAAATACAGACCGGCCATAGAACTCTCCTAATAGGACTTGGGCAAGCCAAGCACGCGCTCGGCGATAAAGCACAATACCAACTGCGGGCTGACGGGTGCGATACGAGTAATCAAGACTTCACGCAAATAGCGTTCAACGTGATATTCCTTGGCGTAGCCAAAGCCACCGTGCGTCATCACCGCAGTCTGGCAGGCATTAAAACCTGCCTCACCCGCCAAGTATTTGGCCGCGTTCGCTTGGGCACCGCAAGACTCTCCTTTATCGAAGAGCGTTGCTGCCAGCATCACCATGAGGTTAGCTGCCTCGAGCTCCATCCAGCAGGCTGCCAGCGGGTGTTGAATACCTTGATTTTGTCCAATTGGACGGTCAAACACCACGCGTTCTTTTGCATAGTTGGTGGCGCGCTTGAGTGCCACTTTCCCCAGGCCAACGCCTTCGGCAGCGATCAAGATGCGTTCGGCATTCATACCATGCATGATGTAATGAAAGCCTTTGCCCTCCTCACCAATGCGATCCGCTACGGGGACTTTTAAGCCGTCGATAAATAGTTCGTTTGAATCAACGGCCTTACGACCCATTTTTTCAATCTCATGGACTTTAATAAAATTACGATCAAAGTCCGTATAAAACAAGCTCAATCCATCGGTATGTTTTTTTACCTCCTCAAGCGGCGTCGTACGCGCGAGGATCAACATCTTCTCTGCAACCTGCGCCGTTGAGATCCAAACCTTTGTTCCGCTCAACACATAGTGATCACCGGCACGTTCGGCTTTGACCTTTAACTGCGTAGTGTTCAAGCCAGTGTTGGGTTCAGTGACCGCAAAACATGCGCGCTCTGTGCCGGCTACCAGAGGCGGCAACATACGTTTCTTTTGCTCTTCGGTCCCAAACTGCACGACGGGATTTAAACCAAAGATATTCATGTGCACCGCCGAGGCGCCGCTCATGCCTGCACCCGACTCACTGATTGTCTGCATCATAATGGCCGCTTCGGTGATGCCGAGCCCAGAACCACCGTAGACCTCAGGAATACAAATCCCTAGCCAGCCGTCCTTGGCGAGTGCTTGATGAAAATCCGCAGGAAAACCGCCGTGTTTGTCTTTCTCGAGCCAATACTGGTCATCGAAGCGTTCGCAAATCTTCGCGATCGCCTCACGGATAGTCTCTTGCTCTTGCGATAATGAAAAGTCCATCACTACACCTCAATATCAATGCGCTGTTCGAATGCTATTTTGAGTCCGGTATCAGTGTGACGCCCTGACGCACCATATCGGCGATTTTTTGCTCTGAATATCCAAGCTCACGGAGCACTTCAATACTATGTTCGCCTAAGCGTGGTGCGTGACGTCCATGTTCGGGTTGGCTCTCCGTCCAAGTCGTCGGCACATCCACCATGCGAATACGCCCTTCCGTCGGATGCTCCTTCCATTTGAAAAACTCAATGGCATTCAAATGAGGATCATCAAAAATCGTCTCAAGCGTGTGCAAAGGCATCGTGGGGATGTCAGCGACCTCTAAGAGCTTGAGCCACTCCTCGGTCGTGCGCTCCACAAAGATCTTGGCAACCAGTCCCTGTAAATCATTGATGTGCTGCGTGCGGACGCTCAAATTCTTGAATCTTGCATCCGTTTCAAAAATCTCGGACTTGCCGATCGCATTAAAAAATGATGCCCATTGTTTATCGTTATAAATCACCGCGCACACATAGCCGTCAGCCGTTTTGTAGGGGCGACGCTCTGAGGCCAGTAAGCGTGGATAGCCAGGCGGGCCATTGGGCGGATCAAAGGTTTGTCCTCCGATGTGGTCACTCAGCAGATGGCTAATCATCGTCTCAAACATCGGGATGTCGATCCGCTGGCCCACACCCGTTTTTTCACGGTGATAGAGCGCAGCACACAATGAGGTGGCGGCATACAAACCAACCGTGCGATCCACCAAATTGGATGGAACATAGCGCGGCACATCAGAGCCCGCCTGCTTAATGAGCGACGGTAAACCAATCGCCCCCTGAATCAAATCATCGAAGGCCGGCTTATGCCCGTAAGGACCGTCTTGACCGAAACCGAAGGTGCCCGCATACAAAATACGTGGATTAATCTTTTTTACTTCGTCGTAACCGAGCCCCAGTCGCGCCATCGCTTGTGGACGCACGTTATAGAGCAGAATATCTGCCGTCACGATGAGTTTTTTAATCGCTTCTAGCCCGTCCGCTTGCTTCACATCCAAGACCATGCCGCGCTTGCTGCGATTGACATGCAAGTACAGCGATCCCATCCTCGGATGCTGCATCGGTCCGACGTCGCGGACCATATCACCTGAGGGCGACTCCACTTTAATAACATCTGCCCCCATATCACCCAGCAACTGGGCCGCATACGGGCCCATCAATATCGCAGTCATATCAACTACGCGTATACCTTTCAGTGGACCACTCATTATTTAACGACCTCTTGAACCGTCATCGCGATACTTACGCTAGCTGTGCCGCAGCGATAATTTTTTTAGCTAACCGCAGATGCGGCATATCCAACATTTTTCCGTCTAACGTCGCAACACCCACCTTGCCACTACTTGCAAACGCTGCCACTACTTTTTGCGCCCAGTCCTGCGTGGCAGCATCAGGCGTCATCGCCTGATTAATAACCGGCACTTGGCCGGGATGAATCGCGGCCTTTGCAGAGAAGCCATCACGGTAGGCGCGACGCGTTTCGCGTGTCAGCGCTTCGGCATCATTAATCACCGTGGGCACCGTGTCGATGGCAGGTACCCCGGCAGCGGTCGCAGCAAACAAACAAAGCGAGCGTACTAAATTAAAAGGAGAGGTCCATTCGCCCGAGCCATCCTCTTCCTTGTTGGTTAGGGCACCAATATCACCCGACAAATCTTCAGCACCCCACATCATGCCCGCGAGGCGCGGCGTAGCACCCCGATATTCATTCAAGCCCGCCAGGGACTCAGCATTCTCTGTCACGATTGCGATGATTGAGGTCAGGTCACTACCTTGTGGATACAGATGCTCGAACGTTTCAAGATACGCGCAGAGCAAGGCGAGGTCTTTGGCGCCACTTGCTTTAGGCAATACAACACCATCGGGCCGACAGCGCATCACCGCGGCAAGATCCGCAAGCGTCAATCCTGTACCAAGCGCATTCACACGAACATAGAGCTTTGATGTTGCAATCTTGCTTTGCTTGGTATGCGTCAAGAACTTAACCAATTCCTCACGACCGTCTTGTTTGCGCGCCATCGAGACAGCGTCTTCAAGATCGAATATCAAAACATCTGCGCCGCTTTGCAAAGACTTCTCAAGCTTGCGCGAACTGTCTGCAGGCACAAATAGCAGGGATCGCATCTCAATTCTCCGGTTTTCTAAGCAGAGACCTGAACCGTCTCTTTTTACACATGGCTTTGAGTATAGCTTGGGCAGATTGAGCGATAATCGAAGGACTTACTCTGAGGGATTCGCCTGTGCCATGAGCAAAGTCTTCACACTCACGATGAATCCAGCGCTCGATGTTTCGACTTCGATCGACAAAGTCGTACATACCGACAAATTACGCTGCGCAGCAGCAAAAACCCAGCCAGGTGGCGGCGGCATCAACGTCGCCCGAGTGCTCTCAGTGCTGAATCCAGATTCTACCGACGCATGCACAGCGTTTTATCCCGCGGGTGGCGTCACAGGCCAACTGCTCGTGCAAGCATTGAATGCCGAAGGCATTCGCAGCCACTTCATCCAGACCTTGGGTGAGACCCGAGAAGCGTTTTCAGTCCACGAAACAACAACCGGTAAAGATTTTCGATTTATCTTGCCTGGGCCCACACTGACTGAGCCAGAGTGGCAGTCCTGCCTCGACGCCATCCTCGCAGCGGCACAAGCTGGGGATACCGTCGTTGCCAGTGGTAGCCTGCCGCGCGGCGTGCCTGATCATTTTTTTGCAACACTCGCTGCCGCCATAAAAAGTAAGGGCGCGCGCCTCGTGCTCGATAGCTCAGGTGCTCCGCTTAAGCTTGCACTCGAGGCTGGCGTCTATCTCGTCAAACCCAGTTTGCGTGAGCTAGAAGAATTAACGGGGCAATCGCTCAAGACCGACGCACAATGGCGGGCGGCGGCACGCACGATTGTTCAGTCTGGACAGGCCGAAATCGTTGCGCTCTCCCTAGGAGACGCGGGGGCCTTAGTCGTCACATCGTCACAAGCCTTTCGGGCGCAGGCGATTCCAGTAGAAGTCGTCACAACTGTTGGGGCCGGAGATAACTTTGTTGGAGGCTTTGTTTGGGCCATGCACAAGGGTGAAGCGCTTGACCGCTGCGTGGCGTATGGGCTCGCAAGCGCTGCGTCGGCGGTCATGAATCGCCACTCCAATGTCTGTGAACCGGAAGTGATGCGCGCGCTTTACCCACACGCGCAAGTCGTCAAAGAGGATTAGCTCTTGTCTGGACCGGTGTAATGCTGTGGCCACATCTGCTTAATGACGTGGGTATGGCTCGCATAGGCGTAACAGCTATTGACCTTTAGCGGACGGCCATTTGCATCGACGGGGTCGGGACGCGAGCGGATGAAGGGCCACAAGGCCTGATAGGCAGCTGTGGCTAGAGGCCCGAGCAATTCCATCATGTGCGTGCACCCTGCGGCACCTTTCAGGTGACCACGCACGATCTTGTTCCAGCCCGCACCAATCCGCTCACCTTTCAACTTCATCAGGGTCGCAGGTGCCTCTTTGCACACACCAAAAGGGGTGGCATCGGACGACGCCGCGACATCGTGAATCAGAAACTCATCATCAATCACCAGGCGGACCCAGATATCATGAATGTGCTCACCAGCCGGCTTTTCAACCGTCGCAAGCGGCGCCATGAAGGGGACGGGCTTGGAATCCTCCACGCGCCCCTCAATGTCATATAAACCATCTGCTCGGCGATAAGCACGCATCGTAATGTGCCTAGTATGGATTTCTTCACGTTCAACGGTAGGAGCTAAAGGCAAGACGGACCTCTCTGTTAGATGTCGAGATTTTACGGGTTTCACCCACCGACCCGACAGGCACTAAGCTCTGCTTTGTTCCTAGGCTTATAAAAGAACCTCTCGCGCCTTGCAATGTAAGTCGGTAATATCGACTCGGCACTCATGCCTCACCCCACCACCAATTAGGCCGTCTAGGCTGTCGCATGACCTCACTCTTGCGAACCTTCACCAATGTGCGCCGCGAGGAACTCTCCCGTACGCTCGTCGCGGGGCTGTTTTTCTTTTTTGTACTTAGCGCGCTGATGGTCGTGCGGCCCGCGCGCGAAGCGCTTGGCATGCAGCGTGGAATCGAAGCAATTCGCTGGCTCTTCTTTGGCACACTACTCGTCACCTTATTAGTGAACCCTATTTTTGGTTGGCTCGTGAGCCGTTTCAAACGCCAAGTATTTATTTCCACCACTTATCTTTTTTTCGCCCTAGGGCTCGTTGGCTTTTATCTGTTGTTGGTCTCTAGTCCCACGCACGTTGGTCAGATCAGCGGTCAAGTTTTTTATGTTTGGTTCAGCGTCTTCAATTTATTTGCGACCATGTTGTTTTGGGCACTGATGACCGACAGCTTCACCAAGGACCAGAGCGAACGGCTATTTGGTGCGATTTCACTTGGTGGCACACTCGGTGCCATGTTCGGGCCGTGGCTCGCCAGTCAGCTCGCCAAACCCTATGGCACCGCGACCCTATTGCTCGTGGCGGCCTGTTTTCTTGTTTTGGCGACGCTTTGTGCCTGGTGGATGTCGAGACTGTGCGGCCCTTTGCCTACAGGCGATAAAGAACAAGGTTCGGAAGCTTCGGCCAAACAAGAGGTCGAACAGCCAATCGGCGGTAATGCCTGGGCAGGTTTTAGTGCCGTGCTGCGGTCCCCCTTCTTGCTTGGAATCTCGGCGTACGTATTGATTCTTGCCGTGGTCGCCACCCTACTCTACTTCACGCGGCTGCAAATGGTAGCTGCCTTGGCGCTCGATACAGACACACGCACCGAAACCTTCGCCCGCATCGATTTCTATACCCAAGTGGCAACCTTCGTCTTGCAGGGCTTTTTGACCAGCCATTTGATCAAGCGGTTTGGTATTGCGTTCACCATGGCCCTGCTGCCCTTGACCGTAGCCTTTGGCTTTATTGGATTAGCGGTTGTTGGCTCGCTTGCCGCGCTCATTGCTGCAGAGGCCAGCTTCAAAGCGGTACAGCGGGGTGTCATGCGCCCAGCACGTGAGACGCTGTTTACACATACCGCGAGAGAAGATCGCTACAAAGCTAAAGCTTTTATCGATACGTTTGTATATCGCGGCGGCGACGCACTGGGTGCACAAACAGAGGGCTTGTTAAAAGGCCTGGGCATGGGACTTGCGGGGTTGGCATGGTTTGCCATACCGCTTGCTGCGCTTTGGATGGTGCTGGGCATTTGGCTGGGAACCACTCCCAAAAATCGCTCACGATAAGTTTGATTCACAATATACATTCACCACACACACTCACAACGCACACTCACCACACAGATCATTTCTTTATTTTGCGCAGGAGCCAAACATGATGAACCGACGTACCTTGCTACAAACCGCCCTTGCTGCCGCTGGCACCGCCGTACTTCCTCACGCGTGGGCGCAAAATCTATCGACTGCGGGTCCACTCATCACGCGCGCCATCCCGACAAACGGTGAGCGCTTGCCCATCATCGGCCTGGGTAGCTCCGCCACCTTCGCGCAAGTTGCGCGCACAGAAGATCACGATGCCCTCAAAGCAGTGCTCGCCAAAATGATCGAGCTAGGCGGCAGACTATTTGATACAGCACCGAGCTATGGTGCATCCGAAGAGGTCGCCGGAAAAATCGCGCAAGAATTAGGTCTTAACAAAAAACTATTCTGGGCGACCAAGTTAAATGTCGCAGCACGAGGTGGCAAAGCAGACGTCGAGGCGGCACGCAAGCAACTTGAAGCTTCCTTCAAACGGATTGATCGTCCTGTTATTGATCTGATCCAAGTTCACAACATGGGTGACATCGCCACCCAACTGCCCATCTTGCGCGAAGCAAAGCAACAAGGACGCGTACGCTATATCGGCATCACAACAACTTTCGAAAATCAGTACGCTGAACTCATTGAAACCATGCGCACACAGCAAGTGGATTTCATCGGCACGAACTACGCGATTGATGACCTGTTCGCGGAAAAAACTATTTTGCCTCTCGCCAAAGAGCGCGGCATCGCAGTGCTTGTCTATGCTCCCTTCGGTCGGGCACGCCTTTGGACGCGTGTCAAAGGACAGCAAGTGCCTGAATGGGCAAAGGAATTTGACGCAACAACCTGGGCGCAATTCTTTCTCAAGTTCGTTGCGAGCCATCCAACCGTCACCTGCATCACTCCAGCAACAAGCCGGGTCGCAAACATGGCGGACAATATCGGTGGAGGAGTTGGCAGACTGCCTGATGAAGCAATGCGGCAACGCATGATCGACCACATTAACAAGTTGCCAAACGCCTAAGCGATCAAACAAGTAAACAGGCCACATTGTGCTAAATTCTCTTAGCTAGCTTGACGTAGCTGGGCTAGCACCCTTTTTTTGCTTTGGCGCGCACAGCCTGATGTCTTTATTTAAACGTTCCGTTGTATCTGAAATCACCAACCACACGAGTGTCGTACTGTCGACGCTTATTGTGATTTGGCTAAGCGTGGTACTTGTCAGGCTATTAGGCGAAGCGGCCGCCGGACGGATCGGTGCGGATGTCGTGGTGGGACTCGCTGCGTTTACGACCATCGCCGCTTTGCCCATTATCTTGGCAGTTTCGCTTTTTATTGGCGTGCTCACCACGGTCACGCGTAACTATCGCGAATCTGAAATGGTGGTCTGGTTCTCGAGCGGCCTGTCCCTGCTTAACTGGATCAACCCCGTATTGCGTGTGGCGATCCCCGTCTCTTTTCTCATTGCGTTTTTAACGCTATACGGCACGCCTTGGGCCAACCGTCAGATCGGTGAATACCGTGCCCGCTTCGAGTTGCGGTCAGACTTGTCCAAAGTCACCCCAGGTCAATTTCTCGAAACAGAAAAAGGATCGCGCGTATTTTTTGTCGAAGGCCCCACGACGCCCGACGGCCCCTTAGGGCAAGTTTTTATGCGACTGATTGATCCGGACTGGTTTAGCTTAATCACTTCAAACTCAGCCGATACCGTCATGGAAGTAAACGGAGACAAGTTTCTCGTTCTGGGCGAAGGCCATCGTTATGACTTCAAGCTTGGCACACCTGAAATGCGGCTCGTCGAATTTGATTCCTTCGGCGCAAGAATTGAAAGCAAAGACGGTGAAGCCTCTCTTAAGAGAGCGCGTGAAGATACCTTAAACAGCCGTCGCTCACGTCCAACAGCATGGTTAATTAGCGACCGGGTTCCGAACTCCTCAGGCCAATTAATGTGGCGCGTCGCTTTGCCGATGGCAGCATTGAATCTTGCCTTAATCGCGATCCCCTTAGGCGCAGTGAACCCGCGCATCGGGCGCTCTGGCGACTTACTCATGGCCGGCTTAGTGGCTATGCTTTATCTGAACCTCATCAACCTCTCACAGGGTTGGATTATTCACAGCAAACTCTCCTTTGTTGTGGGGGTCTGGCTTGTACATGCCATCTTTGCTGCCTTCACGCTCTTGTTGCTGTGGCATCGCTTAAGAATCAAAACTCCCAAGTCACCAACCGTGGCGCCAGCTTAACCATCTAAATTGATAAAAAAGGAAAACCTCATGAGCGGACTTCAAAAAATCGACATTACCATCGGCGCGGGCGCCGAAGCGGCAACCGGTCAGCACGTTTCGGTGCATTACACCGGATGGCTGCACGATACGACAGCAGCAGGCAACAAGGGCGCTAAGTTTGATAGCTCGGTAGACCGCGGCGATCCGTTTGATTTTCCGTTGGGTGCAGGCCATGTCATCAAAGGCTGGGACGAAGGCGTTGCCGGCATGAAAATCGGTGGCAAGCGTACATTGATCATCCCCCCTGAGATGGGCTATGGTGCGCGTGGTGCGGGCGGTGTGATTCCGCCTAACGCCACCTTGGTATTCGATGTAGAACTTCTTGCGATCAGCTAATCCGGAGAACACCATGCCAAAAAATATCTTCTCAACAATTCGTGCCGTTGGTGTGAGCAGTGTGGCAGCGTTGGCTTTGTTTGCAAGCTCGCAAGCAAACGCTCAAGGCGCCGCTAACTACCCAAACAAGCCCATCACTATCGTCGCGCCTTTTGCGCCCGGCACACTCACCGATATCTTGACACGCACCATTGCAAACAAGCTTTCTATTGCCCTGGGCCAGCCCGTTGTGGCGGAAAACAAAGCAGGTGCGGACGGCAATATTGGCGCCGCGTACGTTGCCTCAGCACCAGCTGACGGTTACACGCTTCTGGTCGGCGCAACCAGTATCGGCTCGATCAACGTCTTGCTGCACAAGAATATCAAATACGATCCACAGCGCGATTACGTTGGCATCACCAACTTGATTAGCGTGCCGAACGTGCTCGTCGTTGGCTCGCATGTTCCGGCCAAGAACATCAAAGAGTTACTCGCTCTACAAAAGCAAAAGAGCTTTAATTACGGCTCAAGCGGTGCAGGGGGCAGCATGCACCTTGCAGGCGAGATCTATAAGAAGATGGCTGGCGTAGAGATGGTGCATATTCCTTACAAAGGAACAACACCGGTCATCAATGACATCATCGGTGGTCGCGTTGAAATGATGTTTTGTAACTTGCCGGTCTGTCTGTCATTAATCAAGTCAGGCAAGCTGACCGCACTTGGTGTCACGTCGGCTAAGCGTTCAGCACTTTTACCAGACGTTCCGACTTTAGCCGAATCCGGCTTACCTGGCTTTGACGTGAGTGGTTGGTTCGGCTTGTTCGCACCAAAAGGTACACCTCCAGACATCGTCGCCAAGCTCAATGCTGAAACGGTCAAAATCTTGAACGACCCGCAGTTCAAAGAAGAGTTCTTGAGCAAGGGCGCCGTCACGATCGGAGATTCCTCCGCGGCCTTCACCAAGTACGCAGCAGACGAGCGCGTACGTTGGGCCAAGATCATAGAGGATGCAAAGATTACGCTGGAGTAAAGCAGCCAAGCACCAACACGTTGTTTTGCGACTTTCTTGAAGCCAATTGCATAAAAGTCGCAAAAATAGGCTTTTACATGAGCTTAGGCCGTCATGCCGCAATCTTTGGCCTGGCGTGCCTCAAACTGCTTACAGCGCTCGTCGTGCTTAAAACCACGAATTCCACCACGGACTGTACCGGGTTCGCAGCTTCGGTACAGATCCCTCCAAGACTCAGGCATCTGATCACTATCCGGCGGCGCGATCCAAAGACGGTATAGCAGTCTTTTTTGCGCTGGATCCTCGTGATCCGTAAATTCAGTACGCGAGTGCAGCGTGACATGGCTGCTAATAATTTGTACATCACCCGGCTCAAGCCACATCTCGAACGCCACATCGGGTCGACGCATCACTTGATCAAATTGCTCCAGCGCGGCGAATTGCTCCGGCTTAAGCTGCGGAGCACCTTCAATCTTTTGCGCACTGCGCACGCGATTCCAGTTCCAACGACCAAACCACTTGCCCTTGCACTCTGAAAAAATCGGCATGATCACGTAAGGACCTTCGTCGGGCGCTTGCTCGCCTTGGCGGCTAAAGGCGATTGGCTCATACAACCATTTCACATGCTCTGGATGCTCACGTACCATCACATCATGCCCGGCCATCGAACTACTGATGATGGTCTTGCCACCCGACACCGCTTTGTTAAAGCAGCTCAGGAAAATGATGTCCGACGAGTCTGTATGGAAATCAAGATCTGCATTTGAAGAGTAACCACGACCGGTACCCGTTCGATAGTCCATCCCTGCATTCCGGACAGCAGAGATGTATTGCGTTTCTTTGCCCTGCGGACGGGGGACTCCTGAGTGCAAACCAAGCCCCCACGTCAAGATTTCAAACTGATGCGCGGTTAGTTCTTCACGTGGCAAGCCTTTGATCAAGGCCACACCCCGGCCAAGCTTGACCTCTTGAAGGGCCGCCGACAGAATCTGCAACGTCTTACTCCAGACAAAATCAGCCGGACGATAATCAAACAAGGTCTTAGCAGGATCCGCAATCGCCACAACTGCTTTGATCATTTCCTGACGCGCTTGCTCGTCCACCCGAAAAATCCAGCGCTGATCGTTCTGCAGATCGGCTGTACGCCAATTTGAAGGATGCTGTAAGGAAAGCATAGTGTTGCTCCTGAGCTGCTAATTGAGACAACTGATTCTAAACCAGCAACAACCCGAGATTACTGCGCAGGTTGTTTAGCGAAACACCCGAGTTTTTGCATATCGTTATACTATCCTCATTAAATATCCCTTATCTAGAAGCCAACAGCGCGATGCAATCCATTCCAATTCTTGCTGGCGTTCCAATTATCGAGTCACCGTTTCTTTCAGACTTTATAGCGTCGCCCTATTTTGACGATGCCCAGCAAAGCAGCTTGCCACCGATCCTCTCATGCTTAACTTACTAAGCAAACTCTGCGGTCGTGAGGCGTTTGCCTTTCAAACCTTAAATTTTGAGTTGGGCAGCCAAGAAAACCGTCGCTCAAGGCACTGAGCCAATGATCGCGCTTCGTACCTACATTGTTGAAGAGGGTCCCAACCCTTCGACCGACTACTTTGTGCTGCCCGCGCTTAAGTACGAACCCAATCCGGTGATTCGCTGCACCTGGGATCAACTTCCTTCGGCACAAGATCTAGCGTTTTCAAGCGTTGTCTTCGTACGCTACGTACCCGCTCATTGGAAGACACGTATCGCCCAAGTCAGAACAAGTTTAGTCAGGCTCGTCTATTTTATGGATGATGACTTGCTTGATGTCCAAGCATCTGCTGGACTGCCTTGGAAATATCGCTACAAGCTCGTGATGCACGCCACGCGTCATCAACGCTGGCTTGAACAAATGCAGGCAAGCCTTTGGGTATCGTCGCCCTGGCTGAAGGCTAAATATGCACGTCGCAACCCCGCGCTCATCGCGCCCAAGCCAATCAACGCTCCGAGCCGTGCTTGTCGGGTCTTCTACCATGGGAGTGCGTCACACCGTGAAGAAATCGAATGGCTCAAGCCAGTGATTGAACAATGCATCGACGCCAACCCGAGTATCAGCTTTGAAATCATCGGGGACCACGCCGTCAATCAACTGTATCGCTCCATACCGCGCGTAACCGTCGTTCATCCCATGAAGTGGCCAAGCTACCAAACGTTTTTAGCCACTCCCGGTCGAGACATTGGACTGGCACCAATGTTGGATCAACCATTTAATCAGTCTCGGTCCTACACAAAATTTTTTGATATTACCCAAGCAGGCGCAGTAGGCATCTACGCCAATCCAGGTCCGTGGCAGCACTTGATTGAACACGACAAAAACGGCCTGCTGTGTGCAATGGAGCTCCAAGTCTGGATCGACGCAATTTTAGGGCTGGCAGCAGATGCGCTGCAGCGCGAGGTCATGCACAGTCATGCAAGAACTAGCATCAACGGGATGTCTGGCTAGTCATCACAATCCACGCAGCGATACGTTAACTATCAAAACTGTATCCGCAAACCGATACTGCCCCCGTATAGCGTTTGCGCATTACGCAATTCACCAGCCAGCCCAGCATAAGCATAGATATTGTCGTCAACCCGCACAGTGCCATAGAGGCCTGCCTGCACGAAGAGTGCACCCGCAGTCGGTGTCGTCAGCGCCAAAGACTGGTTCGCTAGCGTCGTATTCAGCGTTGGGTTCAATAAGCCTTGCGAATCCGCACCCACAGCGACACTCGCTCGATAAGTATAGGTGTCGCGCAACGGATCTTTATTGAGTGATGACAACGCGACCCCGAGCGTGCCGCGCACTCCATTTCCACTAAAGCGGTCGATCTTTAGTGCAGCGGGCCCACTACCTTCGTTGTAAGCATCTTGATTCACTTGCTGAAATGCGACGCGTGCGAAAGGCGTGATCCCAACGCTGTCGTATGAGAAAGACCGGCTCAGCCCCAGACTGAGCAACACGTCATTACCCATTACCGCTTTATTTTTAAAACCACTCGTCAAACCGGTTACATCGCTGCGCGACAAGTCAGCAGAACTCAACCCTAGGCTTGCAACGGCGTCAAGCACATACGCATCCAGCACTGGCATCTTCCCGTACAAAAACAGCGCACCCTGTTGCAAAGTACTGTTGCCGCCGCTTGCTGCGACCAAGGTATTTGCTAACGACACCCCTGCTCCAAGCTTAATTTTTTGTTGCGCATCGGAGTAAAAATCTGAGCCAAATACCACCTGATATAAGTTACTGCTATAGCCACTGCCGCCCTCGTTACTTGCTCGATCACCCCGCTGATAGGCGGCCTCGCCCCACAGCTTGCCATCCGAGACAGACTGTACGGCAGCTGTCTGCCCATTTTGAACACCCAAGCGTGAGTTGGTGTTTGCATTGACATTAGGCAACATCAAGGGCAGATCACTTAATCGACCGAGTAAAGCCTGTTGTAGTCGCTGTGTTGTTTGTGGCAACACCGCCACTGAAGCGGCATGTACCTCGCCTGCTAAGCCCGTTACAAATCCCTGCAAGCCACCTGTTCGTTGCTCTGCTGTTGCATACAGCAACTGCTCTTGCGAAACGCTCGCGCTTCCCGATTGATTCAAAACTACAAGTCGGTCGAGTACAGTCGCGGTTGCTTCAATGTTGTGTGTGGTCGCTGCCAACGTATTTGAATAAGACAAAGGCACAGTTAACAGGTCTACGCTGTTGCTATTGCTCATGTTGTAAAAAGCGAGGAACTGAGTACCCGCCGCCAGTTCAGCCGGCTGTGTCACGATAGAGAATCGACCAGAAACGGCCTGCGCGGCGGTGATGATTCTGAAGCGATCACCCAGTTGGGGCACATACACCGAGCTGCCATAGCCGCTTTCAGTCGCACTAAAGAGATTGCTGAGCTGCGGCGTCAACGTCGCACCTGCATCAATCACGAACTGTCCGCTTAAGACATTTAGATAGGCGTAATAGCCACTCGCCCCCACCGGGGCGCTCGCTGAAGACTGCAGCACACCTGCAATATCTTGCTGAAAAATCGAACCACTTTGCATTGTGACCGTTGCATTCGTCGCAAGATAACCAGGTGATTGGCCCGGCTTTAACACACCCGCGACAGTCAACGCTCCCGCAATCGTTCCAGTACCCATCAATTGCGCGCCACTTGCCACATACACAGGACCCGAACCAGTCGCCGAATCACCTTGTATGGATAAGGTGCCCGAGGCAACTGTGGTGCCACCTGAGTAGGTGTTGGCCCCCGTAAATATCGTTGTGCCCGAACCCGAAAACGTTAAACCTCCCGCGCCCGAGAATACGCCAGACAAAGTCGCGCTTCCCGAGGTGGGGCTAACAATGGTGCCGCCCGCGCCCGTGACACTAAAAGCGATACTCGAGCGATCCGCAGTTTGTAGAATTAATGAGCCGCCCGCAAATACAGGGCTGACGGTCACCCCCACATTACTGAGGAGCACACCTGTACCGGCGGCTATAGTGGGCAAAGTCACCGAACCTGTACTCGACGCACTCACGACTAAATCCCAAATCGTCGACGACCCACTCGCGTTGACTAACGACCAACTAAAGTCGCCGTAGGTGCCCGACAGGCTACTAATGCTAATGTTGGCTGAGGTGAGCCCACTCAATACACTCAGATATCGTTCACTGGTGAGCACCGAACTATCGTGAATCCCAAAGGTCAGTCCGCTGGTACCCGAGGCATTTGTGACAGAGCTCGCAGACAATTTGCCATAGACACTGGTGCTGGTCACGATGATGTTGTAATTCACAGGCAAGATGCCGGTGTAGGTTAAGGCACTGCTGCTAGCACCTTGCTTATTATTGATAGTGGTGATGGTGCCCGCGTTATAAATGCTCGCCGTGCCACCACTAATCGTGCCGGTGTTTGTCAAAACACCGATCTCAGCGCCGCTGTTATTTTTTATACCGTAGGCCGTGCCACTCACTGAACCTGCGTTAGTGAAGGTTGTGATCACTCCCGGACTGTTGTTAATGACCCCTTCCGTCCCACCAGAGAGTATTCCATCACTAGTCACATTAAAGGTGGTGGTTACGCTATTGGAGCACGGGCCTATTAGTGGGGCGATGACATTACCGCATCCGTTGGCATTCGAAACGCCATGAAACCACAGCCCAAGTGCAAGCAAGAGCATGCACGCAAGGCTTAGTTGCGACTCAAACACGTGTGTCTTGGAGTTTTTTTTCAAAAGAATAGCGTTCCGCATTGCGTATTTTTTAGTTTACCATTCGATGTATCTATAGCTACCTCGTACAGATATATTAAACGCAGCAACCAACTCTCATTAGCCAATGCGTCTTCGAATTCTTCGTTCTAAGTTATTGATCTTCGCGCTCACACTGCTTGCATTGGGTGCGAGTCTCTATGCTTTTCGACAACCATTACTCGAGCGAATTATCCAACTGGCTGTGGGGCATCGACTAGCAAGCAGCAATGCGGCCTATTTGCCCGATGGTCTTCATGTCGCCTTGTGCGGCGCTGGTTCACAATTTTTGGTCGATCCAAAGCGAAGCGAACCCTGTGTCTTGGTGCTAGCAGGACAACAGCTCTTTGTTGTCGGGGCCGGTAATAAAAGCACTCAAATCATAGAGAGCATGAACTTTGGCGCCGGCGAAGTCAAAGCCGTGTTTTTGACCTCATTGCACTCCTATCAAATAAACGGTTTAGGTCAGTTATTAAATTGGAACTGGCTTCTCGCAAAATCCGATAGGCCTTTGCCGGTTTTAGGTCCAAAGGGCGTCGAAGATGTTGTCTCAAGCCTGAATCAGGCCTATTTCATCGACAGCCGATACAAGCTGAGCACCTTGAATGCGAAGAACGTATCCGAATTCAGTTATGGCGGACGACCCATCACGATTCAGTTCGAAAAATCTGACGATATCGCAACGATTTCTAAAACTAGTGATCTAGAAATTTTGGCCTTTCAAGTCAACGCCGCGAGTGAGGCACCCTCACTTGGTTATATTTTTCGTTATAAAGGACGCAGCGCCTTGATCACTGGCGATGTAAGCAAAAACGCAAACTTCGTTCACCGTGCAAAAGGCGTTGATTTACTGGTTCATGACGCCTTGTCTCCCGTGTTGATGCAGGCCTACTTAAATGGTGCAGTTAAATCTGGTCTCGCCCATGTCGCCGATCTCTTTTCATTGATCATGACACAGCACACGTCACCCGAAGAGGCAGCGCACACCGCAGCTCAAGCGTCCGTGAAATACCTACTGCTTTCTGGCATTACGCCTCCCCTCCAGTTGCCCGGCGCTGAAGGCATCTTTATGGGCCAAGCCAACAAAATCTACACTGGTCCAATCAAAATCGGTGTCGATGGTGACGTGGTGTCAATGCCCGCGCATTCGGATGAGTTCAACCTAAGAAACCTCATCACACGGTTCTAAGTATGGCGACAAACATCATTCAGTTATTTTCTAAAACACAGATCTTTTTTATCTGTCTGGGTGTACTGGCGCAAGTTTCATTTTTTGATACCTTGCGTTATTTTTTTGAACGCGGCGTGTGGGGATATCCAAAACTAGGTTGGATCATCCCTCAAAAAATAGTTAATTTTGGTTTTTTTGAAGTTAACTCTACTACGGTCATTACCTTGCATGCCGCCACGAGCTTCTTGTTATACGGCGGGGTACTTTGCCAGTTAGGGATCATGCTTTTTGTGCGCCCGTCGCCCGCAAAGGCACGCTTTCATAAGATTTTTGGTCGAACGCTCGCCTTTGTTTGCTTACCGATATTCGCGTTGTTTGCGCTGATCCTCAATAGCCAAATGATTCAATCACCCGCCAATCAACTGTTATTCGGTGTGATTCCGTTGTTGGTTCTCTGGGGCTTTATTCAGGCCATCTGCGCAGCGCGCTCCCATGACCAGACGCGACACATCGATGCCGTGTATTTAATCCTCATGTGTTTGAATGCCGCGGCGATCACACGCCTGTGTGTCGGGTTGCTCTATGCTGCTGGCCTTTCAACCACCTTTCTGATGCAAAATCAAGAACCAGCGGTGATCGGTCCAATCTTTCGAACCATATTGCTAATTTTGATCTTAAGCGCCTCTTATCTGTCTTGCGACAGATTTAAAACCAACTACAAGCCGATTTTATTGTTAGGTATTTTCTTGGGCGTCGCGATTTGGGTGGCGTAATTAGAGAGGGCTTTGGATACACAAGTTATCTCGAATAAGCGCAAGCACTATGCCGCCAAGCGCCAACCGGCCCTAGTATCACAACGATTACGTACAGTTTGGCGCTAATACCGCCCCATACTCCCCCACTCCCAAACAGTTATACTTTCTATAACTAAACCCACCATCCTTTCTAGAGCGGACCTTGGTCAAAGCGGTTTATCTCGCTGGTAACTCTTATCCCGGTGACCGCGCTCTTGAAGAGCGGGTTACGCAGTTTTTATCTGCACGCCTTGGCATCAGCACCTACCCACAACACTCTCTCATTCCACCGCCAGAGCAACTGACGGTCGACCCGCTCGACCCAGCCCTAAGACTAGAAACCCTTGCGACATTAATCGAGTCTATCGACGAGCCCGTCATCCTCATTGGTCGCTCGTCGGGCGGTCGGATCATCACCAAGTTCGCCGAACAGCATCCTGACAAGATTGCGGCATGTATTTGCTTTGGTTTTCCATTCCAATCGCAGGGCCAGCCGCCAGAGGACTGGCGCACCAAGCACTTACAGACCTTGGCACTACCGACTTTGATTATTCAAGGCACCCGTGACCGCTATGGCCACACGGACTTATACGAGCGCTTTAGCCTGCTCCCGCGCACAAAAATCCTGCATGTCGACGCAGATCATGAAAGCACGTACTCAGAGCAGGACTGGTTAAGCATCACCGATGCAATTGAAAAACTCATCCGCCTCACGACTGACGAATCCATTTCGCAACGCTGCGTGTTTTACCTAAGCGGCTTTGACCCACGAGGCGCGAAGCACTATTACGAGCTCTTTAAAACCGAGCTTACCAAAGCTGATGCAGATCTCCCCATCAACGAACGCAAAACCATACAATCACAAACACAAACCCATTCACATACACAAACAAACGCAACAGCGTGGTCCGTAGACACACCTGCGTCGGACCAAGTGCCTGGCACCCACACTGACTTTCAGTTCCTGGGCTGGGACGACATCGTACGCAAGCACTGGCCGACGAGTCGCTTTACGCACTGGTTGAGCTACGTTCAAGTCACCCCGCGCTATCTCTTAAGTGGTTTTTTTCAGAAGTACTCGAAGCTGTCGGCACCTGCAGCGAAGCATCTCTTAAGCCCTAACGTATTGATTCTGCTGACCGCACTCTCCTGTGTGCTGATTGCGACTCTGACCTACGTGACCGGCAGCTTAGTTCTAACAACAGTTACAGGAACAATAAGCACCTCACCCACAAGCAAAGCACTACTCGCCGCTATAGCCGCTGGTGCCTGCTGGCTCGTCTGGCGCTTTGCACACCGGTTTGAGACCTCGCGCAAACTTGACGGGATGATGCGCAGCTACGCATTCACAGCCAGGCAAGCGCATGACGAGGTCTCCGAGATCGACGCACGTCTAGATCAGTTTGCACAACAGATCATCGAGCGGGTACAACAAAACCGCGATGATGAAATCATTATCGTTGGACATGGCTCGGGTGCAATGATGGCGGTCAGCACCTTGGCGCGTGCGATCGAACGCTACCCTAAGCTCTTTGAGCATCCCGCCAAGATCGGCTTACTGACGTGTGATCAGCACCTACCCATGCTGGGGCTACTGCCACGCGCCACTGCATTCAGGTCCGAACTCGCCACAATCGCTACCCAACGTCAGCTCTTGTGGGTGGATTTGTCATCGGCGACTGATCCGCTCTGCACCGCTAAGGTGAACCCCTTTGATGCCTGTGGTGTGAAACGACCACCCGATGGCTACGGCATTCACCTCTGCCTGATCAGCTCAATGTCACGTACTTTGTCTGAGATCACCACCGGCACACCGAGTCTCCACCTACAATTTGCGCAGCATATCCCCATCCCACTGCCAGAAGACTTTCATGCGGCGACTTATCTGCGGCTCAATCCAGACGTTTTGCGATCCGGTATGTCAGCAGAAGAGCACTATCGTCGTCATGGTGCAAAGGAGCGCCGGCCCTTCTGCATTAATGTTCCTGCAGGTTTTGACCCTACGCTCTATCTTGCATTGAATCCCGATGTCGCCCAAGCAGGTATCGACCCGTTGATTCACTACACCTTACACGGTGTACAAGAAAACCGGCGCTACCAAACAACATGAGTGCGCACCATCAATCGTACAAAAAGCTTGGGGTGTTTTCTCGTGCGATCGCAAAGATTGCCGACATTGAAACTTTGCTTGACGCAAAACTCATCACCCGACGCTTTGGGTGCTTTAAAGAACCTATTGACGCCATCGCCGGTTGGGGACACAAAGCCACGGCAGATAAAGCGCGTGAATACGCGCGCAGGCGCGAGCTTCCCTACCTCGCGCTTGAAGACGGCTTTTTGCGTTCGATCGCACTCGGACACGATGCGCCGCCGCTCTCAATCATCGTCGATGATCTTGGTGTGTATTACGACGCCAACCACCCCTCACGCCTCGAAGAGCTGGCTAAAGAACCTCTCACCGAGGCACAGACTGCTCGCGCACAACAACTGATTGCGACTTGGCGTAGTGCGCGTGTCTCAAAATACAACCATCTGCGAGAGCCAGCTCTACAAACCCCTGCCTTCCCATCAAAACCTTATGTGCTGGTCGTAGATCAAACACAGGGAGACGCATCCATCAGTCTAGGCCGAGCCGACGCAGCTTGCTTCGAGCAGATGCTTGCTACAGCGCTGAGCGATCATCCTGACAAAACCATCCTCATCAAAGTCCATCCTGAAGTCATGGCCGGACACAAAAAGGGACACTTTGATCCCGAAAAAGTTTGCGAGCATCCTCGCGTACAGATCTGGGCGCACGATACCCATCCCGTAGCCTTGCTCGAACATACACACGCTGTGTATACCGTGACGTCTCAACTCGGCTTTGAAGGACTGCTGTGGGGAAAGCCCGTGCACACGTTCGGCATGCCCTTTTATGCAGGCTGGGGGCTCACTACCGATTACCTTCCCGCTCCAGAGCAAGACGGGCAAGCTCGTCGGCAGAAAATCGCTTTGACTCAGCTTGTACACGCAGCACTGATTGCCTATCCGCGCTACATCAATCCCGTGACACAGCAACGCTGTGAGGTCGAAGAATTTGTTCACTGGCTGGTTGAACAGCGCGCACTGCGGCAGCGCTTTACATCCGTTGTGTATGGGCTTGGATTTACTTGGAACAAGCGTCCAAGCGTGCGTCGATTTCTCTCAGGCAGTCAGGTCCAGTTCGTGCGCAGTGAAGATCAAGTCCCCGCCTCGGCCACGCTTGCGGTCTGGGGTAGTCGTGAAGTTAAGCGTGCAGATCTGAAAGTGCTGCGTCTAGAAGACGGCTTCATTCGTTCAGTCGGCTTAGGTGCCGACCTCATACGACCGCTATCCTGGGTCGTTGATACCCAAGGTATCTACTACGACGCAAGCCGTCCGTCTGAGCTCGAACTGCTGCTGCAAGAGTTTGAACCCAACCCCGAAATGCTCTCGCGCGCCCAAGCCTTGCGCGCAGGTATCACTGAAGCCGGCGTCACAAAATACAACTTGCCTGGGCAACGCTGGTATCGGCCCAGCACTGCGCAAAAGGTCATTCTCGTGATCGGTCAGGTGGAGTCGGATGCATCGATCGCCAAAGGCGCACACCAAATCAAGACCAATATTGATTTATTGCGTACCGTTCGCCAAGCCAATCCAAACGCCTTTATTGTCTACAAGCCACACCCTGATGTCACGGCCAAACTTCGCCGGCCAGGCACCGAAGAGTACCGTGCCAAGCTATTCTGCAATGCGACTACCACTGATATCGCACTGCAATCCCTGTTAGACAAGGTCGATGAGGTGCATGTAATGACCTCACTGACTGGCTTTGAGGCACTCCTTAGAGGGTGCTCTGTGCATACCTACGGCAGTCCTTTTTATGCTGGTTGGGGGCTAACCATCGATCATGCTCTGCATCCACGACGCACAAAAAAACGCAGCTTAGACGAGCTCGTTGCCGCAGCGCTTATTTTGTACCCGCGCTATCTCATCCCAGGAACACGCTACTTTGGAACGCCGGAATCAACACTCGCGATTGTTCACCAACAATCACAGCGTCAGAGCCTGATCACCCAAATGCTTAAGAAAGTACTGCGGCTAGTCGTTCGACTGACTAGCAAGCATCGTTGATTGCGATGCCTAACGACCTCTAGAAGCCAACGCTCGTCCATCTCGTAGTTAATCACCCCGAGAATATATCGCTGGCATCCTAAGTGCATAGAGCCACTAACCTGCGGTGCGCTCTGGATAGCACGAATACTACTTAAAACACTCCGCCGCTGAAAGCGTCATACCCGTTTGATCTTTCGCAGACAGCACCGGCGCGACGCTCAAACTAGGCCAATCAATCCCGATCTGCGGATCATTCCAGGCAATACATCGCTCGGCTTGCGGGGCATAGTAGTCAGTCGTTTTGTACAAAAACTGAGCAGTGTCTGTGAGCGTTAAAAACCCGTGTGCAAAGCCCTGCGGGATCCACAGCTGTTGTTGATTTTCTGCCGACAATATCGCAGACGTCCACTGACCAAAGCTCGGGGACGAACGTCGCAGATCGACTACCACATCAAATACCGCGCCCTCTACGACTCGCACCAGCTTGCCTTGCCCATGGGGTGCGATTTGGTAATGCAAGCCTCGAAGCGTGCCCAACACAGAGCTCGAGTGGTTGTCTTGCACAAACGGCACATCGCTTGCAGTAAGCTCGTAGAACCGCTTTGCATTGAAGCTCTCATAAAAATACCCGCGCGCGTCACCATACACCTTTGGCGTGATGAGGATAACCTCCGGTATCGACAATCGCTGAACTATCATGAGTGACCCGCATGCTTCAGAAGGTTCAACAAATACTGGCCATAGCCAGTCTTGGCCAAAGGCTTTGCTAAAGCATCGAGTTGCTGCGAGTCAATCCAACCACTTCGGTATGCAATTTCTTCAGGGCAAGAAATCTTCAAGCCTTGGCGTTTCTCGATGGTCGCAATATATTGACCAGCCTCAAGCAGCGATTCATGGGTGCCAGTATCGAGCCAGGCATAACCGCGGCCCATGATCTCTACATTTAGTGCATTGCGTTCCAAGTACTTACGATTCAAGTCGGTGATTTCCAGCTCTCCTCTTGGCGAAGGCGCAAGACTTTTAGCAAACTCAATCACCCTTTCATCATAGAAATAAAGCCCCGTCACCGCATAGTTCGATTTTGGCTGTGTCGGCTTTTCTTCTAGAGATAACACCTTGCCCGTATCGTCAAACTGTGCAACTCCATACCTCTCGGGATCGTGAACATGGTACGCAAACACCGTTGCACCCGTCTGCTTATCGTTTGCGCTGGACAATAGTTTTTGAAAATCATGACCATAAAAAATATTGTCTCCGAGCACTAACGCACTGGGCGAATCAGCAAGAAACTCTTCGCCCAAGATAAAAGCTTGCGCGAGCCCGTCAGGGCTAGGCTGTACAACATAGCTCAGCTGCAGCCCCCAGCGCGATCCGTCTCCCAACAAATGCTCAAAGCGCGGTGTATCTTGTGGTGTCGAGATAATCAATATCTCGTTGATCCCCGCTAGCATAAGGGTACTGAGCGGGTAATAAATCATCGGCTTATCAAACACCGGCAACAACTGCTTTGATACCGCAATGGTTGCGGGAAATAGACGTGAGCCTGAGCCCCCCGCCAAGATAATGCCTTTACGTTTTTTCATGCTACCGAATAGCCTTTGTGGTGAATACTGTTTCTTAGAGGACTGCGCATCACATTTCTCTTTACCAAAATTGGATATGCAATAGCCTTCGTATGACAGGGAAGATTATCTTCAATCTTTACCAACCGCCTTGTTCATGGACGACCATCGGGCAAATAAAAATACTGCTGTATGTTAGTCTAACTCTAGGGGACGATCTATTACCGCCTCACTTGATGTGACACACGAGTTAAATTTAATTAACGCAAAAATACAATATGCGGAAAACCAATATTTTTGATGGAAGTGATCTTGCAGTGTTTTCCATCGGAGAACAAGCACAGGGGACAATTATTACTTTTGGTAGTTGGCTAAAGTCTCCGTATGCTGATATGCCCATAGAGAAACTAAAAGGTTTTGGTGAAGGAGCATTTGCGTATAAAGGATTCAAAGAAATTCATGTTATTCCCAGAAAAAATAATTGGTATCAGTGCTCTGAGATGTCTGAAGTTATACAGTTAATCAAGTCTGAAATTAAGACTCAGAATAATTGGACATATGGTGGCAGTATGGGTGGTTATGCCGCGATTAATTTTTCACAGATCTTAGATGCAAATTTTATTTCATTTTCCCCTCAATTCTCAGTGAATAAAAGAATTGTTCCATTTGAAAATCGTTGGGTAAGTGATAGATCATCAATTGACTTCATGTGCGACCATATCTGCCAGAAAATAAGTCGATCCGGGTTTGTTTTTTTTGATCCCTATAGCCTAGATCATCAGCACGCACAGCTAATTAAAAACTACACAGCCGCAGCGTTAGTACCATGCGCGTTCGCAGGGCACAAAGTATTAAGATATATCCAAGACGCCCACGGCGCGTTTAACCTCGTATTTCATATTCTTCAAACGGGCGCGCTCCCTCAGTCACTTCGTGTTAATCTTAGAGCTAACAGAGGAGTCAGTAGCATATATTTATCTCACTTGCACAAGTACTGTATTGCGCGGCAGCATCATCGAAAAAATGGTGATCTTTATAAAAAATTCTCAGAGGTAGTGGGCGCTAGACTTCATGATCTGATCAAAGATAATTAAAATCCCTTCGACACTATACAAAGCGAATTTATTTAGAGAGTCATTCGTTATCACAGTGCGCTCTCTTTTCCCATGCCTACTCTTTGATAACAATGATGAGCGTTGTTTGAAAAAGCACACTAACTTAACGACTAGGACGATCGCTACTGGTCTCGGTCCATATCATATAGTTGACCTGTCTGGTTTTATCGGACCATTTTCATTTAGAAACGAGGGCTCCGGTTGTTGAACTGCTTTTCCATCCAGATACGTACTCAAGCGGCGTTTGATAATCCAAACTTGAATGCGGTCTGATCGTATTGTAATGTTCCCGCCACTGC